>NZ_CP118735.1:828230-1566460 GCF_032595075.1 Streptococcus sp. 29887 | reverse complement strand
TGGAATGTTAGATTTAACGAATTGGAATCTCTATACAATCGGATTCTTTGTTGTCTACATTGTTGCACGCTATGCATCTAGTGCTCCATCTGGCTTAGTATTGACCATGGGTGCAGATATTACAGACTATGAAACTTCAGTATCTGGTCGTTACTTGTCAGGTATGATTGGGACTATCTTCTCATTGACGGACTCAATTGCTTCTTCATTTGCTCCGATGGTGGTTGGTTTTGTATTAGCGGCGATTGGATTTGGCAAAGAATACCCAACTGTTGAAACTGCCTTCTCTACAGATTTGAGAATGGCCTTGATTGTCCTGTTGACAGTGATTCCAGTAGCGGTTTTGAGCCTATCCTTGTTCTTGATGAAATTCTACAAACTAGACCGTGAAGAAATGGCTCGTATTCAAGAGAAAATCCATGTTATGAAAGCGGCTAAAGATGAAGAACGTGTGCGTGCGATTGCGAAAAACGTTCCATTATCTGATATGGATTATGTTGATGTAACTAAGTACAAAGTAGACCAGTACGATGGTAAGTAATAAGTAACAAATAACTGACCTAGTTGGAGGATTCCAGCTGGGTCTTTCATCTAGGAGGCGGTATGAAGAAAATTTTGGCTTTTGGGGAAGTTTTATTGCGACTATCTCCTCCTCATTATCAGACCTTAACACAGGCATCTAGTTTAGAATGTCAATTTGGTGGCTCAGAGTTGAATGTCTTGGCTAGTTTAGCCCAGTTGGGGCATTTAGTTGAGTTGGTGACGGCACTGCCTAAGAATGAAGTGGGAAAAATGGCAGAACACTTTCTCTTTGCACGGCAGATTGGACAGAAGCATCTGATTCGAAAAAAAGGAAGGCTGGGGCTTTATTATTATCAAAAGGGCTTCTCTCTCAGGCCTAGTCAGGTGACCTACGACCGTGATTATTCTGCCTTTAGCTTATCCAAGGAAGAAGAGTATGATTTGGAAGGTATGTTTGACGGTGTAGATTGGTTTCATGTCAGTGGAATTACAGTTGCACTGAATCCAGATATTTATCGTCTGGCCTTTCGTTTGATGGAAATGGCAAAGGGGCAGGGTGTTAAGGTTTCCTTTGACTTGAATTATCGCGAAAGTTTGTGGTCTTCTTTTGAAGAAGCGAGGGAAAAACTATCTCCCTTTGTGCAATTGGCGGATGTCTGCTTTGGCCTAGAGCCTATTCAACTTTTAAATGAATCTGGAAAAGATCTGAAGGATGAATTGGGGCTAGAACGTCCTTATGAATATAAGGATACCTTGCTGAAGGTTGTTAAAGGTTTAGCAGAGAACTATTCTTTGCAGGGTCTTGCTTTTACCCAGAGGGAAATGACCTACAATAATGAATATTTGTTGAAGGCATACTTGTATCAAGATGGTATTCTATATGAAACGGAAAAAGAATCCATTCAAGTTTTGGACCGTGTTGGTACAGGGGATGCCTTTACAGCAGGAATTATTTTGGGCTATTTGCAGGAAAAAACGCCACAGGAAATAGTCGACTTAGGGATGGCTAGTTTTCAATTCAAACATACCATTGAAGGGGACATTAATGTCATCAGTCAATCAGATATTGATTTGCTATTGAAAAAAGGGTCACGTGAAATAAAACGATAGAAAGAAGGAAAAAGTATGTTGTATCCGATACAAACAAAAACACGCTCAGTCTATTCTTTAAATGGAATATGGAAATTTAAGCAAGGGAACAATGATGTTCATACTCTGTTAGATACAGATGAAGTAATGGTTGTACCGAGTTCTTTCAATGATCTTGTTGTCGATAAAGCAAAGCGTCGTTTTGTCGGTGATAATTGGTATGAACTCACGGTGGCTCTTCCTGTCGTATCAGCTGATGAAGAGTTGGTTGTGCGTTTTGGTTCGGTGACGCATCAGGCAAAAGTCTATGCAGATGGTCAGCTAATCGGGGAGCACAAGGGTGGTTTCACACCTTTTGAATGCTTGATTCCCTCAAACTTATACGATGCTGACCAATTCCGTTTGACAGTCTGTGCCAATAATGAGTTGAATTACACAACCCTTCCAGTAGGGAATTATAGTGAAGAAGTGGATGAGAATGGTCAAGTTGTGAAGACAGTCAAGGAAAATTTTGACTTTTTCAACTATGCTGGTATTCAGAGAACCGTACATCTCTATAAACGTCCCCAAAATAGGATTGAAGATATTGTTATTCGGACGGAGCTAAATCAAGATTTGACTCAGGCGGAAGTGAATGTTGATGTGAAGACAGTTGGGCAGTACGATTCCATCCGTATGTCTATTTTAGATCAAGAGGGACAGGAAGTAGGTCTTCTTGAAAATGGACAAATGGTCATTGAACATCCACGCCTTTGGGAGGTCTTGGATGCCTATCTCTATACTGCTAAAGTTGAATTAGTTGACGGAGAAAACTTGCTCGATACCTACTCAGAACAATTTGGTATTCGTAGTGTAGCAGTTGAAAATGGGCAATTTTTCATCAACGGAAAACCTTTCTATTTCAAGGGATTTGGTAAACATGAAGATACCTTTATTAATGGTCGTGGTTTCAATGAAGCAGCCAATCTGATGGATTTGAATTTGCTTAAAGATATTGGAGCAAATTCCTTTAGGACATCCCATTATCCCTATTCTGAGGAAATGATGCGTTTGGCTGATCGTTTGGGAATTGTCGTCCTTGATGAAGTGCCAGCAGTTGGTCTGTTCCAACAGTTTAATGCTGCCTTGAATTTGACAGGGGATTCTGAAGAGGTAAAAAGCACCTGGGAAGTTATGCAAACCAAGGAGGCTCATGAGCTGGTGATTGATGAATTGATAGCGCGTGATAAGAACCACCCATCTGTAGTGATGTGGGTTGTCGCCAATGAGCCAGCAGGGCATGAAAAGGGAGCACGTGCTTACTTTGAACCTCTGATTCAGCGCATGAGGGACAGAGATCCTTCTAAGCGTCCTGTGACCTTGGTCAATATTATGACAGCAACGCCTGATAAGGATGAGGTTATGGATTTGGTCGATGTTGTCTGTCTCAATCGTTATTATGGCTGGTATGTTGCTCATGGTGACTTGAAGACCGCAGAGAAGGGACTTCGTAAGGAATTAGAGACCTGGCAAGAGCTTTATCCAGACAAGCCGATTTTGATTACAGAATATGGTGCAGACACCTTGCCGGGCCTACATTCGATGTGGGATATTCCTTATACTGAGGAATTTCAGGTGGATTACTACGATATGAACCATCGCGTTTTTGACTCTATTCCGAATTTAGTGGGTGAACAAGTCTGGAATTTTGCAGATTTTGAAACTACAGTTGGTATCATTCGCATTCAAGGAAATCACAAAGGATTGTTCTCGAGAAATCGACAACCCAAGCAAATTGTAAGAGAAATTAAGAAACGTTGGACTGCCATTCCGAACTACCATTATAAGAGGAAATGAGCTATAATAGTAGCAAATAGAAAGTTGTAATGGAGGACCAAGCACATGGCGAAACCCTTGGTAGAAAAAGCATCAGAACGCTTATTGGAATTGATTTTGGAAAGAGGATATGAAGTTGGTGACAAGCTTCCAAATGAGTATGAATTGGCCCAAGATTTAGAAGTTGGCCGTTCGACTGTTCGTGAAGCTGTTCGGAGTTTGGCTACTCGAAATATTCTGGAAGTGCGCCAAGGGTCGGGAACCTATATCAGCTCTAAAAAGGGAGTATCAGAGGATCCTTTAGGTTTTTCTTTGGTCAGAGACCGTGTGAAGTTGACGACAGATTTGTTTGAAGTGCGGTATTTGCTTGAACCGAGAATTGCGGAGCGTGTCGCTCAGTTTGCTTCAGATGAAGATATTGCTCGACTAGAAGAAATTGTCCTTGCTATTGAAGAGGCGGTAGCTGCTGGAGATTCGAAGCATCTGGAATTGGATGTAGAATTCCACTGTATGTTAGCTGAGATGAGTGGGAATCTGGCTATGACAAGTCTCATGCCTGTCATTAATCAATCTATTCATCTGATCAATGAAAATTATTCAAATCGTCAGATGAAATCGGATAGTTTACAGGCCCATAGGAATATCTTAATGGCTATCAAACAACGCCATCCTGTTGCGGCCTATGATAGCATGCTAGCACATATTATAGCAGTAAGACAGGTTGTGTTAAGTGAATGGTTCGATAAAGATATGACCATGCATGGTCTCAATGATCATAAATAGAAATAAAAAATATACTGCCCAGAATAATTTTCTGGGTATTTTTTGCATTTTCCTTGACAAATCATCTGATGAATTATATACTATATCTATAAATGACAACGCTTTCTAATTGGAGGTCAAGATGTTAAGACAATTAAAAGAAAATTATTTTTTTGCAGTGATTCGCGGAAAAGATGAAAACGATGCGAAAGAAATCGCTCGCCATGCGATTTTGGGAGGTATTCGAAATATTGAGATTACATTTTCGACTCCAAATGCAGCGACAGTTATCAAAGAATTACAGGAAGAGTTCTCAGACGATTCTTCCGTAGTCATTGGTGCAGGAACTGTAATGAATGTATCTCTCGCACAAGAGGCCATTGATGCTGGTGCTAGTTTCCTGGTTAGTCCCCATTTTGATAGGGAAATTCAAGACTTGGCACAAGAGGCTGAGGTGCTCTATTTCCCAGGCTGTGCAACTGCAACAGAGATTGTCACAGCCAGTCAAGCGGGATGTCCTATTATCAAGCTTTTCCCTGGTGGCGTGTTGGGGCCTGGATTTATCAAGGATATTCACGGCCCGGTGCCTCAAGTGGATTTGATGCCTTCAGGTGGCGTATCAGTTGATAATGTTGCAGATTGGAAAAAAGCCGGTGCTTGTGCTGTTGGAGTCGGTTCGGCTCTGGCAAGTCGAGTGCAGGCTGAAGGCTATGAAAGTGTAACGACAATTGCTCGCAGTTTTGTTGCAGCTTTGGAGGGATGAAATGAGTTTTAATGACAAAAACTTTATGCTAAAAAACGAGCCTGCTAAGGAGCTTTACGGAAAAATAGCAGAGCTTCCTATCTATGATTTCCATTGTCACTTGGATCCTAAGGAAATTTTTGAAGATAAGGTTTATGAAGATATTGTTGATCTGTGGCTGGGGGGTGACCATTATAAGTGGCGCTTGATGCGGGCTAATGGTATCTCAGAAGAAGAAATCACAGGTTCAGCAAGTAAACTAGATAAGTTTAAAGCCTGGGCAAGGACCTTGGAACGGGCTTTCGGAAACCCTCTCTATCATTGGAGTCATTTGGAATTGCGACAGGTTTTCGGTGTTGAGGAATTGTTGACCGAAGAAAATGCCGAGCGACTCTATTATCAGCTCAATGCTTATTTGCAAGAACATCAAGTTAGTCCACGTAAGTTGATTGCGGATGCTAGGGTGACCTTTATTGGGACAACTGACCATCCACTAGATAGCTTGGAATGGCATAAGCGTCTGGCTGAGGACTCGACCATAGATACTGTAGTGGCACCGACTTTCCGCCCAGATGAAGCCTTTATCGAGCATCGAAATTTCAATCCATTTATGAAACGCTTGGAGGAAGTAACAGGGGTAGCAGTAAGAGACTTTGCAAGTTTTGTAGAGGCACTAGGTCAGCGTGTTTCCTATTTTGCTCAACACGGTTGCCGAGCAAGTGACATTAGTTTTACGGCTATTTCATATGAAGAAGCAAGCCTTGAAGAGTTGGATGAAATTTTACTAGCACGACTTGCAGGTAAAGAAGCTGGTCAATCCAGTATCAATAAATGGCAGACTGCTATCTTTAGAGAATTGTGCCGATTGTACAAGAAACATGGCTTTGTGACACAAGTTCACTTTGGTGCCTTACGGAACAACCATACCGGACTGTTTGAAAAACTTGGAGCAGATGTAGGTGTGGATTCGATTGGAGACCAGACATGTCTGACTGTGAATTTGAATCGTTTGTTAGATAACTTGGTCAAGGAAAATGCCCTTCCAAAAATGATTTGGTACAATCTCAATCCAAGTTACAACATTGCTCTGGCCAATACTTTGGCGAATTTCCAGTCCAATGAGGAAGGGCGCCGTAGTCAGCTACAATTTGGTGCTGGTTGGTGGTTCAATGATACCAAGTTGGGCATGATTGACCAGATGAATGCCTATGCAGAACAGGGCATGCTTGCCAATTTCGTTGGTATGTTGACAGATTCGCGTAGCTTTTTATCTTATCAACGGCATGATTATTTCAGACGCATTTTAGCGACCTATGTTGGTCAATGGATAGTTGATGAGGAAGTGCCAGAAGATTACAATCGTTTAGGCCAGTTTGTAGAAGCCATATCCTATTACAATGCCAAAGAATTTTTTGAACAATAAAGGAGAGTAAATCATGAAAATGTCATTTCGATGGTACGGGAAAAAAGATCCTGTGACACTGGAAGAGATTAAAGCAATCCCTGGTATGCAGGGAATCGTAACAGCAGTCTACGATGTACCAGTTGGTCAAGCTTGGCCCCTTGAAAACATTCTAGAGCTGAAAAAAATGGTAGAAGAGGCAGGACTTGAAATTACGGTTATTGAATCCATTCCTGTCCATGAAGACATCAAACAAGGGAAGCCAAATCGTGATGAGTTAATTGAAAACTATAAAACTTCCATCCGTAATGTAGGGGCTGCAGGTATTCCAGTTGTATGCTACAATTTCATGCCTGTGTTTGACTGGACCCGTTCAGACTTGCACCACCCACTTCCAGATGGTTCAACCTCTTTAGCTTTCCTAAAATCTGATTTAGCAGGTGTTGATCCTGTGGCGGATGATTTGAACTTACCAGGTTGGGATTCGTCCTATTCCAAGGAAGAAATGAAGGCGATTATTGAAAATTATCGTCAGAATATCTCTGAAGAAGATTTATGGGCGAATTTGGAGTATTTTATCAAAGCGATTCTACCAACGGCTGAGGAAGCTGGAGTCAAAATGGCCATTCACCCTGATGACCCTCCGTATGGAATTTTTGGATTGCCACGTATTATTACTGGTCAAGAAGCCGTTGAACGATTTTTGAATCTCTATGATTCAGAACACAATGGAATTACCATGTGTGTAGGATCCTATGCTTCTGATCCGAAAAATGATGTCCTTGCCATGATGGAATATGCTCTCAAACGCAATCGTATCAATTTTATGCATACGCGCAATGTGACGGCAGGTGCTTGGGGCTTCCAAGAAACTGCACATTTGTCACAAGCTGGTGACATTGATATGAATGCTGTTGTTAAATTATTGGTGGACTATGACTGGGCTGGAGCCTTACGTCCAGACCACGGCCGCCGTATCTGGGGAGATCAAACCAAGACACCTGGTTATGGTCTGTATGACCGAGCCCTTGGGGCAACCTACTTTAACGGTCTCTATGAAGCCAATATGCGAGCAGCAGGCAAGACACCAGATTTTGGAATTACAGTCAAAACAGTTGGAAATAAGGAGAGCTAATATGTCACGTGTTATTGAATTTAAGGATAAGGTTGTTGTTATTACAGGAGCAGGTGGCATTCTCTGTGGCTATTTGGCAAAAGAATTTGCCAAGGCAGGTGCAAAGGTTGCGCTTTTAGACTTGAATGAGGCTGCGGCTCAGGTATTCGTTGATGAGATTGAAGCAGTAGGTGGTGTTGCAAAAGCTTACAAATCTAACGTTCTTTCTAAGGAAAATTTGGAAGATGTTCGCCAGCAAGTCCTAGCAGATTTTGGCCCTGTAGATATTTTAATCAATGGTGCTGGAGGCAATAATCCAAAAGCGACAACGGACAATGAATTCCATGAGATTGGTCTGCCAGCTGAGACCAAGACTTTCTTCGACTTGGATGAGGCAGGTATCAACTTTGTATTCAATTTGAATTATCTTGGAACCTTATTGCCAACACAGGTCTTTGCACAGGATATGATCGGTCGCTCGGGAGCAAATATTATCAATATTTCCAGCATGAATGCCTTTACTCCTTTGACAAAAATTCCAGCCTATTCAGGTGCCAAGGCTGCTATTAGTAATTTTACCCAATGGTTAGCAGTCCATTTTTCAAAAGTTGGCATCCGTTGTAATGCGATTGCGCCTGGATTCTTGGTTACCAACCAAAACCGTGGTTTGCTGTTTGACGAGTCGGGTCAACCGACCGCACGTGCCAACAAGATTTTGACCAATACACCAATGGGGCGGTTTGGTGAAGCGGAAGAGCTAGTCGGCGGAGTCTTCTTCTTGGCAGACGAGAATTTGGCAAGCTTTGTCAACGGTGTTGTTTTACCGATTGACGGTGGCTTCTCAGCCTATTCAGGAGTTTGATGATGAAAACGGATTACGTATTTTGTGTGGACTCTGATGGCTGCGCCATGGACACCATGACCTACAAACATAAACTCTTTTTCGGCCCCTTGGCTGCGGAAGTTTTTGGTGTTGAAGATAAAGAACCATTTTTAACTGAATGGAACCGAGTCAATCTCTACTCACGAGAACGTGGCATTAACCGTTTTGTTGGCTTAGTAAAAGGCCTAGAATTTGCAGGTGTGACTGGTATAGACAACTTGAAAAATTGGGTTGCTACAACATTTTCTTTGTCAAATGCTTCTCTGGAAAGATTGATAGAGGAGCAGCCGTCAAAAGACTTGGAATTAGCTTTAGAATGGTCCAATCAAGTCAATCAAGCCATTAAGCATTATAGCGGTCCTGTTTTAGCCTTCATCGGCGTTCACAAGGGCTTGGAAAAATTGAGCCAGTTAGGAAAAGTCTACGTGGTTTCTTCTGCTAATAAGGAAGCGGTAGAAGAAGAGTGGACAGACCAGAGGTTGATGGACTTTGTTACAGAATTGTACTGTCAAGACCGTGGCAAGAAAGAAGATGTCATCAAACTGTTAATAGAGGAAGGGTATTGTCCTGATAAGATTATGATGATTGGTGACTCGCCAGGTGATTTGAAGGCGGCGGAACTCAATAATGTCCACTTCTATCCTATTTTAGTAGGACAAGAGATGCAATCTTGGGCAGATTTGACAGAAACGATTGCAGATGACTTTGTTCATCAAGCATTCACAGGTGAGAAAGAAACAGAATTGACACAGAAATTTTGGAATAATTTAGACGACTAGAGAGAAGGGCTAGAGGCGCTATGCCCTCTAGCTTTTTTGGAGGCAAACATGACACATTTAGTAGATTTACAGAAGAATCCTTACAATCTTGACGAAGAGGCTATTTCTTGGATTGAAGAAACCATTGCTCAGATGACTTTGGATGAAAAAATCGGTCACCTCTTTGTCAACATGGGGAGCCAGCGGACGGAAGAATATCTGACTGGAGTATTAAATGATTATAAGATTGCTGCTGTTCGTTATAATCCTGGACCTGCTGCAGATATTTGGGAGCAAAACTATATTTTGCAGACCAAGTCTAAGATTCCCCTTTTGATTGCAGCCAATACCGAATCTGGTGGGAATGGCGCTGTTACGGACGGAACGAAAATTGGGGATGAAATCAAGATTGCTGCGACAGCCGAACCTCGCTATGCTTATGAAATGGGGAAAGTTGCAGGACTTGAAGCAGCTGCGGTAGGCTGCAATGCCTCCTTTGCACCGATTATGGACCTCAGCCGTAATTGGCGAAATCCAATCATTGCAAACCGAACTTGGGGAGCTAATGTAGACCAAGTCATTGAATTATCCAAAGAATACATGCGAGGCATTATGGAACATGGCATTGTACCGTTTGCTAAGCATTTTCCTGGAGATGGTATAGATGAACGTGACCATCATCTCTCTTTTGCTTCGAATCCCATGACCAAGTCTGAATGGATGGAAACATTTGGACGGATTTACGGTGAGATGGCTGACGCAGGTCTTCCAGGTATCATGGCTGGACATATTCATTTGCCAAATGTTGAGAAAGAAATGCACCCAGAACGTGAATTGGATGACATGTTACCAGCTTCGCTGAATAAAACCCTCTTGGATGAATTGCTTCGTGGAGAGTTAGGTTACAATGGAGCCATCGTCACGGATGCCAGTCACATGATCGGTATGACTGCTTCTATGTCCCGTCGTGAGCTATTGCCTACAGCTATTGAGGCAGGTTGTGATCTTTTCCTTTTCTTCAACGATCCAGAAGAAGATTTGCAATGGATGAAAGAAGGATTGGAAAATGGTCTGCTTTCTGAGGAACGCCTCCATGATGCCCTTCGTCGTACCTTGGGCTTGAAAGCTAAACTTGGTCTTCACTTGTTTGAAGGTCGTCGTCAGGAAATCATGTTGCCAAAAGAAGAAGCACTGGCTTTGATTGGTAGAGATGAGGCAAAACAGCTTGCAAAAGAAATAGCTGACAAGGCGATTACCTTGGTAAAAGCCAAACAAGAAGGAATTTTCCCAGTCAATTCAGAACGCTACAAACGGATTTTATTGGTCGAAGTGGATGGCTATAAGGGTGGTTTTGGCGCCATGATCAATGCTGGCAAGAAGAGAGCAGCCGATACGCTGAAAGAACTATTAGAAGCTCGGGGACACCAAGTATCCATCTGGGAAAACACAGAAGCACGGATTGCCAAATTGCCAGAAGAAGAAAGACCGGCAGCGATTGCAAATGTCTATGCTTCCAAGCGTCCAATTGCCGAAATCACAGATAACTATGATTTGATTATCAATTTAGTCGATGTCAACTCAGGAGGAACAACTCAGCGGATTATTTGGCCAGCTGCCAAGGGAACACCAGACCAGCCTTTCTATGTTCACGAAATTCCAACCATTGTTGTTTCAGTTCAGCACCCATTTGCACTTGCAGATATGCCACAGGTTGCAACCTATATCAATGCCTACGATGGCTTGCCTGTCACTTTAGAAGCCTTGGTTGCTAAACTAGCAGGAGAGTCAGCCTTTACAGGAGTATCGCCTGTTGATGCCTACTGTGGTTTGCTAGATACACGTATTTGGCGCGGAAAATAAGGAGGAAATAATGCCTAGATTGGTTGATTTGCGGAAGAAACCCTATTGTTTGAATGAAGAGCAGATTGCTTGGGTAGAAAACACCTTGGCTCATCTGACAGATGAGGAAAAAATCGGTCAACTGTTTGTCAATCTATTCTTCTTCGGAGGGGATGCCTTTAGTGGAAATAATCTGAGTAATCAGGAATTGATAAAACGATACCACATAGGTGGCGCCCGTTATATGAATGGCAGTCCAGAACAGGTACAAGGACTGATTAACGAGTTGCAAAGCTATTCAAAAGTACCTCTCTTGGTTGCGGCGAACTGTGACTCAGGTGGAGATGGAGCTGTGAAAGGAGGGACCTATATTTCTTCAGGCGCTCAATCTGAAGCCAGTCGGGATCCTCGTATTCCCTACCTAGCAGGTCTCGTATCTGCGCGCGAGGAGACTGCATTAGGTGTAAATGTCAACTTTGATCCTTGCGTGGATATTGTTCAGAACTGGCGCAATACCATTGTCAATACCAGAGCCTACGGCACAAATGCGGATGATGTTATTGCTTATACCAGTGCCTATCTAGAAGGATTGACTGCTGAAAGAGATGTTATTCAATGTATCAAGCATTTCCCAGGAGATGGTACAGAAGAACGTGATCAGCACCTAGTCCTCGGTGTCAATGAACTCTCTCCAGAAGAATGGGACAAGAGTTTTGGTCGTGTCTATCGTCATCATATTGAAGCTGGTGTTGAGATGATTATGGCGGGTCATATAGCCTTGCCATATTACCAGAAAGAACTGAATCCAAGTTTGATGGACGAAGACATTTTGCCTGCAACCCTGGCTCCCGAATTGATCCAAGATTTATTGAAAGAAAAACTGGAATTCAATGGCTTGGTCATAACAGATGCCAGCCACATGTTGGGTATGACAGCAGCCATGCGTCGTGAAGACTATGTCCCAGCAGCTATTGCTGCGGGTTGTGATATGTTCTTATTCTTCAATAACTTAGAAGAAGATTTTGAATTCATGCTCAATGGCTACCGCAAGGGAGTGATTACTGAGGAACGCCTTCATGATGCTCTCCGTCGCATTTTAGGTCTGAAAGCCAAACTCAATCTGCATATCAAGCAAGCGGAAGGAACCTTGCTAAAATCAGCTGATGAATTGGCTATTATCGGCTGTGAAGAACACTTGGCTTGGCAACGTGAAGCAGCAGATAAAGCAATTACGTTGTTGAAGGATACCCAGAAAAATCTTCCAATTAGTCCAGAAACCCATCGCAGAATCCGTTTGTATTACTTAGAAGGTGAAAAAGAAGGCATTATGGCGGCAAGTACAGAAGTGGTTGATAACCTTAAAGCTGCCTTGGAAGCGCGTGGTTATGAAGTGACTGTCAATGATGGTACGACTCGAATCAAAGGTAAAACGCTGCAATACCGAGAAGAAGTTGATTTAGCCTTGACTGTTGCCAATGTCATTGGATATGGAGCGCAGAATAATTACCGCATCCAGTGGAAAACGGCCATGTCCAATGAAGTTCCTTGGTATGTACATGAAGTTCCAACCATTTTCGTTTCACTAAACTATACAACTCACCTTCACGATGTTACCATGGTCAAAACTGCTGTCAATGCCTACCATCATAATAAAAACACGATTGAATCCCTCCTTGATAAATTAGAAGGAAAAGATGACTTCTATGGTGTGCCAAATGAGAATGTTTGGGCCAATAAATGGCAGGCAAAACTATAAAACTAAACTCCTTTCTATCCTAGATAGAGGGAGTTTTTCTAGGGATATTTATTGCCAAACTTTCTTATTTTTGATAGAATATTCTTAATTGAATAGAAGTCTGTGAGACTAGTACACCTATGGAAACTGTCCAGGGAGTTGAGCCGTGACTGTAAGCTCAATCAGTGAAAGTTGGTCGAATTCACTCACACAAGGACTTAGAACCTGTATTCACAGTTCAGCACTTCCATCTAAGGCTAGTTTTTCAGCTACTCATCGTTAGTTTTTTTCAAAATACAGTCAGTATTCCCTCAAAAAACTGCCTTGATTAGCGAAAAAACTATCTCTTATGTGCAAGCACTTTACTTGTGAATACAGGTTCATAGAACTAAGGTCTGCCTTGCAGATGAAAACGGATGGTACCGCGTGACAACGCTCCGATACGAGTGGTGTCATGCGTTTTTTTATTGGAGGAATTATGTCAAACATTGAACAACAGTTGGCTGAATTAAGCCAAACTACACTTGAAAAGTTAAAAGAAATCCAGCACCAAGGAGAAAAAGAACTACAAGACCTGCGTGTTGCGGTTTTGGGTAAAAAAGGGTCTTTGACGGACTTGTTGAAAGGCTTGAAAGACCTTTCGAACGAAATGAAACCAATCGTTGGTAAACAGGTCAATGAAGTGCGTGATGTGCTGACGGCTGCTTTTGAAGAAACAGCTCAGAAGGTTGCAGCAGCGAAAATTCAGCAGCAATTAGCTTCAGAAACCATTGATGTGACCTTGCCAGGTCGTCATGTCAAGGTCGGAAAACGCCATGTCTTGACTCAGACTTCTGAAGAAATCGAAGATATTTTCTTGGGCATGGGCTTCCAAATCGTTGACGGATTTGAAGTGGAAAAAGATTACTACAACTTTGAGCGCATGAATTTGCCAAAAGACCACCCAGCACGTGATATGCAGGATACCTTCTACATCACAGAAGAAATCCTTATGCGGACCCATACGTCGCCTGTTCAGGCGCGTACCATGGACCAACATGATTTCTCAAAAGGTGCCTTGAAGATGATTTCGCCTGGACGTGTTTTCCGTCGTGATACGGATGATGCGACCCACAGCCACCAGTTCCACCAGATTGAAGGCTTGGTTGTCGGTGAAAATGTATCCATGGGCGATCTCAAAGGTACGCTTGAAATGATTATCAAAAAGATGTTCGGTGAAGAGCGTCAGATTCGTCTGCGTCCGTCTTACTTCCCATTCACTGAGCCTTCTGTTGAGGTGGATGTTTCTTGCTTCAAGTGTGGTGGTGACGGCTGTAATGTATGTAAGAAAACAGGCTGGATTGAAATCCTCGGTGCCGGCATGGTCCACCCGCAAGTATTGGAAATGAGTGGCATTGACTCAACCAAGTACTCTGGATTTGCCTTCGGTCTTGGTCAAGAACGTATTGCCATGCTTCGCTACGGTATCAACGACATTCGTGGTTTCTACCAAGGTGATGTACGATTCTCGGAGCAATTCTAACGTAGCACTACTTAAGGCTGACAAAGCCAGCTCTTAAGTAGACGGAAATCGCCATTAAGCGACTTTCCTAGCTACCTTACTAGGCTTTCAAGCAAAAAATATCGTTTTGCTTGAAAGCCGTCGTAATCTGATAAAGGTTAGTAGATTGTTGGTTGAGAGAAATGGTAGCCGCTATGGCGGTCTACCTACTCCCCTCACTAGGTTCAAGGTTGAAAAAAATGTTGTTTTCAACCTTGAACCGTCGTAACACCGCTGGAGTAGGTGAACGGAAATCGCCATTAAGCGACTTTCCTAGCTACCTTACTAGGCTTTCAAGCAAAAAATATCGTTTTGCTTGAAAGTCGTCGTAATCCGATAAAGTTAGTAGATTGTTGATTGAGAGAAAAGGTGGCCGCTATGGCGGTCTGCCTACTCCCTTTACTAGGTTCAAGGTTGAAAAAAATGTCGTTTTTAACCTTAGAGCGTCGTAATCTCGCACTATTTAAGGTGTGGGAATCGCTGCTCTGCGACTTTCCTAGCTACCTTACTAGGCTTTCAAGCAAAAAATATCGTTTTGCTTGAAATACTAGTAATCCGATAAAGTTAGTAGATTGTTGATTGAGAGAAAAGGTAGTCGCTCTAGCAGCTTACTTAACCCAGTTAGAATGAGAGGCAATGAGATTCAGATTGATCCTATACGTTTAGAAGAGGTTTCCGTTTTGCAGGAGTTGGCCAAGCAGACCTTTGCTGAAACCTTTGCTCATGACAATGATCCAGAGGAGTTGGAAGCATTCTTCGAGGAGGCTTATTCCGTGGAGGTTTTGACCCGTGAGTTGTCGGACCCAAATTGCCAGCATTATTTTCTGAGGATTGGTGATCAGGTGGCTGGTTATCTCAAGCTCAACCAAGGTCCTGCCCAGACGGAGCAGGAGTTGGACAATGCCTTTGAAATTCAGCGTATCTATCTCTTGCAGGCTTTTCAAGGTCGCGGTCTTGGGAAGGTCTTGTTTGAATTTGCTTTGGAAAAAGCAGAGCAGTCTAGTTGTGACTGGGTCTGGCTGGGAGTTTGGGAACACAATTACAAGGCTCAGCAATTCTATACAAAATATGGATTTGAAAAATTTGGCCAGCATGAATTTGCGGTCGGTGATAAGATAGATGTGGATTGGCTACTGAAACGGCCTTTGCACCAGAAAGGATAATATGTTAGTAAGTTACAAATGGTTAAAAGAACTAGTTGACTTTGATGCGACAAGTCATGACTTGTCTGAAAAAATGTCAACAACAGGAATTGAAGTAGAAGGTGTTGAGCAAAAGAGTGCTGGCCTTTCTAAGTTGGTTGTCGGTCAGGTTGTGTCTGCTGAGCCAATTCCAGATACCCACCTCAATATCTGTCAGGTCAATGTGGGTGAGGAAATCACGCAAATCGTTTGCGGTGCTCCGAATGTCAAGCCTGGCATCAAGGTGATCGTCGCTCTGCCAGGAGCTCGTATCGCTGGAAACTACAAGATCAAGAAAGGCAAAATTCGCGGCGTTGAGTCTTTGGGTATGCTCTGCTCATTGAGCGAAATCGGCGTGTCCGACTCTGTGGTGCCAAAGGTCTATGCGGACGGTATCTACCACCTGCCAGAAGATGCAGTCGTGGGTGAGCCAATCTTTTCATACCTGGACCTGGACGACGAGATTATCGAGCTGTCCATCACGCCAAACCGTGCTGACGCCCTTTCTATGCGTGGCGTGGCTCACGAAGTGGCAGCTATCTATGACAGCAAGGTCAACTTCAAGCCTGTTGTCTTGGAAGAAAGCGATAAAAAAGCCAGCGATGTGATTGAAGTGGCTATCGAGTCGGACAAGGTGACTGCCTACACGGCCCGTGTTATTGAAAATGTGACTATCGCACCAAGTCCACAGTGGTTGCAAAATCTGCTCATGAACGCAGGTATCCGTCCGCTTAATAACGTGGTGGACATTACCAACTACATCTTGCTTTACTTCGGTCAGCCAATGCACGCCTTTGACTTTGACAAGTTTGACGGCAAGAAAATCGTGGCTCGTCAGGCAAAAGAGGGTGAGAACTTGGTAACTCTTGACGGCGAAGAACGTGACTTGATTGCTGATGACATTGTCATTTCCGTTGCGGACAAGGCAGTTGCCCTCGGTGGTGTTATGGGTGGTGCCAATACAGAAATCGACAATAGCTCTAAGACCGTCGTGCTGGAAGCTGCCCTTTTTGACGGCAAGTCTATCCGCAAGACCTCAGGTCGCCTCAACCTTCGGTCTGAGTCCTCTTCTCGCTTTGAAAAAGGCATCAACGTAGCGACCTTGACGGAGGCTATGGACACAGCGGCTGCTATGATTGCAGAGCTGGCTGGCGGTCAGGTCTTGTCTGGTATCGTTTCTGCGGGCAGCGTGGACACTTCGGACGTCCCAGTCACAGCAACCATTGATTACGTTAACCGCTCGCTCGGGACCAACCTCGACTATGCTCAAATCGCAGACATTTTCCGTCGTTTAGGTATGGAAACAACTGGCGATGCAAGTCAGTTTACAGTCGCAGTACCGCGTCGCCGTTGGGACATTCGCATTCCAGCGGACTTGGTAGAGGAAATCGCTCGTATTTATGGTTACAATAATCTACCGACCACTCTTCCGAAAGAGGACGGAACAGCAGGTGAGTTGACCCTGACCCAGAGCATCCGTCGCCAAGTTCGTAGCCTGGCAGAAGGTGCAGGTCTGACAGAAATCATTTCCTATGCTTTGACAAAGCCTGAAAAGGCTGTGGAGTTTGCGGCTCGTCCAACCACAGTCACTGAACTAATGTGGCCAATGACTGTTGACCGCTCTGCCCTCCGTCAGAACATGGTGTCTGGTATGCTGGAAACAGTAGCCTACAACGTGGCTCGTAAGAATAAGAACTTGGCCCTCTACGAAATCGGTAAAATCTTTGAACAGTCTGGCAATCCAAAAGAAGACTTGCCACAAGAAATCAATAAATTTGCCCTTGTCTTGACTGGCTTGGTAGCTGAGAAAGACTTCCAGACACCAGCTGTGCCTGTTGATTTCTTCCATGCCAAAGGGATTTTGGAAGCTATCTTTGCTCATTACAAGTTGGCAGTTGACTTTGTAGCGACTAGTGAGATTGCTGCCTTGCACCCAGGTCGTACAGCTGAAATTCATTTGAATGGGGAGGTAATCGGCTTTGTCGGTCAGGTACATCCTCAAACGGCTAAGGACTACGGTATTCCTGAGACCTATGTGGCTGAAATCAATCTGAATGCGATTGAAGAAGCCCTCCAGCCTGCTCAGCCATTTACCGAAATCTCTAAATTCCCAGCAGTTAGCCGTGATATTGCCCTGCTCTTGAGCAGTGATGTCAAACATCAGGATGTCCTGGATGCGATTGCTGGTGCTGGCGTGAAACGCTTGACCAAGGTGACCCTCTTTGACGTCTATGCTGGCAGCAATATTGAGGCTGGCAAGAAGTCTATGGCTTATAACCTGACCTTCCAAAATCCTGCGGACAGCCTGACGGATGAGGAAGTGGCTAAGTACATGGAGAAAATCAGTAAGTCGCTCGAAACACTTGGAGCTGAAATTCGTTAAACTTTAGTCTTTCATTTTATCTTTTATTACTTCGACGTATGAGGAAACTCCGTTTCCTTATCTCCAACTTCAAATAATTTCAGATTATTTGAACTCGCTTTGCCGTACTCGACAGCTGTGACTTGCTATCGCAAGTAATATTTCTAGCCTTACACAGACGGTTGGTCTGTGCAAGCTATCTGCAGCTTGTGATGCGAACTTTATTCGCTCTATTTCCGACCTCCAAAGGTTTCCCAAACCTTTGGAGCTAGTACAAAAGCAAACTGAAAGACTATACTACAAATCCTAGTCTGCGGGCTAGGATTTTTGGGAGGGAAGTATGAACACTCAAGGTATTCAAGAAAAATTTTTCCGAGATGGGAAGTTGCTTGTCATTCCGAAGAAATTAAAAAGTAAGCAGGTCTTGTTTGCCTACTTGCAGGAGGAATTGGCTAAGAAGGGCTCGACATTTACAGAAAAAGATGTCAATGCCTTTCTAGCTGAGATCTATGATGATTATGCTATTTTAAGACGTTACTTGGTAGATTATGGCTACCTATCGCGTGACCAGTATGGTTTGGAATACAGAATAGAAGAAGAGAACTGATGTCATCGAGTAGAGAAAGGCTGGTAATCTGATTTTATCAAATCCTAGTTTTCAGACTAGGATTTTTTGCAATTTTTTTATAGAATTTATAGAAATTTCTTGTACAAAATAGTATAATATATACAATTGAGAGCTAGTTTATCAATAGTAGGTATCAACTCAAGGAGATTTTTCCTTGATGGTCTTAGACCCGAAGGCTAAACGAAAGGGGTAATCTATGCTAAATAGTGATATTCGTGCGAAAGCAAGAGATATTAGAAGTACAACAGATGGGATGATTTTCTTGTTTATGCCCCCCATTTTGATTTCTTTCCTCTCTACTCTGGTTACATCTTACTTGAAGGTTGCTTATGGTTGGGCTGGTATCCCTATTTTTAACAAAACGGTTGAGGAATTTGGAAGTGTTCGTAGCTTTCAAATCCACCTATCTCCACCAAGCATATTTTTAAATCTGGCTATAGAATGTCTGATAATCACCGCTTGTTTTCAGCTCATACGAGTTGTTCGAAAAGAAGGTTGCCGTTTGACTTTCATGGATTGTTTTAACCGACTGGATGAGAAGAATATCTTCCCGCTGGTTTTAACGGTTGTCATTCGAAGAGCCTTGCTCTTTGTGTGCAGTCTACCGATTTTGATTGGAACCAGCTTGATTACTTGGGCGCTGTTAGATGAGGGAGCTTTAGGAGCTATCTATTTTGGACTACTACCAGACATCGGTGCTTTGTTTCATTCTAGTAGTATGCAATTAGGGCTAGCCTTGCTCATCATAGGTGGCTTAGTGACCAGTTTTATTGGCTATAGTTTTAGTCTGGTCGAATTTCTACTCTATGACCATGTGGAAATTGGGACCTACTCCTCACCTTTGGTCTTATTCAGACAGAGTTGGCAATTGATGAAAGGAAATAGATGGCGTTTGTTTTTGCTAGACCTGTCTTTCCTGGGCTGGTTTATCGGTATTTTCATGACTTTGGGATTGCTAGCTTTCCATGTTTATCCATATTATTGGACCTGTAGGGTCTTGTTTTATGAGGACTTGAAGGCAAAAAATCCTCTTGTCTTTAAAAGTCTTTTCTCAGAAAGCAATCGGTTTATGTCATCGTCGGTAGTTTAGCTTTTACTTTAGTAGAGTGAATAGTTGAGTTAACAAGTAGAGAGTTGAGAGGAGGGATGATGATGTGGATGAAGGAGAAGATGGCAGAAGCTACCCTGATCCGTGAGGCAACCCAGGGCATGACGGCCGCCTTTTCGCCTGTAGTTGTATTGTCTATTTGTCATCTTGTAGTGGGCTTACTTGCTGCTCTAAGAGGCTTTCTTCTGCTTAGGCAGGATAGCAGTCTGGTTGTAGAACGCTTGGTAGCCCATCTCTCTCTGGCCCTGGTCACTAGCTCGATATTGAATGCTATCATACACATTCTCTTTGGTCTAGCAAGCTTTCAGCTAATAGACTTTCTCAAAGGGCAAGTGGACAAGCTCAGTTTAAAGGGGAGCCTGTCCCTTTCTAGAAAGGAGTGGACAAAACCAGTTTTAATCACCCTGATTTTCCATTACTCGATTGATTTTCTAGCGGGGTTACCGCTGGGCATAGGTATTGGCCATCTCATCGTCGGCTTGGTTTTACATAGTTTGATGATTTTATCACCTGGGGCAATGGCAGAGCTGGCACTTTATCATCCAAGCCAATTCTTACAGACAGGCTTCATTCTTCTGGTCCTTGGAAGTCTAATCTATTTCTTTATCCATTATCGCTTCTCCCAGACCGTATTTGTTTTATATGATCAACTAGCAGAGGACCGCTACCATCAGCCTAGAGCTGTTTTTCAAGAAAGTCAGCTATTGATGAAGGGAGCTTATTGGAAAGCTTTCTGTTTGGACTTGGCATTTTTTGTCTGGTTTATCAGTGAATGCCTGACCCTCAACCT
The DNA here is from genome assembly GCF_032595075.1 of Streptococcus sp. 29887. Taxonomy (NCBI): domain Bacteria; kingdom Bacillati; phylum Bacillota; class Bacilli; order Lactobacillales; family Streptococcaceae; genus Streptococcus; species Streptococcus iners. The sequence goes on along the minus strand of NZ_CP118735.1, from coordinate 1,546,190 downwards.
TCTATCTTTTTATGTCAGACCTTACTATCAAATCAGCAGAGCTATTTTTTATCAGGATTTAAAAGAAAGACTGTCAGCTAGTGAATAGCCGACAGTCTTTCTTCATTATTGAGCTGTATTTTTATTTTTAAAGTAGAGGTCGTAAACCAACCAGGCGATGACAAGACCTTGGACGATGAGGCTGATAACGGATCCTTCCACACCGAAAGCACCGCCTGACAACCAGTCTGGGCCAGAGGTTTCTACTGCAATAAAGGCTTGACCAGCCTGGTTACCGCTCACTGGAAAGGCGAAGACATTTCCTTGGAAACAATTCCATGCGGCATGGATACCACCAATCACCCAGAGATTGCCTGTTTTCAACATGACCAGACAGGCCAGAATGGCAAAGAGGGTCAGGTCTAGGATAGGAATGAGGGAGATAGCATTATTTCCCAAGTGGAGAAAGGTGAAGAAGAGGGAAGAAATAAGGATACCGACAGGGATATTGTGCTTGGTAGCTAGGGAAGAAAACATCCAGCCCCGAGTGAGTAATTCTTCGGTCGTTCCCTGAACGGACCAGGCCAAGACCAGAATGAGAAATTCCCCCAGAAAGGCGGGCGAAACATGGAAGCTAGTAAACTGCACGACACCAAAGGCCCACATGAGCAAAACGCAGGCTGTTAACATGGCTGCACCAATTCCCCAACCAAGTATGAAGTCTTTGAAGGCTCCTTTTTTTATCATGCCCAGTCCAGACCAGGAGCTCTTTTCAACAAATCTAGCCCAGAGGATAACAGCGAGGCTGATAAAGGCAAAGGAAAATAATTCCAAACTTAGTGATATAAATGGATCGTAGATGTAGTTGAAAAATAAGGTCATTATGACTATATAGCCGATAATTTCCGCTAGAATCATCAAGATAATGCCCACGATAGGCGATAGGATAAAATTGAGGTTAAAGCGTGATTTGGCTTTTTCTGAAATGAATGCTGTTTTCATATTTTTCTCCTAGTTTGTGTTTAGTACTAGTCTATCATATTTTCCTATGGAAAACTAGACAGAATTTTGTTAAGCGTGATATAATGATACAAAAGTATAAAAGGAGAATATCTATGAAACTAATGGATTGGCTAAGAGATTTTCAATTTGGCGAACACCAATTGGTAGGTCCATTTTTCTATGCAACCCCGCTCGCTTTGAAATTTGAAGTTGGTCCTGCAGAGGAGGCTGAAACCCTTCCTAAGAAAGTTTATCTGGACCGAGCTTATGCGCGTGCGGTTGAGCTTTTGGAGCGGGCTAGTTCAGGATACGACTATGTGGTTCTCTCTCTTCTTCAAGAGGAAGAAAGGGATATAGCCAGCTACCTCTGGCATTTTACATCGAAATTTAACTTTAACAAGTGTCCTGAGCCTGAGCTGATAGAAGTGGAGGACTGGACGGGAGAAGTGCTGGTCTTTGAACGCTATCTTTTCCCAGTCGCTGACCAAGATTTGAAAGCTCTTTTGTGGGAGATCATCAAGGCCGACCATGGTGGTTTTCACTACCTTTCATCTTCTGTATTCTTCCTATCCAGTAAGGAAAAGGTCATTTATCATTGCTATGACGATAGGGGAGTGGATGTTGCGGTGGTGGATGATGACAAGCGTCGCCAGCTTTTTACGGACTGCCATAACCTGCTTTTTGACTATGATATGGAGGAGATGGTGAGGAGGATGGAGAGCTAGAAATCCTTGTCTAAAGATGGTATACTACATCTGGAATCAACATTTGAAGGAGATTTTATGGAAATTGATAACCGACTGGTTCTCTTAGGAGATCAGTTAAAAGAACATTTAGGAAAAGGCAGTAAAGTAAAAATGGCTGCAGCAACTTTTTCCATGTTTGCTTATCAGTCTTTAAAAGAAGAGCTCGAGCAAATTGAAGAGCTGCAATTTATTTTTACAAGTCCAACCTTCACGACCAATGAAGTTGCGAAAGAGTACCGCGAATACACCATACCAAAGAAACAGCGAGAATCATCTATATTTGGAGCTGAGTACGAGCTCAAATTGATGAATGAGCTGACCCAAAAATCTCTTGCTAGAGAATGTGCCGACTGGGTACGTCGAAAGGCTCAGTTTAAGTCTGTCAATGTCCATGAAGAAATTGACAACGGCATTCGGATTGACAACGGTCAAATCATCGCAGTAGACAAGCTGAAAAACTTTGACCGTAAGGAACTGGGTTATGAAAATTCACTTTTTAAGTCCAGTCGCAATCTCTACACAGAGCCACAAAGTTTGACCTATCTACGAAACTTTGAAGACTACTGGGAAAATGATGAATATTTCCGTGATGTGACCGAGGAAGTTTTAGAAAATCTGACCCTGGCCCATAAGGAACATTCGCCAGAGTTTCTCTACTATGTCATGCTTTATAATATCTTTAGTGAATTTTTAGAAGATGTCAATCAAGACCAACTGCCAAATGAACATGTTCAGTATAAGGAAACCAAGATTTGGAATCTCTTGTATGATTTTCAAAAGGATGCGGTCAAGTCGCTGATTTCAAAATTGGAACGATACAACGGCTGTATCTTGGCGGATTCGGTCGGTCTAGGAAAAACCTTTACAGCTCTTGCTGTCATGACCTACTATGCCTATCGAGGCAAACGGATCTTGGTTCTTTGTCCCAAAAAGTTGGAGCATAACTGGAACATGTACCGTCACGACTATGTCAACAATCCCATTTACGACCGCTATCTCCAGTATGATGTTCTCTACCATACAGACCTCAGCCGTGACAAGGGAATATCAAATGGAATTGATTTAGCACTTAATCGTTGGGATACCTATGATTTGGTGGTTATTGATGAATCACACAATTTTAGAAACGGTGGATCATCTGATGCCGAGATTGAAGAAGGTCGTGAAAACCGCTATTCCCGCTTGATGAATCGGATTATCAAAAGCGGTGTGCCGACAAAGGTTCTTATGTTGTCTGCTACACCTGTCAATAATCGCTTTAATGATTTGAAAAATCAAATTGCCCTAGCCTATGAGGGCGATGCGACACAATTTGATGCCAAATTAGATACCAAATCCTCCATCAATGATATCTTCCGTATGGCACAGGCTGCTTATAATCAATGGGCAGAGCTACCAGCAGAATCACGGACGACAGCAGCTTTACTAGATAGACTTGATTTTGATTTCTTTAAAGTCCTTGATAGCGTGACCATTGCACGAAGCCGTAAGCATATCCGACAATTTTATGATAGAAATGCGATTGGTGATTTTCCAGAACGACTGGCCCCTAAAAACTTCTATCCAGACTTGACGGTCAATCGAAGAGATATTACTTATGAACGGATTTATGCTCTGTTAGACCAACTTCAATTAACAATCTATCAGCCAAGTCTTTTCATTCATCCCTCAAAACGTTCCCGCTATGAAAAAGCGGAAGGGCAAGGTTTGACCCAGCTTGGACGGGAAACGGGAATTAAGAAACTGATGATGATCAACCTCTTGAAACGCTTGGAAAGTTCTATCGAGGCCTTTCGCTATACCTTGATTGAGGTGGTCAAGGCTTATGTAGACAAAACAATTCTGAGCATAGAAGAGTTTGAAGTTGCAGGTGGTGAAGGGAATGTTCAGTTGCAAGAGTTGGCTGAAGATGATTTTGATGTCGAAGATAGCAACACGGATTTCTTTGTTGGAAAGAAATTCCCTATCAAGCTGGCAGATATGGACTACCTATCTTGGAAGAGGGATTTACAGGCTGACCAAACAGTGTTGAGAGAATTAGAAAATCTGGTCAATTTAATCACACCACAGGAAGATCAGAAATTACAGACCTTGTTTAACTTGATTGATGACAAATTGGCACAGCCAATCAATCCAGATAACAAGAAAGTGATTATCTTCTCAGCCTTTGCGACGACAACAGACTATCTTTATAAAAATATTAGCCATTATCTCTTGGATAAGTATGGACTTCACACAGCCCAGATTTCAGGGACAAAAGGCTTTTCGACCACTTTGCCACTCAAAAATAAGGACTTGAACACCCTTCTGACCTATTTTTCACCGAGATCCAAGCAGAAGGACTTGCTTTATCCTGATGATCATCGAGAAATTGATGTCTTGATTGCGACAGATGTTATCTCAGAAGGTCAAAACCTGCAGGATGCTGATACCATGATTAACTATGACATTCACTGGAATCCTGTCCGTATTGTCCAGCGCTTTGGACGGGTAGATCGTATCGGTAGTCAGAACAAATACATCCAGCTGGTCAATTTTTGGCCAAACATTGCTTTGGACACTTATATCGATCTCAAGGCGCGTGTGGAATCCAGAATGAAAATCTCAGTTCTGACTTCAACGGCTGATGACAATGTCTTGACCAACGAGGAAATCGAGGACAATAATTATCGGAAGAAACAGCTCGAACGCCTCCAGACAGAGGTCGTTGATTTGGAAGATATGAATGAGGGGATTTCCATTATGGATCTAGGTTTGGAAGACTACCGTATGGACCTGCTCAGCTATTTAGCCAAACATCCAGAGTTAGAAGCGATGCCTAAAGGTCTTCAAGCAGTGGTGCAGGCAGGGCAAGGTCAACCAGCTGGAGCCATCTTCCTCTTGAAGAATATTGCCCACCAGACCCATCTCAGTAAGAAAAATCGTCTTCATCCCTACTATCTGGTCTATATCAGTGACCAGGGAGAAACGGTCTACTCCATTGCAGATACCAAGGCATTGCTGGAGCACCTACGCATGATTACCAAGGGCAAAAATCAGCCTGAGAAAGATTTGGTGGCAACCTACAATCGTGCCACTGATGATGGTGCCAAAATGGAGCATTACTCCGACCTCTTGCAAAGAAGTCTTGAAAATCTCGTGGAGAGTGATGAGGAGACCTTCAATGAGTCCCTCTTCACGTCAGATACCATTGACTTTATGGATAGCGGGGTGGACGGAAGTGATGATTTTGAACTAATGGCCTTCTTTGCCGTTTTGAAAGGAGAAGACTAAGATGCCATTTTTACCATCTACTCTAATTCCAAGACCCAAAGTCCTCTACAAGCCTTATCAAAAAGGCAACAAGGACTTTCTAGATAATTTTGGCCTGTCTACAGCTGATAAGCAGCTCCTCCGGCAACAAATCGGTCAGATTACCGCTACCCATCAACTAGATGCCAAGACCCTCCCCATTCCAGCGGGTAAGACCATTCAGCAAATCATCGTCCTTCGGATTGATCTCTTGAGTCAGCAACTAGACCCGCACTTACTAGCAGAGCTGGACACTTATCTGGGATTTTACACCCTCTTTCATCTGGTATTTCCAGATGGGACAAGCCAGTATTTGATTCATTTTAAGGAAAAGCTGGCGCAATCGAGAGAGGGTCGGAATTTTAAGATTGTTCGTCACTTTCAAACAGATAAACCTCTGGCATTGACCTACCAAGAAAGAGACTTGGACCAGTTTTATGAAAACTTGGTCAAACAAGCGGGGGAAGAAGAACTGGTCGGAGGCGAAGCTTCTATCAAAGAACAGATTGAGCAGACGGAACGCTTAGCAGCAATGGAAAAGCAAGCAGCCCAGCTCAAGAAAAAGATGTTTGCCGAAAAAGCCATGCGCAAACAAATGGAGCTTCGAAAGGCCTACAAAGCCCTAGAAGAAGAAATCCAACAGTTGAGAACCAGCATTCACAGTTCAGCACCTTCATCTAAGGCTAGTTTTTAAGCTACTCATCGTTAGTTTTTTCAAAATATAGCCAGTATTTCTTCAAAAAACTATTACTTATATGAAAGCACTTCACAAGTGAATACAGGTTCAAAAAAAATCCACAGTAAATTCTGTGGAGAATATGGTATAATAGAACAGTAGAAAAGTTCCAAAAGCGGGGTGGAAATCTATTTTGGGAGGTGGTGCCTATGCAGTACCGAACTAGAAAGGTTTGCCGCAATGTCTGTCGCAGAGGCCCTTGGGCTGATGTTTCAGTTTGGCACGTTACTAATCGTGCTACTGACATTTATTTTTAACAATCGTAAAAAATAAAAGACAGCCAACCGCTACGAAACTTTGACCGAGTGAACTAGCAGGTTGACTGTAATCTTCATTCGTCCCGTCTTTAAAATGCTCAAACAGTCTGGGAGACTGTTTGAGGTCGTTTCTCGAAAACGGAAGGAAACGATACTGGGATTGAGTTGACGCTCAATCCCTTTTTCAAAACCATTATACCACAAACTAAAATCGTTTGACAAATGCTACATGAAATTTTAGTAAGCATTAAAATCCAGGTGAATTCTGTAAAAAAACATGGTATAATAGAACAGTAGAAAAGTGCTCCTGTATCCATGAATGGATGTAGGAGAAAGACGGTGGTTACTTTCTAAGTGAGAGGACGGTGATGCCTATGAGCAACTCATCAAAATCTGACGGAAAGGGGGTAACAATCTTTTGACAGCGTTTGAAGTGGTACAAACTTTATTGAGTTTTGGTGGTTTTACCATCGCCTTGATAGGGTTGTGCTATAAAATCTTCAAAGATGATGACCAAAAGAAATAGCCGTCAATACTTTGGCTAGTAACGGCTATTTCTGAATAGTTAAAAATGAGCCACCGTCTTTAAAGCGGTTCTACTGGGATTGAGTTGGCGCTCAATCCTTTTTTCGAAACTATTATATCACAAACTAAAATCGTTTGACAATTTTTTATCTACATCATCAAAAAAGGCTTGACAGCCTAAGAAAAGGAGATTACCATGAGCACAGCAAAGTTTGGAGAATACACTCAAGTTGAAAAGCTAGACCTGACTTCAAAAGATATTTTATCAGACAATATTGCAAAGATTGGTCAGCTTTTTCCTGAGGTTCTAACAGAAAGTAGTGATGAAAATGGCAGGTTGCGTCCAGCTATTGACTTTGACAAGCTACGCCAATTCCTTTCAAGAGAGATTGTTGAGGGGCGGGAGTCTTATGAGTTTACCTGGGTCGGCAAACGCGGAGCGATTGCGGAGGCAGGTAAACCGACCAGCCAGACCCTTCGCCCAGATCTTGAGGAAAGTGTTGACTTTGACAAGTCTGAAAATGTCTTTATAACAGGGGACAACTTGGAAGTCCTCAAGGTCTTGCAGGAGTCTTATCTGGGCAAGATTGATATGATTTACATCGATCCGCCATACAATACAGGCAAGGACTTTGTATATTCAGATAAATTCCAGATGAGCGAGGAAGAACTGGCAGATGAAATGGATCTGCGAGATGAGGACGGTTTGCAACGGGTGGGCTTGACCAAGAATGAAAAATCCTCCGCCCGCTATCACTCTGACTGGCTCAATATGATGTACCCTCGCCTAGTCCTTGCCCGCAACCTCCTCAAAGACAGTGGCGTTATCTTTATCTCCATTGACGATAACGAACAAGCCAACCTCAAAGCTATCTGTGATGAGATATTTGGGGAAGAGAATTTTGTTACAAATTTTTGCTGGCATAATAATAAAAAAGGGCGGCAAATGGATAAATTTGTAAAAAATTCATTTGAAAACATATTACTATACTCTAAAAATATTAATGAACTTGAGATTAATTCAAAAAAGGTTCAAGTTGATTTGAAAAAATATGATCAAGTTGATTCGATTTCAAGGTATAAAAAGGGTTATCCATTGCATAACGGTACTGCTTCGTTCCATATTGATAATCGACCAAATCTGGCATATTCAATTTATTACAACCCATTTTCAGCAAATGTGAAGATCCTTGATGAGAAAGTTCTAGGTGATTCTGGCTATGAGATCGTTTTGAGTAAAGAAGGTCAAAATCTACTAACTAGAGGTTTTGTACGAGTGGTACCTAAGTATAACTCAAAATATGATAATCAACGTGTATGGAGATGGAGCGCAGAAAAATTTCTAAAAGAGTATAAGAGTGAATTAATATTTGTACAGGAGGATCAAGGATATTATTTTTATCAAAAAGAACGTATAGATGATGAGGGAACCAAAAATCAGCAGTTCACTAATTATATAGATATTGATACTTCTAATGGGAAAATTGAATTAAATCGTCTATTCGATAATAAAACTTATTTTGATTTCCCAAAAACAATTAAGTTGATAAAAATGCTTTGTGACATAAAATTAGGGACAGATTCAGTTATCCTCGACTTCTTCGCTGGCTCTGCAACCACAGCTGATGCAGTCATGCAGTTGAATGCTGAAGACGGTGGTAATCGTAAGTACATTCTTTGTACGTTGGATGAACAAGTGGCAGACAAGTCAGCTGCCAAGGAGGCTGGCTATCAAACCATTGACCAGATTTCTCGTGAGCGGATTCGTCGGGCTGCTAAAAAGATTCAGGAAGAACATCCTGAAACCGTCGGCAAGCAAGACTTTGGTTTTAGAGCTTATAAGCTAGACAGTTCAAACTTCAAGGATGTCAGCCAAACACCAGACAGCTTTAGCCAAGAAAGTCTTTTTGACAGTGTTTCCAATATCAAAGACGGTCGGACAGACCTTGACCTCCTCTTCCAGATTATGCTGACCTGGGGGATGGAGCTATCCCTTCCAATCGTTAAAACTCAAATTGACGGCACAGACATTTACAATGTAGCAGACGGTGCCTTGATAGCCTGCTTTGCCGATGAAATTTCAGAAAGCGTCCTCCGCCAAATCGCTAAAGAAGAGCCACTTCGTGCGGTCTTCAAGGATGAATCCTTCGCCAACTCCGCAGCCAAAATCAACCTCGGTCAAATCTTCAAAGAAGAAGCCCCAAATACCAAAGTGAAGGTGGTGTAGGGGTATGAACAATTATTTACAAATTTCAATATCAGAGAGAATAAATAAAAAGTTAAATTCACTCAATATTGTCCGAAATGCTCGAATTGCTGCTGGAAAAAGATTGGCAGGATATGCAGCTTTGTGGGACGTACTATTCTTGATTATGAATATCATTTCTGCGACAATGCTCATTTATTCGTTGATACAAAATGAAACTGAAACAAGATTGGTTATATCAGCAACTTTTTCACTATATTCACTAATCATTCAATATTATTGTTCAACACAAAACTATAAAGAAAGAGCGATTAAATTTCATTATCATCAAATTCAACTTGAGAGATTTATTACTGAGTTACAAAAGTTGTTTCTATTTCGTGTAAGTCATGCTGAGAAACTTAGAAGATATGAAGAGATTATGAATAGTTATCACGTTTGCTTGCAAGGGGAAGAAAATCATTCATCAGTTGATAGATTTTGTGAAGATAATAAAAAGTATATAGAGTCAAAGAACTTTAGGGAAAACAAGTTTTATCACTATATAAATATAGATACAGTGGTTATGTATTCCCAGTTCCTCATAATTATTATTTTTATTGTGTTATATTTTTATGCAGGATCGGAGGCAACCAATGAAACTTCAATTTAAACAGCAGCAATTTCAGTTAGATGCGGTGGCCTCTGTTGTGGATGTTTTTGCTGGTCAGGGCAAACATAGCGGTTTTGACTACCACATGGACAAAGGTCAGGGAATGGATGCGGAACTGGATATGAATTTTATCGGTTTCCGCAATGCTCCCATCCAGCTTTCGCAGGACATTGTCAGCCAGCAGGTACGAAATCAGCAGCTCCGCTATGGACTTAAACCTTCTGAAAACCTATCCATCCAAAAAGTGGATGGTCGTCCGTCTTACAATTTGACCATTGAGATGGAGACAGGGACAGGGAAGACCTATACCTACATCCGCACCCTGATGGAGCTCAATAAGCAGTATGGCTGGCTCAAGTTTATCATTGTGGTGCCGAGTATCGCCATTCGTGAGGGGGTGCTCAAGTCCTTTGAGATCATGGCAGACCATTTTCAGATGGAGTACGGCAAGAAACCACGTTACTTTGTCTATGATTCTAGCCGTTTGGGAGAGCTGGACAAGTTCGCCAATTCCTCGGATATTCAGGTCATGATTATCAACTCCCAGGCCTTTAATGCCACTGGAGCGGATGCCCGTCGCATTCACACCGAGCAGGAAAGTTTCCGCTGGAGAAAGCCCATCGATGTTATCGCAGCGACCAATCCCATTTTGATCATCGATGAGCCTCAGTCGGTTGAGGGGAAAAAGACTAAAGAACGCTTGGAGGACTTCAAGCCTCTATTTACCCTCCGCTATTCAGCCACCCATAAGGACAAGCACGATATGATTTATCGTCTGGATGCCTTGGACGCCTATAATAAAAAGCTGGTCAAGAAGATTGCCGTTAAGACCGTGGAGCAGACTTCTACCACAGGTACACAAGGCTACCTTTATCTGCAAGAACTGGTTCCGCAAAAATCAGGAGCACCCAAGGCTCGAATTGAGTTTGAAATGCGGACTAAGTCAGGTGATGTCAAGCGTGTAACCAAATTGGTGGAAGAGCCTTTTGCTCTCTATGAAGAGTCTGGTAATCTCCCAGCCTATCAAGATGGTTGGACCTTGAGTCATTTTGATGCGCGTGAGGGTGAAAATTCCATTCAAATCGGTGCCAATCGCAAACTCCATGTGGGCGAAGTGATTGGGGAAACCAACGAAGATGACATCCGTCGTATCCAGATTCGGGAAACCATTGCCAGTCACCTGCAAAAAGAAGAAGGCCTTTACAAACGAGGTATCAAGGTGCTATCCCTTTTCTTCATTGATGAGGTAGCTAAGTACAAGTGCTACGACGAGCAAAATGATGCCTACAATGGCACCTATGCCCAGATGTTTGAAGAGGAATATGAAGCCCAGGTCAAGGCCTTGTTGGCAGATCCCAACCTCCATGGCAGCAACTTTTGGCATTATCTAAATAATCATCAGGAAGGCAATCCTGTTCACGCAGGTTATTTCTCCGTTGATAAGGTGAAAAAATCGGACAAGGTCAAGTTTGTGGATTACAAATCGGCAACTGAGAAGAAAAACAACCAGTCCAACGACAAGGATGCCTTTGATTTGATTATGAAGGACAAGGAGCGTCTGCTGTCCTTTGATGAGCCAGTACGCTTTATCTTCTCCCACTCAGCCCTCAAAGAAGGCTGGGACAATCCTAATGTCTTCCAGATTTGTACTCTGAAAAATACGGGTACGGAGACAGAAAAACGGCAAAAGATTGGTCGTGGGATGCGTCTTGCTGTTGACCAAAAAGGTGTCCGTCAGGATGAGGAACTCTTAGGAGCTGATGTTCATAATATTAACAAGCTGACCGTCATTGCCAATGAAAGCTATGAGGATTTTGCAAAGAACTTGCAAAGAGAACTCAAGGAAATCTTGGCTGATCGACCAAGCAAGGTGGAAGTGGACCTCTTTGTCAATAAGGTCTTGGAAAATGAAACTGGTCAAAAACTGACTGTCACCAAGGAAGTGGCTAAAGAGATTGAACGCCAGTTGATTAAGCAAGATTATATTGACAGCAAGGGAAATCTGACCACCACTTACTTTGAACAAAAAGAAACAAGTCAGTTTACTTTATCTGAAAATCTGGCTGGCTATGAAGTGGCTGTAAAAGACATCTTGGAATCTATTTACGATGCCAATCGTTACCAGATTGAGCGTGAAAATGATTCGGAAGTTGTTTTTGCAAGAGAGATCAATCCTGACAACTACAACCGTCAAGAGTTTAAACGTTTGTGGGAAAGCATTCATCACAAGTCCACCTACTATGTCGAGTTTGACGACGAGGAGTTGATTGAAAAATCTGTCAAGGCCTTGAATGAGTCTCTGTTTGTCAAAAAGCCAAGCTATATGATTACAGAGGCTGAGGCTAGGGAAATGAAGGCTGAGCAAGGTTTGGATTTCAAGGTCAATAAAGACGGTAAGCGTCAGGCTGAATTGGACAAGTCTTCTATTCAACTCCGCTATGATTTGTTGGGTGAAATCGCCAGTCGCACGGAGTTGAAACGAAAAACAGTTGCTCATATTCTGAAACAAATCTCACCAAGCAAATTTGACATGTTCGCCTATAACCCTGAGGCATTTATCCAACAAGCTAGCAGACTTATCGATGACCAAAAGGCCAGTCAGGTGATTGAGCATATCCGCTACAATATCTTGGAAGAAACCTTTGACACTTCTGTTTTTACGGATAACCCAGAAAGCGGAAAATTGTCGGACAAACGGATACTGGAATCGCAAAAAGGCGTGTATAATTATGTTAAGGTTGATTCGGATACGGAGCGGAAGTTCAAAGAAGAGCTGGATCAATTTGAAGATGTCATGGTCTACACCAAATTACCTAGCAATTTTAAGATTTCCACCCCTCTGGGTGCTTACAACCCTGACTGGGCAATTGCCTTTCGAGATGGTTCGGTTAAGCATGTCTACTTTGTAGCCGAAACCAAGGGTTCCATGTCTAGTTTGCAACTGAAAGGGGCAGAGCTTGCAAAAATTGAGTGTGCCAAGGCCCACTTCAAAGCCTTGAAAGAAAAAGGTTTGATTGCGGACGACCACATGTACGATGTGGTGGATTCCTATGAAAAATTATTAGAAATCGTGAGGGGATAGGATGAATCATCCAATAATACTCTTTTTTAAATATTGGTATATCACTTTTCCGCTATTGTTTATATTACTCAGCCTGTATTATAAAGGGGAGAATGAATCCTCTTTAAATATGCAGTCAAAAGCAAAAGATGAATTTGAAAATCAGGAGGATGAGCAGAAAATCTACCCTATTCAAAATTTATCTTATTATCTAACATTACATAACCAGCTAATTTTAAAGTCTAGAAATTGGATCATTAACCTGAAAGAAAAGAGTCCTTATGAATATCAAACTAGGGATGTGCTAGAACAGGGCTATTTCATTTTAAATGAAATGGAGCATTTTAAGGATGAGTTGTATTACGCAACGGGATATGTGCCATTGATGAGCCGTTATGTAGGTTTTATAAGTATTTTGTCTGAATTTACTTATGAGGTGAAAATGAGGGATCCTGAACAAAAAGAGTTTGTACTTACTATGTCAAAATTAAATTTTCAAGAGCAACCAATAAATTACTTGGCTGAGAGTAAAATGATGTATGCAACTATCGATTCGGAAGACTTCCGTGAAGAAGTAACGAATCTAGTAGAAAGAGTCGATGCTTGGATGGAGGATTTAGAAAATCCATTTTCTTATGAGTTGCAACCGCGAACGAAACTAAATTATGCTTATGCGATTATCACCAGGCTTAATGAGTTGAAGGAGGAATTTAGTAGTGTTTTGGTTGCAGAGATGAGGGATATTGAGAGCCTTGAATTTCTTTCAGGACTTGAAGCTTGTATAGAAAATTTTACGAACGAAGTAGAACTTAGAGATCCAGAGAAGTCTAAGTTAGTTCATCTTTTGGATCATGACCCAGATTTGATTTCTTCACATATACAAGTAGTGAAATATACCAATCAAATTGTTAGCATGATTCAGTCCAAGACTTGTCATCAAGAGTTATTGGCAGAGCATATGGCACACTATAACTTATACGAAGAAACCTTGGAAAAATTAGCCAAGATTCATTTCAATCCAGAATTATTTGACCATGAACTTGTTGAAAGGCAGGAGATTATTGATTTTATTCATACTTATCAGAGGTTTCAACAAAAGGCTATCAAACATTTAAACAAAGATGAAGTTAGAGAATATCAAATTGCTCGTAGGTTACTTGACACTAAGATGAGTGAATTTGAGTACAGAGATCTTTTGGAATAATTCTAGAGACAGATATTTTAGATGTTTGACTACATGCACAATTTTAATTATTTGTAGATCAAAGGAGAAATATATGGGAGCATTTCTATTTTTTACATTTGCGATTTGTTATCTGGTAGGCATTATCGCTATAACGATTGGTCTCAGACGTAGGAAGTAGGAGGAAAGACAAATGGAAGAACTCTTTATGAAACTCTTTATTTGGTTTTTTATCTTACTCTGGGCCTCACCTGTAATCATTGTCGCATTGGCAGGTGCTTGGGTCATTTTATGCCTATTGTTTGGCAGAAGAAAATAATAGTTACGAGCATTGCAAAAGAACACAGGCTAGCGCAAAATGCTAGTATATTTCAGATATACAGGGAGGGGTTGCCATGCCTTACCGTAAATTAACATCAAGAGATCGGACTTTTATCAAAGGGCAGACGGACCGCTTGCTGAATCAGATGAATAGCAATGCGGCCTATTTGGCGACAGTTCAGACCTATGAAGCAGCCAAGGCTCGAGCCAATCAAGCCTATTTGGCTATGGAGTTGGAAGATGACCCAGAGAAAAAGGTCCGACTGGCAAAATTGGTTGAAACCTATACTGCACAAGCCCAGGCTATATTGGACGAGTGGGAGGAGAAGAACAGACGTGCAGAGCAGGCGGCAAGAAATGTCAAGTTGATCTTGTGGCTGACCGTACTGTTCACCCTTAGCTTTGTTTTTCCAGTCAATATCATTCTAGTCATTCTTTTTGCCGTTTGGTTTTATCGGAATTACCTTCGTTCTAGTAAATCCGACCGAGTGCCTAAGGCTACTGCGAGCCAGTCTTTGACAGAAGAGGAAAGTTATGAAGAATGGCTGACAGAAAAGATTGTCACTCTCAACAAGGACAAGCGGGAGTGGACTGAGGCTATGCTGACAAAATATGACAGTTTAGATGACATTGCAGCAGGTATCGGTGAAATGGATGAGATAGATAAAGTGGCTGGTAAGAACCTTCTACGACGCTATCAGGCCATTTTAGCAGATATTGAAAAACTGCCAGATTCTGACCAGAAAACCTATTATAAGGATTTTCATCAAGAGATCATTGCCGACTTGGAAGATCTATTTGAACAACTCCATTTTGGATAAGAAAAACCGGTAACAGTACAAGGCTGTTGCCGGTTTTGTTATTCGTCAATGGAGAAGACCAGGACCATGATTTGAATAAAAGTAAAGCCCAGGATGAAGGGCAAGGCAGCCCAGGAAACGACTTCAATCATTTCACTGACAACCAGGCTTGGTCTGGTAAAGATGTCCCATGAATTGAGCCGTGCATAGCGTCCGATGTGAATGGCAAAGCTGGATAGAAGGGAAAGACCACCAATCAGAAACAGCCTGAACCAGTAGGACTTGATAGAGAAGGCAGAGAAAATCAGCCGCAGGCTTTCCACGCCAGTCATGACCCCATAGAAAATACTTGGGACATAGAGCATGAAAAGGATCATGCTTTCCCGTTGCCAGAGGACTGTGTTTGCAAAATGCATATGGACAATGTCCGTCACCATGTAAAAGGTGTTGGGGTAGAAAAAGAGCCAGAGGAGCCCAGCAATAATCTTAATGACCTTGGACTTACTGTGGTTGGTGAGGATAGCAAAATCAAGTGCTACTAAAGCCAAAAACATATTCCAAGTCAAGTCAGGTGCAGTGACACCGTAACGCTTTAGACCGGCAGCGATGATGAGGAAAAAAATATGGATAAAAACATTTTTCTTTGTAAACATGACAAACCTCTTTCTGTAGAATATAAATGCTAGTATATCACATTCAGGCAGAAAATGGGGACTTGTCATCAAATTGTTAGGACTTGTTTAAGCTTGGATTAAGTATTAGAAAACAAAAAGAAACAGCTGACCTGTTTCTTTCAACTTATTTATTCATCAACGGCAAAGACCAGGACCATGATTTGTATGAGGGTGAAGCCAAAGATAAAAGGGAAGGTTTCCCAGGACATTGCTGCGACCATATTATTAAGAACAGCAAGGGGGCGCGTGAAAATATCCCAAGAGCGAATATTGGCATAGCGACCGATATAAATAGCATAGCTAGCAAAGAGGGATAGACTACCAATAATCAGCAAACGCAAGCCATAGAATTTGACATTGTAGCTTTTGAAAATAGCTTCTAAACTTTCCACGCCAGCCATAATTCCAAAGAGAATAGCTGGGACATAGAGCATAAAGAGGAGCAAGCTGTTGCTTTCCCAGAGGGCTGTGCTGGTAAATTGGAGATTGACCAGTTCGGTCAAAATGTAGAAGGTATTAGGATAGAAGAAGAGCCAAAATGGTGTGATCAAGAGCTTGCTGGCAGTATGATTATTTTGGCGGACCAAAATAGCAAAGTCCAAGGCCAATAAGGCCCAGAGCATATTCCACATCAGGCCGGTATTTTGAACGTCATTTAAGAGCATTCCGACACAAATAATAACAAAAAATAGATGGATTAAGAGATTTTTAGGTGAAAACATAGACAACCCCATTCTTTTTCATAACTTCTTCTAGTATAACATATCTTAGAAGGATTGTGGATGGGAAGTCGCTTTGTTTTTGCACAAAAATATGATAAAATGGGGTGTTATCAAGAACAGGGTTTCATTTGCCCTGAGTTGAAAGGAAAAAAACATGACAAAAACACCGTTTTACATTACCACACCGATTTATTATCCGTCTGGAAAACTTCACATCGGTTCAGCCTACACGACCATTGCCTGCGATGTCTTGGCTCGCTACAAGCGTCTGATGGGCCACGAGGTCTTCTATCTGACAGGGCTTGATGAGCATGGTCAGAAGATTGAAGAGAAGGCAAAAGAAGCTGGTTTGACACCTCAAGCCTACGTTGATGGCATGGCGGTTGGCGTTAAAGAGCTCTGGAACTTGCTAGACATCTCTTACGACAAGTTCATCCGCACGACCGACGATTACCACGAGGAAGTGGTGGCGGCTGTTTTTGAAAAATTGCTGGCGCAGGACGACATTTACTTGGGAGAGTATTCTGGTTGGTACTCTGTTTCAGACGAAGAATTCTTCACTGAGAGCCAATTAGAAGAGGTCTTCCGAGATGAAAACGGCAAGGTAACAGGAGGTATCGCTCCGAGCGGTCACGAGGTTGCCTGGGTTTCAGAAGAATCCTACTTCCTTCGCCTCAGCAAGTATCAGGATAAATTGGTTGAGTTCTTCAATGCTCACCCAGACTTTATCCAGCCAGATGGTCGCCTCAATGAAATCATGAAAAACTTCATCGAGCCAGGCTTGGAAGATTTGGCAGTATCACGTACTTCATTTACATGGGGTGTACCTGTACCGTCAAATCCTAAACACGTTGTTTATGTTTGGATAGATGCGCTGCTCAACTACGCAACTGCCTTGGGTTATGGTCAGGAAGAAACAGCCAACTACGACACATTCTGGAATGGGACGGTTTACCACATGGTTGGCAAGGACATTCTTCGTTTCCACTCCATTTACTGGCCAATCATGCTCATGATGTTGGACATGAAGTTGCCAGACCGCTTGGTCGCTCATGGCTGGTTTGTCATGAAAGACGGCAAGATGTCTAAGTCTAAGGGCAATGTAGTCTACCCAGAAATGTTGGTCGAGCGATTCGGCTTGGATCCACTGCGTTACTACCTCATGCGTAGTCTGCCAGTTGGTTCTGATGGAACCTTCACGCCAGAAGACTATGTAGGTCGTATTAACTATGAACTAGCCAACGACCTTGGAAACTTGCTCAACCGTACGGTTGCTATGATTAACAAGTACTTTGGTGGTCAGGTGCCAACTTTTGTTGCCAACGTGACTGATTTTGATGCGGACTTGGCGGCAGTAGTGGCTGAAAACTTAGCAAGCTACCACAAGTATATGGAAGCTGTTGACTATCCACGCGCCTTGGAAGCGGTATGGAACATCATTTCCCGTACCAACAAGTACATCGATGAAACAGCTCCGTGGGTCTTGGCAAAAGAAGAAGCCGACCGTGATAAGTTGGCAGCGGTGATGGCCCACTTGACGGCAGGTCTTCGTGTGGTGGCTCACCTCATTCAGCCATTTATGATGGCCACTTCAAATGCTATTATGGAACAACTTGGTTTAGGAACAGCATTTGACCTTGAAAATCTTGACTTTGCAGGTCTTCCAGCAGGTTTGACAGTGGTCGCAAAAGGCACGCCTATCTTCCCACGTCTGGATATGGAAGAGGAAATTGCCTATATCCAAGCCCAAATGGGTGGTAGCTCTGCTATTTCCCAAGAGGAAGAAAAAGAGTGGAACCCAGCTGACGTGGAACTCAAAAACGAAAAAGCCGCGATCAAGTTCGAGGACTTTGACAAGGTGGAAATCCGCGTGGCCGAAGTCAAAGAAGTGGCCAAAGTAGAGGGTTCTGACAAGTTGCTCAAGTTCCGTTTGGACGCTGGTGATGGACAAGACCGCCAAATCTTGTCTGGTATCGCCAAGTACTATCCAAATGAGCAAGAGTTGGTCGGCAAGAAAGTCCAAATCGTTGCCAACCTCAAGCCACGTAAGATGATGGGCTTGCTCAGCCAGGGCATGATCCTATCAGCCGAACATGGTGACAATTTAACACTCTTAACAGTCGATCCATCTGTGCCAAACGGCAGTCAGATTGGGTAAGAAAATTTAAAAAGGAAGCTTCCAAATGAGGAGGCTTCCTTTATTGTCTTAACCTCTGACACAGAGGCCTTTTTTATAGACTTGGTCTGTTAAATTGGTTGCGAAGAAGTAGAAGAGGAAGTCGATATTGGGTGCATCAAAAATGCTAATGTCGGCATCTTTTCCAGGGTGGAAACTACCAATATGGGTCTGTCTGTCTACGGAATAGGCAGCGTTGATGGTCACAGCATTCAAGATTTCAACTGGTGTTAAACGCATCATGAAGCTACCTAGTTGCATGACAAATTGGAGGTTGGCAGTTGGGCAACTGCCTGGATTGCTATCGGTTGACAGGGTGATCGCCATCCCCTTATCCAGCATTTTCCGAGCGGGTGCATAGGTATCCTCCATCAGGCTAAAGGTGGTAGCTGGAAGGAGGTTGCCAATCACCTTAGCATGACTTAGTTTGTCAATGCCTTGGTCGGTAATGACCATCAGGTGCTCGGCACTGACTGTACCCAGTTCGGCAGCTAGGTCAACCCCACCAATGCTTTTAATTTCATCAGCATGGATACGGAGTTTAAAGCCCATGTCCTTGGCTTTTGTGAGCAGGCTACGGGCTTCTTCAGCGGTAAAAACTCCTTGCTCACAGAAGATATCACAGAATTCTGCCAAGTTTTCTTCTTTAACTCGTGGCAACATGCTTTCTATAATGAGGTCCAAGTAGGCTTGGTTATTTCCCTTATATTCTTCTGGAATGGCATGGGCTGCCATAAAGGTAGAAATCAAATCAATAGGGTGGTCCTCATGAAGTTTTTGCACCACTTCTAACTGCCTTTTTTCAGTTTCCCAGTCCAGTCCGTAGCCACTTTTAGCCTCTACGGTAGTCACTCCATGGTCCAGCATATAGTCCAGTAGTTTATAGGATTTCTGATAGAGGGTATCAAAATCAGCCTTTCTGGTCGCTCGAACTGTGGATAAAATACCTCCACCATTTGCTAGAATATCCAGATAAGAAACGCCAGCTAGTTTCTGAGCAAATTCATGTTCTCGGCTTCCTCCATAGACCAGATGGGTATGGCAATCGATTAGTCCAGGGGTAGCCACCTTTCCTTGACATGAAAGAAGAATCGTTTCAGGGCCAACTAAGTCTGCTTGAGGCTCTCCAGTCCCAGTTGCAAGAATTTTTCCATCCTTGATGGCTATGTAGCCATCCTCTAAGATAGTGGCTGCAGCCATTTCCTTACCAGCTAGAGGATGACCGGGGTCATTGGGGCAAAATACCTGATTGAAATGGGTCAATATTTTGTCTGCGAACATAGTGCGTCCTCCCTTGTATGATGTTCTTAGTTCTAGGATAATACAAAACCGTCAAATTTTTGTCAAAAATAAATCGTTTTTCTCAAAAAATAAAAAGTTGTTAAAATAACATATTAACAGACTTTATATAGACGGATAAAAGGTAAACTAGGAATGTATAAAAAGTTCTTGCTCGGAGATGGAACTATTTCTGGGGAAGGAAACAAGCACTAGATTCAAAAGGAGGATGACCTATGTCACATTTTGAAGAAAAAGATATTGCGGCAGCAATGACCATTAAGCTAGATGATGTCTTGCCTGAAAAGACAGTCTTTGAGGAAGGCATTAGACGAGCACCAGACCGGGGCTTTCGGTTAACACAGGCTCAGACGGAGATTGCCTTAAAAAATGCCCTGCGGTATATTCCAAAAAAATACCATGAGGAAGTCATACCAGAGTTCTTGGAAGAATTGAAAACTCGTGGGCGGATTTATGGCTATCGCTGGCGTCCAAAAGAAAGAATTTATGGCAAGCCGATTGATGACTACAAGGGAAATTGTACGGCTGCCAAGGCCATGCAGGTCATGATTGATAACAACCTCAGTTTTGAAATTGCCTTGTATCCTTACGAGTTAGTCACTTATGGGGAAACAGGTTCGGTCTGTGCCAACTGGATGCAGTATTGTTTGATCAAAAAATACCTGGAGGTCATGACAGAAGAACAGACCTTGGTAGTAGAATCAGGTCATCCATTAGGTCTATTTAAATCCAAACCAGAGGCACCGCGTGTCATTATTACCAATGGTTTGTTGGTTGGTGAATACGACAACATGAAGGACTGGGAAATCGCTGAGGAAATGGGAGTGACCAATTATGGTCAGATGACAGCTGGTGGCTGGATGTATATTGGACCACAGGGAATTGTTCACGGTACCTTCAATACACTTCTCAATGCTGGTCGCTTGAAATTGGGTGTAGCTGATGATGGGGATTTGACAGGTAAACTCTTTATTTCATCTGGTTTAGGTGGAATGAGTGGAGCTCAGGGCAAGGCTGCTGAAATTGCTAAGGCAGTTGCTATTGTAGCCGAGGTAGACCAGTCACGGATTGAAACCCGCCATTCACAAGGTTGGATTAGTCAGTTGGCAGAAAGTCCAGAAGAAGCTCTGACCTTGGCCTTGGCTGCGAAAGAGAAAGGCCAATCTACCTCAATCGCCTATCATGGAAATATTGTAGATTTGCTGGAATATGTGGTTGAAAAGAATATTCCAGTTGATCTTCTCTCTGACCAAACCTCATGTCACAATGTCTATGATGGAGGTTACTGTCCAGTCGGTATTAGCTTTGAGGAGCGTACTCGTTTACTCGCAGAGGATAAGGAAAGCTTTGTTGGTCTAGTGGATAAAACCCTGGAACGTCATTATCAAGCTATTAAGACCCTGACTGACCGAGGAACCTATTTCTTCGATTATGGTAATGCCTTTATGAAGTCAGTTTATGACTCAGGTATCAAAGAAATTTCTAAGAATGGTCTGGATGATAAAGATGGCTTTATCTGGCCTTCTTATGTAGAAGATATCATGGGACCTATGCTCTTTGACTATGGTTACGGTCCATTCCGTTGGGTTTGTTTGAGTGGCAAGCATGAGGACTTGATTACTACAGACAAGGCTGCTATGGATGTGATTGATCCAACTCGCCGTTACCAAGATCGTGATAATTACAACTGGATCCGCGACGCAGAGAAAAATCAGTTGGTCGTAGGAACTCAGGCACGGATTTTGTACCAAGATTGCATGGGTCGTGTCAATATTGCGCTGAAGTTCAATGAGCTCATTCGTCAAGGGAAAATTGGGCCTGTTATGCTAGGCCGCGACCATCACGATGTATCAGGTACTGATTCCCCATTCCGTGAAACATCCAATATCAAGGATGGTTCAAATGTGACTTGCGATATGGCTGTTCAGTGCTACGCTGGTAATGCGGCGCGTGGTATGAGTCTTGTGGCCCTCCATAATGGTGGCGGTACTGGTATTGGTAAGTCTATCAATGGTGGTTTTGGTCTGGTATTGGATGGAAGCGAGCGCGTGGATGAGATTATCAAATCAGCTATTGCTTGGGATACCATGGGTGGTGTAGCGCGTCGGAACTGGGCTCGTAATGACCATGCGATTGAAACGGCTATTGAGTACAACCAAATGCGTCAAGGTACAGACCATATCACCATTCCTTATTTGGCAGATGAGGACTTAATTCAGTCTTCTGTTGCTAAATTGTTTGAAAAATAAGTAATCGGCTAAACAATCATAATAAGAAAGAGGTTTTCAAATGGCAAAACTTGTAGAATGTATTCCAAATTTTTCAGAGGGACGTAACCAGGAAATCATCGATGGCTTGGTAGCAACTGCTAAGAGTGTCCCTGGTGTGACCCTGCTAGATTATTCTTCGGACCAAAGCCATAACCGCAGTGTGTTTACTTTGGTGGGGGATGAGGAAAGTATTCAGGAAGGAGCTTTTCAACTGGTCAAATATGCTAGTGAGAAAATTGATATGACCAAGCATACAGGTGAACATCCAAGGATGGGAGCGACGGATGTACTTCCATTTGTCCCTGTAAAAGATATCAGCATGGAGGAGTGCGTCCAACTAGCTAAAAAAGTGGCTGAGCGTATCAATAAAGAATTGGCTATCCCAGTCTTCCTCTATGAAGAAGCAGCAAGTAGACCAGAAAGACAAAATCTAGCTAAGGTCCGTAAGGGTCAGTTTGAAGGAATGCCTGAGAAATTATTGGAAGAAGACTGGGCGCCTGATTTCGGTGAAAGAAAAATTCATCCAACAGCAGGTGTTACGGCAGTAGGTGCTCGGATGCCTCTAGTTGCCTATAATGTCAATTTGGATACAGACAATCTAGAAATTGCCAATAAGATTGCCAAAATTATCCGTGGTTCTGGTGGTGGCTACAAGTATTGTAAAGCTATCGGTGTCATGTTGGAAGGAAGAAATATCGCCCAGGTTTCAATGAACATGGTGAACTTGGAAAAATGCTCACTTTATCGTACCTTTGAAACCATTCGTTTTGAGGCTAAGAGATATGGTGTGTCGATTATTGGTTCTGAAATTGTTGGATTGGCACCTGCAAAAGCCTTGGTTGATGTGGCAGAATACTACTTGCAATTGGAAGAGTTTGATTACAGCAAGCAGGTACTAGAAAATCATTTGTTGGGATAAGGAGTATGACCGATGGCATTAGTTGATTTAACCCTTACAGAATTTGCTCAATTACTGGGTTCAGATGCCCCAGCACCAGGTGGAGGCTCAGCAGCAGCTCTCTCGGCTGTCAATGGTATTTCATTGACAAAAATGGTGTGCGAGTTGACTCTTGGGAAGAAAAAGTATGCTGACTATCAGGCTGCTATTGAAGACATTCATAACGTAGCTGGTGACTTGCAAGAGCGTTTATTGCGGGCAATAGACGAAGACACAGAGGCATTTAATCAAGTTTCAGCTGTCTTTGATATGCCTAAGGAAACAGAGGAAGATAAAGAAGCGCGCAGGCGGGCTATGCAGGCAGCCTTGAAGGCAGCAACGCTCTCTCCGTTTGGCATGATGGAAACGATGTTGCAGGCACTTCAGGTAACAGCAGAGGCAGTCGGCAAGTCCAATACCAATGCAGCAAGTGATTTGGGGGTGGCAGCCCTCTCGCTCAAGGCAGGTTTGCAGGGGGCCTGGCTCAATGTTCTCATCAATCTATCTGGTATCAAGGATGAGGAATTTGTTGCAACCTATCGCCAACAAGGCCAGACTATTTTGGAAGCTGGTTCTAGCCTAGCAGACCAGGTATATGAAGACATTCTCCGCATAGTTTAAAGGAGGTAGCTATGGTTTTATCAGATATTGACATTGCGAATTCCGTCCAAATGGAACCCATTGGACAGGTAGCAGACCGTTTAGGTATTCCAGAAGAAAGTTTATCCTTATATGGTAGATACAAGGCCAAAATTGACAGTCGTCAGTTAGAAGCCTTGAAAGATCAACCAGATGGGAAATTGATTTTGGTAACAGCTATTTCCCCAACTCCAGCAGGGGAAGGAAAAACAACAACTTCCGTCGGTTTGGTCGATGCCTTGACTGCTATTGGTAAAAAGGCTATTATCGCCCTACGTGAACCTTCTCTGGGACCTGTCTTTGGGGTTAAAGGTGGTGCAGCAGGTGGTGGCTATGCCCAAGTTGTTCCAATGGAAGATATTAACTTGCATTTTACTGGAGATTTTCATGCCATCGGTGTAGCCAATAACCTACTCGCAGCCTTGATTGATAATCATATTCACCACGGGAATACCTTGGGAATTGATAGCCGTCGAATTACCTGGAAGCGAGTAGTTGATATGAATGACCGCCAGCTTCGCCATATTGTTGACGGTCTTCATGGAAAGGTAAATGGAGTACCTAGGGAAGATGGCTACGATATTACCGTTGCATCAGAGATTATGGCCATTTTATGCCTCTCTGAAAATATAGCTGATTTGAAGGCACGACTGGAAAAAATCATTATCGGATATAATTTCCAAGGGCAACCAGTTACAGCTGGGGACCTTAAGGCAGCTGGGGCAATGGCAGCACTCTTGAAAGATGCCATTCATCCGAACCTTGTTCAAACCCTTGAACACTCTCCAGCCCTTATTCACGGAGGTCCATTTGCCAATATTGCTCATGGCTGTAACAGTGTCCTAGCGACCAAACTTGCCTTGAAATATGCAGATTATGTGGTGACAGAAGCTGGTTTTGGGGCGGATTTAGGGGCTGAAAAATTCATTGACATCAAGTGTCGTCTAAGCGGTTTACGACCTTCTGCAGTCGTACTCGTAGCGACCATCCGAGCCCTTAAAATGCATGGTGGAGTTGCCAAGTCTGATCTGGCTCAAGAAAATGTAGAAGCAGTGCTTGCAGGTTTACCAAACCTTGAAAAACATCTGGAGAATATACAGGAAGTCTATGGTTTACCTGCGGTTGTTGCCATCAATAAATTCCCACTAGATACAGAGGCAGAATTAGAGGCAGTTTCGACTGCTTGTGCCAAACGTGGTGTTGATGTAGTACTGTCTGATGTTTGGGCGCATGGAGGTCAAGGAGGTCGTCAACTTGCAGAGAAAGTTGTCCAACTTGCTCAAGAAGAAAATCATTTCCAATTTGTCTATGATGTAGAAGACAGTATTGAAACCAAATTACATAAAATTGTGACAAAAGTTTATGGTGGTCAAGGGGTAAAACTTTCAGCAGTTGCTAAAAAAGAAATAGCGGAACTAGAAAGACTAGGTTTTGGTTCCTATCCAATCTGTATGGCCAAGACTCAGTATTCCTTCTCAGATAACCCTAATCTACTAGGAGCTCCGACAGACTTTACAGTGACTATTAGCAATGTCAAAGTTTCAGCAGGTGCTGGCTTTATCGTCGCCTTGACGGGCAATATTATGACCATGCCAGGTTTGCCAAAGGTCCCTGCTAGTGAAAAAATTGATATTGACAACCAGGGCAATATCACAGGTCTTTTCTAAGAGAGGTGGAAGGATGATTAGAGTTGAACAGTATAAAACAAGTGATTACCAAGAAACAACTTGGTCAGGTGGACGAACCACTCAACTCTATCTTTTTCCTACGCAGTCTTCCTATGATGAAAGAAATTTTCAATTTCGATTGTCCACAGCAAGTATGGACACGGAACAATCTACCTTTACCTCGCTAGCTTCTTATCACCGTATTCTATTAAGTTTAGACCAAACCA
The DNA here is from genome assembly GCF_032595075.1 of Streptococcus sp. 29887. Classification (NCBI taxonomy): domain Bacteria; kingdom Bacillati; phylum Bacillota; class Bacilli; order Lactobacillales; family Streptococcaceae; genus Streptococcus; species Streptococcus iners. The sequence goes on along the minus strand of NZ_CP118735.1, from coordinate 1,520,820 downwards.
TTGTCTTGCAGGATATGAATAGTGGTGAACAAGTAACTCTGGCTCCTTATCACATCCATCGGTTTGAGGGGGAACAATCCATCCAATGCGTAGGAAAAGCACAGGATTTTAATATTATATTTGACGATAGTATTCAAGCTGATTTACAGGTGATGGATGAGAACAAGTGGGGAGTAGAGTGTGGGGATGATTTTCAATTTATTTATGCCTTAGTCAATTTGGATTTCCATATAGAAGGGTGGGGAAGTGGTCATCTAGCAGCAAAGGAATTGCTGGTGGTTGAGACCAATGAGTTGCCTCCTCTGCACCTTCATCTAACTGCTTGTCAAGCTTGCCAAAAGCCTAAGGCGCTTATTGCTAGACTTAGGTCAACTGACCTAAGTAGAAACATGATCTAGAAGAAGATTTAGGAGATCATATCATGGAAAACAAACAGACACAGTTATCGACGCAGGAGAGTGCAAAATTCTCCCTGACAGGAGCGACCTTATACGGTATCAACGCTGTTATTGGGTCTGGTATCTTTCTCTTACCGCAAAATATTTATAGGGACCTTGGTCCAGCTTCCATCGCTGTTATGCTAGGAACAGCTATCCTGACTATCATGTTGGCGGTCTGTTTTGCTGAGGTGGCAGGTTACTTTGGAAAAAATGGCGGTGCCTTCCAATATTCTAAACGTGCTTTCGGTGATTTTATTGGTTTTAATGTCGGCATCTTAGGCTGGATGGTAACCATGTTCGCCTGGGCTGCGATGGCAGCAGGTTTTGCTAAGATGTTCATCATCACCTTCCCAGCCTTTGAGGGAATGAACATTCCACTTAGTATCGGCTTGGTCATTCTCTTGTCCTTGATGAACATTGCCGGTTTGAGAACCTCCAAAGTCTTTACCATTACGGCAACCATTGCCAAGTTAATTCCGATTATTCTCTTCTCCCTTTGTGCCATCATCTTTATTCCTAAAGGTCTATCAAACTTTAGTCCTTTTGTACAATTATCTGAAGGACAAACCTTGCTGGGAGCAATTTCTGGTACAGCCATCTATATTTTCTATGGCTTTATCGGTTTTGAAACCCTCTCTATCGTTGCTGGTGAGATGCGAAATCCAGAAAAAAATGTTCCTCGAGCTATATTAGGTTCTATTAGTATTGTTTCTATTTTGTATATGCTTATTATTGGGGGTACCATTGCCATGCTAGGTTCTGGTATAATGGATACAAAGGCTCCTGTACAAGATGCTCTTGTGAAGATGATTGGTCCTGCTGGCTACTGGTTGGTATCTATTGGGGCTCTCATTTCCATCACTGGTCTGAACATGGGTGAATCCATCATGGTGCCACGTTTTGGTGCTGCCATTGCAGAAGAAGGACTCTTACCAGCAGTCATTGCTCGTAAAAATAGTAAGGATGCGCCAGTTGTAGCCATTATTATTTCTTGTGTCATTGCTGTTATACTATTATTATCAGGTTCATTTGAAATTCTTGCTACCCTCAGTGTAGTCTTCCGTTTCTTCCAATACATCCCAACAGCACTGGCTGTCAATAAATTACGCAAAGATGAGCCGAATGCACAGGTAGTTTTCCGTCTGCCATTTGGACCAGTCATTCCAACTATTGCAGTAGTTATTAGTTTGATTATGATTTGGGGAGATAACCCAATGAACTTTGTATATGGAGCTATCGGTTTACTGATTTCTAGTGCGATATATTTCTTCATGCATGGACGAAAGAAAGTGTAATGGAACACTCCTGAAAAACGAAAGGATGAAAGTTATGACAAAACCACTTGTATTAGATGGAAAAAGTTTGACTTTAGAAGATGTTGTAGCTGTTGCTAGAGATGGTCAGCAGTGCTTGATTTCAGAAGAGGCTAAGGAAGATGTCTTGGCTTCGCGTAAAATTGTAGATGATATTGTCAGGGAAAAGCGGGTTGTCTATGGGGTGACCACTGGTTTTGGTTCCCTTTGTAATGTTAGTATCCCTACTGAAGATACTATTCAGTTGCAAGAAAATTTGATTCGCACCCATTCTAGCGGTTTTGGCAATCCCTTACCAGAGGATGTGGTTCGGGCTATTATGTTAATTCGGATCAATTCTCTGGTCAAAGGGTATTCAGGTATTCGCCTTGAAACCGTTGAAAAATTGCTGGAGATGTTGAATAAGGGGGTTCATCCATTTATTCCTGAAAAAGGCTCCTTGGGTGCATCAGGTGACCTTGCTCCGCTTTCTCATATGGTTTTACCTATGTTAGGTTTGGGGAAAGCCTATTACAAGGGGCAATTGCTTTCAGGTAAGGAAGCGATGGAGCAAGCAGGTATTGATATTATTCACCTAGCAGCAAAAGAGGGCTTGGCCCTAATTAACGGCACAACGGTCTTGACGGCTATCGGTGCTCTAGTGACCTACGATGCCATCCAGCTTTTGAAATTGTCAGATATTGCTGGAGCATTGTCACTGGAAGTTCATAATGGTATTACCAGTCCATTTGAAGAAGAATTGCATCTTATCCGTCCTCAAAGTGGCCAACTTGCAACGGCAAGAAATATTCGTCATCTCTTAGAAGACAGTGGCAATACAACAGTGGCTACTATCCAGCGCGTACAAGATCCATATACTTTACGTTGTATCCCGCAAATTCATGGAGCGAGCAAGGATTCGATAGCCTATGTCAAAGAAAAAGTAGAAATCGAAATCAACTCTGTTACGGACAATCCAATCATTTGTAAGAATGGCCACGTTATTTCAGGAGGGAATTTCCACGGAGAACCCATGGCTCAGCCATTTGATTTGTTGGGTATCGCGATTGCAGAAATCGGCAATGTGTCTGAACGCCGTGTTGAACGTCTGGTCAATAGTCAGCTCAGCAAATTGCCGTCCTTCTTGGTTAAACACCCTGGTTGCAATTCAGGCTTTATGATTACCCAATATGCCTGTGCAGCCCTAGTATCCGAGAACAAGGTCCTCTCTCATCCAGCTAGTGTGGATTCCATTCCATCTTGTGAAAACCAAGAAGACTTTGTCAGCATGGGAACAATTGCAGCTCGTAAGGCAGGAGAAATACTGAAAAATGCACGCCGTGTCCTTGCAACAGAAATCATGGCTGCTTGTCAAGCTCTGGATTTGAAAGAAAATAGTGCCAAACTTGGTAAGGGAACCAAACCAGCCTATACAGTCTTTAGACAGCAGGTTGATTTCATCGAAAATGACAAAGACATTGAAATCTACGACGAGCTCAATAAAGCCTCGCTTGTGATTGAAAGTCCAGAATTCTTGGCTGCCGTAGAAGAAGTGGTTTCGCTGACGATCCAGTATGAATAAGCCTGCCTGAACAGAATTTGACAGGAAGCAGTTAGATAGATATACTAAATAGGAGGTCTTATCAAGGAACAAGACCTCCTATTCTGTCAGAGTTTGATGATGAAGACGATAACTAGGAGAAAACATGCTAAGTAACTATTATCCAATGACCTATCCCTATTATCAAAGAGGGTTTGATGATGATCTCTATACTGCCAAATGGGGCATGGTGATGGAATTTATCGATCTTAATGACCAGACGCTGAAACGCTTTGATGGAAAGCATTTTGGGATTATTGGTTTTAAGAGCGACAAGGGTGTCTATATCAATCATGGACGTGTTGGAGCAGTAGAGGGGGCTAGCAGTATCCGAACCCAATTGGCTAAACTTCCCTGGCATCTGGGCAAAGAAGTCAAGATTTACGATGTAGGGGATATAGATGGTCCCAATTGTAGCTTGGCTCAATTGCAGGACAGTTTGGCTGCAGCGGTTCAGCGCATGCTGGAGTTAAATCTCTTTCCGATTGTCCTGGGTGGAGGCCACGAAACAGCCTATGGGCACTACAAGGGATTACAGGCTGGCTTGGAACAGGAAGAACCTGTCGCTGTTATCAACTTCGATGCACATTTTGATCTTCGCCCTTATGACCAGACTGGTCCAAATTCTGGTACTGGTTTTCGGCAGATTTACGATGACTGTAAGGCGAGGGGCTATGAATTTCCTTACTTAGCCTTAGGGATCCAAGAACATAATACCAATCTTTTTCTCTTTGACTTTGTTGCCAAATCAGAAGCTATTTCCTTTTTAACAGGACAAAATCTCTATGTAATGGGCTATGAAAAAATATGCGCTTACTTAGATGAATTTATCCAAGGTCAGCAGTCTATCCACCTGACCATTGATATGGATTGTTTTGCAGTTGGAGCTGCACCAGGTGTTAGTGCCATTCAATCTCTTGGGATCGATCCAAACCTAGCCGTCCTACTCTTACAATATCTGGCGGCTAGTGATAAAATTGTTGGTATTGATATTGTGGAAACCTCACCGCCCCACGATATAGACAACCATACGGCTAACTTAGCTGCAACGCTTATCTTCTATCTGACACGGATTTTGGTGCAAACACACGACAGAAAATAAAACTTTTCCTACGATAACTAGAAAAAGGAAGGACTATCAGTGAATAGGTCCTTCCTTTTTGGTTGTATGATTGTAGTTGAGCTTATTTAGTTGCTTTCATGAAATTCTCCAAATCTTCCAGAAGCAAACGGTCGCGATAAGGGTTCAGAAATTGTTTGGCGATGTGGTAGTAGTGGCTGAAGTCTTTATCTAATTTATGAGTAAATTCTTCCTTTAATGATGGGTTGTCATTCATTTCATTCTTTAATTTTGCCATCAGGTAATAAATCATGCCCTTATCTCTCGGGTTAGAATAGCGAGAAATCAAGGCTTCCTTCCTGTCGAGCAGGTCATGAACCCCTGTGTAGTCTTGTTGCTGGCAACCTAGCAGTGCCAAGTAAAGCTTGAGTTGCACTTCTTTCCAAGGATAAATCTGTTGATTGACTTCTGGCATAGCCGCCTGAAAGATGGAATGAGCCTGGTCAAAATCTTGCAGATGATAGTAGGAAGTACCCAAGCCGATATAAAAACCAAGAGTAGATGACTGAGGAGCCTGGTCTTGCACCAATTCGATAGCGTCTTTTTGCAGGTGGATGGCAGTCAGAAAATCTCTGCGAATCTGAGCCATCTCCGCCAAGTAATCGAGGGCAGCCGCAATCTGAATGGCGTATTTCTTCCGCATAGAAGCTGTCAGACTAAAGCAATCAATAGCTTCGTAGAGAAGACGACTAGCCTTCTCCTCATCCCCTAACATGAGATTAAAAAGTCCCTTAAAGCGTAGAAACATTCCGATGGCTTGGTGATCATTAGCCTCTATTGCAGTTTCCAGACCTAATTCAGCATAGTAGCCCAGGTCATTTATGTTTTCAATTTGTATGCAGTAATGGATAAACTGTCGATAGCCCTTTAATAGATAATCTTGATTGTGGAGCGCGTGGGCTCTGGCGATCACCTTACGAATACTGCTTACCCCCTTCTGATAGTTACCAATTCGAATATAGTAACGACCTTCATAAAATTCAAATCTGACCTGGAGAAGCTGGAACTGACGCTGGTCGCCATAAAGCTTTTCGAGATGGGCCATGGTTTCCCGCACCTCAGCCAACTGTTCCTGGATCCAGATCACATTCTCTTCTTCCTTGCCCCTGCTTAATTGGCCATTACTAGAGCTCAAAGGAAAAAGATCGTAGTGCGACTTGATTGCCAGATTTAAGTGATCTAAACGATATTCCAGAGCCATCAGGGGTTGCTTGGCAGCCGTAAAATGTCTTGAAATTTTGAGTAATAAGGAGCTATTGTTGGGTTGAAGTTGTAATTTTTGGATTAGATGAAAGGCAATTTGTTCATGCAAAATTCTTCTTTTTGATAGAGGTAGCTGATCGTAGAGAAATTCTCCTAAGACAGCTTGACGAAATTGCACTTCCAGTCGATCATCAACCTCTTTTTGCAGGATCAGGGATTTGTTGGTTAGCTGATCAACCAAGGTAGCCATTTCATGATGGCTTAGTCCCATTAAATCAGCCAATAGACTAACATCACTTCCAGCACTACAGGTTGAGAGGTAGTTGAGCAACTCTTCTTCTTTTGGCTCTAGGGCATGGACCTGCAAAGCCATTTTTGACCGAATAGCTGCCGTTAGAGGATGGAATTCACGTCCCTCCCTGATTTGCTGGGCATATTGGTCCAGGAGAAAGAGATTACCTTGACTGTAGTGGTAAATCTGATCAATATCAGAGATAGCAGCCTGCTGGCTAACTTCTTGCAAGAAATTCTGACTTTCGGAGAAGGATAAGTTTTTCAGCTCCAGTCTTTCTGCAAGTTGACGATTGGATAGGTAATGCTCTAGGTAATCCATCTCCTTATTTTGCCGCAAGTTTCTGGTCAATAGAAATGCTAGAGGAGCACGACTTAGAGCATGAATACAGTCCAGCACTACCTGTAAACTATCTTTATCCATCCAATGAGCATCCTCAATCAAAAACAGTATAGCTTGTTTCTGACAGGTCTTTTCCAAACCATCAATCAAGTCTTCACGGTTCCTTGTTTCTTCCAAAGACATTCTTGTATCCAATTTCTCTTGGAAAAGCCATTGGTAGCTACGACTTATCTTTTGCCAAATGGAGTGAGGCTTGTAGAGGTCCTCTGGTAAACAGTTGATTTGAAGGATAGAAAAACGTTGACCTTGGTTAGCCAAGACCTGACGGACCAGGCTTCGTTTTCCAGATCCGACATCTCCGTGGAGGAAAAAGGCACGACTACCAGTTTCTAAGACAGAGGCTAGGAAATGTTCGAGAGCATGGATTTCTTCAATTCTTCCATAAAAGTAGTCGGTTTTGGGAGCTAACTGAGTGTCTTTTTTCTCTGTATGATCCCGGATTACTTGATAATAGAGGTTTTTTATCGCTTCACCAGGTCCGATTCCTAGCTCCCTATCCAAAAGTTGCGCTAAGCGATGATAGGTTTCAATAATTTTTCGAGTCTGCCCTTCCTCTAAATAGAGTTTCATCAAGCTAAGATAGTGTTCCTCATTGAATTCATCCATGCTAATCATCCGAAGGATGAGGTTCTCAGCTCCCTCTAGGTCAGACAAGCGCTCTTGTTTTTCCAGCAACTGCTGACAGGCAGTCAGATAGGTCTTTTCCAGTTGGGACTTGATTTTTTCTATCCAAAAGTCAAACTCCTGGCAATTCTTGATATAAAAATTTTCCAGAAACTCTCCTTTGAAGAGATGGAGCTGGTGCACAGGGTCTGATAAAAATAATTGTACATCACAGGAGGTGTCTATATCAGGATTCATAGCTAGCATGGACCTGTTAGGGCTGATAATGGCCTCGATGCCTAATTCTCTATTGGTCTGATAGATGGTATTGCGTAGGTTTTTTCTAGCCTTTTCCGGATTTTTATTTCCCCACAATAGTGTGGCAACCTCTTCACGACTGGCCTCACCTTTGAGGATGAGATAGTAGAGCAGGGCACTGATTTTTGCGTAGGACGGTGTGACTTCCGTTTGATTGACTGAGATAGTCGGAGTTCCCAATAGGGAACAAGATAAACGCGCCATAAGTAAACACCTCCAAATATTCTTATATTTACTATAACAAAAAAATATAAGGAAGACAAATTATATATTATACGGTTTAGAGTGGTTTCTAGTGGAATAGAATAAGTAACCTCCTTGAAACATATTGGTAGCTTTTACGAATAAATAGGATGAGGAAAAAAATATGTTTATCGTAAAAAATAAAACCAATCACTTGTTTAATATTCTAGAACTTGCCAATTTTGGAGCTGATGACTTTTATTGTCCCCTATGTTCCAGTCCAGTCCGCTACCGTTCCGGCAAAATCATGCGACCGCACTTTGCCCATGTTAGTCGGAAAGAGTGTCCGTTTTTTACGGAGAATGAATCTACCCAGCATCTCTCCCTCAAATCTGAGCTCTATAGCTGGCTGGTAGGAGTGGAGCAGGTTGAGCTGGAAAAATACCTACCAGAGCTCAACCAACTAGCAGATTTATTGGTGAATAAGCGACTAGCCTTAGAAGTCCAATGCTCCAGTCTATCAATTTCTCGCTTGCAAGAACGAACGCGGGCCTATCATGAAGCTGGCTTTCAAGTTCTTTGGTTGCTAGGCAAGGACCTCTGGCTCAAGGAACGACTGACCAAATTGCATAAGCAGTTTCTCTCCTTTAGTATGAACACGGGCTTTCATCTCTGGGAGTTGGATGATGAAAGAAAGGAATTGCGACTTCGCTACCTCATTCATGAAGACTTGCGGGGCAAGGTGCATTGTCTGACCAAGGTTTTTCCTTTCGGTCAAGGAAACTTACTGGATATATTGCGATTGCCCTTTGCCAAACAAGCCTTATCTCGTATGAATTGTAGATTGGATAGAGATTTACCAGCATATATTGCTCGACAACTTTACTACAAAACCCCAAAATGGTTAGCTCTGCAGGCAGAAGCTTATGGTCGTGGAGAAAATTTACTGACCAAGACAGCACTAGACTGGTATCCCCACTATCGTCTGCCCCGCTCTGCCATTGGCTTTGCCCAAATCAAACAAGACCTGACACCAATTTATCTAGCTTTTGATAAGTTTTATGACAAAATGCAAGACAAGGAAAAACAAGTCCTGTATCCGCCGACTATTTACTTTAAAAATAGGTATACTCCTGATGGAGTTTACAATCTCCTAACATAAGAGCTTGCTTTTTATGTTATAATAAATAGAGAATATTCTAGATTAAAGATACCAGAGGATTGAGATGAAATTAACTAGTTTACACCTTAAAAATTTTAGATGTTTTGAATCGTTAGACCTTGCCCTAAATGAGAGATGTACTGTGATTGCTGGAGTTAATGGGTCAGGAAAGTCAACGATTTTAGATGCCATTGCCATTTCAGTTGGAACATATTTCGCTAAAATACCTATGTCTTATAGTCTGCCAATTAACAAAGATGATGCACTAAGAAGGACATTTGCTATTGGTAGTGTTGTAGATACACAGAGTCAATATCCTGTAGTTATTTCATCAAGGGGAATAATGGATGGGAAGGAATTGAATTGGGTAAGAGAACTCAGGGGTCAGAAGAATCGTACAACTGTTAAGGAAGCAGGTGAACTGATTGAGGTGGGTTATAGATATCAAAAGCAAATTCAAGAAGGCGATGTCAATCTAGTTCTTCCGATTATCGCATATTATGGTACAGGAAGACTTTACAAAAAAAAGACAAATAGAACGGGAAATCACAAGAAAAAAAGTACCCGTATGGATGGCTATTCAGATGCTCTTTCTTCGGGAACCAACGAAAAACAATTATTCCGTTGGTTTGAGGATATGACCTTAATTCAATTGCAGGAAGGTAAACTTATTCCTGAACTTGAGGCTGTTAAAAAAGCGATGAAACGTTGTTTTTTATCAGGACATCCTAATTTAGTTTCAGACGTTGCAATTGCTTATTCAGTAAAGTCAAAAGAGATTGAAATTACCTATTCGTATAGTGATGGAAGGATAGAAAAATTACCCCTACATATGTTTAGCGATGGTATTCGGATTACTATGACAATGGTTGCAGATATTGCCTCACGGATGGCTATGCTTAACCCTCAATTATTGGATTGTGTCTTAGAAACACCTGGTTTAGTATTGATTGATGAGATAGATATGCATCTTCATCCTTCTTGGCAAAGTAAGATTTTAAACACATTGCTAGATACATTTCCAAATGTACAATTTATTACGACAACCCATTCACCAATTGTTATCTCCAACTTAAAAACAGAATATTTAAGATTACTTAATAATGGTATCATTGAAACTGTTGAAAATAGTTACGGTAAAGATATTAGAGATATTTTGCAATTTATTATGGGAACAGAATATCGCCCTAGTGAAGTTAGGAGTCTTATTACAGAAATTCATGACAAACTAGACTCAAATGATTTAAGTCAAGCAGGTGAATTAATAGATCGATTAAAAGAATTATTGGGCGAAAATGACTCAGAAGTCATTGCGGCCCAAACATCCCTAGAATTAGAGAATTTTTTTGAGGAGCTGGAATGATTCTAATAAAAAAAGGTAGGCAACCGAATAGATTTCTTCAGTATAAACGACAACCGAACGCGAGCTACCAAGATCTGCCAAGTGATATTAAAGAAATACTGAAAAAAAGTTTATTAGATGAACAGAAGGAACTATGTGCCTACTGCATGCGGAAGATTACATCTAATGATATGAAAATTGAACATTATTATTCCCAATCTTCTGAACCTGATAAGCAATTGGAGTATTTGAATTTATTGGCAGTCTGTAAAGGATTTGAAGGTAAAAGTAATAAACAACAAACCTGTGATACCAAAAAAGGCAATAGAGAATTAACAATAAGTCCATTAAATCGCGGTCATATGTTAACAATATCTTATAAATCTTCTGATGGTACAATTCAATCAAAATTATACGCAAATGATCTTGATAAAATATTGAATTTGAACCAGGATGAATTAAAAAAGGGGAGGAAATCAGCACTGAATGCCTTTCAATACTTTATTTCTAAAAAACATAAAGAAAAGTCCATGAAGAAGGGGCAGGTAGAAAAGCTACTGGAAAAGTATCAAGCTAAAACAGGTTCATCCTATAAAGGAATTATTATTGCTTATCTTGAAAAGAAGCTGAAGGGAGCACCGAGTTAAAGTAGTTGCAATTTCAGATATTTCTTGTTTTAAATGCTATTCTGCAATAACCTGTAAGCATCCACTTTCCATTGGAAAGAGGGTCTTTTTTATGATAGAATATGAGCTACGGAGGATATATTATGTCTAAACAACGCTATGAAATCGAAGAAAAATACCAGTGGGATTTGACCACAATTTTCCCAACAGATGAGGCTTGGGAAGCTGAGTTGGAGGCTATCCAGGTAGAAACAGACAAGGCCAAGGTTTTTGCAGGTCACTTGCTGGATTCTGCTAAGAGTCTCTTGGAGATTAGCGAAACCCAGCTTGGACTTATGCGTCGACTTGAAAAGCTCTATGTCTATGCGTCCATGAAAAATGACCAAGACACTCGTGAAGGGAAGTACCAGGAATTTCAAGCTAAGGCTCTAAGCATTTACTCAGTTTTTTCTCAGACTTTTGCCTTCTATGAGCCAGAATTTATGGCCATTACCGAAGAGCAGTTGGAAGCCTTTAAAGCAGAAGAACCAGCCCTTGTTCAGTACAGCCACCAGTTTGAAAAACTCTTGTCAGCCAAGGACCACATCTTGTCACAAGAAGTGGAAGAAGTCCTTGCGGCGACCAGCGAGATTTTTGAAGCACCATCTGAAACCTTCTCTGTTTTGGATAATGCCAGCCTGCGTTTCCCAGAAATCGCTGATGAAGATGGTCACTTGGTACCACTTTCTCACGGCAACTACATCCACTTTATGGAATCACAGAACCGTGAAGTGCGTCAAGAAGCCTACGAGGCTCTGTACGAAACCTACGAGCAGTTCCAGCATACTTACGCCAAGACCCTTCAGTCTAACGTTAAGGTCAATAACCTGAAAGCTCGTTTGCGCAAGTACGACTCTGCCCGCCACGCAGCCCTTTCAGCCAACTTCATCCCAGAGTCCGTATACGATACATTAGTGTCAGCAGTCAACAAGCACCTCCCGCTCTTGCACCGCTACATCAATTTGCGTAAGAAACTCTTGGGAATCGATGATCTTAAGATGTACGATATGTACACACCGCTTTCTAGCACAGATACAAAAGTCACTTATGAAGAAGCCTTGGCTACCTGTGCGGACACCTTGAACATCTTTGGTGATGAGTACGCGGCCATTGTTAAAGAAGCCTTTGAAAACCGCTGGATTGATGTCCATGTCAACGAAGGCAAGCGTTCAGGAGCTTATTCAGGTGGTGCTTATGACACCAACGCCTTCATGCTCCTCAACTGGCAGGACAATTTGGACAATATGTACACCCTCATTCACGAAACAGGGCATTCGCTTCATTCTATGTTGACTCGTCAGAACCAGCCTTATGTCTATGGTCACTATTCTATCTTCTTGGCGGAGATTGCTTCGACTACCAACGAAAATCTCTTGACAGAGAAGCTCTTGGCAGAAGTAGAAGACGACAAGACCCGCTTTGCCATTCTCAACCACTACCTCGACGGCTTCCGTGGAACTGTCTTCCGTCAAACCCAGTTTGCAGAGTTTGAGCAGGCTATTTACAAAGCAGACCAAGAAGGTCAGGTCTTGACAGCAGACTTCCTCAACCAACTTTACGGGGAACTTAACGAGAAGTATTACGGCTTGTCTGCGGAAGAAAATCCACTGATTCAGTATGAGTGGGCTCGTATTCCACATTTCTATTACAATTTCTATGTTTACCAATATTCAACTGGCTTTGCGGCAGCCTCTGCTTTGGCAGACAAGATTGTCAATGGTAGCCCAGAGGACAAGGAAAACTACCTCAACTACCTCAAGGCTGGTAGCTCTGATTATCCACTCAATGTCATCGCAAAAGCTGGCGTGGATATGACCAAGGAAGACTATCTCAACGATGCCTTCAAGGTCTTTGAAGCCCGCCTGACAGAGTTGGAAGCTCTCGTTGAGAAAGGTGTTCATAAATGAACAATATCAAGAATAGGATTGAATATAGAAAGGGTCAAACATCCATTATCTGGATATTGATTTACGCTACTATTGTAACAATCTTCTTCTTGTTTTTGACACAACCGGACTTAAGCAGCAGTAGTACTTCTACTTCAACAGACCTATCGACTACCCGTGAGCAATACATACTCGATGCTGAACCAATGACGATTGACAGGGTAAGAATCATTTCTCCAAAAATGGAAAATGAAACGGATGCAGAGTATCAAGAGCGTTTACAAGAGATTGTCGATGCGGTCAATTTGAGAATGGAAGAGAGAAAATCCAGTATCAGACGACAAGCCGAGACGGTGCAGACTCAAAATAATGAGTTTATATCTCCCATTTTAATAGCTATTTGGGGAATTACCTCTGCTTTTGTTATAGCAGCCCTTATCAGTAACTATGTGAAATCTCGCCAACCTATTGCAGTAGTGATGACTGAGGAATATATTGAGTTAAAGGCTGGGATGTTTCGTGAAGAACATCGTCTCTACTGGAACGAAATTGCAGCTATAGAATACAGTATTAGGCATCAACGTCATTCGAATTCGGGGAGCTATACTACACGGAGATACTTATATTTTAAAGATTTTAATGATACGATTTTGGATAAAATCAATATAAATAGCTTGGAAATTTCTGATTTCAATAGTATCCATCGTGATATTAGCAGTTTGGTTCCAGATTTGAATTGGATTTATCCCTAATCTTTTGAAATTGGAAGCTCTTGTTGAGAAAGGAGTACATCTCTAATATGATTTCCTACAAACGCTCGATTGTAATACCTATGGTTATTAGCGCGGTATTTATCTTAATTGGTATGGGCTTAATTTTTAAGCCAGAACCTGCTATTCTATCAGGATTGTGCTACATGCTGCTAGCTCTTCCTTCTGCCTTCTATGCTTTTTTGTGGCGGAAACAAGGGCAAGTCTTTGTCCTCAATCAGCAGTGTTTAGAGTATAAAAACAAACTTTGGGGAGATAGAATAAGCATTCCAGTTGCAGAAATTGGGAAAATTCACTATGAGATTGTCTACATTTACCGGGATATTTACTCAAAACGGATGCGTATTGTAGGAAGAACAGGAACTTTTTTAGCTGAGGTGAAAATTGATAATCTTTCGGGAGCTGATTTCAATGACATTTATCAATACCTCAACCCGTTTGCACCCCATATCATGTGGGAATTTCCAAAATAAAAAATAAAGATGAATAGGAGGCAGTATGCTGACAGAAGAAAATTTACAGGATATTTTTGAGATTGCAGACCTACTATCAAATGGTGATAGGGAATTATTTATCCAATTAAAAGAATGTGTCTTTGCTAGCGATCCCAATCATATTTTAGATTTGCTTGAAGGTATTTTATCACCTGAAGCGTTCGATGCATTCTTAGATTGTGTGGGCGAGGTAGAAAAGGATAACCTATTGCTTATCCTGTCCGTCCTTCTAGTGCATAACCAGTACCTTTGTATTCGACCGCGCAAGGATTTATTAGCCGATTTTATAGCGGCTTTTGACCGCCTACAAGCAGTCCGTAATGCTGGGATCTTGTTAAAATTAGATGCGGCTGGCTTGGAGGAAACTGGCAATGTGCCAGACTGGGCTGCGGTAGTTGATGAAAAATATGCTAGTGAACAATTTTGTTTGGCTGCTGTCGAGATGAATGCAGACCAGTACCATCTGTTATTCGGTAAAGTAGCTACCATTAAACGTGTACAGCAACTCTTTGCTAATCTAGGCTATCGCCTGGACTATGCAAAAAATATGTAAGTAAAGGCAGGAGAAATCCTGTCTTTTAGTATATAAGAGAAGAAATTGTTGGTGACTTGTGTTATAATTGTCCCTATGGTTGAATCATATTCTAAAAACGCAAATCACAATATGCGCCGTCCTGTTGTCAAGGAAGAAATTGTGGACTTTATGCGAACACGTCAGGCGCAAACTACAGGTTTTTTAAAGGAATTAGAGGACTTTGCCCGTCAGGAAAATATTCCCGTCATCCCTCATGAAACAGTAGCTTATTTCCGTTTGCTCATGCAAACTCTACAGCCAGAGCGTATTTTGGAAATCGGGACTGCTATTGGATTTTCTGCTCTTTTGATGGCCGAGAATAGTCCGCATTCGCAGATTACTACCATCGACCGCAATGAAGAAATGATTGGTTTTGCCAAGGAAAATTTCGCCAAGTTCGATAGTCGCAAGCAAATTGAATTGTTAGAAGGTGAGGCGATGGATTTACTGCCGGATCTGCCTGATGATAGCTATGACTTTGTTTTTATGGACTCGGCCAAGTCCAAATATATCGTATTTTTACCAGAGGTCTTGAAAAAGGTCAAGGTCGGTGGCTTGGTTGTTTTGGATGATATTTTTCAAGGCGGTGATGTTGCTAAAGACATCATGGAAGTTCGCCGTGGTCAGCGAACGATTTACCGTGGTTTGCAACGCTTGTTTGATGCGACCCTAGATAATCCTGATTTAACAGCCAGTTTGATTTCTATAAGCGATGGCCTGCTCATGTTGCGAAAAAATGTGGCCAATGTTGACCTAAAGCTTGAAGAAAATTAAGCCCTTTTTAAGAATTTATGGTATAATGAAAGGGTTAATGAAGAAAAGGAGAGATTTTCTAAATGAAGAAAACAAAAAAAATTCTTGCAGGTGCAGTAACCCTCCTTGCAACTGTGACGCTTGCGGCGTGCTCAAGCTCAGCAGATAAAGACATTATTACAATGAAAGGCAATGCTATCTCTGTATCAGAGTTCTATGAGCAGGTTAAAACCAATGCCCAAGCTCAACAGGTTTTGCTTTCTATGGTTATCAGCCATGTCTTTGAAGAGCAGTATGGAGATAAGGTATCTGAAACTGAGGTCAACGAAGCCTATGAAAAAATGGCTGAGCAGTATGGAGATTCATTTGCAACTGCCCTTGCTTCAGCAGGTTTGACGACGGATACCTACAAGGAGCAAATCCGTACCAACAAATTGGTCGAGTATGCTGTGAAACAGGCTGCAGAAAAAGAATTGACCGATGAAAACTATAAAGCTGCTTATGAAGCTTACACTCCGGAAGTGACTGCCCGTATCATCAAACTAGATGATGAGGCTAAAGCTAAGGAAGTCCTAGCAGCTGCTCAAGCTGAAGGTGCTGACTTCGCTCAGTTGGCTAAGGATAATTCAACAGATACTGCAACCAAGGAAAACGGTGGAGAAGTCAAGTTTGATTCTACCTCTACAACGGTTCCGACTGAAGTTCAATCAGCGGTATTTGCTTTAAATGCTGGTCAAGTAGGTGCATCTGTAGTAACAGTTGTAGATATGACAACTTACACAACAAGCTATTATGTTGTTAAACTAGAAGCAAAATCTGAAAAATCAGCTAATTGGGAAGATTACAAGGACAAACTTAAGGAAATTATCGTTGCACAAAAACAAAACGATGCAAGCTTTGTAGCAACTGTCTTGAAAGAAGCTCTTTCAAAAGCTAATGTTAAGATTAAAGATGCTGCCTTCCAAAACCTTCTTTCACAATATGTAGCGACTGAGGAAAGCAGTTCTTCAACGGATGCTTCAACTTCTACGGCTGAAAGCTCATCATCAACTGAGTCTTCAAGTTCTTCAGGTCAATAAGAACCCACAATATTAAGAATAGATACTCGAACCCTTAGTTCAGAAAATTGGCGGTCGCTGCGAGCCATCTAAGCCGAGTATCTTGCTACTTAATAGAATAAAACAATTGAATATAAAATGAGAATGACAAGTCATTGAATGAAGGTGGTACCGCGGTTTTTCGCCCTTCGTTTGGTTTCTTGTCATTTTTTTGGAGGAAATCATGAAGCAATTTCAGGTCAAACAACGTTTTATTTTGGGCGGTGAAAAATTTGATATTCATGATAGTCATGGACAGCTTGCTTATCAGGTAGAGGGCACCTTCTTTGAAATTCCCAAGCGGTTTACGGTGACCAATGCCAGAGGTGGAGAAGTTTGTCGGATTACCAAGAAATTTTTGACCTTCCTACCCCAATTTACCATTGATATGGCGGATGGACATTCTTTCTACTTGCAAAAAGAATATACCTTTTTCAAGGACCGCTATAGCGTGGAAAATCTAGGCTTGATCCTAGAAGGCAATATCTGGGATTTAGATTTTCAACTGAAAAAACCTGATGGTCAGCTAGTAGCTGAAATCTCCAAAGAACTCTTTCATCTGACTTCTCGTTACTCGGTAACGGTTTTAGAGGATGACTATGCAGACTTGGTCATTTCTCTAGTGGTCGCAATCGACTACGTTGAAATGATGGAAGATGCATCGAGTTAACCCTAACATAAAATTTTTAAAATTGGTTTAGTTGGCTAGCTTGCTAAATTGAACCAGTCTAATAAAAACGAAAGGAAAGGGCATCGAGTTTAATCTGAATTGAACTCGGGCTAGGGACTTTCCCCTAAATTATCAAATATGAAAGGAAATGTTTAATTTAACTGTTTCGTTAAATTGAACCCGCCCGGAAGGCTTCTTTCTAACAATAACTTCTCAAAATATCTAAAAGAAAGGCAAGGGTATCGAGTTTATTCTGAACTGAACTCGGGCTACGGACTTTGTCAAAAAGAGAAACGCTTCCTAGACGCAAGCGTCTTTGTCAGGTTTCCTATTTTGACGGTGTCCGTTTAACGCCCTTAGTATCTTAAATTTATGAAACAATTATCATCTGCTCAAATTCGTCAAATGTGGTTGGATTTCTGGAAATCAAAGGGTCACTCTGTTGAGCCTTCTGCAAACCTTGTACCTGTCAACGATCCGACACTTCTTTGGATCAACTCTGGTGTGGCAACACTTAAAAAATATTTTGATGGATCTGTTATTCCTGAAAACCCACGGATTACAAACGCTCAAAAATCGATTCGTACCAACGATATTGAAAACGTTGGTAAGACAGCCCGCCACCACACCATGTTTGAAATGCTTGGTAACTTCTCTATCGGAGATTACTTCCGTGATGAAGCAATCGAGTGGGGCTTTGAGCTCTTGACCAGCCCAGAATGGTTTGCCTTTCCAAAAGACAAGCTTTACATGACCTATTATCCAGACGATGTGGATTCTTACAACCGCTGGATTGCTCTTGGGGTTGAGCCAAGCCATCTCATTCCGCTTGAAGATAACTTCTGGGAAATTGGTGCAGGTCCTTCTGGTCCAGATACGGAAATTTTCTTTGACCGTGGCACAGATTTTGACCCTGAAAACATCGGTATTCGTTTGCTAGAAGAAGACATTGAAAACGACCGTTATATCGAGATTTGGAACATCGTATTGTCACAATTCAACGCTGATCCTGCTGTTCCGCGTTCAGAGTACAAGGAATTGCCAAACAAAAACATCGATACGGGTGCAGGCTTGGAGCGTTTGGCAGCCATTTTCCAAGGGGCTAAGACAAACTTTGAAACAGACCTCTTCTTGCCAATCATTCGTGAAGTTGAGAAGATTTCTGGTAAGACCTATGACCAAGACGGCGATAACATGAGCTTCAAGGTCATCGCAGACCATATCCGTGCTTTGTCATTTGCCATCGGTGATGGTGCCCTTCCAGGAAATGAAGGACGTGGCTATGTTCTTCGTCGCTTGCTCCGTCGTGCTGTCATGCACGGTCGCCGTTTGGGTATCACCGAGCCATTCTTGTACAAGTTGGTGGAAACGGTCGGCGCTATCATGGAAAGCTACTACCCAGAAGTGCTTGAAAAACGTGACTTTATCGAGAAAATCGTTAAACGTGAGGAAGAAACCTTTGCTCGCACCATTGACGCTGGTAGCGGTCACTTGGATCAATTGTTGGCTGAATTGAAAGCGGCTGGTAAGGATACTCTTGAAGGTAAGGATATCTTCAAACTCTACGATACCTATGGTTTCCCTGTGGAATTGACCGAGGAATTGGCTGAAGATGCGGGTTATAAGATTGACCATGAAGGCTTCAAGGCTGCCATGAAAGAACAGCAGGACCGTGCGCGTGCTGCCGTTGTTAAAGGTGGCTCAATGGGTATGCAAAATGAAACTCTGGCAGGTATTACCGAAAGCTCAACTTTTGTCTATGGTCAAACTAGCCTAGATGCTAAATTGGAAGTGATTATCGCGGACAATGAGCGGACAGAAGCGGTGTCAGAAGGTCAAGCCCTTCTTGTCTTTGACCAAACACCATTCTACGCTGAAATGGGTGGACAGGTTGCCGATCGTGGTGTCATTAAAAATGCTTCAGGTGATGTCGTTGCGACAGTTGTGGATGTGCAGAAAGCACCGAATGGTCAGCCATTGCACACTGTAGAACTCTCTGCCAGCATTTCGCTTGGTCAAACTTACACACTTGAAATCGACACAAATCGTCGTCGTGGTGTTGAGAAGAACCACACAGCAACTCACTTGCTCCATGCTGCCCTTCACAATGTCATCGGTGAGCATGCAACTCAGGCTGGTTCCTTGAACGAGGAAGGATTCCTCCGCTTTGACTTCACACACTTTGAAGCGGTGACAGCTGATGAACTTCGTCGTATTGAAAATGAAGTCAATGAAAAAATCTGGGAAGCCTTGGATATTGTCACAGTTGAAACGGATGTGGATACGGCTAAAGAAATGGGTGCCATGGCTCTCTTTGGTGAGAAGTATGGCAAAGTGGTCCGTGTGGTTACAATCGGTGACTATTCTATCGAGCTTTGTGGTGGTACCCACGTTGGCAATACAGCTGAAATCGGTCTATTCAAGATTGTCAAAGAAGAGGGAATCGGTTCAGGTACCCGCCGTATTTTAGCGGTGACAGGCAAGGAAGCTTTCCTAGCTCTTCGTGACCGCGAGGATGCTCTCAAAGCTGTTGCGCAGACCCTTAAAGTGCCACAAATCGACCAAGTGCCGACAAAAGTGGAGGCACTGGCTGCGGAGCTCCGCGATTTGCAAAAAGAAAACGCTAGTCTGAAAGAAAAGGCAGCGGCAGCAGCTGCTGGAGATGTCTTCAAAGATGTTAAAGAGGCAAATGGTGTCCGCTACATTGCTAGCCAGGTCCAAGTTTCAGATGCAGGTGCTCTCCGTACCTTCGCTGATAACTGGAAGCAGAAAGACTACTCTGATGTCTTGGTGTTGGTTGCGGCCATCGGCGACAAGGTCAATGTCCTTGTGGCAAGCAAGTCAGGCGATGTCCATGCAGGAAACCTCATCAAAGTCCTTGCGCCAATCGTAGCAGGTCGTGGTGGTGGTAAGCCGGATATGGCCATGGCAGGTGGTAGCGATGCGTCTGCTATCCAAAAGCTCTTGAACAGCGTTGCTGAAAATTTGTAATTTAACAAATGAACTCTTTTATCCTCTGGATGAAGGAGTTTTTTTGTATGTTATTCTAGTCATTTTGACAACATTCATAAACTTTTTGACAAAAATTATTATTTTTTTGACAAAGATACTTGTCAAAAAGAAAAAGAAGTGTTACAATGATATCAAGATAAAAGATGAAAGCGAATTCATCAGGTAAATAAACAGAAAGCAGGAAGCAAATATGAAAAAGATAAACAATAGTGACATTACACGTTTTGTACAACTTATGGCGATCATCTATCTAGTTTTTGTCCTGCTGGCTGACATCATGAAGTGGCAGCAGTTGGATAATACCCATGTCGTTCTTGCCATTTGCACTATCGCAGTGACAGATGAGCGCTTGTGGAAACTAGCTGGCAGAAAAGAGCAGAAGGAAGAAGATTAAAATTAGTCGAGAGTAAGTGGTGGAAAGTTATGAAAAACAATAACAATAAAAAAGGAATTTTGATTACAGGAACAAGCGTTGTGCGAGGAGTGCAGGTTCTAGTTGCACTATATTTGATTTATAGTTTAGTTAAAAACATCGTATTTGGTCGGGAGATAGATACCATGATACTCTTGATGATGATGAATTCTCTCCTTCTTTTAGAAGTCACTCTCAGCGAGGAAAAGAAGAAAAATGAGCAAGACAATTAAAAATGGAATGAAAGTAGTCCTATTGTTTTTCGCGCTCTTCTTGATAAATATTTTGGTGTTTAAAGTTCTAGCATTGCTGGGATTTGACCTTAGTTTGAACGAAGAGAGTTATTTAATTCCACCATTGATGGCGACACTTTTGCTCTATTTAAAACATGTTAATCCCAAGAAATAGTGACAAAAGCTAGGAAAAGATAGGAGAAACTTTATGAAACGATACATTTCAGCAGATATGGCAGCGATTATGATTACAGGAGCCTGTATTGTCGGCTTACTGATTGGAGTTGCTCTAGGACTATATAGTTCAGTATAGCTTGTAGGAAAATGAAGGAGTAGAAAAATGGAAGCGAAAAAGAAATTATATGAAGTCAATATCATGGAAAATAAGAAGTTTGTGTGGGGATTGAATATTCTTTCGACTGTTCTAATTTTCCCATTTGCTCATCTATTCGGTAAGTTAGCCTTTTCCTTGTTGGCTAATGTAGAACAAAATTTGCCACTTACCTTACCAGAGTTATGGATAGGAATGGTTCTATTTCCTCTTTTGATAGTTGTGCATGAAGCGATTCACGGTATCTTCTTCAAGGTTTTTTGTCCTGAAAATCCTGTCAAATACGGGATAAAATGGAAGTCCGGTATGGCCTATGCTACCAGTCCAGGTTCCCTCTACAATCGGATGCAAATGCTGGTGATTTCCCTGGCTCCCTTTGTCGTGATTAGTCTAGGCTTGACAATACTAGCGAGCTTAGGGGGAATGGACGTATCTCTTTATCTGATGGTAGCTACCATGCATGCGGCTGCTTGTGCTGGTGATTTCTACTATACCTATCTCTTATTGGTCAAGTTTGCTAAGGGGAATATAGCAGTTGAAGATACAGAAACAGGCTTGATTATCTACCAAGCCTAGAAAGGAAATATCATGGAATATGTCTTAAAAAATCGGCTCAAGGAGTTGCGGGCACGGGATAGCCTCAACCAGACTGAGTTGGCAAAATTAGCAGAAGTATCACGGCAGACCATTAGCTTGATTGAGCGGGGCGAATATACGCCCTCGGTGGTCATTGCCATGCGAATTGCTCAAATTTTTAACGAAAATGTAGAGAATGTCTTTCAATTAGTGGAGGTAGGAGATTGAAACAGGGGAAACAATTAACGACAAAACAAAGATGGGTGAGGAATCTTATCTATTTACTTTCAGGAGCTATCTTTGGCGCATTTTGTGGCTTTTTTGGAGTATTGATTTCTAAGTTTGGATTACCGTCTTTTGTTACCCTAGATAACTTCTTGTTTTGTTTGCGTATCATTACTTTTGTAATTTTCGCTGGAACCGTATATTTTGGTCTTAAGGCTAATCAAACTCATAAACTTTACCATTCTATTTCAGATGAGGATGAGGAACGGGCAGATGAACTAAATATGAAAATGTATCGTAACCTAGAATATGCGATTATAATGTTTAATGTTGCTGCGTCATTGACACTTTTAAATTTAGGATTAGGTTTTGGTGTTGCCTTCTTAGAAGAAAGTGCAATTATGTACGGGTCAATATTTGATCTAGTTTTCTATGTTGTTCTTCTCGTTGCACAGATTTTTATCATGAAATTAACTCAGAAAATTCGTGACTATCAGTTGTCTGCTTTTGCTACTGTAAAAGAAATGAAGGATTTTATGGAGGCAATGGACGAAGGTGAGAAACAAGCAAACTACGAAATGAGTTTCCAAATCGTCTTCACTTTAAATCAAATCGTGTTACCAGGTTTGTATCTATTCCTATTTGTACTTAGCATGCTATTGCAGGAGCGACAAATAATGGCCTTTCTAGTAGTGGCATTTTTACATATTTACATCAATGTCATGCAGGTTCGCATGGTCCGTCGTTATTTTAAATAAGAATTTTTGAAAGATTTTGAGGTGATAGCTATGAAAAAGGAAAATCTACACATTCGAGCAATTCGTTATTTCTATGATATCGTTGGTGAGTTAGACGAGATGTCTTATGCGACCTTGACCAATTTCGGCAACAATATGTATATGCTCTTTATGACAGTGACACTGCTGAGCTTCCTAGTTAGCTTTGCGCTGGGAGAAGATGTCATGGGAATCAGCCTCTTCTTGACATTGGTATATTCTCAGGTCAAGCAAGAGGCCACTATTAAACGGCTGGGCTTGGATAAATTGTTTGTTGCCAAGGCTGATGTAAAAATGGCTCGGAAGAAAATGATGAAACGAACTCTGTTTCAAACTCTACAGATTGCTGTCTACAGTCTGCTAGTTAGTATTGGCCTCTGGCAGTTACAAATTCCACAGGAAAGTGGAACATCTGCAGCAGAGTATTTCCAGTTTGTCACTCCCATGACAGTTGTTCTTCTGACCTTAGTAGGATTTGTTAGTTTCTACTTTGCCAATCGTAAGAAAATCACATTCATTTAATGTAAATGGAGGTATCAACAATGAAAGTCTTTAAGAAAATTTATCTTGCTTCATTTATCGGTCTTGGCTTGTACGCAGTTGGCTATGTTTTCGGTGAATGGCTGGCTACTGGGCAGATTGATTTGTCAAATCTGAATATCCTTCTGCCGATGGTTTTGGGCTTGCCTGCTCTGCTATTGATCGAAAAAGAAAGTAAAAAAAACTGACTTAGTGTATGTAAAGGAGATTTCTATGAATAGACTTGGAAATGTCAAAGATTGGAATGTGGTAAAAAACTGGAAATTTCTCTTAGTGGGATTGATTGTCGTTGCACTGAATGTATTGACCCAGATGGCCATGTTTGCCCTACCAAATTTTGACGGGGCTAACCTACTGATTGCTGCAACTCTCTTATTGTTTGCCGTGGTAGTCGGTCTTGTTTTGACAAGTAAAATTGGTCTATGGAAGAGCGAGCAGAAGTGGGGAATGTTAAAGAATATTGGTTTTGTTGTCCTTGCTTTTATCGTCATGTTTGGTCTGAAAATAATCGGTGGACAATTGATTATGCTGGAAGAGGGATATGGTCAAACGACTGCTAATCAGGAAGTCATCAATAACTCTGGTCTGCCAGCCTTGCTCTTGTTTCTCTTTGCTGTACTTTTTGCTCCAGTTCTTGAAGAATTGATTTTCCGTGGCATTCTCATGGGGAAAGTCTTTGGTAAGGATTCGAATGTTGGATTGTTGCTATCAAGTTTTCTATTTGGACTCATTCACAATCCGACCAATATCGGATCTTGGGTTGTCTATGGAGGCATGGGTCTGGTTTTAGGTCTAGTCTATCGTATTTCAGGTAACTATTCCAATGCACTCATCTTACACAGTCTCAATAATCTTCTCGGATTTTTGCTCATGCTAGTCATGAAAAGCCTGGGTTTGATTTAGGAGGTGAAAATGGAACTATTTTTATGGATAGCCTTTGCTTATTTATTGTTCACTTACCTGTCAGATAGGAAAAAGGTGAAGCAGTTGCAAAGTAAGGTAAATAAACTACAAAAAGGTCTAAAAGGAGAAAATCAGATGTCTGTTTTATTAAAAGAATTGGTCGGAAGTAAAGCCAAAATCCGTTTCGATGAGGAATTTATGACTATTTACGAATACAGCATTTTAGCTGTGGATGAAGATTGGGTCAAAATTTCCCGTGAATTAGCGACAGGAGAGATGGAAACCAAGTTGGTTCGGGTCGATAACATTGTTGACGTGACTGTTTTATAATAAGGAGGAATACATCATGAAGAATTTTTTTAAACATACTGGTTTATTATTAGCCTATTACATTGCCTATCAATTCGGATCCCAGTTCCTCCAGTTACCATGGGCTACTGAGCAGGTAGAGGGTATTCCAGCTAGTGCTGCAGAAGGTTTATATTGGTTTGGACTGATTGTGGGTCTGCCCTTGTTACTTGGTTTTTCCTACCTGCTTTGGAAAGTCTTGTACCCAAGAAAAACAATGAACCTGACGCTAGATAAGCCTTGGCTGAAACGGATTGCCTATCCGCTGTTAGCCTATCTTGCATTCTTCATTCTCCAATTTCTCCTACCAGTTCCTGAATCAGATAATCAGAAAAATGCAGTTGCCTTTATCCAGTCTGCACCTATTCACTCCTTTTTCCTGGTGGTCATTTTTGCAGGTATCTTTGAAGAATTGATTTTCCGTGGTTTCTTGGCAACCTATTTCTTCCCTAAATTATCCGATGTAAAATCTGTCTTGCTCTACGGCCTAGTTTCAGGAACCTTGTTTAGTTTTGTGCATGGTCCAGCAACCCTTCCACAATTTTTGATTTATTTCACAATGGGAGTAATCTTTGCATGGATCTATTTGGTGAAACAAGATATCCGTTATCCAATGGCCCTACACATGCTCAACAATGGCATTTCCTATTTTATGATTGTGTTTTTAGTATAAAAAGAAAGCAGCTCAAGGAACTGCTTTTTTTGATTATAATCCGTACAAGTAATCATCGTCCTGCATGGCTTCAACTTCACCGAGTAGATATCCGTTACCAACTTGTGAGAAGAAGTCGTGGTTAGATGTACCAGTTGAAATACCGTTCATGATGATTGGGTTGACATCATCCGCTGAGTCAGGGAAGAGCGGGTCTTGTCCCAAGTTCATGAGAGCCTTGTTGGCATTGTAACGAAGGAAAGTTAAGACTTCCTCGGTCCAGCCGACTGCGTCATAAAGGGAGCGTGTGTAACCTTCTTCATTTTCGTAAAGTTGGTAGAGAAGGTCATACATCCAGTCACGAAGTTTGTCCTGTTCTTCCTCGGACAATTCATTGAAACCAAGCTGGAACTTGTAGCCAATGTAGGTACCGTGAACAGATTCGTCACGGATGATCAGCTTGATGATTTCTGCAACGTTGGCCAGTTTGTTGTTACCAAGGTAGTAGAGTGGCGTGAAGAAACCAGAGTAGAAGAGGAAGGTTTCTAGGAATACGCTGGCTACCTTCTTCTCAAGTGGGGTACCAGTTTCGTAGATTTCGTTGATAATCTTTGCCTTGCGTTGCAAGTATTCGTTGCTGTTGGTCCATTCAAAGATGTCTTCAATCTCAGACTTGGTGTTCAAGGTTGAGAAGATAGAAGAGTAGGATTTGGCGTGAACAGACTCCATGAATTGGATGTTGTTGTAAACAGCTTCTTCATGAGGTGTACGAATGTCATTGCGGAGGGCTTGGACCCCTGTTTCAGACTGAAGCGTATCCAAGAGGGTCAATCCACCGAAGACCTTACCAACCAAGTCTTTTTCTTCAGCAGTCAGTTTGCGCCAGTCATCCAAGTCGTTTGATAGGGGGATACGCGTATCGAGCCAGAATTGCTCAGTCAACTTTTCCCAAGTTGACTTGTCAATCACATCCTCAATTGCGTTCCAGTTTATGGCTTTGTAGTAGGTTGTCATAGTTTTCTCTTTCTTTTCTAGAAATATCTATACTATTGTAACATATTTTCTGCTAAAAAACGCCCCAAGGACGTTCATTAGATTGCATTGTTTGTAGTAGGTGGCACAATTTATCACAAGGTAGCTAGCTAATACGCCGATAGCGGTTAGCGTAGCTTGGCTAGTTGGCTTGTCAACAGCTAAACTTGTGAAAGTTACGACCTGAGAAAAGTCGTTCGATAATAACGACTTTTCGAGGTAGTAAGCCACTTAGGTACTGACCAGATAGTCAGTACCGTTCATTCATTAGATGCTTTAGCATTCGTGTCTTGCGACACGTAGAAACTGAAGACGCTATTTCTTCAGTTTCGAAGTTAGTAAGGTAGCTAGCCAATCCGCATATAGCGGTTGGCGTAGATTAGCTAGTTGGCTTGCCAACAGCTAATCTTGCTACGTTAAATCACACAACTTTCACATTGGTTTGCGCCGACTTCTTCGCCGTCGTCTGTGAAGGTGCGGACGTAGTAGATAGACTTGACACCCTTATTGAAGGCGTAGTTACGGAGGATAGAGAGGTCACGTGTAGTTTGTTTGTTCTCTTTTTTCCATTCATAGAGTTCTTTTGGGAGCTCGCTGCGAAGGAAAAGAGTGAGTGACAAACCTTGGTCGACGTGTTCTGTCGCAGCGGCGTAGACATCAATGACCTTCCGCATATCCATATCGTAGGCAGACTTGTAGAATGGAATGGTTTCTGTTGCCAAGCCAGCTGCTGGATAGTAGATTTTACCGATTTTCTTCTCTTGGCGTTCTTCAATCCGTTGTGTGATTGGGTGAATAGAAGCAGAGACGTCATTGATATAGGAAATAGATCCGTTTGGTGCAACAGCTAGGCGGTTTTGGTGGTAAAGACCATCTGCCATGACTTTCTCACGGAGTTCAGCCCAATCTTGTCCACTTGGAATGAAAATGCCTTCAAAGAGTTCTTTGACACGGTCAGATTGAGGTTGGTAGTCTCCAGTCACATACTTGTCAAAATAGCTACCGTCTGCGTATTTTGATTTGTCAAAATTATGGAAGGTTGCCTTGCGTTCGCGGGCAATGTTATTTGATTCTACCAAGGTCCAGTAGTTGAGGAGCATGAAGTAGATGTTGGTAAATTCTACGGCTGTTTTTGAACCGTAGTCGATCAGGTTCTGGGCCAAGTATGAATGAAGTCCCATGGCACCAAGTCCGATAGAATGAGCACGTTCATTTCCTGCTTCGATAGACGGTACTGCAGAAATGTGCGAATGGTCCGTCACGTAGGTCAAAGCACGGGTCATAGTACGGACAGAACGTCCAAAATCAGGGGATTTCATCAAGTTGACAATATTAGTTGAGCCAAGGTTACATGATACATCTGTCCCCATGGTCAAGTATTCCTGAGAATCATTGATGACACTTGGCGTTTGAACTTGAAGAATTTCTGAACAGAGGTTGGACATGATAATCTTACCGTCAACAGGATTGCTACGGTTGGCAGTGTCGATGTTGATAACATAAGGGTAGCCAGATTCCTGTTGAAGTTTAGAAATCTCAGTTTCTAGGTCGCGAGCCTTGATTTTTGTCTTACGGATACGTGGGTTTGCTACCAACTCATCGTACTTTTCAGTGATATCGAGATAGCTGTAAGGTACCCCATATTCCAACTCAACTGAGTATGGGCTGAAGAGGTACATATCTTCATTTTTGCGTGCCAATTCGTAGAATTTATCAGGAACAGTGATACCGAGTGATAAGGTCTTCACGCGAACTTTCTCATCGGCATTTTCTTTCTTAGTTGAAAGGAAGGAAATAATATCTGGGTGGAAAACATCAAGATAAACGACACCAGCCCCTTGGCGTTGCCCAAGCTGGTTAGAATAGGAGAAGCTGTCTTCGAAGAGTTTCATAACAGGAACAACACCAGATGCCGCCCCCTCATAGCCCTTGATTGGAGCACCTGCCTCACGCAAGTTGCTGAGGGAGATACCGACACCACCACCGATACGGGACAATTGCAGAGCAGAGTTGATAGATCGTCCAATTGAGTTCATGTCGTCTGTGACCTGGATGAGGAAACAAGACACCAATTCACCACGACGGGCACGACCTGCGTTGAGGAAGGAAGGAGTAGCAGGCTGGTAACGCAAATGGATCATTTCGTTGGCCAAATTCAAGGCCAATTCTTCATTGCCCTCTGCAAAATACAAGGCGTTGAAGAGAACGCGGTCTTCCATGCTCTCCAAGTAGTAGGCACCGTCGTTGGTTTTAAGGGCATACTGATTGTAGAACTTGTAGGCAGCCATGAAGGACTTGAAGCGGAAGTTTTGGTCCTGTAAAAATTGATGGATTTTAATGATAAATTCTGAGCTATACTGGTCCAAAAATTCTTTTTCAAGATAATTTTCTTCTACTAAATAAGCAATCTTGTCTAAAATGCTATCAAAGTGCTTTGTATTTGGAAGGACATTTTCATTAAAGAAAGCTTTAACTGCTTCTAGATCCTTGTGGAGAGGAATTTGTCCATTGACTGGACGGTTGATTTCGTTATTTAAACGGAAGTAGGACACATCGCCTAATTCTTTCAAACTCATAATCGCGATCTCTTTCTATACTAGGGGTAACTTGGTATAGTTTATACCAAGGCTTTCAATTTTGTTGGTTGGAAACCAGAGAAAACTTCATTTTCAGTTTCAATAACTGGCGCCGCTGAGAAACCAAGGTTTTTAACATGTTCGATAAATTCAGGTTGCTCGTCTAGATTGATCTCTTTGTAGGCTACATTGTGCTCGTCAAGAAATTTTTTACTCATTTTACATTGAACACAATTATTTTTTGAATAGATGGTAACCATTCTTTTCTCCTTTATTGATTAAATTCACCAATCTAGAATACAAGATTTTGTGGTCAAAGTCAAGAAGTAAGTTCACCTCTATCACAAAATATAGTGTTTTTTAAATGAATAAACACCATATCTTGTATAAACGGCGCAAATCCTTTGAAACCAAGCTTTCAAGATGTTTTCAGAACTTTTATAATCTCATAAAAAATAGTTTTACTGAAAGAAACGCAAAAAATTCTTGAAAATGATTTCAAAAAGTGATATAATGCTTTTTGTAAGGGTTATCAAAAATAACTCAAAATTTTGTAAAAATAAAGGAGAATCCAACTATGGCTTCAAAAGACTTCCACATCGTGGCAGAAACAGGTATCCACGCACGTCCAGCAACTTTGCTTGTTCAAACTGCTAGCAAATTCGCTTCAGACATCACGTTGAACTACAAAGAAAAATCAGTTAACCTTAAATCTATCATGGGTGTTATGAGTCTTGGTGTTGGTCAAGGCGCTGATGTAACAATCTCTGCTGAAGGTGCTGATGCTGACGATGCAATCGCAGCTATCACTGAAACAATGGAAAAAGAAGGATTGGCATAAGAAGATGACAGAAATGCTTAAAGGAATTGCAGCATCTGATGGTGTTGCCGTTGCTAAGGCATATCTACTCGTTCAGCCAGATTTGTCCTTCGAAACTGTTGCAGTTGAAGATACAAATGCAGAAGAAGCTCGTTTGGATGCAGCTCTTGAAGCATCACAGAACGAGCTTTCTGTTATTCGTGAGAACGCAGTAGCTAGCCTTGGTGAAGAAGCCGCAGCCGTATTTGATGCACACTTGATGGTTCTTGCTGACCCAGAAATGATTGGTCAGATTAAGGAAACTATCCGTGCTAAGAAAACAAATGCTGAAACAGGTTTGAAAGAAGTAACGGATATGTTCATTGCTATCTTTGAAGGTATGGAAGATAACCCATACATGCAAGAGCGTGCAGCAGACATCCGCGACGTTGCTAAACGTGTCCTAGCTCACTTGCTTGGTGTTCGTTTGCCAAACCCAGCGACAATTGATGAAGAGTCTATCGTTATTGCACACGACTTGACACCATCTGATACAGCGCAATTGAACAAACAGTTTGTAAAAGCCTTTGTAACCAACATTGGTGGTCGTACAAGCCACTCAGCTATCATGGCTCGTACACTTGAAATCGCTGCTGTTTTGGGTACAAATAACATTACTGAAATCGTGAAAGATGGTGATGTCCTCGCTGTTAACGGTATCACAGGTGAAGTTGTTATCAACCCATCTGAAGAAGTGATTGCAGAATTTAAGGCAGCTGGCGAAGCCTATGCTAAACAAAAAGCTGAGTGGGCACTCTTGAAAGATGCTCAAACAGTGACAGCTGACGGCAAACACTTCGAATTGGCAGCTAACATCGGTACACCAAAAGACGTTGAAGGTGTAAACGATAATGGTGCTGAAGCAGTTGGTCTTTACCGTACAGAGTTCTTGTACATGGACTCACAAGACTTCCCAACAGAAGATGAGCAATACGAAGCTTATAAGGCTGTTCTTGAAGGTATGAACGGTAAGCCGGTTGTGGTTCGTACTATGGATATCGGTGGTGATAAGGAACTTCCTTACTTCGACCTTCCACACGAAATGAACCCATTCCTTGGTTTCCGTGCTCTTCGTATCTCTATCTCTGAGACTGGTAACCAAATGTTCCGTACGCAGTTGCGTGCCCTTCTTCGTTCATCAGTACATGGTAAACTTCGTATCATGTTCCCGATGGTTGCCTTGTTGACAGAATTCCGTGCAGCAAAAGCAATCCTTGAAGAAGAAAAAGCGAACTTGTTGGCTGAAGGTGTAGCAGTTGCAGATGATATCCAAGTGGGTATCATGATCGAAATCCCTGCAGCAGCAATGATTGCTGACCAATTTGCTAAAGAAGTTGACTTCTTCTCAATTGGTACAAACGACCTTATCCAGTACACAATGGCAGCAGACCGTATGAACGAACAAGTTTCATACCTCTACCAACCTTACAACCCATCTATCCTTCGCTTGATTAACAACGTTATCAAGGCTGCACACGCAGAAGGCAAATGGGCTGGTATGTGTGGAGAGATGGCTGGTGACCAACAAGCTGTTCCACTTCTTGTCGGAATGGGCTTGGATGAGTTCTCTATGAGCGCAACTTCTGTACTTCGTACACGTAGCCTCATGAAGACACTTGACACAGCTAAGATGGAAGAATATGCTCAGCGTGCCTTGACAGAATGTGCAACGGCAGAAGAAGTTCTTGAACTTCAAAAAGAGTATGTTGATTTCAACTAATAGATAAAATGAAAAAACAAGGGTAGAAATATCCTTGTTTTTGTTTACATTATTTTTGAAAGTATAAGTAGGATAGACTTGGTTTGTTGTCTTTTATCTGAGTAGGAAGTGTTTAATGGAAGATGAAAATGGCTCTGTTGTATGAAGGTTGATTATTGCGGAAGAATTTTTAGATTTGACTGGTTTGTATAGACATATAAAGCCAGTGATAAAAGGTAAAGAGTTCCGATAGGGAACTTGTTGGTAATTGGTCTTCTGCTAGACTATGCATATTAGGTATTTTTTATGGTAAATACAAGTTATTTGATGTTTTTTATGGCTAACCCTGATTTTTCTGTGTAAAAAAAGTCAAGACAAATAAATGTTAATATGCAAAAAAATAGGCCCAAAGTAGAATACAAGTATTATTATAAAAATGTCGCAAGCCAGCGTATAAATGCTTGAAAAAAAGGGGGGGGGTATGTTATTCTAGCAGTGATAGTCTCACTATCAATTACCAGAGATAACTAATTTGCTGAATACTGCCTGTGTATAAGAAAAAAATTTATCCTCCCCCCAATAGATGAATTTACTATGTTCTTTACTCTGTAATGTGTTCAGTGAGGAGGACATCACGCTAGTAATAACCTCTTACTAGCGTATATCTTCTGGTAAAAATTTATAAAAGGAGGGACGATATGAATCGTTCAAAAAAGAAGGGATTTGATTGGTATGGAATGCGTCAGCATTTCTCTATCCGTAAGTATCACTTCGGTGCTGCAAGTGTCTTACTAGGTATGTCGCTGGCTTTAGGGGCTGGGACACAAGTTGCTCAAGCACAAGAAACCGCTCTTGCCACAGAACCATCTTCTACAAGCTTGGCAGAGGTAGTTGAAACGATTACGTCTTCAACACAAGTAGAAGTGGTTGAATCAAGCACTTCGTCAACACGGACTGAAGTGACTGAAACTACGGTAGCTTCTTCAGAAACAGCTACTGAGTCATCTTCTTCAGAAACAGCTACTGAAACTGCGACAGCTACTGCTACTGAAGAGACTCAAGAGCGTACTGCATCAATTAGCTATATTGTTGCTTATGTAACAGAAGATGGCGTTGCCGTTAAAGCTGATGTTAAAACTGTTTTGGTTCCAACAAAGGATGCGGTAGCTAAGTCTACTACATTTGTTACTGCAGAAATTCCAGAAGGTTACGAATTGGTTGCTGGTCAGGAAGCAACTGTGAATATTGAAGTAACAGAAGACGGAGCAAACACAGTAACGTTCAAGCTAGTTAAGAAAGTTGAAGCGAAGAATGAGAAAGCATCAACTGAAGCAACTTCTTCAACAGAAAGCAAGGCAACTGAAACAGCAACAAGCCCAGTTGCTTCAACAGTTCCTACTACAGTAGCGGAAGCGAAATCTGTCCTAGAACAAACTGTGTCTGAAGCTGCTGTCTTGGCAGATGAAGCGGAGCGCCAAACCCTTGTTGCTCAAGAAAGCAGTGAGGCAGTAAAACTTGCGACAATTTCAACCAAAGAAGCAGTAAAAGAAGCAGCGGTAACCTTCAATAACGCTCTTGCATCACTTGAGGAAGTTAACGCTCAAATCACAGCTGTTCGCACAAATGTCGAAGCACTTGCTTTGGAATTGCGCAAATTCTTGGGTACAGATTTACTTACAGTTGCTTTGGCAAACTATACTCCGACTTCAGTAGCGAATGCTAGCGGTACCAACACCTATCTTGAAGGAAAATTTGCTTCTGGTTCAGGTTCTTTTAAGGGTATTTATTATAAGGCAGCTACTTTTAATCCTGCTGACTTCGCAAATATGAACAATAATACTGCGTTTGTGAATGCTGGCTACACTGCCCATGATTCGTACACAACAGCACCAACAAGTTTAGCAAAAATCCAGTTGGTTCTCTCAGGTAACCAACGTACTGGTAGCGGTGAAAATGAGCAGACCACCGGTGTAAGTATGAACTACTTCGGTCGTGAGGATGTTCCATTGACCAGAGAGCAGTTTGAACAGTTATATGCAGAAACGCTAGTTGTGGATGCTGCTTCTGTCACTGCGGCAGGTGCGAAATTAAAAACGGGGAACTCTGGTTTCCAATCAGGCGGTTGGTACGAGTATTTGGCTACCGTTTATGGCTACCTCTATGAGCAAGGGAAAGACTTTGTCTACATTCCTAACTTTAGTTCACGTTTTGGCTTGACTCAGACTTCTATCAATGCTGGTTGGGAGCTTGCTGCGACCTATCCACTCAACCTTCCACCAGGTCTGCAGTATGACACAGCAACAGATACTGTATCTGGTTACATAACATCTACATTGGAAAATGGTGTTTATGATAACCGTATCATGTTTATGGTAACCAATAAGACCACTAACGAAACTTATGGTCTATACTATAACAACATGAAACCAGGTTGGGTTGGTTGGCAAGATAGCTTGGCACCAACGATTCAACAACGTGACGCAGTTTATACTCATGCATCTACTGTAAATGAAAGCATCCTCTATGATGACGTTTCAGGTACAGATACCAAAGCAAACGCAAGCAAAGGTGCAAACTTTGATCCAAACGGCGTCATCAAAGCAACTGACCAAACTACAGTTAAGGCGAATTCTACAATCATTGGTATCACAGATGTAGGCGGACTGAAGTATAGTGATACAACTGGTAACTATACTGGTACAGCTACTACTGCTGGTATCACTGTTGTATCGACTCAGGTGCAAGACTATACTCAAGGTAACACAGAGTGGACATCATCTCCACAAATAGCACAGGATAATCTGACAATCACGATTCGTCCTACAGTAGCAGTTGGTAACGTTGTGAACGGTGCAACAACAGTTCCAGTAACAGTATCAGATGGTTCAACTCAGTTAACAGTGACAATGCCTGATGGTACTACAGTTGAGTTGGCAGTTGCAACTGGTACAACGAATTGGGTTATCACAGGTGGTACAAATACTGCTGCTGTGAAAGGTACAGCCGTAACTGCTACAGACAACGGAAATTACACTGAGTTGACAATCCCAGTATCATCAGACAGTACAAAAACTGGTGCTGATAATATCACTGCGGTTGCAGCTGCGGAAAACGTAACGGCTTACCTCAATAAGTCAAGTGTTACATTGACTGCAAAAGATTCAACAACTCACACAGCAACTTACGACAAAGCATCAGGTACATGGAAATTAGAAGATGCTTATGCAGACCAAAAGGTTACTAATGCTGACGGAAGCTATGTTCACACCCTTCGCTATGTTTATGTACAATATTCAAGTGCTGGAACACCAAGTTTCTACATTTATGAAATCATTCGTACCTATGACGCAAGTGGCACTATCACGAATTTATTGGCACAGCGTTCAGATGCGCAATCAATCCAAATTAGCCATAAAGTTACTTACAATGCAGCTACAGACACTTGGACAGCTGAAGATGGTTCGGTTGTAACAGCTCAACCAACTACAACGCATACCTCAACATCAAGTGCTACTGAGAAGTGGGGTGTAGTCAATGGTGCTGAAGTAACAGCATTGCAGTCTGCAAGTGAAATCGTAAACGTTGATTTGGATCGTGCTTATCGCAAGGCTTATAATGCAGCTTATGCAGAGAAGTACAATGAAGTATACCAAGCGAATTTTGCTACTAGCAAAAACGATGCTACAGCACGTAGTGCGGCTGAAGCAGCAGCAACTCCGTATGCTCAAACAGCTGGAGAAGCTGCACGTGAGAGATCAGCAGTATATCGTGATTCTGAAAAATGGGTGATTTCAACTAGCTCAGGTATCACTGGTACAATCAACCGCGTTAACAACAAGGCGCGCGACTATGCTTCAGTCTTGAATGAGATTCCAACAGCAAGTTCAACTAGCTACGTTTCAACTAAAGGTACAAGCGTTGATTTGCTTTACTCACCACAGGCAGCTGTAACCATCTCAGATACAGAAGATGGCAAACTGCTCACCAGCGGTACTGTAACGGATACAGATAGCAAGACAACGTTTGTGTCTTCTGTAACTGTCGCAGATCCAAGTGGTCAAACAAAGACATTCTCAGCAGAAGCAGAATTGGCTGCCTATCAGACAGCTGCAGATAAGGTCGTAAGCTCTCAAGCAGCATACGATGCCCAGAAGACAGCTGAAGCAACTGCGGCGACAGCTTATCAGACAGCTCTCAGTGCATATCAAACTGCTCTTAGCACAAATACTAATGTAGATGCTGCACAAAATACATTGGAAGATGCATATCTCACAATGATTTCAGCTGTTGACGCACTTAAAACATTAAACACAAACCTTCAGACTGCTCAGGTGGAACTTCGTGAAGCCCTTAAAGCATTGAAGACGGCATCAGCGACAGCTATTGCATCAGCTTCTGCCTATACCTTGAACAACACAGGTGTCTATACTGTAACAGTTAATGCTATTGATAGTGAAGCAAATCAAACACTTGCTAACGCGACGGCTACTGGTACAACTAAGAATACCGATGCTGCAGAGGGTAAGATTTCATTCCCGGTTGTTTCGACAACATACACTATTACAGTGCATGAAATGACAGCGACACCAGAAGTATCAGCAGCTGCTCAAGGTGTTACTCAGAATGAAGATATGTCTGACAACTTCAAGGCCACTGATTCAACAGCAACTATCTCAGGTTACGCATTGGTTGATCCAGCTACTGGCGCGTCTGCAACTTCAGTTACTGTTGCAGGTGAGGGAACATACACTATCAATGCAACTGATGGTTCTATCACATTTACACCAGAAGCAGACTTTGTTGGAACAGCAAAAGGTGTTACTGTAACTGCAACAGCAACTTCTACAGCAAAAGCAGCAGATGGTTCAAATATCACTTACACAGCATCTACAACTTATACACCAACAGTATATGGTGTCAAAGGTACAGATGATACTTCAACAGGCCTTCAAGGAGCGAAACAAGTTTCTGAATCAGGTCTTGATAAATTTGATTCATTAAACAGTGATTCTAATACAACACTTGGTGATAAGGAAGTTGATCTATCAACAGCAGCATATACTTTGGTTGATGAAAAAGGTCAAACTGTAACAAGCATCACCGTAAATGGCGAAGGAACATACACTATCGATGAGAAAACAGGTGTAGTAACCTTTGCTCCAGTCGCAAGCTTCACTGGTACAGGTACAGGTGTGACAATCAAGGTTACAGCAACTGCGACAGATTCTGAAGGAACTGATATTACTGTAACTGCAACACGTAAGTACACACCAGATGTAACACCAACCAATATCACAGCTGATGACCAAGTATCAGCAGGTGCACAAGGTGAAAAACAATCAGAGGTCATCACATCTAAATTGTCTGCAACCAATCCAAACGCTTCTGCAATTACTTACGCCTTTGAAGATGGTCAGACAACTAAGACTGTTGCAGGTGAGGGAACTTATAAAATCAACCCAACAACTGGTTTGGTAGAATTTACACCTGAAGCAGACTTTGTTGGAACAGCAACTCCTGTAACAGTAGTGGCTAAAGCAACAATTACTGCAGCAGATGGTACAACTACAGAGATTTCAGATCCAGCAACCTACACACCAACTGTTTACGGCATCAAGGGGACAGATGCTACATCAGTAGATGTTCAAGGTGCAACCCAAACAGGTACGCCAACCTTTGCTTCATTGAACACTGGTACAAACACAACTCTTGGTGACACAAGTGTAACGATCCCAACTACAGGTGCATACACTCTTGCAGACGGTTCCTTGAGTAAAACAATTGCAGGTGAGGGTACATACACTGTCAACCCTGATACTGGACAAGTAACCTTTGTTCCAGAAGCAAGCTTCACAGGAACAGGTACAGGTGTTGATGTGAAAGTCACTGGTACTGCCATTGATTCAGAAGGTAACCCAGTAACTGTTACTGAAACAGCTAAGTACACACCAGAAGTAACACCAACAACCATCACTGCAGATGATAAGACGTCTACAGGTATTCAAGGTGAAAGCCAAACGGAAACAATCACTTCTACAGTAAGTAACAATCCAAATGCTTCAGCTCCAACTTATGCATTGAAAGGTGCCGATGCGACAGGTAAAGTAGTTGTTGGTGGTCAAGGTACGTATACAATTGATGCTACTACAGGTGCGGTAACATTCACACCAGTGGCAAGCTTCACAGGTACAGCTACCCCTGTAACAGTCGTTGCATCAGCTACGATTACATCAGCAGATGGTACAACAGCGACTATCACTGATGAAGCAACCTACACACCAACTGTAGAACCAACTAAGATTGTTGCAGATGATCAAGTGTCAGCTGGTGCAAAAGGTGAAACCCAATCGGATACGATTAAAGTAACTGTTAGCACAAATCCAAATGCTTCAGCCCCAACATTTGCCTTTGAAGATGGTACATTGACCAAGACCGTTGCGGGTGAAGGTTCTTATACAATTGATGCTAATACTGGTGCAGTAACCTTTACACCAGAAGCAGAATTTATCGGTACAGCAACTCCTGTAACAGTAGTCGCTAAATCGACAATCACTGCAGAAGATGGTTCAACTGTTGAGCTTTCAGATACAGCAACCTACACACCAACTGTTTACGGTATCACTTCAAACCCATCAACTTCTGTTGATATCCAAGGTAAAGCACAAAACTCACCAGCTGGTTCAGAAGTGTTCAAGTCACTCAATGACCCAACAAACACAACGAACGGCTACCATTCAGTTGTTATCCCAGCAACAGGTGCTTACACTCTCGAAGATGGTACATTGACGAAGACCGTTGATGGTGAAGGTACATACACAATTGATCCTGATACTGGTGTTGTGACCTTCCAACCACTTGTAACATTTACAGGTAAGGCTACGGGCGTAACAATCAAAGTAACTGCTCAGGCTGTTGATTCAGAAGGTAACACAATTACTGTTACAGATACGGATACCTATACACCAGAGGTAACTCCTGTTACAACATCATCTAAAGATGCGGTATCGGAAAATGTACAAGGTGTAACACAAACAGGAACACCAACCTACCAAATCTCACCAGAAGCAAACATTACTGCTAAGACTTATGCTCTTGAAGATGGTAGTCTTGAAAAAGTCGTACCAAATGAAGGAACATACACAGTAAATCCAACGACGGGTGAAGTGACCTTCAAACCAGTTGCAAGCTTTACAGGTGAGGGGACAGGGGTAACGGTTGTTCAAACAGCTACATTAACAGCTGATGATGGTTCAACTACTGAAATTAAGACATCTGCAACTTACACACCAACCGTAACATCAACAACTCTTGAAGCTGTAAATGCAGTTTCAGCAGCAGTACAAGGTGCAACTCAATCAGATACAATCACTTCTAAGTTGACTGAAAATCCAAATGCTTCAGCGGTAACGTACGCCTTTGAAGATGGTCAGACAACTAAGACAGTTGCAGGTGAAGGTTCTTATACTCTTGATCCAACTACTGGTGCAGTGACCTTCACTCCAGAAGCAGACTTTGTCGGTACAGCAACTCCTGTAACTGTTGTTGCCTCAGCTACTATCACAGCAGAAGATGGCACAACACAAGCGATTACAGATACAGCAACTTACACACCAACTGTTTATGGTTTGACATCTGTACCAAGCACTACTGAGGACATCCAAGGTAAGACACAAACATCACCAGCCGGTTCAGAAGTGTTCAAGTCGTTGAACAATCCGACTAACACAAGCTTGGGTTACCAATCAGTTGTGATCCCTTCAACAGGTGCTTATACTCTTGAAGATGGTACGTTGACTAAGACAGTTGAAAACGAAGGTACATACACAATCAATCCTGACACAGGTGTTGTAACATTCGTGCCAGTTGCAAGCTTCACTGGTCAAGGTACAGGTGTAACGATTAAGGTCACTGCTCAGGCTGTTGATTCAGAAGGAAACACAGTTACTGTTACAGATACTGACACTTACACACCAACAGTGCTTCCAGTAGAAACGACCTCTAAAGATGCAACTTCAGAAGATATCCAAGGTAAGACTCAAACAGGTACACCAACCTATGAGATTACACCAGGTGCAAACATTACTGCTAAGACTTATGCTCTTGAAGATGGAAGTCTTGAAAAAGTCGTACCAAATGAAGGAACATACACTGTAGATCCAAAAACTGGTGAAGTAACCTTCGTACCAGAAAAAGACTTCACAGGTACAGGTACAGGCGTAACAGTTGTGCAAACAGCTACCTTGACTTCTGATGATGGTTCTACAACAACTATTAAAACCGATGCTAAGTACACACCAACAGTAACCCCAGTTGCTCCAGAAGCAGTACCGGCTGAAACAACTGGTAAACAAGGTCAAACTCAAACAACCGATGCGAAGATCCTCTTCACGCCAGGTCATGAAGAAGTTCCAGTTGACAATTCAACCATTACCTTGTTGAATGATAAAGGTGAGGCAGTAACTACTGTTCCTGCAACTAAGGATGGTAAGGTTGTTGGTACTTACACAATCGATGGCGAAGGTGTTATTACATTCACTCCAAATCCAGACTTCGTAGGTACAGCAGATCCAGTTAAGGTTCAAGCTAAGGATGCTAACGGAACAAGTGTAGAAACCACCTACACCCCAACAGTAACCCCAGTTACTCCAACAGCTACTCCAGCTGAAACAGAAGACATCCAAGGTAAAGCACAAACAACTGATGCGACTGTCTTGTTCACAGAAGGTGACGAAGTTGCACCAATCGATAAGTCAACCATTACCTTGTTGGATGCGAAAGGTCAACCGGCTAAATCTGTTCCTGCAACCAAGGATGGTAAGGTTGTTGGTACTTACACAATCGATGGCGAAGGTGTGATTACCTTTACACCAAACCCAGACTTCGTAGGTACAGCAGATCCAGTTAAGGTTCAAGCTAAGGATGCTAACGGAACAAGTGTAGAAACAACTTACACCCCAA
This sequence comes from Streptococcus sp. 29887, assembly GCF_032595075.1. Lineage (NCBI taxonomy): Bacteria > Bacillati > Bacillota > Bacilli > Lactobacillales > Streptococcaceae > Streptococcus > Streptococcus iners. The sequence goes on along the minus strand of NZ_CP118735.1, from coordinate 1,480,822 downwards.
CCGTAACGCCAGTAACCCCAACAGCAACTCCAGCTGAAACAACAGACATTCAAGGTAAGACACAGTCAGGTACCCCAGTCTTTACTCCGGGTCATGATGAAGTTCCAATTGATGAGACAGTTCCAGCAACATTTGAAGATGGTACAACCAAAAAAGTTGTTCCAGGTGAAGGTACATACACAGTTGCTCCAGACGGTACAGTAACCTTCGTACCAGAGAAAGATTTCACAGGTACAGGTACAGGTGTCACTGTTAAACGTGTAGATAAGAACGGTACTCCAGCGACAGCAACTTACACCCCAACAGTAACCCCAGTTACCCCAACAGCAACTCCAGCTGAAACAACAGACATTCAAGGTAAGCCACAGTCAGGTACTCCAGTCTTCACACCAGGTCATGAAGAAGTACCAATGGATGACACAGTTCCAGCTACCTTTGAAGATGGTACAACCAAAAAAGTTGTTCCAGGTGAAGGTACATACACAGTTGCTCCAGACGGCACAGTAACCTTCGTACCAGAGAAAGACTTCACAGGTACAGGTACAGGTGTCACTGTTAAACGTGTAGATAAGAACGGTACTCCAGCGACAGCAACTTACACGCCAAACGTAACCCCAGTAATCCCAGAGGGTACTCCTGTAAATACAGTAGGTCTTCAAGGTAAGACTCAAGAAGGAACCCCAGTCTTTACCCCAGGTCATGACGAAGTTCCGATCGATGAGACAGTACCAGCAACCTTTGAAGATGGTACAACAGAAAAAGTAGTTCCAGGTGAAGGTACATATACTGTAACTCCTGAAGGTAAAGTAACCTTTGTACCAGAGAAAGACTTTGTCGGAACAGGTACAGGTGTCACTGTTAAACGTGTTGATAAGAATGGTACTGAGGTAACAGCTAAGTACACACCAACAGTAGTAGAAGCTACACCAGAATCTGAAGGTGTAACATCAATCAATGTTCAAGGTGCTACTCAAACAGGTACTCCAACATTCACAGGTGGTTCTGTAGATATTAACGGTGATGGTCAGCTTACGGAAGACGAAACGGTTCCGGTAACTATCTCTGCTACAAATCCAGCTAAGTTGGTTGTAGACGGTAAACCAGTTGATGAAACAACAATTGATGCTAAGGACAAAGATGGCAATGTTATCGGTACTTACACAATTGATCCAGCAACAGGTCTTGTAACCTTCACACCAAACAAAGACTTTGTCGGAACTGCCGCACCAGCGACTGTTCAAGCAACAGATGAAAACGGTAAGACAGTAACTGCTACTTACACACCAACTGTTGTTCCAGTAACCCCAACAGGTACCCCAGCTGTATCTACTGATATCCAAGGTAAGACACAGACTGGTACACCAACCTTCACAGGCGGCACAACTGTTGTTAACAATGAAACTGTAACAGTTCCAATTGATGAAACAGTACCAGCAACCTTTGAAGATGGCACAACTGAAAAAGTTGTTCCAGGCGAAGGTACATACACAGTTGCTCCAAACGGTACAGTAACCTTTGTACCAGAGAAAGACTTCACAGGTACTGCTAAGGGCGTAACGGTTAAACGTGTTGATAAGAACGGTACACCAGCAACAGCTACTTACACACCAACTGTAACTCCAGTAACCCCAACAGGTACTCCAGTAGAATCTAAGGACTATCGTGGTAAGACACAAACTGGTACTCCAGTCTTCACGCCAGGTCACGAAGAAGTTCCAATGGATGACACAGTTCCAGCTACCTTTGAAGATGGTACAACCGAAAAAGTAGTTCCAGGTGAAGGTACATACACAGTTGCTCCAGACGGCACAGTAACCTTTGTACCAGAGAAAGACTTTGTAGGTGTAGCTAAGGGTGTAACAGTTAAACGTGTAGATAAGAACGGTACAGAAGCGACGGCTACTTATACACCTACTGTTATCGATAATACAACATCTTATGTAGACGAAAATGGCACACCATTGAAACCTACAGAAGACGGTATTAAAGACCCATCTCAAATTCCTGGTTATGTTTACGAAAAATCTACAACGGATGGCGACGGCAATGTGACCCACGTTTACAAACAAGTAGTTACTAAGTATGTAGACAAGGATGGCAAAGAAATCTCACCAGAAGACAAGGGTACAAAACCAAACAAAGATATTGATGGTTATGTATTTACTGGTAAGACAACTATCGACGAAAATGGAAACACTATCCATGTTTACAACAAGCCAACGACAACATTCGTAGATGAGAACGGTGACCCAATTGCTCCACCAGCAGACGGTAACCAGCCAAATAAAGAAATTCCTGGATATGTTTACGAGAAGTCAACAACTGATGGCGATGGTAACACCACTCACGTTTATAAGAAAGTTAAGACAAACTTCGTTGATGATAAAGGCAACGTTATCTCACCACAAGAAGATGGCACAACGCCTAACAAGTCAATCGATGGTTACGTATTTGTCAAGACAACAACAGACGGTGATGGTAACACCACTCACGTTTATAAGAAAGTTACAACAAACTTCGTAGACGAAAATGGTGACCCAATTGAGCCAACCGAAGATGGCACAACACCGAACAAGGATATCCCTGGTTATGTCTTTGTCAAGACAACAACAGACGAAAATGGTAACACCACTCACGTTTATAAGAAAGTTAAGACAAACTTCGTAGACGAAGCAGGCAATGTTATCTCACCACAAGAAGATGGCACAACGCCTAACAAGTCAATCGACGGTTATGTATTTGTTAAGACAACAACAGACGGTGATGGTAACACCACTCACGTTTATAAGAAAGTTAAGACAAACTTCGTAGACGAAGCAGGCAATGTTATCTCACCACAAGAAGATGGCACAACGCCTAACAAGTCAATCGACGGTTATGTATTTGTTAAGACAACAACAGACGGTGATGGTAATACCACTCACGTTTATAAGAGAGTTAAGACAAACTTCGTAGACGAAGCAGGCAATGTTATCTCACCACAAGAAGATGGCACAACGCCTAACAAGTCAATCGACGGTTACGTATTTGTCAAGACAACAACAGACGAAAATGGTAATACCACTCACGTTTATAAGAAAGTTAAGACAAACTTCGTAGACGAAGCAGGCAATGTTATCTCACCACAAGAAGATGGCACAACACCGAACAAGTCAATCGACGGTTACGTATTTGTTAAGACTACGACAGACGAAAATGGTAACACCACTCACGTTTATAAGAGAGTTAAGACAAACTTCGTAGACGAAGCAGGCAATGTTATCTCTCCACAAGAAGATGGCACAACGCCTAACAAGTCAATCGATGGTTACGTATTTGTCAAGACTACGACAGACGAAAATGGTAATACCACTCACGTTTATAAGAAAGTTAAGACAAACTTCGTAGACGAAAATGGTACACCAATTTCCCCAAGTGAAGATGGTACAACGCCTAACAAGTCAATCGATGGTTATGTCTTTGTTAAGACTACGACAGATGGCGATGGTAACACCACTCACGTTTATAAGAAAGTTAAGACAAACTTCGTAGACGAAGCAGGCAATGTTATCTCACCACAAGAAGATGGCACAACGCCTAACAAGTCAATCCCAGGCTATGAGATTGTAACAACAACGACAGACGGTGATGGTAATGTTTACCATATCTATCGCAAGGTAGAAAAACCAACAACACCTCCTACGCCTGAGGTTCCAACTAAGCCATCTGCTCCAGCAACACCTACTAAGACTGGTAAGGCTCAATTGCCAAATACTGGTGAAGAATCATCATCAGCTGCAGTTCTTGGTGCAGGAATGCTTGTTGCAGCCCTTGCTCTTGTTGGCAAACGTCGTCGTAAAGAAGGCTAATCAAGATTCTATTTCTGTTAGATGAATGGACTTGAATATGAAGAAAAGGAAAGGTTCGCCTTTCCTTTTTTTTTGCTCTGTAAGATTGCAAGTAGCCGCAAAGTATATTGAAAAAAGGATCCAAAGTCATTTAGGCTTTGGATCCTTTTTAGTAGACTTGCCGGGGCAAGTCTATTTTTGTCTTTAGTTCTTCTGATAAAACTTATTGTGCTGATAGATAGGATCAAAGGTTAAATTGATGCCTAATTTACGAAGGACGCTCTTGTCTTCGTCAGATAGGATAACGGTCGAGTGGGCTTCGCTACCGTTTAATTGTCCCAATTCCTTCATAGCTTGCGCAGCGATAGGGCTATCTTGTGCAGTGATGGCAAGGGCGTTTAGGATTTCGCTTGCATCCAAACGAGTATTGTTTTTATCCAGATAATCTGCCTTCAATTCTTGAATTGGACGGATGTAGTTTGGTTCGATGAGAAGGGTTTCGTCATCGATTTTAGCGATTTGCTTGATGGCATTGAGAAGGACAGTTGCAGTTGGCTTGAGGAGGTCAGAGGTCTTACCTGTGACAATCTCACCATTTGGCAACTGAATAGCAAGGGCAGGGCTTGAAGTTAGCTCTGCTTTTTCGCGCGCAGCGATAACAACCTTACGGTCAGCAGGTGTCACGCCTACCTCGTTCATGAGGAGCTCAATCTTTTTAACTGCTTGCTCGCCCACCCGCTCCGCTTTGAAATCAACGAGTGTCTGATAGTAGCGGCGGATAATTTCTTGCTTAGATGCTTCGATCGCAGCTTCTTCATCTACGATAGAATAGCCCACCATGTTGACCCCCATGTCCGTTGGTGAAGCATAAGGTGATTTGTTCAAAATGCGTTCAAATGTTCTGTTAAGGACAGGGAAGACCTCGATGTCACGGTTGTAGTTGACCGCAGTTTTGCCGTAAGTTTGAAGATGGAAGGGGTCAATCATGTTGAGGTCGTCCAGGTCGGCAGTTGCTGCTTCATAGGCCAAGTTGACTGGGTGGTGGAGTGGTAAGTTCCACACTGGGAAGGTTTCAAACTTGGCATAGCCTGATGTTATGCCATTTAACTGGTCATGGTAGAGCTGGGAGATACAGGTCGCCAATTTACCTGAACCAGGTCCAGGTGCGGTGACAACGACGAGGTTGCGACTGGTTTCAATGTAGTCGTTTTTGCCCATGCCTTCTGGTGAAATGATGTGGTCGATATCAGAAGGATAGCCCTTGATTGGGTAGTGGAGATAGGATTTGATGCCATGTTTTTCCAACTGTTTGCGGAAGGCATCTGCGGCTGGTTGGTTGCGGTATTGGGTAATGACGACAGAACCAACATAAATATCAATATCATTGAAGGTGTCAATCAAACGGAAGACTTCTTGGTCATAAGAAATACCCAAGTCACCACGTGCCTTAGAATGTTCAATGTTGCTCGCATTGATGGCGATGACGATTTCTACTTGGTCTTTTAACTCTTGGAGGAGTTTGATTTTATTATCTGGTTCATAGCCTGGCAAAACACGGGCCGCGTGGAAATCTTCCAACATTTTTCCGCCAAATTCCATATAGAGCTTGCCTTCAAACTGGGCAATACGCTCTAAAATGTGATCACGTTGCAAATTCAAATATTTAGTTGAATCAAATGCGATTTTTTTCATCCAATAAGTCCTCCGATGATGTATTAAATTTCGGGAAAAACAAAAATAGCTCCCTAAAACTAGGGAGCCTTTTCTCCGACCTCTCAAAAGAGGTGCCCGAACAATACTATAACAAACCGTGCTAATCTTGTCAAGAAAAAGTCAGATAGAAGAAAAATTAAACAAGTGTTTAAAAAATATTTAATTTTTATAAAATTAAATATTGACTTTATTAAAATAAAGTGTAAAATAATATTAAACAAATATTTAATCGATGTTTAAGGAGATGTTTATGAAAAAGTTGATTCACAATAAATTATTTCTATCTAGCTTTGTAGCGGATTTGATTTCCAATTTTGGTGACACACTTTACTATCTAGCCTTGATGAACTATGTCTTGCTACTTCCAGATACCAAGTTTGCCTTGGCTATGATTACCGCATCTGAAACCTTGCCGATTTTGGCTGGCCTCTTTATCGGGATTTGGGCAGACAAGACCAAAAATAAATTGGATACCATTCTTGCAACCCTGCTGGTTCGTGTCGTTCTCTATGCCTTTGTTGGCTTCTTGATGGGATTTGCACCAGCCCTCTGGGTTGTAGCGGTGGTCTGCGTCATCAACTTCCTGTCTGACCTGGCTGGTCAATACGAAAATGGCCTTTATATGCCAGTCAGCTTGCGGGTTGTAGCAGCGGAAGACCGCGAAAGCGCAATGGCCTTCAAGATGACAGTGAGATCACTTTTGCAAATCGCCTTCCAAGCTAGCGGTGCCATTCTCATCGGCTTTATGTCTTACCAGAATCTCGCCTTCTTCAATGCAGGAACCTTCTTGGTCAGTCTTGCCATCATGGCAACCCTCCGTCCAGCTCTTGCCAAACTACTGAAGGAAAATCCTATCCAGCAAGCTGAGCAAGTGGAAACTGAAGCTGGTATTGTCAAAGGAATTGGACAGAGTATCAAAGATTCCTACCAAGCCGTGCAGAATATTCCTGTTCTCAAAGCGTCAATTATTACTATTGCCAGCCTGAATGCCATTTTTACCGCACTTTCACCATTAGTTATTCTAAATATGAAGGAGTTCTCAGACTTTGTGATTGTCAATGCAGGAACAACCGTTGCTTTGGTTTCTATTCTCTTCTCAGTTGGTAGTATCTTGGGGTCAAGCATCGGTATGGCTTTGTTCAAAAATGTCAGCTTAATCAATCTCCTCAAATTCTCTACATTGATGCCAATCTTGATTTTCTCAGGTTTCTTTCTTCACAACATCTATGTGGTACTTGCAGTGATCTTTGTAACGGCAGTTACTTTGGGTATTTTCAATCCCAAAATGAATGCCTTGGTTGTCAATGAATTGCCAGAAGATAAATTGGCGACTGTCGGTGGTGGGATTGACAGTTTCTGTCAGATTGGTATGGTAGGTGGTCAAGCCTTGGTTGCCCTTATGGTGACGGTGCTTTCTGCGACAAATATTTCCCTCATCTTCCTCTTGCTTTCTGTGGGACTAGTAAGCTATACTATTCTTACAGGTCGTAAATCAAATAACGAAGTAGTTCAAGCTTAGAAAGTATGCGTATGAAATTAGATTACCGAGATTATAGAAGCGAAATTGTTGAAAAATTCTTTATTCCTTTAATTGTTAGAGAACGTGAGGAACCGATTGAGGCGGATTTTTCACAGAAAGAAAAAGACATTCTCAAAGATGCCTTGGACATTCGTGATGAGATTGAAGAAAAGTTGGCAGATTTTCGTCAGGAAGTCAATCAAGTCTTTGTCTGGGGACATATTTTTAACATTTTGCATAGTCTTTATTTCTATATCTTGAATGATGGGCAGGATCCAAAGACAGTCGAGGAGGCTTGTCAGCTGATCTTGGCCTTATCGCAAGAAGAGGTAGAAGATGCCATGCGAACCATGCTAGCGTCTGAAAATGACGGACATCGTGAGAAGACCCTCAGCCTCATGGAACTTTTGGAAAAAACGGATAAAAAGCCGGCAGATAAGTGGTACTGGTCACTGGCTATTCGCAATCCTTTAGAAACAGTTCAGCGGTCTGTCCATCTCCTGAACAAGCTACTCCCAATCTATCAGCCATATTTTGAACAGGCAAGGACCGAGAGGGACGCCTTTGCCAGAGATTTTGACATTGAAAAACTCTACAGAGAATCCAAGCAGTTAGCCATGACCAGCTTAGATACTCTGGGTGTTGAAAATGCTCAATTCTTCGTTCTCAGTCCCTGGAATTATTGGTTTGCTTATTATGGCAATGAACAATTTGACTATATGAAAGTCGCTCTTTTAGCTTCCTGTCGAATTGATCAGATGATGCTGTCAAATGACGAGCTGGATCTGGATGATTTGACAAGGGCTCTTAAAGTCATCAGCGATAGTACGCGTTATCAGGTCTTGGTGGAGCTGACCAAGCCCCATGCCAAGAGCAAGGACATAGCAGAGCGACTGAATATCACAGGGGCAGCCGTATCCTTCCACACCCAAAAGCTGATTAACGGTGACTTACTTCTCTTCAATACAAAAAATAGCGATGTCAAATACAGTGTCAATCGCGACCTGCTCCAACAGGTGATTGATAAGTTGAAAGAGGATTTTGATTTGTAAAAAAAGCCTTGTAAGTGAGATCTTACAAGGTTCTTTTGTGCTTAATGATTAACCAGCTGAGCAGTTGGCAAGTGATGATGGTGATAAAGAAGACTAGCCAACCTTGTTGTATTATAGTCAGGGAATGATTTTCTAGGAAGAAAAAGCTGACTTCGACTGGGATAACATGGATAAAATAATAGTAACTGGCATATTCCTTTAGAAATTGGAATTTTTTCTGGCGGAAGAGGTCGGTGGTTAGGGTCCAAGCGACTAGATAGGCTGTGAATGGAATTAGGCTAAATAGAAAGTTCTTGTCGTAGCCCTGATTGAGATAGATGATTGTAGCCTCAAAAGTTAAAAGAGCTATGCAGACAAGTAGTTTGGTTTTTTGTCGGTGTTGGAAAATAGGTTGATTGAGTTTGTCGGCTAGATAAAAGCCTGTCAGGACAAAAATAGGTGCGTAGAAGAGGCCGTTGCGGCTGGTGAAAAAGAAGGTTTTGTAGCTGTCAAATGCGGTTAGTAAAGCCGATTCTGCCAGGTAGGAGGAGTAGGTTTCAACTGAGCCTAGGAGATAGAGAAGACAGGCTAGACAAGCTGTGATGCGCCAGCCCCATTTCTCCAAGGAAAGATGGACGAGGACAAGACCTAGCAGGAAAGCGGGCATGTACCAGAGTTGGTAGCTGGTGCCGGTGTAGGTCAGGCCGACTAGGAGGGCGAGGGGGTAGTAGAGTAGGGGGATTTCTTGGAGGTTTAGGTAGAAGAGGTAGAAGGGTAGGTAGAGGACGGACCAGGTCAGGTACTGCTTGCTGTAGCGGATCAGGTATTGTTTGGAGAGGCTAGGGTAGTTGCGTCGGAGGAAGAAGCTGGCGGTGACCATGAAGTAGGGAACGACCATGCGGCTAAAGATTGATTTTTGGATGAAGTGGAGCTGGTCTGCTTCAAATAGTCTGCGACAATGGAGGGCAATGACTAAAACAGCTCCCATGAATTGAAGGAGGGAGAGGAGAGAGGTGTTGAGTGGTTTTGGTTTGTTTGGCATGTTAACTCCCTTCTTTTTCTTCCATTTTATCGAAAAAGGATGGATATGTAAATGTTTGCAAAAAGATGAAGAGGGCTATTTGTTGAATGTTCAGTTCCAGAGGGAAGTCCTGTGGGAAATGTGGTATAATATTAGGATGAAGTGAATTGGAAACTTCTATTTTGTAAGGATTACTCTTTAGAAAGGAGTTAGATGATGAAAGATTTACATAAAAAACTTTTGGCGGATTTTGGGATTGATTTTTCGGATTTGAATTTGTTGGAAACAGCTTTTACCCATACTTCTTATGCCAATGAGCATCGCCTTCTAAAAATTTCACATAATGAACGCTTGGAATTTTTAGGAGACGCTGTTCTCCAGTTGATGATTTCCAAGTACCTCTATAAAAAATATCCGGATAGACCGGAAGGGGAGATGTCCAAGTTGCGTTCGACCTTTGTTCGTGAGGAGTCCTTGGCTGGTTTTTCGCGTGCCTGTGGTTTTGATAGCTTCCTTCGTCTTGGTAGAGGAGAAGAGAAGTCTGGGGGGCGCAATCGTGATACCATTTTGGGAGATGCTTTCGAGGCTTTCTTAGGAGCTCTGCTATTGGACAAGGGAGAAAAGACCGTGGAGGACTTTATCCATAAGGTCATGATTCCTCGTCTGGAAGAGGGGAATTTTGAGCGAGTAACTGACTACAAGACTGCCTTACAGGAAATCCTGCAGGTAAATGGTGAGATTGCAATTTCTTATCAGGTGGTGGCTGAATCAGGTCCTGCCCACGATAAGACCTTTGAAGTTGAGGTATCTGCCGACCAGCGTGTGATTGGTCGTGGTCGTGGTCGTTCAAAAAAGTTAGCTGAACAAGCCGCCGCAAAAAATGCTGTGGAGGCTAGAGGATAGGTATGTATCTTAAATCGATTGAAATGCAGGGCTTCAAGTCCTTCGCAGATAAGACTAAGGTAGTCTTTGACCGTGGAGTGACAGCCGTTGTAGGACCGAATGGTTCGGGCAAGTCCAATATTACAGAAAGTCTGCGTTGGGCCTTGGGGGAATCTTCTGCCAAGAGCCTGCGTGGAGGTAAGATGCCGGATGTTATCTTTGCGGGGACTGAAAGCCGTAAGCCTCTTAATTATGCTTCTGTTGTCGTAACCTTGGATAATAGCACAGGTTTTATTGCTAATAAGAATAAAGAAATCAAGGTAGAACGCCATATTTATCGGTCTGGCGATAGCGAATACTTGATAGATGGTCAGAAGGTTCGTCTGCGGGATATTCATGATCTTTTCATGGATACTGGTTTGGGGCGTGATTCCTTTTCTATCATCTCGCAAGGACGGGTTGAGGCTATTTTTAATTCCAAGCCAGAAGAACGTAGAGCCATATTCGAAGAGGCAGCAGGGGTCTTAAAATACAAGACCCGTAAGAAAGAAACGGAGAGCAAGCTAGCACAGGCTCAAGGAAATTTGGACCGTTTAGAAGATATTATCTATGAATTGGACAATCAGGTTAAACCCTTGGAGAAACAGGCGCTAACGGCTAAACAATTCTTGGAACTAGATGGACAGCGTAAGGAGCTGTATCTGGACGTTTTGGTTGCTCAGTTGACAAAGGGTAAAGAGGCTTTGACTGCCAAGGAAAGCGAACTTGAAGCAGTTAAGTCAGAATTAGCAAACTACTACCAACAACGTTCTGAGCTTGAGCAAGAAAACCAGTCCTTAAAAGAAAAACGCCATCGCTTATCCGAGCAAATGGAGCGTGAACAAGCTGTTTTGTTGGATTTGACCAAGTTGATCAGTGACCTGGAACGAAAAATTGACCTTCATAAGTTAGAAAGCAGTCAGAATGAATCCAGTCGACAAGAAGCTCAGTCGCGTTTAGAAACCCTGGTTGCGAAGCGAGGACAACTGGAAGAGGAAATTGTTCTCAAGCTGGAAAGTCAGGAAAGGTTGGGAGCTTCCTTGTCCAAATTGAAAAAGGAAATTGCTTCGGTTGACAAGGAGATCTCCTACTTCTCTGAAGATCCGGATCAGGTATTGGATCACCTGCGTGAGCAGTATGTCGCCCTCATGCAGGAAGAGGCTGAAGCATCAAACCGCTTGACCAAGATTCAGCAGGATATTGCCAATCAAATCAGCTTATCAGAAAGTAAATCTGCTGACCTAGCACGTTTACAGACAGAAAAACAGGCAGCTCAAGAAGAATTGGCTAAGAGCCAGCTAGCCTCAGAAGAGGCTGACCAAGTCTTGCGGGGGTTGCTCACATCCTATCAGACCAAGAAAGAAGAGCTTGAACAGGCTCAGGCTGCCTATCAAGCTGAACAAAATCGCTTGTTTGATCTAATTGATCAATTGAAGGGCAAGCAGGCTCGCCAGTCAAGTTTGGAAGCTATCTTAAAAAATCACTCCAATTTCTACGCAGGGGTTAAGGCTGTTTTGCAGGCTTCGTCTAGTCTGGGTGGCATCATCGGGGCAGTCAGTGAGCAATTGACTTTCGATACTCGTTACCAGACGGCTCTGGAAATTGCTCTTGGAGGAGCTAGCCAAAACGTTATCGTCGAAGACGAGGCGACAGCCAAGCGAGCGATTGCTTTCTTGAAGGAAAAACGTCAAGGACGGGCTACCTTCTTACCTTTGACCACTATCAAGCCTCGGCAATTGTCCAGTCAGCAACTTGCCCTACTTCAAACCTCAGATGGTTTCTTGGGGCTGGCCAGTGACCTCGTGACCTATCAACCAAATCTAGATGCTATTTTCCAAAATTTGCTGGGAACTATTGCGATTTTTGATAGCATTGACCATGCCAATCAGGCGGCGCGTGCGACCAAGTTTCAAGTCCGTATGGTGACCATGGACGGTGCAGAAATCCGTCCTGGCGGCGCCTTTGCTGGTGGTAGCAATCGAAATAACAGCACCACCTTCATTAAGCCTGAACTCGATGCTCTTTTAGGAGAAATAGCAGAGCTGTCTAGCCAGTTGAAAGAGCAAGAAAACTTGGTGGCGACTAAGAAGACAAGTCTAGACCAGGTCAGAGAAAGTCTGGAAACCATCAAGACTGAGGGGGAAGAGGCTAGACTGAGCCAGCAGAGCGCAAGGATTCATCAAGAACAGGCAGAAAATCGTCTAGCTCAGGTGACCGCGCAGTATGACTTACAAATGAGTCAGGTCAGCCCAAGCATTTTAGCGGAGCTAGAAGAAGAAGCAAGCAAGGAAGAAATCAGTCTTCAAACCTTGACAGAGAAAAAACAAGCCTTAGACAATCAAATCAATCAGGTAAGGAATAATCGCGATAGCATCCAAGAAAGTTTGCAAAACTTGCAGGCTCAGAAAGGTCAATTGACCTTGGAGCAGGCAGAAGTTTCTAGTCAGCTGCGCTTTGAACAGACAGACCTTGGTCGTTTACAGGAAGAAAAAGGGACTACTGAAAAGGAAATCTCTATCCTGGAAGACCTGATTAACCAGAAGGTTGAGGCTTTAGAAGATACCAGTATTGAGGTTTTGGAGGAGCAATTACAGGCAGCGACTGATAAACAAAGCCAAACCAATCAGATTCAAATTCGCTTGAAATTTGAGTTGGAAGACATTGACGGTCAGTTTGAAGACTTGGAAGGTCGTTTGGACCAGGCGCGTTTGAAAAATGATGACCTTATTCGCAAACAGGCCAAGTTAGAAGCTGATTGTGAGCAGGCTGGAGATCGGCTACGGACCTTACTTGGTCATTTGACAGAGCATTTCAAATTGAGCTTTGAAGCGGCTCAGGACCAGGCAAACGAAGTAGAGAATTTGCCTCTGGCTGAACAAAGTCTGAAAGACTTGGAGCGTTCTATTCGTGCCTTGGGACCAGTCAACCTGGACGCCATTGAGCAGTATGATGAGGTCAATAACCGTCTGACCTTCCTCAATGAACAACGAACGGATATATTGTCGGCGCGTGATTTGCTCTTGAATACCATTCATGAAATGGATGATGAAGTCAAGGAACGCTTTAAGGTCACTTTTGAAGCCATTCGCGAAAGCTTTAAGCAGACTTTCAGACAGATGTTTGGCGGTGGTTCTGCGGACTTGATATTGACCGAGCAGGATATTTTGACTGCGGGCGTGGAGATTTCAGTTCAGCCTCCGGGTAAGAAAATCCAATCGCTCAACCTGATGTCAGGTGGCGAAAAAGCTCTCTCGGCCCTCGCTCTGCTATTTTCCATTATCCGCGTCAAGACTATTCCTTTTGTCATCTTGGACGAGGTGGAGGCAGCCTTGGATGAGGCTAATGTCAAGCGGTTTGGGGATTATCTTAACCGCTTTGATAAGGACAGCCAGTTTATCGTCGTGACTCACCGAAAAGGGACCATGGCGGCGGCGGATGCTATGTATGGGGTGACCATGCAGGAATCTGGTGTGTCCAAGATTGTTTCTGTCAAGCTGAAAGATGTGGAAAAATTATAGATGGGGTAGGTTTTATTAGCCTTCTTGTAGAAATCAGTAGGCAGAATTTTCTATCCATGCTATAATGAATGTAAACGGTTTAGCTGAAAGGAGCAATTCATGACAAATTTAAAGGAACAAGTTGGGATTAAGGCGGCGGAGTTTGTAAGAGATGGCATGATCGTCGGCTTGGGGACAGGTTCGACAGCCTACTATTTTGTACAAGAAATCGGACGTCGGGTGCAGGAAGAAGGTTTGCAGATTACAGGTGTGACGACCTCTCATGCCACTGCAGACCACGCAGCCTCTTTAGGAATTCCTTTAAAGAATATAGATGAAGTTGACTATGTAGACTTGACAGTTGACGGAGCTGATGAAGTTGACGGAGCCTTCAATGGTATCAAGGGTGGAGGTGCCGCCCTGCTCATGGAGAAGGTGGTTGCGGTCAACAGTAAGGATAGCATCTGGATTGTGGATGAATCTAAGGTGGTCGATACCCTTGGCGCCTTCAAGTTACCAGTGGAAGTGGTGCAATATGGTTCTGAAAATCTTTTCCGCCTCTTCGAGAAAAAGGGTTATCGTCCAAGTTTTCGGATGAAGGATGGTCAGAAACATGTGACCGATATGAAAAATTTCATCATTGACCTTGATTTGCAACGGATTGAAGACAGCTACGCCTTGGCTGATGAATTGGATAGAACAGTTGGTGTCGTAGAGCATGGGCTCTTTATAGGATTGATTTCTAAGGTCATTGTCGGCACACCGCAGGGACCAAAAATTCTTGAAAAGAAATAAAGTGAAAACGCTTCTCATTAAAGTAACTATGAGAGGCGTTTTTGTGGTATAATGAAAAGACGAACAATGGAACCTGTATTCACTATTCAGCACCTCGCTTATCAATACAAGTTCTTAGAAAAAGGAGTTCTTATGTCTAAATTTAAACGTATTCATCTGGTGGTTATGGATTCTGTTGGAATCGGTGCGGCACCAGATGCAGACAAGTTTTTCAATGCTGGTGTCAACGACACGGAGTCTGATACACTAGGTCATATCTCTGAGAAGGCAGGGTTAGCAGTGCCTAATATGGCTAAAATCGGTCTTGGAAATATCCCTCGTGACACAGCCCTTGCCACGGTTCCTGCTGAGGAAAGTCCCACTGGCTATGTGACTAAGTTAGAAGAAGTATCGCTTGGAAAAGATACTATGACTGGACACTGGGAAATCATGGGCCTTAACATTACTGAGCCATTCGATACTTTCTGGGACGGTTTCCCTGAGGAAATTTTGACAAAAATCGAAGAATTCTCAGGCCGTAAAATCATCCGCGAGGCGAACAAGCCCTATTCAGGTACAGCTGTCATTGATGACTTTGGTCCTCGCCAAATGGAAACTGGGGAGTTAATCGTCTATACTTCCGCAGACCCTGTCCTTCAGATTGCAGCCCATGAAGATATTATTCCGCTTGATGAATTGTACCGTATCTGCGAGTACGCTCGTTCCATCACCCTTGAACGCCCAGCTCTTCTCGGTCGTATCATCGCCCGTCCATACGTCGGTGAGCCAGGCAATTTCTCTCGGACTGCCAACCGTCATGACTATGCCGTGTCACCATTTGAAGCAACTGTTCTCAACAAGCTAGCAGATGCAGGCGTGCCAACTTATTCTGTCGGCAAAATCAGCGACATTTTCAACGCATCAGGTATCACAAATGACATGGGCCACACCAAGTCAAATATGCACGGTGTCGATGTCTTGATTGAAACCTTGCAGTTGGCTGACTTTGAGAAAGGTTTCTCCTTCACCAACTTGGTGGACTTTGATGCCGTTTATGGTCACCGCCGTGATATAGAAGGCTACCGTGATTGCTTGCAGGAATTCGATGCCCGTATCCCAGAAATTATCGAAAATATGCGTGAGGATGATTTGCTCTTGATTACAGCAGACCATGGAAATGACCCAGCCTATGCAGGTACGGACCATACCCGTGAGTATGTGCCACTCTTGGCTTACAGTAAGTCATTCAAGGGAAGTGGAGTTTTGCCAGTTGGACATTTTGCGGATATTTCAGCTACTATCGCAGAAAACTTCGGTGTCGAAAAAGCCATGATTGGTGATAGTTTCTTGGACGGATTGGTTTAATGGAACAACTGACGGTCTATTACAATCCCAACTGCAGCAAGTGCAAGAAATTACAAATCTTACTGCCAAGTCAGGGCTTTGATGTTAAGTGGATTAATTATTTAGAAAATCCCTTGACAGCGGAGGAATTGACAGTTCTTTTGGAAAAAATGGGAAGTCAACCTTCAGCAGTCATTCGGTTGACGGAGGAGGAACGAGCAGGTTTGTCTGAAACAGACATTTTCCAACGTCTAGTTGCAGAACCTGCCTTGCTCAACCGTCCTATTATCGAGCGAGAACAGACAGCCTTTCTCTGCCGTCCCCTTGACATTATCAAAGAAAACATGCCAGAATATGACTGGTCAACTTATTTATAAAAGGAGAAAAAATGAGTTTACTTGCAAAAATTTATGAAACAAAAAATTTCTTAGAAGAAAAAGGAATGATTAAACCTGAATTCGGTTTGATTTTGGGTTCTGGCTTGGGTGAATTGGCCCAAGAAGTTGAAAATGCTATTGTTATCGACTATGCGGATATTCCAAACTGGGGCAAGTCAACAGTTGTTGGACACGCTGGTAAGTTGGTTTACGGTGATTTGGCTGGTCGCAAGGTTTTGGCTTTGCAAGGTCGTTTCCACTTTTACGAAGGAAATCCGATGGAAGTTGTGACTTTCCCAGTTCGTGTCATGAAAGCTCTTGGTTGTGAAGGCGTGATTGTCACCAATGCCGCAGGTGGTATCGGTTACGGTCCAGGTACCCTCATGGCCATTACAGACCACATCAACATGACAGGTCAAAACCCATTGATTGGGGAAAACTTGGAAGAGTTCGGACCACGTTTCCCAGATATGTCAAATGCCTACACCAAAGAATACCGTGAAAAAGCCCATGCGGTTGCGGAAAAATTGGGCATCAAGTTGGACAATGGTGTCTACCTCGGTGTGACAGGTCCTACCTATGAAACTCCTGCTGAAATCTTGGCCTTCAAGACCATGGGTGCCCACGCAGTTGGTATGTCAACAGTGCCAGAAGTTATCGTGGCGGCCCACTCAGGTATGAAAGTCTTGGGAATTTCTGCCATTACCAACTTTGCGGCTGGTTTCCAATCAGAACTCAACCACGAGGAAGTCGTAGAAGTAACCGAGCAAATCAAGGGCAACTTCAAAGGCTTGGTGAAAGCTATCTTGGCTGAGTTATAAGCATTTGAAAATAGAACAAAGAGGTACAATATATGTCTATTCATATTTCTGCTAAACCAGGTGAAATTGCCGATAAGATTTTGCTTCCTGGTGATCCACTTCGTGCTAAATTTATCGCGGAAAACTTTCTTGAAGATGCAGTTTGCTTCAATGAAGTCCGCAATATGTTTGGCTATACTGGTACTTACAAAGGCCATCGCGTATCTGTCATGGGAACGGGTATGGGAATGCCTTCCATTTCTATCTACGCCCATGAGCTTATCAACGACTACGGCGTTAAGAAGCTTATCCGTGTGGGAACAGCAGGTTCGCTTAACAAGGATGTCCATGTTCGGGAATTGGTCTTGGCTCAGGCAGCAGCAACCAACTCTAAAATGATGAACATTGATTGGCCAGAATATGACCTGCCACAGATTGCTAGCTTCAATCTCTTGGACAAGGCTTATCATATTGCTAAGGAACTCGATATTACTACTCATGTAGGCAATGTTCTATCTTCAGATAGTTTCTACTCACCAAAACTCTTCAGTCGTAACTTGGAACTTGGGCAAATTGGTGTCAAAGCGGTTGAAATGGAAGCGGCAGCTCTTTACTATCTGGGTGCTAAATTCGGTGTCGAAACACTTGCTATTATGACCATTTCGGATAGCTTGGTCAACCCAGACGAAGATACGACAGCAGAAGAGCGTCAAAACACCTTCACAGACATGATGAAGGTCGGCTTGGAAACTCTGATTGCAGAATAAGCTGAGTGGTTTTACTAGGGAGGCTACTTATGACTTTTGCAAATTTTGAACCGACACGTCACGTTGAAGATTTTCATTTGGCAGGATTTGCTTACTAGTCAGACAGTCCAGTGGACTGTCTGAGCTCGCTCCTTGAAAACGAGAAGGGAGCGATGGTTAAAAGAGTTGAAGCTGGGAACTTCCTTAGAAATGCTTGCAGAACCGACCAATCCCTATGATTCAGAGGCTGTTGTCATTCTGTATCAAGGGAAAAAGCTAGGCTACATTCCCAAGCATAAGAATAGCTTGATTAGTCGTATGTTATTCTATGGACATGGTGACATTCTTGAAGCCCGCGTTCAAATGATTGATTTGACTGAACACCCTGAGCGTCAACTTCGTGTGGTTGTAAAATTTAAAGATAATCGCAAAAAATAAGGGACAGGGCTAATCAGTCCATTCTGAATGCTATAAAATAAAAAGGCGAACTATATACAGGATGGTATAATAGCTTGCCTTTTTTCGTTAAATAAGGTATAATTATCGTATAGAAAACGTTTACAAAAAAATAAGAAACGTTTCTGAATGATTACATTAACATATACAAAAGGAGATAAACAGTGATTAACTTACAAAATTTTGTCCAATCCATGTATGCCAAGCGTATCGAGGACTGTTCCGACCATGAACTTTATTATGCTTTGCTCGCATTTACAAAGCAACAGAGTGAAGCAAAATACACCAATGAGCAGAAGAAAAAGGTCTACTACATTTCTGCGGAATTCTTGATTGGTAAACTCTTGTCTAACAACTTGATTAACTTAGGTGTTTACGATGAGGTGAAAAGCCAGTTAGCAGCTGCAGGTAAGGACTTGATTGCCATTGAAGATATCGAAATGGAGCCATCTCTTGGTAACGGTGGTTTGGGTCGCTTGGCTGCTTGTTTCCTGGATTCCATTGCTAGTCTTGGACTAAATGGTGATGGTGTTGGTCTGAACTATCACTTTGGTCTTTTCCGCCAGTTGTTTGAATACCACCAACAATCGGCAGTGCCAAATGAGTGGATTACGCCACGTTCTTGGTTGACTGAGTCACCAATTTCTTATCAAGTACCTTTTGCAAACTTTACTTTGACTTCTAAGTTGTACGATATCGATGTACCTGGCTATAAGACAGAACGAAAGAATCGTCTACGCTTGTTTGACTTAGGCTCTGTGGATGACAATATCATCTATGATGGGATCGAGTTTGATAAGGAAGATATTTTCCGCAACTTGACCCTCTTCCTCTACCCAGATGATTCAACAGATGATGGTAAAGTTCTGCGAATCTTCCAACAATATTTCATGGTATCCAATGCAGCCCAACTCTTGATTGACGAAGCTGTTGCCAAAGGGTCAAACCTCCATGACCTACCTGATTATGCAGTGGTTCAAATCAACGATACCCACCCATCACTTGTCATTCCAGAATTAATTCGTCTTTTGGAACTTCGTGGCATTTCCTTCGATGAGGCAATCGAAATTGTTAAGAAAATGACTGCCTATACCAACCATACAATCTTGTCTGAAGCCCTTGAAAAATGGCCACTTGACTTCTTGAACCATGTGGTGCCTCACTTAGTACCATTTATCGAGGAGTTGGACCGCCGTGCCAAAGAAGTGAAAAATGATCCAGCGGTTAATATCATCGATGAGCATGGCCGTGTCCACATGGCCCACATGGATATTCACTACGGCTACTCTATCAACGGTGTAGCAGCCCTTCATACTGAGATTTTGAAGACATCTGAGTTGAGAGCCTTCTACGAGCTTTACCCAGAGAAGTTTAACAACAAGACAAATGGTATTACCTTCCGTCGTTGGCTCATGCATGCTAACCCAAGCTTGGCTAACTATCTTGATGGCCTACTTGGACATGGCTACCACCATGATGCCAGCGAGTTGGAAAAACTCATGGACCACAAAGACAGCAAAGAGTTGAAGAAATGGTTGGAAGAAACCAAGCAGCACAACAAGCGTAAACTACAACGTCATATTGCCAAAACTCAAGGTGTACATGTCAATCCAGAGTCCATCTTTGATGTACAAATCAAGCGCATGCACGAATACAAACGCCAACAGATGAATGTCCTCTATGTGATCCATAAGTATCTGGATATCAAGGCTGGCAATATTCCAACTCGTCCACTGACTGTCTTCTTCGGTGGAAAGGCAGCTCCAGCTTACACAACTGCCCAAGACATCATTCACTTGATTTTGGTCTTGTCACAGGTTATTAAAAATGATCCAGAAGTGGCACCACACTTGCAGCTGGTTATGATTGAAAACTACAATGTAACCGAAGCAAGCTTCATCATCCCAGCGGCAGATATTTCAGAACAGATTTCTCTTGCGTCTAAAGAAGCATCAGGTACTGGTAATATGAAATTCATGCTCAACGGTGCCTTAACTATTGGTACAGACGACGGTGCAAACGTGGAAATTCATGAGTTGGTCGGTGATGAAAATATCTATATTTTCGGTCAAGATAGCCAAACTGTTATTGACCACTATGCAAATGGAACTTACCATCCATATGCATTCTACGAACGAGATGCTATCCGTCCATTGATCGACTTCATCACATCTGATACCATTCGTCATGCTGGTGGTATTGATGAACGCCTCTGGCGCTTGCAGGACAACCTCAAGCATAATGACCACTTCATGACCTTGCTGGACTTGGAAGACTACATTGCGACCAAGGAAAGAATGTTAGCAGACTATGAAGACCGCGACAGCTGGTTGGATAAGGTTATCGTCAACATTGCTAAAGCAGGATTCTTCTCATCAGACCGTACTATTCAACAGTACAACGAAGATATTTGGCATTTGGAAGCTAAGTAAGCTAATACTCTTCGAAAATCAAAATTATCCGTTGTCAAGAGCCTAGATGAACTTGAGTTCTATCGTCGGCTTCGTTTCCTAGGCTACTTTTGATTTTCATTGAGTATAAATAAACTAAAAATGACCTTTCGGGGTCATTTTTTCTGTATTCTATTTTTAAAATATTGAGCCATTGCGGATTGTCCCAAGAGGTTTCCGAGGGCAAAGCCAGAGGTGTTAAGCAAGATATCGCTAAGGTCAAAGAAGCCCAATGAAAAGAAGAATTGACAGGCTTCAACTAGCAATATGGCCTCTACAAAGAGAGAAAGTTTTTTCCAAGAAAATGAAAAAAGTAACCCAAGTGGTAAAAAGAGTAAGAGGTTAAAGACCAATATAGCAGGATTGAGAAATAGGTCTTGAGAGAAGGTACTAAGGAGATCCCAGTTGACACCTCTGACACCCATGCTTTTGAAAAAGAGGAGGTAAAGCAGCAGAAAACCATAGCATCCATAGAAAAAACAAAGTGTCAGTCGCGAAATGCCCGGCTGATAGACCAGTCGAAATAGGGTAAAGCAAACCCCAGTCATTAACAGGATTGCTGCAAGCGCCGGCCAAAAATCAACCGTCATAAAAATGGTCGAGAACTGGTAAAAAAGAAAGGTCATAAAGAGCCAGCGGCAAAGTAGAAATGACAGGATCAGGTTAATACAGTCATAGATAACTTCTTTTTTCATAGAGGACCTCCTTTTTTCATTATATCATTATTTGAGGGGGGAGGCAAAGGCTCAGGAAAATATTTTTAGTGACAGTGTGCTATAATAGTTGGTATGAAAAAACGACCGACATCAGCCTATATCCACATTCCATTTTGTACCCAGATTTGTTACTATTGTGACTTTTCCAAGGTCTTTATTAAGAACCAGCCTGTTGATGAGTATTTGACTGCCCTTATGGAAGAGGTCAAATTTTACGACCTGCCAGCCCTCAAGACCCTCTACATCGGAGGCGGAACACCATCGGCTCTCTCGGCAGACCAGCTGGACTACCTTTTGGTCAATCTGGAGGACCAGTTGGACTTGTCACAGCTGGAAGAATTCACTATCGAGGCCAATCCAGGTGACTTGACGGCGGATAAGATTGCGGTTCTGAAAAAATCCAGGTGCAATCGAGTGTCGCTTGGTGTTCAGACATTTGACGACCGTATGCTGAAAAAAATCGGTCGCAGCCATAACCAGACCCAGATTTATGAAACCATTGCAGCCCTCAAGGAAGCGGGTTTCCACAATATTTCCATTGATCTGATTTATGCCCTGCCTGGTCAGACCATGGAGCAGGTGGTGGACAATGTCGCCAAGGCCTTAGAGCTAGACATTCCCCACATGAGCCTCTATAGCTTGATTTTGGAGAACCACACGGTCTTCATGAACCGCCAACGCCGCGGCAATCTCCATCTGCCC
The DNA here is from genome assembly GCF_032595075.1 of Streptococcus sp. 29887. Taxonomy (NCBI): domain Bacteria; kingdom Bacillati; phylum Bacillota; class Bacilli; order Lactobacillales; family Streptococcaceae; genus Streptococcus; species Streptococcus iners. The sequence continues at coordinate 1,458,928 of NZ_CP118735.1, read as the reverse complement.
AACGAAGATGTGGAGTCCGATATGTTCGACTACATCCTTCAAGAGTTGGAGAAAAATGGTTTCGAGCACTACGAAATCTCCAATTTCACCAAGCCAGGATTTGAAAGTCGCCACAACCTCATGTACTGGGACAACTCGGAGTACTATGGTCTAGGAGCTGGAGCATCTGGCTACATCGACGGCATGCGCTACCGCAACCGCGGCCCCATTCAGCACTACCTCAAGTCCATCCGCGAGAAAGGCCATTCTCGCCTGCACGAAGAATTCCTCAGCCAGACCGAGCAGATGGAAGAAGAGATGTTTTTGGGCCTACGGAAAAAAACTGGCGTGTCCATTGAGCGATTCGAAGAGAAGTTTGGTATCTCTTTTGAAGACCGCTACGGTCAGGTGGTCAGGGACTTGAAAAATGAAGGCCTCTTGCAAGAAGAAGACCGTTGGCTTCGGATGACCAAAAAGGGCTTGTTTCTTGGCGATACAGTTGCCGAGCGTTTCATTATAGAAGATTAGAAAGAGGACACAATGGGACTAAGCTACCAAGAAGACTTCACCATTCCCTTTGATATGGTGGATGTTAAACAAGAAATCAAACTGCCTGACTTGATTTCCTATTGTCTGGGGCTTTCTGGCCGACAGTCAGAGGAACTAGGGCGCAGTGACCTCTATGTTTTTCAGGAATTTGGCTTGATTTGGGTGGTGACAGACTATGAACTGACTATTCAAGCCCTACCCAAGTACAATGAAACCATCACGATTAAAACAGAAGCGGTTGCCTACAACAAGTTTTTCTGTCATCGGATGTTTTATATCTATGATGAAGCTGGTAATCTCTTGCTAGATATTCTCTGTTATTTTGTCTTGATTGATTTTGAGAGTCGCAAGGTTGCTCCTGTTCCAGAAGTCTTGATTGCTCCTTATCAGTCTGAGCAGGTTAAGAAATTGCCTCGGGCACCTAAGTATCAGCTCTTGGAAAATCCATCTGTTCAAGAATTTCCTGTTCGCTATTTTGATTTGGATATGAATGGTCATGTCAATAATAGCAAGTATCTGGAATGGATGTATGAAGCACTGGGCTATGATTTTCTGCTCTGCCATGTCCCTAAAAAAATCCAACTCAAGTATCTCAAAGAAGTAGAGGCAACTAGCTTGGTAAGTTCACGCATGGTGGCAGTAGATGGCATCAGCCAGCATGAGATTGTGGTAGATGGGCATATCCATGCGCAAGCTGTCATCGAATGGAGGGAAAGTCATGTCGCAGGATAAGTGGTTGGAATGGGCCGTACGTTTACAAGCCTTGGCTCAGACAGGCTTGGCCTATGGAAAAGATGTTTATGACATGGAGCGTTTCGAAGAAATCAGACAGATTGCGGCAGAGATGTTAGTAGAACCGTCTGGGCAGCCCTTGGAAGTGGTGAAAGACTTGTTTTGCAATGAAACAGGCTATCAGACACCCAAGCTGGATACCCGCGCAGCCATTTTCCAAGAGGATAAAATCCTACTGGTCCAGGAAAACGATGGGTTCTGGTCCTTACCAGGTGGTTGGTGCGATGTGGACCAGTCTGTCAAGGACAATGTAGTCAAGGAAGTAAAGGAAGAAGCGGGGCTGGATGTGGAGGCTCAACGTGTGGTGGCGATTTTGGACAAGCACAAGAACAATCCTGCCAAGTCTGCCCACCGTGTGATCAAGGTCTTCATTCTATGTCGTCTCCTTGGCGGGAAGTTTCAGCCCAATTCGGAAACAGTCGCCAGTGGCTTTTTCAGCTTAGACGATTTACCGCCGCTCTCGCTTGGGAAAAATACAGCTGAGCAGTTAGCACTTTGCTTGGAAGCCAGTCGGTCTGAGCACTGGGAAACACGATTTGATTAAGGAGAAAGTATGACCTATCAAGGCTATTTGATTGATTTAGATGGTACCATTTATGAAGGGAAGAAACGAATTCCAGCTGGTGAACGGTTTATTCATGGCTTGCAGGAGCGCAACATTCCCTATCTCTTTGTGACCAACAATACCACCCGTCGTCCTGAGATGGTGCAGACTATGTTGGCGGAGAATTTTAATATCGAAACACCGCTTGAAACCATCTATACAGCTAGTCTGGCTACTGTGGACTACATGAATGACTTGGGCAAGGAAAAGACAGTCTATGTCATTGGAGAAGACGGGCTCAAGTCTGCCATTTTTGAGGCTGGTTATGTGGAAGATACGGAAAATCCAGCCTATGTTGTTGTCGGTTTGGATACTCAGTTGACCTATGAAAAACTGACTATTGCCACCTTGGCTATTCAAAAGGGGGCGACTTTTATTGGTACTAATCCTGACCTCAACATTCCGACGGAGCGTGGTCACTTGCCGGGTGCTGGTTCATTGATTGCACTCTTGAAAGCTGCTACCCGTGTTGAGCCGATCTTTATTGGCAAGCCTGAAGCCATTATCATGGACAAGGCTCTGGAGATTTTAGGAACAGAACGCAGTCAAACAGTTATGGTGGGGGATAACTACCTGACGGATATTCGTGCAGGGATTGACAATGGTTTCCCAACCTTATTGGTCTTGACTGGCTTCACTAAACCAGAAGAAGTAGCAGACTTACCCCTTGCTCCGACCCATGTCCTCAACAGCCTAGATGAATGGAGTTTTGATGAGAACTAAGTTACAGATTATCGGAACGATTTTATTTGTCTTGTCGGCAGCAGTTCTAGGAACCATCTATCTAGCTTGGCTAGTTTATCCGCTTGAGATTTCTTTTTTGGGGTTGGAAAAAGTTGTTTACATGAAGTCATCAGATATTTCCTATAATTTTAATATCTTGATGAACTATCTGATCAATCCATTTGCAAGTGTTTTAGACATGCCCAATTTTTCCTCTTCAGCTGATGGTCTGAAACATTTTGCGGATGTGAAAGGTCTCTTTCATCTGGCACAGGTTATTTTCCTGATTAGTTTGCCTGCGGTATTCTATTTTTGGAAAGAAGTGGTGCGAAAAGGATATGGAAAACTCTATCGAACTGTTTTTATGTGGATGGCTCTTGCTCCAGTGATGATTGCAGTGATGGGCATGCTGATTGGTTTTGATAGCTTTTTTGTCCTCTTCCATCATCTGCTCTTTCCTGGTGATTCGACCTGGCTCTTTGACCCGCTGAAAGATCCGGTTATTTATATACTTCCACAGGAATTTTTCCTTCATTGCTTTATTCTCTTTTTCATCCTATATGAAGTGCTCTCTTTGCTGTGGCTTAGGATGGTTAAAAAATAACATTAGCCAAGAAAAACCTCTTGACAATGTGGTGAATTTACAGTAAAATAAGTAAGACTTTGAAATTGAGGGGAGTGAAAATAATGTCAAAAACAGTAGTACGCAAGAACGAATCACTTGATGATGCTCTTCGTCGTTTCAAACGTGCGGTTACTAAAGCTGGTACTCTTCAAGAAACACGCAAACGCGAATTCTACGAGAAACCATCTGTAAAACGTAAACGTAAATCAGAAGCAGCTCGCAAGCGTAAAAAATTCTAATTGAATTTGAACAGCCTGAGGGCTGTTTTTTTGTTTACTTTTCAGCCTGTCTAACTTATAATAAGTATATAAAATATTGTCCAAGTGAAAAGGAGTATATATGAGTATCTTGGTTACAGGTGGAGCTGGCTATATTGGTAGTCACACCGTTGTGGAGTTGTTGAAGTTGGGAAAAGACGTTGTCATCGTAGATAATCTCTCCAACTCAAGTATTTTGGTTTTGGATCGCATCGAAACCATCACTGGCAAACGTCCAACTTTCTATGAATTGGATGTAGCAGATAAGGCTGCTCTTCGTGAGGTTTTTGAAAAAGAAAATATTGAATCAGCTATTCACTTTGCTGGCTACAAGGCGGTTGGTGAATCTGTTGAAAAACCAGTCATGTATTATGAAAATAATATCATGTCCACTTTGGCTTTGGTGGAAGTTATGGCAGAGTTTGGTGTCAAGAAGATTGTCTTCTCATCCAGCGCAACGGTTTATGGCCTTAACAACCCATCGCCTTTAGTTGAAACCATGCCAACCAGCGCAACTAACCCTTATGGTTATACAAAAGTCATGTTGGAACAAATCCTGCGTGATGTAGAAGTGGCAGACAAGGAATGGAGCATTGCTCTTCTCCGTTATTTCAACCCAATCGGTGCCCATGAATCAGGTCTAATCGGTGAAGATCCAGCTGGTATTCCAAACAACCTTATGCCGTTTGTGGCTCAAGTTGCTGTTGGCAAACGTCCAGAACTCAGCGTCTTTGGTAATGACTATGATACAGTGGATGGAACAGGTGTTCGTGACTATATCCACGTCATTGACTTGGCTCTTGGTCACATCAAGGCGCTGGAAAAAATCTCAACGACAGCAGGTGTCCATACCTATAACCTTGGTTCCGGTCAAGGAACCAGTGTTTTAGAACTGGTTCAGGCTTTTGAAAAAGTGAATGGTGTACCGGTACCTTATAAAATCGTTGACCGTCGTCCGGGTGATGTAGCGACCTGCTATGCTAACGCCGATAAAGCTTTGGCAGAACTCAACTGGAAAACAGAAAAAACAATTGAAGACATGTGTCGTGATACGTGGAACTGGCAGTCTAAAAATCCAAATGGATATGAAGGATAAGAAAAGATGTGAGTAGTGGCTCACATCTTCTTTTTGTCATAGTGCAAAAGAAAAACAGGCACAGGGCCTGTTTCACTATCTTATTGATTATTTTTTCAACAAGTCGCGGATTTCTGCAAGCAATTCTTCTTGAGTTGGACCAGCAGGAGCTGCTTCTTTCTTAGGCATTGCTTTTTCAGCAGCCTTAACGATGAAGAACAAAACAGTACCGATGATCAAGAAGTTGATAACAGCGCTCAGGAAGTTACCATAAGTAACACCATTCCAGCTCAAGTCAGCAATTTTATCTGCGCCAGCAGCTTTCAAAGCTGGTGTAAGCAACAATGGTGTAATCAAGTCAGCAACGAATGAATCGATGATGGCTTTGAAGGCAGCACCAAAAATTACTGCAACTGCAAGGTCAATAACATTACCTTGGAACAAAAACGCTTTTAAATCTTTCAACATATCCTAAATATGTCCTTTCATAAAAAATTTTACTCTATCTATTATAACCATAAAAAAATATTTTACAAGCAATTTGTTTCAGAAATTTTACATTTTTCAAGTTTTGGTATAAAATAGAATATGTTAAACTAAGGGAAGAGTGTCCACTTTTCAATTAGCAAATAGGATGTTGAGGAGGATATATGCTGTCAAAAGATAAAATAACAGAAATCAAACAAGCCCTCAATATCGTGGATGTGATTGGTGAAACAGTTGCTTTGACCAAGGCTGGACGCAATTTTCTTGGTCTTTGTCCCTTTCATGGAGAAAAAACTCCTTCCTTTAATGTCATTGAGGATAAACAGTTCTATCATTGTTTTGGTTGTGGTAAGTCTGGAGATGTTTTTAAATTTATAGAGGAAACCCGTGGTGTTTCTTTCACTGACGCGGTAGCCATTTTGGCAGAAAAAGCTGGGTTTCAGGTAGAAGTATCCACCAATCATTTTCAGCCTAAGAAGGAAAATCCACATCAAGCTCTTTATGATATCCATCAAGATGCGACAAAGTTTTACCATGCCTTGTTGATGACGACAAAGATGGGCGAGGAAGCTAGAAAATATCTCCATCAGCGTGGTTTAACGGATGAAGTTATTAAGAATTTTCAACTAGGTTTAGCACCTGATGGGCAAAATATTCTTTATCAGAAACTTTCCCAGAACTACGATGAAGAAAGCCTGCTTCATTCGGGTCTTTTCAATCCCAGTGAGCAGAATATGATTTTCGATGCTTTTCAAGGGCGGATCATGTTTCCGCTAACCGATGAATATGGTCGAGTGATTGCCTTTTCAGGTCGGATTTGGACAGAAAAAGACCTGCAGAACAAGCAATTAGCCAAGTATAAGAATTCTCGTAGCACAGCTATTTTCAATAAAAGTTACGAACTATATCATTTGGATAAGGCCAAGGCGGTCATCAAGAAACAGCGGGAAGTCTATCTGATGGAGGGGTTTCTGGATGTTATTGCGGCCCACCGTGCTGGTATTGAAAATGCGGTTGCTTCTATGGGAACTGCTCTGACTAGAGAGCACGTTGGTCATCTGGCCAAGTTTTGCAAGAAGATCGTTCTGACCTACGATGGTGACAGGGCCGGACAGGCAGCTACCATGAAGGCTTTGGACGAATTAGGAGATTTTCAGGTGGATATTGTCAGTCTGCCTGACAATATGGACCCTGATGAATTTTTACAAAGAAATTCTGAAGAAGCCTTGCGAGAGGTTTTGACAAAATCCCGCATTAGTGATGTGGAATTTTTAATCCACTATCTGAAGCCAGAAAACCCAGATAATCTACAAATGCAGATAGAATTTGTGGATAGGATTGCTCCGATTATCGCAAGGGTTTCGTCGATTACAGCGCAAAATTCTTATATTTACAAGGTTGCGGAAGTCCTATCCGATTTTGACTATGGTCAGGTGGAGCAGGCTGTGAATGCTGTTCGCTTACATCAGCGACAGGAACGAAGTCAGCAAGCCTATCATCAACAGAAGGAGCAGGTCTATGCACCGCCTGTTCAGGCTATTTCCCGGCTGACAGGTCTTATCCGAACTGAAAATCACCTGCTTTACCGTATGGTCGAGTACCCTTATATTTTAAATGAATTTCGTTTGCGAGAAGATTTTTATTTTGCGACACCGGAATTGCAGGTATTGTATGAATTACTGAAAAATCAAGGTGAGATTAGTAGTTTCGGCTTATCCCAGTTAGATGATACCGTCCAACAAGCCTGGTATCGGATTTTGGAAGAGCGTCTGCCAAAGGAAGTGGCGCAAAATGAAATTGAAGAATTAGAATTTCGCCGTGACAAGGAATTGTTACGAAAGGAAAATCAACACCTAACACGGAAAATCCGTGAACATTCCCATGTAGGAAATGCGGATATTGCCCTCGATGAGTTACAAAAATTGCTCGAGAAAAGAAAACAAATGGAGTAAATATGACAAACAAAAAAGATAAAAAGACAGAAGTAACGACCTTTGATGTGCAAGTTGCTGAATTTATTCGTAATCACAAGAAACAAGGTTCGGCAACCGATGATGAAATCAATGACCAGCTGGTTATTCCGTTTACACTTGATGCTGATGGGATTGATGACTTGCTTCAACGAATTCAGGATGCAGGAATTTCGATTGTGGATAAGGAAGGTAACCCATCTGCGCGTGCGTTGCAAGTTGAAGAAGAACCGGAATTATCTGATGAAGAATTGCTAGGTAGCACGTCCGCAAAGGTTAATGACCCTGTCCGCATGTACTTGAAAGAAATCGGAGTTGTTCCGCTTTTGACCAATGAAGAAGAGCAAGAATTAGCCTTGGCAGTTGAAGCTGGCGATCCTGAAGCCAAACAACGTTTGGCTGAAGCTAACTTGCGTTTGGTTGTTTCTATTGCTAAACGCTATGTGGGACGTGGTATGCAGTTCCTTGATCTTATCCAAGAAGGAAACATGGGCTTGATGAAGGCTGTTGACAAGTTTGACTACTCAAAAGGTTTCAAATTTTCAACTTATGCGACTTGGTGGATTCGTCAGGCCATTACCCGTGCTATTGCAGATCAGGCTCGTACTATCCGTATCCCAGTTCATATGGTAGAAACCATCAATAAATTGGTTCGTGAACAACGCAATCTCTTGCAAGAGTTAGGACAGGATCCAACGCCAGAACAAATCGCTGAGCGTATGGATATGACACCTGAAAAAGTCCGTGAAATCCTTAAGATTGCCCAAGAGCCCGTGTCTTTGGAAACCCCAATCGGTGAAGAAGATGATAGCCATTTGGGAGATTTCATTGAAGATGAAGTAATTGAGAACCCAGTTGACTATACCACTCGTGTTGTCCTTCGTGAGCAATTGGATGAAGTTTTGGATACATTGACTGATCGTGAAGAGAATGTTCTCCGCCTCCGTTTTGGCTTGGACGACGGAAAAATGCGAACTCTTGAAGATGTAGGTAAAGTCTTCAACGTAACTCGTGAACGTATCCGCCAGATCGAAGCCAAAGCCCTTCGCAAACTTCGCCACCCATCCCGCAGCAAACCACTCAGAGATTTTATAGAGGATTAAAAACCTCCGGGGGAGGTTTTTAACCGCTCCCCTTGAAATTAGAAAGGGAGCGTAACGCCCAGTGGGCTATTTTAACCGCTCGCTGAAAATAAGAAACGAGCGTACTCAATACCTGCTAAGAATTGAGAACGCAGGCTAACCCCGTGGTGTTTTAACCCGAGCCTAGAAATAGGAAAGCGAGGCATAAGCCTACGGATAGGCTTTCTCAACGTCCGCCTAGAAATCCGAAAGCGGACAACGTCTAGTGGACTAAAAGGTTACTGACTTCCGTCAGTCCTATTTCCCACCTTCAACAGTCTCCCAGACTGTTGAAGCTCGCTGAAAATAGGAAACGAGCGAAGGTATGGGGAGGTTTTGACACAAACTTCGTTTGTTTTATTTCCCACCTTCAACAGTCCCCCGAACTGTTGAAGCCTGCTTGAAAATAAGAGAGCAGGCTAACCCCGTGGTGTTTTAACCCGAGCCTAGAAATAGGAAAGCGAGGCATAAGCCTACGGATAGGCTTTCTCAATGTCCGCCTAGAAATCCGAAAGCGGACAAAGTCCGGTGGCACTTATCAGGTCGCTTGCTAAAAATTTGAAACAAGCGAGAGTTCGGGGGAGGTTTTGACACAAACTTGGTTTGTTTCATTTCCAACCTTCAATAGTTCATGGCTTATTTGGATGAAATTTTTGTTCCTTTAGATGACAATGCAATAGTGAAAAGAAAGAGAGAAAAATGACGTATACAGAAGAACAGGTAAAAGAAATTCAAGAGCGTATTTTTCATGCTCTTGAGGATGTGATTGACCCTGAGCTAGGGATTGATATTATCAATTTGGGGCTCATTTATGAAATTCGTTTTATCGAAGGTAAGGCAGAGATTGATATGACTCTGACAACCATGGGCTGTCCCTTGGCTGACTTGATTACCGATCAAATTCATGATGTCTTAAAAGATGTTCCAGAGGTAACGGAAGTAGATGTTCGCTTGGTTTGGTCACCGGCCTGGACAGTTCAAAAAATGAGCCGTTACGCTCGAATTGCTTTAGGAATTAAATAGTTTCAAAAAAGATGATTTCGAATATTCGAAGTCATTTTTTTAGAATTGTTCATGATTTTGTTGAAAAAATATCAATTTTCCACTTGTCAAACAGGAATATTCGTGTTAGAATAAACGTGCCTAGGAAAAGTTATTATACCTATTCTAGCAAATATCAGACCTATATGGGATGGGTAGCTCTGCTATTTATCATAACCAAAGCCTACGGACAGGCGGGTCGAATGCCGAAGCGTGGCGTAAGCCACATTATTGATAGGGTTAAAAGCCTACATTTTATAAGTTGATGTTGGGAAGTTTTTCCTAATTTCTAATTTTGTCAGTGTGGTGAAAGCACACGTCATCTTGTGAAACGGTCAATAAAGTACGTATATATTTGCACTGGAGAGTAGGAAACGGTAGGCACATAAACTCAAGAGAAGAATAAAAAACGTCAATTTGGATTGTAGAGCAGGATGAACCCTGCTCTTTTTGCTTTGTTAAAAAGGGTAGGAGTCCATCAAGCAAAGGAGTTTTTCGATATGAAAAATCAACACCAAGCCCCTATTTATCAGGGATTGGTACAGTTACGCCGAAAACGGATTGTTCCCTTTGATGTGCCTGGACACAAACGGGGTCGGGGAAATCCTGAATTAGTAGAACTACTTGGCGAAAAATGCGTGGGGATTGATGTCAATTCCATGAAACCCTTGGATAACTTAGGGCATCCTGTGTCCATTATCCGAGAAGCCGAGGAATTGGCGGCAGAAGCCTTTGGTGCCAGCCATGCCTTTCTCATGGTTGGAGGGACAACCTCTTCTGTCCAGACCATGATTTTGGCGACCTGTAAGGCGGGTGATAAAATCATTTTACCTCGCAATGTCCACAAGTCTGCCCTCAATGCTTTGGTCCTATGCGGAGCCATCCCTGTCTATGTGGATATGAGCGTGGAGCCACGGATTGGTATTGCTCTTGCATTGGAAAATGAAGCTTTTGAACGGGCGATTTCTGAGCATCCTGATGCGGTTGCTGTCTTGATCAACAATCCGACCTACTATGGTATCTGCTCAGACCTGCGTACCTTGACTGAGAAAGCTCATGCAGCGGGCATGAAAGTTTTGGTAGATGAGGCCCACGGTGCTCATTTGCATTTTTCGGACCAATTGCCAGAGGCAGCTATGGATGTGGGAGCTGATATGGCAGCTGTTTCCATGCACAAATCAGGCGGCAGCCTGACCCAGAGCTCGCTCCTCTTGGTCGGTCCAGATATGAATGTGGAGTATGTCCGCCAGATTATCAATCTGACCCAGTCGACATCCGCTTCCTATCTCTTGCTGGCTAGTCTGGATATTTCACGGAGAAATCTGGCCCTTCGTGGCAAAGAATCTTTTGAAAAAGTCATTGAAATGTCTGAATATGCTCGCCGTGAAATCAATGCCATCGGTGGCTACTATGCCTATTCAAAAGAATTGATCGATGGCAAAACGGTGCATGATTTTGATGTGACCAAGCTCTCCATCTATACGCAGGGCATTGGTCTGACAGGGATTGAAGTCTATGATTTGTTGCGGGATGAGTATGACATCCAGATTGAATTTGGCGACATTGGCAATATCTTGGCCTATATTTCCATCGGTGACCGCCTGCAGGACATCGAGCGGCTGGTGGGGGCACTGGCTGACATCAAGCGTCTTTACTCACGAGATGGTTCGGATTTGATTTCGGGAGAATACATCCAGCCGCAGCTGGTATTGTCACCGCAGCAGGCTTTTTATGCAGAGCGGGAAAGCCGTTCCCTGCAAGAAGCAGTTGGTCAGGTCTGTGGGGAATTTGTCATGTGCTACCCGCCTGGTATTCCGCTTTTAGCTCCAGGTGAACGAGTGACCCAAGAAATTGTTGACTACATCATCTTTGCCAAGGAGCGTGGTTGTTCTGTTCAAGGGACAGAAGATCCAGATGTCAACTTCATCAATGTCATTAAGGAGGGCTAGTCATGGAAATGTGGTTTTCAGAAGTCCAAACACCAGATGTCAAGTTATCCATTCGGACCAGCCAGCAGCTCTACGCTGGCAAGAGTGAATTTCAGGACATTGCTGTACTGGATTCACCAGCCTTTGGAAAGATTTTGACCCTTAATGGTCGGGTTCTCTTTTCAGACGCAGATGATTTTGTTTACAACGAAATGGCCGTCCATGTGCCCATGGCCGTCCATCCCAATCCCAAGAAAATCTTGATTCTGGGTGGGGGAGATGGTGGTGTTGCCCAAGTTCTCAGTATGTATCCTGAAATCGAACGTATTGACGTTGTAGAGCCAGATGAACTCTTGGTTGAGGTCTGTCGGGAATATTTCCCAGACTATGCAACTGGCTTAGAAGATGAGCGGGTCGAGGTCTATTTACAGGATGGTCTGCGTTTCTTGCGCAACTGTGAAAACGAATATGACATCATCATCAATGATGCGACTGATCCATTTGGGCATACGGAAGGGCTCTTTACCAAGGAATTTTACGGCAATGCCTACCGGGCTTTGAAGGAAAATGGCATCATGGTTTACCAACATGGTTCGCCATTCTATGACGAAGATGAGTCCGCCTTTCGTTCCATGCATCGCAAGGCGACCCAATCCTTCCCTATTAGTCGTGTCTATCAGGCCCATATTCCGACATCTGCGGCGGGTTATTGGTTATTTGGCTTTGCCTCTAAAAAATACCATCCTATAGAAGATTTTGACAAGGAAAAATGGAAAGCGCGCCAGCTTTTTACAGAATACTATACCGCTAACCTCCACATCGGAGCATTTCTCTTGCCTCGATACGTGGAAGACATTTTAGAAGAAGAGGAGAAAAAATAATGAGTCGTTTGTTAGTGATTGGTTGTGGCGGAGTTGCCCAAGTTGCCATCAGCAAGGTTTGTCAGGCAGAAGATACCTTCAAGGAAGTCATGATTGCCAGCCGTACCAAGTCCAAGTGTGATGATTTGAAGGCTGTTTTGGAAGAAAAAACGTCCGTAAAAATTGAAACTGCCCAAGTGGATGCAGACAAGGTGGAAGAAGTGATTGCCTTGATTGAAAGCTACCAGCCAAAAGCTGTCTTGAACGTGGCCCTACCTTACCAAGACTTGACCATCATGGATGCCTGCTTGGCGACAGGTGTGGACTACATCGACACCGCCAACTACGAGTGTGAGGACACCGAAGACCCAGAATGGCGGGCTATCTACGAAAAACGCTGTGCAGAAGAAGGCTTCACAGCCTACTTTGACTACTCATGGCAGTGGGCTTATAAGGAGCGTTTTGAAAAAGCAGGGCTGACAGCACTATTGGGATCCGGTTTTGATCCAGGGGTGACCAGCGTATTCTCAGCCTACGCATTGAAACATTATTTCGATGAAATCCACTATATCGACATCCTAGATTGTAACGGTGGAGACCACGGCTATCCATTTGCGACCAACTTCAACCCAGAAATCAACCTGCGTGAGGTTTCTGCCCCAGGTTCCTACTGGGAAAATGGCAAATGGGTGGAAGTGGAAGCCATGTCTATCAAGCGAGAATATGACTTCCCAGAAGTGGGGCAGAAGGATATGTACCTCCTCCACCACGAAGAAATCGAATCGCTAGCTAAGAATATTCCAGGTGTCAAACGCATTCGTTTCTTTATGACTTTCGGTCAAAACTACTTGACTCACATGAAATGCTTGGAAAATGTTGGTCTCTTGCGTACGGATCCAATCAACTTTAATGGACAAGAAGTAGTGCCTATCCAATTCCTCAAAGCATTATTACCAGACCCAGCTAGCCTAGGTCCTCGTACTGTTGGGAAAACCAACATCGGCTGTATTTTCACAGGCATCAAGGATGGTGTAGAGAAGACTATTTACATCTACAATGTTTGTGACCACCAGGAATGTTACAAGGAAGTTGGTTCACAGGCTATTTCCTACACAACTGGCGTGCCAGCTATGATTGGAACCAAGCTTGTCATGGACGGGACTTGGAAGAAACCAGGGGTTTACAATTTGGAAGAACTAGATCCAGATCCATTTATGGAATTGCTCAACCAATATGGTCTGCCTTGGCAGGTAGTAGAAAATCCTGTTTTGGTGGACTAGATGAGAATTGATCAAGTCCCAACGCCAGCCTATGTCATTGACGAAGCCAAGCTGGTCAACAATTTAGAAATTCTCAAGTCTGTTCAAGATCGAACTGGCTGTAAGGTACTTTTGGCTCAAAAAGCCTTCTCCATGTACGCCACCTATCCGCTAGTCAGTCAGTACTTAGCTGGAACCACTGCATCTGGACTTTTTGAAGCTAGGCTCGGTCGTGAGGAATTTGGTGGTGAAGTCCATGTCTTTGCCCCCGCCTTTAAGGATGCGGATTTGGAGGAGATTTTAGAGATTGCAGACCACGTCGTCTTTAATTCGGAACGCCAACTCCGCAAGCATGCGGACAAATGCAGAGCAGCAGGAGTCAGTGTCGGCCTGCGGATCAATCCAGAATGTTCCACTCAAGACGAACATGCCCTTTACGACCCTTGTGCAACAGGCTCTCGTTTTGGTGTTCGCATTGACCAGTTTTCAGAAGACCTGCTGGACTTGGTGGATGGCCTGCATTTCCACACTCTCTGCGAGCAAAATTCAGATGATTTGAAAACGACCTTAGATGCTGTTGAGGCTAAATTTGGCCCTTATCTCCACCGTGTCAAATGGCTCAATATGGGGGGAGGCCACCACGTGACCCGTGAGGGCTACAAACTGGATGTCCTGATAGATTGTATTCGACGAATGCAAACGACCTATGAGCTAGAAGTCTATATCGAGCCTGGTGAAGCCATTGCTCTCAATGCAGGCTATTTGGTGACAGAAGTGTTAGACATTGTCGAAAATGGTATTGAAACGCTAGTGTTAGACGCTTCGGCTACCTGCCATATGCCGGATGTCTTGGAAATGCCCTATCGCCCACCGCTTCGCCATGGCTTTGAGGCAGGTGAAAAAGTCTATACATACAGACTGTCTTCCAATACCTGTCTGACGGGGGACATCATCGGCGATTATTCCTTTGAAAAACCTGTGGAGATTGGTGACAAGCTCTATTTTGAAGACATGGCAATCTATTCTTTTGTTAAAAACAATACCTTTAACGGCATTGGGTTACCTAGCCTAGCCATCATGGACAAGGCTGGCGACTGCCGTATTATCAAAGAATTTGGCTATGAAGATTTCAAGGGGAGGTTATCATGATAGAAAGTCCGAAAGCAGCGGGTTACCGCATGCCAGCTGAGTATGAGCCCCATCATGGCACCCTCATGGTTTGGCCGACCCGTCCGGGCTCCTGGCCCTTTGATGGTCAGGGGGCAAAAAAAGCCTTCAGCCAGGTCATTAAAACCATTGCTGAAAGCGAGCAGGTCTATCTCTTGGTCGATGAGGCACATCGTGAGGAGGCCCAATCCATGCTGGGGGCTGGCATTGCCTACCTGGACATCCCCACAAACGACGCTTGGGCGCGTGATACAGGTCCGACGGTCTTGGTTCATGAAAATGGCAGAGCTTTGTCTGTCGATTGGGCCTTTAACGCTTGGGGCGGAAGCTATGATGGTCTTTATCAGGATTATGAGGCAGATGATCAGGTGGCTAGTCGATTTAGTCAGACCATCGGTCTGCCAGTCCATGATGTCCATCCCTTTGTCCTAGAAGGCGGAGCTATTCATAGCGATGGTGAGGGAACCATCATGGTGACCGAATCCTGTTTACTCAGCCCAGGCCGCAATCCCCATTTGACCAAGGACCAGATTGAGCAAGTGCTTCTAGATACTCTCGGAGCTGAAAAGGTTCTCTGGCTGCCTCATGGTATCTACAATGATGAAACCAATGAGCATGTGGACAATGTTGCGGCCTTTGTTGGTCCAGCTGAAATCGTTTTAGCCTGGACGGATGATGAGGCAGATCCCCAATATGCCATGTCCAAGGCTGATTTGGACTACTTGGAAAGGCAAGTGGATGCCAAGGGCAGAAAGTTGACCGTCCATAAACTGCCTATTCCAAAACATCCTATTCTAGTAACAGAAGAGGATTTGCCAGGCTATGTCTATGAAGAAGGGGAAGAAGAACGAACTGCAGGCGAACGCTTGGCGGCTTCCTATGTAAATTACTACGTCAGCAACGGTGCGGTTCTGGTACCTCAGTTTGCTGATGAGAATGATGCGCAGGCACTGCATCTCCTAGCACAGCTTTTTCCTACCAGAAAAGTCGTCGGCATACCAGCCCGTGATATCTTGCTTGGGGGTGGGAATATCCATTGCATCACCCAGCAGATTCCCCTTTATGGGGCTAAATGACTCTGATACAGCGTCAAGCCGGATTGGCATACTCCAGTATAGCCGGCTCCGGCCTTCCTTGTCTCAGAGCCATTGTATCGCCCATAAAGAATTTATGAAAAGGAATGAAATTATGAGAAATGTTACTGTAGCAGCTGTCCAGATGCAGTGTAGCCAGAATCTTAGCGAAAATCTGGCGACTGCAGAGCGTTTGGTCAGACAGGCTGCTGGTCAGGGAGCGCAGATTATTCTCCTGCCTGAACTCTTTGAGCGTCCTTATTTTTGTCAAGAACGCCAGTATGATTATTATAACTATGCCAAGTCTGTAGAAGAAAATGATGCTGTTCAGCACTTTATTCCAATTGCTAAGGAATTGCAGGTGGTTTTGCCCATTTCTTTTTATGAAAAGGATGGCAATAGTTTGTATAACTCGATAGCGGTCATTGATGCGGATGGGACAGTTTTGGGAGTTTACCGCAAGACCCATATTCCTGACGACCATTATTATCAGGAGAAGTTTTACTTTACACCTGGCAATACTGGATTCAAGGTCTGGGAAACTCGTTATGCCAAGATTGGTATCGGAATATGCTGGGATCAATGGTTTCCAGAAACAGCTCGCTGTCTAGCTTTGAATGGGGCGGAATTACTCTTTTACCCAACAGCTATTGGTTCGGAGCCGATTTTGGATACGGATAGTCAGTGCCACTGGCAACGAACTATGCAGGGCCATGCTGCAGCCAATATCACACCAGTCATTGCAGCCAATCGGATTGGCTTGGAAGAAGTACAGCCTTCTGCAGAAAATGGCGGCCAATCTTCTAGCTTGCGTTTCTATGGTTCCTCCTTTATGACGGATGAAACAGGTGAAGTGATTGAAAAAGCGGGACGCGAGGAAGAAGCAGTCTTGCTAGTTACTTATGACTTGGATAAGGGTGCGCGTGAGCGCTTGGATTGGGGACTCTTTAGAGACCGCAGACCACATATGTATCAGAAAATTTCGGAATAAATAAAACGGGAGTGGGAAAGAACTCAACCATTCATAGAAGAGTTCGTCTTCCCACCCCCGCACAGTTGATTAGGTCAGATTTGGAGTGTAAAACACGAACAAATCTGCCAATCAACCACTGCGCTGAGATGTTGACACTAACTTTGAGAAGCGGTGCTGGGCTTGAGCCCAGCACCGTTTCGTCTATTATTTGAGGATTTGTTGCAAAAATTGGCTTCCATAAATCCAAAAGAAACTATAGGCAACGATGGAAAATGGACGACAGAGAAGTGTAATAGTGATAAATTTTCGATAGCTCATACTGGTTAAACCTGAAATCATGACAACAATATCAGCAGGTGAAATGGGTGAGAGCATACATAATATGAAGAAAATTTCATAACCACGTTTGTTATCAATTTTGCTTTCGTATTTGTAAAAGGTTTCTTCACTCATAAACAGTAAGCAGAACTTTTTTCCATAACGACGAGCCAGCCAGAAGAGAATGATACTTCCGATGGAGATGCCGACATAGTTTAGGAAAAAGCCCCACCAAAAATTAAATACTAGAAATCCGACAACAGTAGTAACACCGCCTGGAATAATTGGAAAGACAACCTGGACAATCTGAATAGCCAAGAATGAAAGACTGCCAAATGCACCTAGAGCTTTGATGAACTCAGAAAGTGCATTTTGATCGTTTAAAATACCAATTTTATATAACCAAAAAAGAAACACAAATGTTCCAATAAGTGTAATAACACTCAATACTTGGATCGTTTTTTGCCAGAATTTATACATAATTATATTGTACCATATTTCAAAAAAATTTTAAAATTGTAAGGAAATTGTAAAAAAATAGCTTTGCTTTTTGCGAAAAAATCTGCTATAATAATTTTCGTATCAAACCTAAGGGGTTGTTACGGATTCGACAGGCATTATGAGGCTTGTTCTGCAACCCATCGGCAGATGTAAAAATGCCAGTTAAATATAACTGCAAAAAATACAAACACTTACGCATTAGCAGCTTAATAACCTGCCTGCGTGACCAGTCGCGAATTGCTTGTGTTTGCTGATTGGTCTTAAAATAACAAGCTACGTTGGGATTGAGTTAGGCTGTCCCAAAAGAGATGTACTAACTCGCTTGGTCTGGATTTGAGTTATGTATCGAGCCCAAGTTAAAGCAAGACATAACCTATGGTTGTAGACGAATAAGTTAGCAGGTGTTTGGACGTGGGTTCGACTCCCACCAGCTCCATATATGGAAGATTACTCAAGAGGCTCAAGAGGCCGTGTTGGAAACGCGGTAGGCGTGTAACAGCGTGCGTGGGTTCGAATCCCATGTCTTCCGTATGGCAAGAACGATGGAAATCGTTCTTTTTTTCTTGCACTTGAAATTATCTAATAAGTATAATGTTCATTTTTTGTGAAAATTGTCTTGTAATTTGTCAAAAATGTGATATGATAGTTAACAATATACTTACGAAAGAGGAATTGTTGATGTTGAATGTACAAGAATTAGCCAAGACAGAATTGCATTGCCATTTGGATGGTTCCCTATCATTAGCAGCGATCCGACAACTTGCCCAAATGGCAGAAATTTCCATTCCAGACAAGGATGAGGAACTCAGAAAATTGGTCAGTATAGAGGGAAAGGTTGATAGCTTGATGACCTATTTGCAAACCTTTGACTTTATCCGTCCACTTTTACAAACCGTAGAAGCATTGGAATTAGCTACCTACGATGTGTTACGTCAAGCAGCAGAGGATGGGGTTATTTATATTGAGCTACGATTTGCACCTGAATTATCGACTGATAAGGATTTAAGTGTTCTAGATGCCGTGAAAGCCGTCTTGCGTGGGATGGAAAAGGCCCAGAAGGAATTTGGTATAGTTGCCAAGCTCTTGGTATGTGGCTTGAAACAAACTGAACCAAGTCAGACCAGAGAAATCTTTTCTGCTATTGCTGATTTGGCACCGAAAGGATTGGTTGGCTTTGATTTTGCTGGAAACGAGGTAGACTACCCAACTCATGAGCTGGCTGAGTTGATTGACTACACTCGATCTCTAGGTTACCCCATGACCTTCCATGCTGGTGAGTGTGGTTGCGTGACCAATGTAGCCCAAGCTCTGGCCTTGGGTATCAAGCGGATTGGACACGGAACGGCTCTTAGCGGTCACACTGAGGCTATTCAGGCTTTTGTCAATAGCGGAGCAACGCTTGAGATGTGCCTGACTTCAAATCTCCAGACCGGAGCTGCTCAAACTCTAGCAGATTTCCCCTATGAACAGCTGGTTCAAGCGGGAGCAAAGATTACCATCAATACTGATAATCGAACGGTTTCCAATACAAACCTAAATAAAGAATATCAGCTATTTGTAGAGTATTTTGGAACGACCAAGGAAGAATTTTATCAATTCAACAGAAATGCTATTCAAGCAAGCTTTGCCAGTGAAGAAGAAAAGGCAAACTTACTTGATGTCCTAGCTCAAAAGTATAATTTGTAAAAAGAAAGCTCTAGGCCATGTCAGAACGACAGGCAAAGAGCTTTTTCTTATTGCAAATTCAATTTCTTGGTCATGATAAAGTGTGTACCAAAATAGTAGGCAAAGGCCAGAATGATATTGATCAAGGCCAAGATAGGACTTGGGTATAATGGTAGTGCTGCATTATAAATGTTCTCTAGATAATTGGTAAAAATGAGAGCTCCAAACACACCGAGAACAATTGAAATTCCGAAATAGGTTAAAATGGCAAACAGTAGACGGTGGTCTTTAAACAGTTGACCAACAGAGATGGAGAAGTAGATCAGCAAGATTCCCGTTGTTGACTCGATAAGTGAATAAAATAAATGAGCAAAAATCACAGACCAGTCTAATGCTTGTACAACAGTATGCAATTCAGGAATCATGATTTCCTCAGTTCCGAGCATGAGAACAGCCAAAATGATTCCGATTGAAAGAACAATGGTAACTCCTGCTAAAAAGTACCAAACCAAAGATGCCAAGAGTTTACTTAAAATAATATGGTGGCTTGAAACTGGCAAGGTCATGGTCAAATAGCCCTGACGACCATAGACATTTTTTCTAAATCGGTTAATAACCATGAAAAAGGTAGATAGCCCAAGTGCTGCAATTAAGATACCGAAGGTCATGAAGGATGTACCGAAAAGGACCATTTCAGCACCGCCAGGTTCTGTGGCTCCAGCTTGTGCCCGTAAGGTCAAAGCTTGTAACCAGAATCCAAGTATTGCAGACAGGACCAATGCCCCGGCATAAATTCCTAAATACCATTTCCCAACGGATTGAAATTCATATTTGACTAATTTCTTAAACATAGCAATCTCCTTCTAACTAAGCCTTAAAGTCTTGGCGGAAGAGTTCGTCAATGGACTCGCCACTTTCAATACGAAGGTCATCCACGTTTTCATGGCGAATAACACTACCATATTGAAGGAAAATTACTTCGTCCAAAATTTGTTCAACATCTGAAATCAAATGCGTGGAGATGATAACAGAGGCAGTAGGCGAATAGTTGTTGACGATGGTTTTTAAAATATAATCACGAGCAGCAGGGTCAACACCACCAATTGGCTCATCTAAGACATAGAGTTGTGCCTGACGGCTCATTACCAAGATAAGTTGAACCTTTTCCTTGTTCCCTTTTGACAAGTGTTTCATGCGGCTGTTCAAATCAATTCCTAAGTCTTGCAAGAGATGAAGGGCGCGTTCCTTGTCAAAGTCTGCATAGAAATCTGTAAAGAAGGTGATAGCATCAGAAACCTTCATGCTTTCATCAAGATAGGTCGTATCTGGCAAATAGGATACGATTGCCTTGGTTTCAGGTGAAGGAGTGCGACCGTTGATAAGGACTTGACCATACTCAGGTTGCAATAGTCCATTGATGAGTTTGATTAACGTCGTCTTACCAGAACCATTTGGTCCCAAGAGTCCAATAATCTTACCAGCAGTTAATTTCAAGTTAACATTGTTGAGAGCCACAGCTCCGCCATAGGATTTTGAAACCTGTTGTAATTCGACCAGGGTATATGCGTTATTCATAAGACACTCCTTTCAAATAATCATCTAACTGGTGGGTTAATTCATCTTGGTTGAAACCTAGATCTAACATGTTTGTCACAAAGTTTTCAAGTTCTTTCTGTGCCAAATGAAGACGGGTCTGTGAAATCAATTCTTGATTGTCTGTGACGAAACGTCCGGTTGTGCGGACTGAGTAAACAAATCCTTCTGTTTCCAAATCAGACAGGGCCCGTTGCACCGTGTTTGGATTGACACCAGCTGTTTCAGCCAAGTCACGCACGGTTGGCAACTTATCTCCCGATTTCAATTGATTGGTTACAATCTGTAATTTTATAGTATTACTGATTTGAATATATATGGGCATATTGTTGTCAAATTTCCAAGCCATTATTCTTTCCTTTCTAGGCATTTTCGCCAACACCTATGTTCTAACTAAATAATACAATAAAACATGATAAATTGCAAGTCTTTTGATTGAATTTCTTAAAAATATTTTCCTAGATTATTTGGTATAATAGAAGAAATAAAAAGGAGAAGACCATGCTGGCACAACTAGATACAAAAACCGTCTATACCTTTATGGATAGCATGGTGACGATTGAAGAATATGTAAAGAGAGCTAAGTCGCTGAGCTACCAAGCCTTGGGGTTGATGGATAAGAATAGTCTATATGCGGCTTACAGTTTTATGGAAACTTGTCAGAAGGCAGGAATACAGCCAATCATCGGCTGTGAATTGGACTGGCAGTTGGAGGGGCGAGAGCGAGAATTGACAACTCAGTTGATTGCCTTGACCACCAAGGGCTATCGAAATCTCTTGAAAATATCGACTGCAAAAATGACTGGACAGGATAACTTTGAAGCTATTCGCCAGTATTTAGTGGATATCGCTATCATCATTCCCTACTTTTCAGGGATTGAAGAGCTGGATATTGGACTAGATTATTATGTCGGAGTGACAAGGGATACACCTGTTCAAGATTTTCATGGCCCTATTCTTCCCATCCATACGGTTCGTTTTTTCGAGGAGAACCAGTTGGAGAGCTTGCAGGTTCTTCATGCTATTCGGGATAATGTACCACTCAATCAAGTGGCGGATTTGGATAAGCGACAAATTCTTTTATCTGCGGATAGTTTAACCAGTCTATTTTCCAGTCGCTTTCCTCAGGCGGTAGACAATCTGCGTGACTTGGTAGCAGGTATTTCTTATCAATTAGATACAGACTTGAAGTTACCTCGTTTCAACCGTGAGCGACCTGCGGTGGAAGAATTGCAGGAGAAAGCCTATCAGGGCTTGGAAGAAAAAGGATTGACGGGGGCTGTCTATCAGGAACGCCTGGAAAGAGAGTTGTCCATTATTCATGAGATGGGCTTTGATGATTATTTTTTGATTGTCTGGGACCTGCTCCGATTTGGACGTAGTCAAGGCTACTATATGGGTATGGGACGTGGTTCTGCGGTGGGGAGCTTGGTTGCCTACGCCTTGAATATTACGGGCATTGACCCCGTTAAACACCAGCTACTCTTTGAACGTTTTTTAAATAATGAACGCTATAGCATGCCGGATATTGATATTGATATTCCAGATATTCATCGCCCTGACTTTATTCGTTATGTGCGGGACCGCTATGGTTCGACCCACGCTGCCCAGATCGTGACCTATTCAACCTTTGGTGCCAAGCAGGCCATCCGCGATGTGTTCAAACGATTCGGGACACCTGAGTATGAGTTGACCAATATTACAAAGAAAATCTCATTTAAGGATAATCTTTCTTCAGCATATCAACGTAACGCAGCCTTCCGACAGATTATCAATAGTAAAATCGAGTACCAAAAAGCCTTTGCCATTGCCCAGCAAATAGAGGGCCAACCTCGCCAGACCTCCATTCATGCAGCCGGTGTGGTCATGAGTGACGAGGAATTGACAAATACCATTCCCTTGAAAATAGGGGATGATATGCTGGTGACCCAGTATGACGCCCATGCAGTAGAGGCCAATGGCTTGCTCAAGATGGATTTTCTTGGTTTGCGAAATCTGACCTTTGTACAAAAAATGGCAGAAGGGGTTCGAGAGCGTTACCAGAAGGAAATTGACATTGCCCAGATTGATTTAGAAGATAGAAAAACCTTGGAACTCTTTGCAGCGGGCAAGACCAAGGGGATTTTCCAGTTTGAACAACCGGGTGCCATTAGCCTGTTACAACGGGTTCGCCCGGAGCGTTTTGAGGATGTGGTAGCAACAACCAGTTTGAACCGACCAGGGGCCAGTGATTATTCGGATAATTTTGTCAAACGCAAACATGGGCAGGAAAGAATTGACCTGCTGGATCCCTCCATTGCACCGATTTTGGAAGGGACCTACGGCATCATGCTCTATCAGGAGCAGGTTATGCAGATAGCTCAGGTCTATGCAGGTTTTACATTGGGGAAAGCCGACTTGCTTCGTAGGGCCATGTCCAAGAAAAATGTCCAAGAAATGCAGGCTATGGAAAACGAGTTTCTGGCAGGTGCGCGTGAGCGGGGGCATGAAGAAGGAAAAGCCAGAGAAATTTTTACCATGATGGCCAAGTTTGCAGGTTACGGTTTCAACCGCAGTCATGCCTATGCCTATTCGGCCCTAGCCTTTCAGATGGCCTACTTTAAGAGCCATTATCCAGATGTCTTCTTTGACGTCATGCTCAATCATTCAAGCAGTGCATATATTGAAGATGCCTTGCAATTTGACTTTAAAGTTGCCAAGTTATCTATCAATACCGTACCCTACTATGATAAGTTTGACAAGGACCAGATTTTTCTGGGCTTGAAAACCTTGAAGGGCCTACCCAAGGATTTTGCCCTCTGGATACTGGACCAACGACCATACAAGTCTGTGGAAGATTTTGTCTTGAAGCTTCCTGACAATTATAAGAAGAAAGAACTGTTGGTCCCTCTTATTCAAATCGGTTTGTTTGATGAGTTTGAAAGCAATAGAAAGAAAATTTTAGAAAACCTAGACAATCTCTTTGTTTTTGCTGAGGCATTTGGGACCTTTTTTGCGGAGGAAAATTATAGCTGGACAGAGGCAGAGGATTTTAGTGAGGCTGAAAAATTCGAATTGGAACAGGGCTTGTTGGGAGTTGGCATTAGTCCACATCCCCTGGTCAACATCTGCCGTGAGTCCAAGCGAGCTCTTACAGACCTAACTGATTTGGTGGCTACTAGTCGGGTGACCATCCTAGTACAAATTCAATCCATCCGCTTGATTCGGACTAAGAAAACAGGTGAACAGATGGCCTTTCTCCAGGTAACCGATACCAAGAGAAAGCTAGATGTGACACTCTTTCCAGAAAGCTATCGTCAATTTTCTCAAGACCTGAGAGAAGGAACAATTGCCTACATGACAGGAAGGGTACAGGAGCGAGATGGACAAATGCAACTGGTTTTAGAACAATTGGAGCCAGTCAGTCTGGAAAAATTTTGGATTTTGTTGGAGAACAAGGAGCATGACCATGCAGTTGCTCGGATTTTGGAAAAATATAAGGGAAGTACTCCGGTTATTCTCCACTATCAAGATTCCAATCAGACTATTCAAGCGGAGCATTATAAGGTTATGAAAACGCCTCAATTAGAGGAAGAGTTGAGAGAATTCGTCATGAAAACGGTTTTTCGTTAAAAAATGGCAAAAAGTCAAGCAAGTTCTGCCTAAGTGTGTTATAATAAGGCAGTTAAATTGAAAAGTAAAAGGAGCAAATGAAATGAAGCGTATTGGTGTTTTGACCAGTGGTGGCGATGCCCCTGGTATGAATGCTGCTATCCGTGCAGTTGTTCGCCAAGCAATTTCAGAAGGAATGGAAGTTTATGGTATCAACGAAGGCTACGCTGGTATGGTAGCTGGTGATATTCACCCATTGACAATCCGTTCGGTTGGTGACATCATTTCTCGTGGTGGTACTTTCCTTGGTTCTGCTCGTTACCCAGAATTTGCCAAATTAGAAGGCCAACTTAAAGGTATTGAGCAGTTGAAAAAACACGGTATTGAAGGTGTTGTTGTTATCGGTGGTGATGGTTCTTACCACGGTGCTATGCGTTTGACAGAGCATGGTTTCCCTGCAATCGGTGTACCTGGTACAATTGACAACGATATCGTTGGTACAGATTTCACAATCGGTTTTGATACTGCCGTTACAACTGCTATGGATGCCATTGATAAGATCCGTGATACATCATCTAGTCACCGTCGTACTTTTGTTATCGAAGTAATGGGTCGCCATGCAGGTGATATCGCTCTTTGGTCAGGTATTGCTGCTGGAGCAGACGTTATCGTTGTTCCAGAGGAAGACTTTGATATCAAAGATGTAGTTGCTAAAATTAAGCAAGGCTATGAAACTGGTAAGAAACACAGTATTGTTGTTTTGGCTGAGGGTGTTATGCCTGTAGCAAAATTCGCTGAAGAATTGAAGGCTGCTGGAGATGTGAGCGATCTTCGAGTAACGGAACTAGGGCACATCCAACGTGGAGGATCACCAACTGCGCGTGACCGTGTCCTTGCTTCACGCATGGGTGCTCACGCTGTTAAATTGCTTAAAGAAGGTCGCGGTGGTCTTGCCGTTGGTATCCGAAATGAGCAAATGGTTGAAAACCCAATCCTTGGTACAGCTGAGGAAGGAGCTTTGTTCAGCTTGACAGAAGATGGTAAGATCATTGTCAACAACCCACACAAGGCTGACTTGGGTCTTGCTACCTTGAACAGAGAAATCTCGTTCTAATTTCTGAATACATTTGTTAACTAGGGTCATAAGACCAGTATATTTAAAAGGAGTTTTTGTTAGATGAATAAACGTGTAAAAATCGTTGCAACCCTTGGTCCTGCGGTAGAAATCCGTGGCGGTAAAAAATTCGGTGAAGATGGTTACTGGGGTGAAAAACTAGATGTAGAAGCTTCAGCAAAAAATATTGCCCAATTGATTACTGAAGGTGCTAACGTATTCCGTTTCAACTTCTCACATGGTGACCACCAAGAGCAAGGTGATCGTATGGCGACTGTACGTCGTGCAGAAGAAATCGCTGGTAAAAAAGTTGGTTTCTTGTTGGATACAAAAGGTCCAGAAATCCGTACAGAATTGTTTGAAGGTGATGCCAAAGAGTTTGCTTACACAACTGGTGAGAAAATCCGTGTTGCAACTAAGCAAGGTATCAAGTCAACTCGCGAAGTAATCGCTTTGAACGTTGCTGGTGGCTTGGATGTCTTTGATGATGTTGAAGTTGGTAAACAAGTTCTTGTTGATGATGGTAAGCTTGGCTTGACTGTTGTTGAAAAAGATGCTGAAAAACGTGAATTTGTAGTAGTTGTTGAAAACGACGGCGTTATTGCTAAACAAAAAGGTGTAAACATCCCTTACACTAAAATTCCTTTCCCAGCGCTTGCAGATCGTGATAACGCAGACATCCGCTTCGGTTTGGAGCAAGGTTTGAACTTTATCGCTATTTCATTCGTTCGTTCTGCAAAAGACGTTGAAGAAGTTCGTAACATTCTTAAAGAGACTGGTAACGAGCACGTTCAACTCTTCTCAAAAATTGAAAACCAACAAGGTATCGACAACATTGATGAAATCATTGAAGCTTCAGATGGTATCATGATTGCTCGTGGTGACATGGGTATCGAAGTACCATTTGAAATGGTTCCAGTTTACCAAAAAATGATCATCAAGAAAGTAAACGCAGCTGGTAAAGCAGTGATTACAGCAACAAACATGTTGGAAACAATGACTGAAAAACCACGTGCAACTCGTTCAGAAGTTTCAGACGTATTTAACGCTGTTATCGACGGTACTGATGCTACAATGCTTTCTGGTGAGTCTGCAAACGGTAAATACCCAGTTGAGTCTGTACGCACAATGGCAACTATCGCTAAGAATGCACAAACTCTTTTGAGCGAGTATGGTCGTTTGAACTCTGATAACTTCAACCGTGCTTCTAAGACAGAAGTAGTTGCATCAGCAGTTAAAGATGCTTGTCACTCAATGAACATCAAGTTGGTTGTTACAGTTACTGAAACTGGTTACTCAGCACGTGCTATTTCTAAATATCGTCCAGATTCTGACATCTTGGCAATCACCTTCACAGAGAAGGTTCAAAAATCAATGATGTTGAACTGGGGTGTTATTCCAGTTGTGACTGAAAAGCCTGCATCTACAGATGATATGTTTGAATTGGCTGAGAAAGTTGCTAAAGAGCAAGGTCTTGTTCAATCAGGTGATGACATTGTTATTGTAGCTGGTGTTCCAGTAGGTGTTGCTGGTTCAACAAACACTATGCGTGTCCGCACTGTAAAATAATGTATAAAGAAAAAGCCTATTGTATCAACGTTTCTGCGTTGTGCAATAGGTTTTATTTTCGTTTTGGGGCATTTTTGGGGCAAATTATAAAGGTAATTCATCAATAACTTCAATTCTATCAAGTCCTTAGCTTGAATGATAGGCTTTTTTGAATATGTGGTATGATTTTGCAAAATTCAAATTGTATTGATATAATATGAGGTGAATAAGTTGAAAGAGATGGACATATGGGCATTCACATTCGTTTTTCGTTGAGAAAACTAGCAGTTGGTTTAGTTCCAGTAGCTTTTCTTTTTCTTACCCATCAATTTACTCTATCTGCCAAGGCAGAAATGCTTTCTGCTTTGGAAGGAGAAGCTGTCCAGGTGGAGAACGGCTTGGTTCCACATACGATTGAAATCATAGAGGAGGCAGAAGAAGAGCAAGAGAATGATGGCGCGCTTACAGGTCTGAATGTTTTAGTGGGAAGTGACAACCTAGCTCAAGCTAGTGAGAATGAAGTAGCCCCTTCTGAGCAGGAAAATGAGTTGCTTGAACCGAATGTTGATCAGCTTTTAGATCCTACAAGTATCGAAATCCATGCAGACTTGGAAACGATGGTCATCCCTGAGCACGAAGATAGTAGCCACCCTTCTAATCTACCAGTAGCAGTCCAGAAAGATGTGGTTGAACAGCCTATCAGTCTTTATACTAGCGAAGATGGTCAGTACAGAGAAATTATTTGGGCACAAGGTATAACGCCTCCTAGCATGGGGCAAGGTGGTGATTTTAAAAAAGAAGTAACGGGAGAATTCATTGAGTATACCATGCCTTATGAAGCCGGAAAGGGTTATTATGATGCTAATAAGAGCTTGGATGCTTCCTTAGAAGATTTGAACTTGTGTTTTGCTGCCGTTTCTTCTAATATGTTGCATTGGTGGTTGGAACAGAATGGTCCTTATGTTCAGCGTTTCATTGAGGAAAAATATAGTTCAGCAGAAAATCAGCAAGATTATCCTTTGACGGATGTACGACGCTATCCAAATTCTTTTGAAGACCAACAAAATAGCCGTATTTTTAATCTTTTCAAGACCTACTATGGGCACCGCTTGAATGGTTTTGTGTCTGATGCTTTGGTGGACTTATTTATCAATGGCTACTCCCCTAAAAATCATGGAGGGGTCAATTTAGAAAATCCAGATTTAGTGCCAGATAAACGGGGTGGTTTTTTCCATGAGGTCTTTCACGAGAAAAAGCTGACTGACCGAATGTTTAGTGGAGATTACCGCTATTTTGGGAATTTGGTTCGAACCAACTTAGAAAATCAAAGCTTGCTTGGCCTGTCCTATAGAACCTTTGGGACGACTACTCATATTGTAACGGTATGGGGAGCAGAGTATGATGATAAGGGGCAAATTCGTGCGGTCTACATTACGGATTCTGATGATCAGCATGGTCCCATTGGCTTGAAACGAATGGGTATTACCCAGGATACTTCTGGAAATCCTCGTCTGAATAATAATGTTGTCAGAAATTCTTTTGGTTCAAACTTGGACTACGTTCATACCATCAATCTTGGTAGGAAGCACTGGGAAACTTATTTCAATGGATTGGAAGATGAAAAACAGACTGCCAGACAGAAGCTTTCTGAAGCTAAATTAGTCTTACACCAAGCTATTCGTGATCAAGAGGGTTTTTCGGAGAAGGAAGAAAGGTCTTATATTGCCCTAATCGAAGAAACATATCTTGAGGGTCTGGAGCAAATCAATCAAGTTAGGGAAAAGCAGGTTTTGACTGAAGTCCTGCAGTCCGCTCTGCAAAGTTTACAAGAACTAGCTCAGGAGCAATTAGTTGCCAAAAGTACCTCGGTCTTTAGGTTGCTTCCAGTAGGAGAACTTACAGCCAAAGGTCCTTCCCTTCGTTACAATCTCCCTGTAGGCCAATTATCTGTTAAAGGTTCCTCGGTTTCACACAGCCTTCCAGTAGGAGAAATATTTGCAAAGGGCTCTTCAGTTTCTCATAGCCTTCCAGTTGGGGAACTATTTGTTAAGGGCTCTTCAGTTTCACACAGCCTCCCAGTAGGAGAAATATCTGTTAAGGGCTCTTCAGTTTCACACAGCCTTCCAGTAGGTGAGATATCTGTTAAAGGTTCTTCAGTTTCACATAGCCTTCCAGTAGGAGAGATATTTGCAAAGGGTTCATCAGTTTCACATAGCCTTCCAGTTGGGGAATTATTTGTAAAGGGTTCATCAGTTTCACATAGCCTTCCAGTTGGGGAACTATTTGTAAAAGGTCCTTCAGTTTCACATAGCCTTCCAGTAGGAGAGATATCTGTTAAAGGTTCATCAGTTTCACATAGCCTCCCAGTAGGGGAACTATCTGTTAAAGGTCCTTCGATTTCACACAGCCTCCCAGTAGGAGAAATATTTTCAAAGGGTTCTTCAGTTTCACATAGCCTCCCAGTAGGAGAATTATTTGTTAAAGGTCCTTCAGTTTCACACAGCCTCCCAGTAGGAGAATTATTTGTTAAGGGCTCTTCAGTTTCACATAGCCTCCCAGTAGGTGAGATATCTGTTAAAGGTTCATCAGTTTCACATAGCCTCCCAGTAGGAGAAATATTTTCAAAGGGTTCTTCAGTTTCACATAGCCTCCCAGTAGGAGAATTATTTGTTAAAGGTCCTTCTGTTTCACACTCCCTTCCAGTTGGGGAACTATTTGTTAAGGGTTCTTCAGTTTCACATAGCCTTCCAGTCGGCGAGTTATCCATTAAAGGCCCTTCGGTTTCTTTACTTCCTGAGAAGGTGTTAGTGGTAGATTTAGTAGGTTTGAAAGAGTGGTCAGTAGAAAGTGAAGAAAGTTGGCTAGGCACTCAACAGGTCGAAACTATTCACTCAGATAGGAATATTCTCACCAGCCTTATCGATGAGCCGGTAGGTAATCAAATGAAGGCCGAGGGAGAGCCCCATGCTTTAGACTATTCATCAGAAGTGATGCTTGAGGAGGGAATAGCTGAAACAAAAAAAGTAGATACTTCAGAAAATGACTTATCGAGTAAACAGAAAGAAGAGCATTTTGGTTTGGCAACTGCTAAAGAACTCCTAAGAACGGTGATGGCTGGTGAAAATGAATTGGTTTCCCTTCCAAATTTAGTGGTAATAGTTCTTCTAGTAACGACTATTATTAGTTACTGGCTACTGGCTTCCTCTATTTTAAAGAGAGATTGATGTTATTGGTGCTTAATGGACATCAGTTCACAACTAAAATAATGAGATTGAAAAACGAATGGTGATGATGAGTAAGATATGTTATTCAGTATTGCTCATTCGTTTTTTAGTTGCACGTCAGATTAAGTATGTGTCTACTGTAATGCTTCAAATAGAAGCTTTTCGGTAGCCAGTAAGCCGTAATACTTGTTTCCTTATCCTTGAGAGAGTATAATGGAAGGGTATATTTTTAAGGGGATTTGAGAGATAATGAAGAAACATTTCAATGAGAAAGAAGAGCGTTTTTCACTGCGTAAATTATCAGTAGGTCTTGTTTCAGCAACGGTAGCAAGCCTATTTTTTGCTGCTTCCGTGGCGGCTGCACCTGCTGTTAGTGCTCAGTCAATCAACTATACTTATGTAACCGAGCAAGAATTAACAGAGGCTGAAAAAGAGCTCATTATTCGGGATTTGCCAGGTTTAGCACAGGCGACGGATGCTAATTATTATTTAGTCTATCGTCCGGTCGGAGCAAGCAAGTCATCCACTGTTGTAAGTACAAACAGTCGTTCGGAAATTTTACCGAAAACAGGTGTTATGGAAACAGGCGCAATGGCCCTTGCTGGAATTTCTCTTCTTGTTCTTGCCATAAAAATTGGCAAAAAAGGGAAGAAGGAGCTTGCAGGTGTTATTCTATTAGCGGCTACTGGTGCAAGCTTCTTGGCACCAACCAGCTCGGCCTTGACCAGTCATATTTTGGCTCAGTTCAACCATGCGGTAGAAAGATCAGCAGGCCAGGCCTTGCCAGAGCCTGCTGAAATTGAAGGCTATGTCTATGTGGGCTATTTTAAAGATAGCAGAGCAGAAGAGAAATTGTCTACTGAAGCCCAAAAAACGCCTGAAAAAGAAACTGTAAAGGATACTACGGAAGAAACAGTTACGGAAGTTCCGAATACAGCACCAAGTCATCAACTGCCAACTATTGAGATTTCTGAAAAGATCATTACCAAGTCAGAAGTGATTGCTTTTGATACTCAGACGGTTGAAAATCCTGCCTTAGCAGAAGGAACTGAAAAGGTAATCCAAGAGGGTCAAAATGGTGAGCGTACTATCACAATTAAGCAGACATTTGCAGATGGTCAGCTTTTGAAGGAAGAGGAAGTTTCGTCAGAAATTTCTAAGACAGTCACACCAAAAATCATTGAGATTGGAACCAAGAAAGCTGAGGCAACCATAGTTACCGAAGTTCCTCAAACTGCTCCAACTCATGAGCTTCCAGCTGTAGCTATTACTGAAGAAGTGTCATCACATACAGAAACTATTTCTTTTGAAACAGAGGAAGTCTATGATGATACCTTACCAGAGGGAACTAGGCAGACAGTTCAAGCTGGACAGGCAGGGCAAAAGACCTTTGAGGTTAAGAAAACATTCGCGGATGGCCTTCTCATCAAAGCAGAAGTCCTTTCTGAAACAGTCAGCCAAGCTCCTGTTAATCAGGTCGTGAAAATTGGTACCAAACCCATTACTACTCTACCAGATACGGCTCCGACGCATGAAGTACCAGCAGTAGTCCTGACGGAAGATATGATTACAAATACGGAGGCTATTCCCTTTGAAACTCAAGTTATCTACGATGATAGCTTGCCTGAAGGCACACGAAATGTGGAACAAGTTGGTAAAGCCGGAGTTCAAACGACTGTTATCAAGAATTTCTACGCTGATGGTGTTTTGCTTAAATCTGAGCAAGTTTCAAGCTCCGTAACAAGCTTGCCAGTGACGGAAATTGTTCGTCTTGGTACAAAGAAAGCTGATGTGGTTACCACGGAAACAGAGCAAGATACCAAAGTCCTTCCGTTCGAGATTAGTTATCAAGACGATGCGACCTTGCCAGTTGGAGAAGAAAAAATCGTTACTGCTGGTCAAAACGGTCTTGCCACTATTACAACAACCTATACGGTCATTAACGGTGTTCGTCAAGCAAATCCTACGGTTACTGAATTGGTAACTACTCAGCCAGTGGCTCAAGTTGTTGCTCGTGGCACGAAACCCGCTAGCCCAACTCCAGTTGAGGGGACAGAGGCTGTAAAAGAAACAGTTGAAATCCCATTTGAAACCAAGGTAAGCGAAAGTGCTGACCTCTATGTTGGCGAAGAAAAGGTTGTTACGGAAGGCAAAAATGGCAGTAAAAACATCACCACAACCTATGTGACGATTGACGGTGTTCGCCAGCCAAATCCAACTGTGACAGAAAAAGTAACAGAAGAGCCAACGGCCAAGGAAGTTCTCAAAGGTACCAAACCAATCGAAGGAACAGAAACAGATAAGGAAACTGTAGCCATTGCCTTTAAAACCAAGGTAAGTGAAAGTGCTGACCTCTACACGGATGAAGAAAAAGTAGTGGTTGAAGGTAAGGACGGTAGCAAGGAAATAACTACTACATACCAAACTATCAAAGGTGTTCGCCAGCCAAATCCAACTGTGACTGAAAAGGTTCTAGTTGAGCCAACAACCAAAGAAGTTCTCAAAGGAACCAAGCCAATTGAAGGTACGGAAGAAGACAAAGAAACGGTCGATATTCCATTTGAAACAGAATACATTGATGCCCCAACACTTCTAGTAGGTAAGACTAAGGTTGTGACCAAGGGAGTAAATGGTTCTAAGACAGTAACGACAACTTACCAGACAATCAAGGGCGTTCGTCAGGAAAATCCTACTGTAACAGAAGAAATTACCAAAGAACCAGTTAAGCAAGTCATTGCGCGTGGTACAAAAGTTGAGAAAGTACCACAAGTGATTATCACAGATCTGGTAGAAAATGATGATGCAAAATCAGCGACCGTTAGCTACAAGTTGACAGATGAAACAGCCAACTTCCTCCGTGCTGTTGCCCTCCTCTATGACAATACAGGTGCCTTGGTTCAAGAACAGGCCATTACAGATCCAAATGGCCAGTTGACACTTGAAAATCTTGATTTCTATACAGACTATACAGTCAAAACTAAGATTTTCTATACAATGGCAGAGCAGGAACAAAGCTCTGAACAAGAAACCATTCTTGACAGTATGCGTCAGTTTGACCTGGTCTATAAAAAGATTGAAATCAAAGACATTGACGCAGTGACGGTTTACCGTCGTAAAAATGGTAGCTATATCGGTCAAGAATTCTTAGAAGACCTTCCAACTTCAACGGATGAATTGTTTATTAAAGTTACATCTGATCGCTTCAAAGAAGTTTACCTTCCAGTTTCTAGCGTTGAAGAAACGAGCTTAGATGGCAAGACCGTCTTTAAGTTGGTTTCGTCCTTTGATGAATTGGTTCAAGATAAGAATGCACAATACCTTCCAAACCGCGAATTTTACATTCCGAAGATGGTAACGGATACAAATACCTATACTTCCTTCAAAGCCTTGATTGACGCCATGAAAGCAAATTCTAAAGGCACCTTTAAACTGGGGGCGCATTTAGATGCCAATGAAGTTCCTGTTGGAGATGTAGCTTCTTATGTTCAGAATTTTAGCGGTAGTTTGGACGGAGTAAATGATGGCTATGCTTTCTCAATCAACAATTTGAAAGCCCCATTGTTCTTCAACTTGAGTGGTACTGTGCAAAATCTAGATATCAAGAATGCAAACTTGAGCACAAGCACTACCAATCCACTTGCGACCTTATCGGTGAACGCTAATGGCGCCAAAGTGACAAATGTAGCAGTAGAAGCCAATCTTAAAGGTCCGCATAATGTTTCAGGTTTGATCCAGTCGGCGACCAATACAACCATCAAAGACGTTTCCTTCAAAGGAAGCATTGAAACGACTGGTACAGGCGCTAGCTTGACTGGAGGTATTCTCGGAAACGGGGTGTTGTCAAGCGTTGGTAATGCTAAAGTAGATGCTACTATCACAATTCCAGGGAATAATAGCCAGTTTGCAGGTGGTATTGTTGGACGCACCATGTTGGCTTATGATGTTCCTGGAAGTGTTTATAATTCTTATGCTACAGGTTCGATTGTGACAACTGGCTCGGAAGCAACAATCGGTGGTATAGCCGGTTCTAACCAAGTTGCAGGCCCCCTTGCTGCACATGTGGGTAGCTTAACAAATGTTGTTAATTCTATGACGGGTCCTAGCAGTCTTGTAGGTTTGGTTGTCAATGCAACTGGAAAAATTAAGGACGCTGCTAGCACCGTTGGTGATACTCTAGCAAATGTAGCAACTATCAGTCAGGGAGATGCAACTGCAAAAGTTCAAGCAATGGGCATCCAAGCGACTTTGGAAGATTCAAAACCTCTCAATCTTAACCCTTATTCTGTTAATTATCTAACTCTAGATAAAGCTCAGGCTGACCACGAAACGGCCTACTACAACATGGAGAAAATCCTTCCATTCTACAACAAGGAACTCCTTGTTTACTATGGAAATAAGATTGCGACAGATGACAAACTCAACAGAGTTCGTTTGCTTGATGTTGTTCCAATGAAGGATACTGCCTTTATAGCAGATGTGCATACTGAAAAAGCTAATATCAACAAAATCATGCTCCATTATGCGGATGGTACCGTTGACTACAAGTCCGTTTCATATAAAGAAGATTTCAAGAATAACCATGTGGTAGAATACACGATTGCTGGTACGGACTTGATTTACACGCCGGAGTCCTTCTTGAATGATAGAAGTTCTCTTGTAAATGATTTGGTAAGCAGCTTGTCTACAGTGGTTCTGGATTCAGAGGCTATGAAAGCCGTTGTCAATTATCCAACTAAATTGGATGCCAACCGACAAACAGGGACAGCAAAAGATTTCTACTTTGGCGAAAGTTTTGACCAAGTTAAGGCTAACCTAGAGAGTAATGTACGGAAGATTTTGGTTGCTAGCTTAAATGGTCAAGGTCAGGCTTCCGAAGCCTACATAAAAGAGAAGATTACTGACAATAAGGAAGCCTTTCTTCTCGGTTTGACCTACTTGAACCGTTGGTATGATATCAATTACGGGGATGTGAATACCAAAGAATTGACCATTTTTGAGCCTGATTTCTTCGGAAATGATGCTGCCTCTGCCTTGGATATGATTTTGGCAATTGGTAATGGTGGCTATGAGGTTCTTCGTGCCCATAACAACGTAAGTACCTACTCATCCATTATCGGTAAGCAAAATAATAAGGCTAGTCTATTCGACATGGTGGAAGCCTACCGTAAACTCTTCTTGCCAAATCTATCAGACAATGACTGGTTCAAACAAACAACCAAGGCCTATATTGTTGAGAGTAAATCGCAGGTTGCAGAAGCGGCAGCCAAGCAAGAAAGTGCTGAGAAACATAGCAAGTACGCACTTGCTGTTTACGATAAGATTACCAATCCAGCTTGGGAATACCGTCAGATGCTCTTACCTCTATTGACCCTGCCGCAAGAGGACATCTTCATCATCAGCAACATGAACACCTTAGCAGTAGGTTCCTACGAACATTATGTAGATGATTACAAAGACCCTGCTAAACGAGATAGTGTTCGTCAGTTGGTCGATAAGGCGGCTGAAATGCAGCGGGACAATGCTGACTTCTGGTATAAGATCCTTGATGAAGAAAATCGTGACAAGCTCTTCCGCACGGTGCTAAATAATGAAGGCTTCCTAATGAATGGCCCAGATGGTCAGAAAGTTTATCGTAATTTACTCGCCGATGTGGATGCTATTCAAGATTACTATGGCCCGATTAACAAGTGGTACGCAGAGGGTGGAACCAAAACTGCCTATGCAAACGGAAAAGAAACCTTCTATGTCCTCTATAATATGCTAGACAATTATGGTACAACTCTCTATACCCATGAAATGGTGCATAACCAGGATGGAAGTACCTATCTTAAAGGATATGGTCGCCGGATGGGACAAGGAATGGAAGTATATGCTGATGGATTGCTCCAAAACGTATCTTCTGTCGATCGAACAATCCTTGGTTTCAATGCTGTCTTCAATAGTGACGCTGCTAATCGTGTGCACGTCGGAGATCCGACTGCTCGTTTCAACAGCGAAGCGGACTTTAACCAGTATTTCCACAATCAATTTGATGTTCTCTATCTACTAGACTACATCGAAGGAATGACTGTCCTTGAAAAGCCAAATACCGTTAAGAAGGACTGGTTCCTCAAACTGGAAAATTACTACATTCAAGAAAATGGCAAAGATACCCATGCTGGAAACCGAATGACGCCTTTGACAGAGGAAGATGCTACTAAACTGACTACGTTTGATGACCTAATCAATGGAAGTATCATTGATCGCTATGGCTATCAAAGTGCTAAATATGATCAAAACTTACAACGTAATGGCTACTACAGCGTTCCGATGTTTGCAGGTAACTATTCAGCCTTGTCTAATCCAAATGGCTCACCAGGTGACTTTATGTTCCGTCGCATGGCCTTTGAGCTAATTGCTGCCAAAGGTTACACAGATGGTTTCATACCATATGCATCTAATCAGTTGTCTGATTATGCTATGAGCCAAAATTCTATTACTTATGATACTTGGAACAAGAAAAATACAGGCTTGATTACAGATAAACACGTCTTTGACCAAGTCTTTAATGGCCAGTATGCAAGTTGGGAAGAATTCAAGAAAGCTATGTTTATGGAGCGTGTGGATAAGGCCCAAGCAGGTAAATTGAAACCATTCACGATTCAGTATGAATTAGGTGTTGCAAACTCAACGAAAGAAGTAAGTATTGCGAGCTATGATGACCTTCAAAGATTGATTAGAGAAGCGATTGATGCGGATATTCAAAATAAATCCTATGGTAGCGATAAGAGCCGACTATCAACTTTGAAAATCAAGATTTATCAAGCCTTGATGAACTCTACAAATGATTTCAGAACTTCTATTTTCAACCCATAATCTATTGAAAGAAGTCAACCCAGGTTGGCTTCTTTTGCTATGAGCGTCCATGGAGTCTGTAGCTTGTTAGAGGTCATAGGATTGAAAATAGTCGAATGAAGAGCTTTCAGATAAGCAGGTAGCTGAGGCTGGGCAAAAACTAGCTTCTCACAGTAAAAAAACGAGCAATTCCAATTAGGAGTTGCTCGTTTTCCATTTCATGCTTTATAATTATAATAACCACAAAACAACTAGAAAGGCATGAAAATGTATAAACAGTATAACACAAATCAGTTAAGTTTGGAATTAAATATTGCTTGGGATTTACCTGCAACGCATGAGGCTCGTCTGATTAGTCAGTTTGTGGATACCATTCCTCAATCCGTTCTATTAGGAGAAACTTCCCACACAGGTCGTCCAGCCTTTCATCCAGCCATGTTGCTCAAAATGACCCTGTTCGCCTATGCTCGTCAGGTATTCTCTGGTCGGAAAATCGTTCAAATGAATGAAGAAGTCATTCCTATGAAATGGCTGAGTCAGGATACCTATGTCTGTTATCGGACCATCAATAGTTTTCGGGCTAGCACACACGCCAATCAGCTCATCAAAACTGCCTTCATCTACTTCACCCTCCTTCTCAGAGAGAATGGCTTGATTGAAGATGAGGCTCTCTTCATTGATGGGACTAAGGTAGAAGCTGATGCCAACAAGTATTCTTTCACATGGAGAAAGGCCGTTGAACGCTATGAAGATGCCTTGAATGGAAACATTTCAGCCCTCTATGACAAACTAGTCCAAGAAGGGGTAAATACCGCCTTGTCCAAGGAAGAATGCCTCACTAGCGAGGGACTAAACCAACTCCTACAAGAAACAGAACAAGTATTGGACGAGGTGGAAGAAGCTATCTCACAAGAGCCTAAAGTCAGTAAAGGTGGCTCAGCCAACAGACAGAAACGAAGAAGAATTAAGAAACTAAAGAGAAAGTTGAAAGAGGATTTTCTTGTTCGGAAACAGAAGTACGAACGAGATAAACAGATTTTACAAGAACGAAACTCCTACTCTAAAACGGATCATGATGCAACATTTATGCGGATGAAAGAAGATCCTATGAAGAATGGTCAGCTCAAACCGGGCTACAACCTTCAACTTGGTACAAACAACCAGTTTGCCTTAGCTTACGGACTGTTTCCGAATCCAACTGACACTCGTACACTCAAGCCCTTTCTTCAATCCATCCAAACCTTAGAACTCTTTCAACACATTGTCGCAGATGCAGGTTATGGTAGTGAAGAAAATTATAGCTTTATCCTTGATGACCTGGAGAAAACACCTCTGATTCCCTACGGAACATATCAGAAAGAGCAGAAGAAAAGCTATAAGAAGAGTGATGCCAATCCTGAAAACTGGACTTACTTGGAAGATTCTGACCAATGGATAAAGCCAGATGGGGTTGTCTACTCGTTTAAGAATTATTCACGAAGAATGGACAAGTATGGATTTGAGAAAGATATTAAGATTTACGAAGCTGATCCTGTACAAGCTAGTAAAGAGTTAGACCAGTTAGCACGGACGGAAAAAGGAAACCTCAAACAAATTCAGTATAATCCTACGTGGAACTATTTCAAGAACTTAGTCAAAGAGGAATTGACAAGTAAAGAGGGAGCCCGCATTTATGCCAAACGCAAGGTGGATGTCGAACCTGTATTTGGTAGGATGAAGGGTGTTTTTGGCGTGCGCAGAGTCCATGTCAGAGGTCAAAAGGTGGTTGAAACAGAGATAGGATTCCTCCTAATGAGCATGAATCTAACGAAATTGGCTAAGAAATTAGTCCAAGAGAGTAGAAACAGAAAGAAAAACACAGACAGTTCGGCTGGATTTCATCTGAAGCAGCTCAATCTGTCTGTGTATTTTTTTAGTTATTGGCTAGTTTTTGCCCAGCCTCAGGTTGGAAATATGACTTGCGAGCAAGTCACTTTCGTAGAGTACGGCAAGCCGAAAGTGACCATATACCAAAGCTATTCAAAAGACTACAGGGTGCTATTCTTGGTGTAGTGATAGCATAGGCTCACTCTGTTTTCAACATTCAAAGGTTCTGCCAGCCTTGAAAACAAGGGCAGATTGAGTTTCATTGACTAGAGCCAGAGATAGGCTAAAATGATAATTTTTTGAAAATTTTATGATGAGTCTACTAATGGCTGTCTGTTTTTCAGGAACCATCTTTTATATTGCTAGTTCAGTTTGTAGATTGATGATTGCTAATTCATGTTTGTTGGGTATAATAGAAATAGAATATACTAGTGGAGGATCGGATATGTTCATCAAACCAATGGAAACCGAGAAGGAAATTCAAGGCAAGGCTTATGTTCATTGGAAGGCTTGGCAGGAGGCCTATGCTGATTTGTTACCGCAGGATTTTCTCCAAAAGACCTACACCTTGGAACGGTGTCAAGACTGGGCTGTTCGTTATCCTCAAAATATCCTGGTGGCTCTGGTGGATGAGCAGGTGGTTGGCTTTGTCTGTTACGATGCCAGCAGTCAGGAAGATTTACAGGGTGCTGGCGAGCTTTATGCCCTTTATGTTCTGGCGGATTATTACGATCAAGGAATTGGCTACCAGCTTATGCAGTCGGCCTTGGAAAAATTGCAGAGCTACCATCGGGTTTCTCTCTGGGTATTGGAGGGGAATGCGCGTGCGATTGCCTTTTATGAAAAGGTTGGCTTCCGTTTTGATGGCCTAAAGAAAATTGTCAATCTAGGAGCAGAGCTAATAGAATACCGAATGGTCTTGGAATTACCAGACAAAAATTCAAAAGAATAATATAATAAATATCGAATGACCCGCTTTGATCTGCTATAATAAGGCTGAATCAAGGAGGGTTTTTATGATTTTACTGACCAATAATCGTTTACGTGTTGAAATTTCTGAACCAGGCGAACGGCCAAATGATACTTTTCGTTTTGATCGAGCAGGCTTTATTTCAGATGTTACACTGGATGGCGATACACACTTTGGTGCTAATGAGCCTATGAACCTACGGCATTTATCGTCTGGTGGTAGAGGGCTGTGTTGCGAATTTTCAGGAGATTTTTCTGCTGGGGCTCAAGTTGGTGACTATTTCCCTAAATTAGGTGTGGGCTTGATTAAGCAGGATAGTGAACTAGGTTACCAATTTGCACATAAATACGATGAGGTCATTCCCTATCCTGTCACCTACAGCCATACGGAAACTTCTGCTACATTTTTTACAGAAGCGGTAGCTTGTTTGGGAATTGCTGCTGAGATTGAAAAGACTATTCGGATCGAGGAGAATACTCTTATTTTAGAAGCCACAATCACCAATGTTGGCGACAAGGCATTTGAAACAGAAGAATATTGCCATAATTTCTTGAGTATCGACGGTATGGCTATTTCACCGGATTACCATCTGGACTTGCCAGATATGAATGATCTGGGTCATGATCGCTTAGAAGGTTTTGGTGGCTATGACCATAACAACTTTATTGCGGATGGTAAGGCCATCACCTTCGAAAAATGTGAAACGGATGTTTCCCTCAGTGTTCTTAGCACCGATAAGGCAAACCTCGGTGATACATTTACCTGGAAACTCAGTCATAAGGGAGCCCAGGCTAGCGTAACTGGGATTGATAATGTCAAGCCGACCAGCTTACTCCTATGGGCGACAGACCACATTGTCAGTCCAGAAATTATTCAGACCATTAGGCTTTCGCCGGGGCAAAGTCACAGCTGGACTCGTCGCTGGGTATTTGAAGCCAACCCTCGCTGGTAGTGTTCAGTCAAGGCTAGTCGGCCTTGGCTTTTTTTGATAGAATAGATGTACTTGGTTCTATTGTTGATTGTGACAGAGAAAAATTGATTGGCTGATTTATATTGAAATGTAAGGAGTTATGATGGCTAGAAAAGAAATGGTCACACTGACCAATATGTGTTTGATTGAGGATAAAGATGGGAATGTAGTAGTGCAAATTCGGGATCCTGAACGCTATCGCTGGTCAGGAGTTGCTTTTCCTGGCGGGGATTGTGTCATAATAATGACAGGTGCTTAAAACGCCGATAAATCAAGGATTTGAGCGTTCTACAATCTGTCGTTAAGGAGGAAAAATTTATTTTATTATTTATAATATCGCATAAGCGAGAACATTTTAATAAGTGTTCTCGTTTTTTTATTTTCAGGAGGAATTCATGAAAAAGAAGGAACAATCATCACGCCAAATCGTGATGTGCCATCTCGTGGCTATTTTAGGCGTTGATATTGAGAAAGCAACTCATCTGGTTGATGAATTGGAACAAGTAGGTTTAATCCGATTTGATGAATTCGGAAATGTTGGACTTTTAGTCTTGGAGGGATAATCATGAAACGTATTACCGCTAATCAGTATCAGACATCAGAGCGATATTATAAACTCCCTAAAGTTTTGTTTGAGAGTGAACGGTATAGGGATATGAAACTGGAGGTTAAGGTAGCCTACGCGGTTTTAAAAGATCGGTTGGAGTTGTCTTTGAGTAAAGGCTGGATTGATGAGGATGGGGCAATTTATTTGATTT
This sequence comes from Streptococcus sp. 29887, assembly GCF_032595075.1. NCBI lineage: Bacteria > Bacillati > Bacillota > Bacilli > Lactobacillales > Streptococcaceae > Streptococcus > Streptococcus iners. The sequence goes on along the minus strand of NZ_CP118735.1, from coordinate 1,417,494 downwards.
ATTCCAATTCAAATCTGATGGCACTTTTAGGCTGTTCAAAGTCAAAATTACTCTCTATCAAGAAAACCTTACGTGAATATGGCTTAATTGATGAAGTCCAACAGTCTTCTAGTGAAAAAGGTCGTATGGCAAATAAAATTTACTTGGGGGAATTAGAACATGAACCTACCCCAGTCTCCGATTCAAACGGGGTTAGTGTTAAAAAAACACCAGGGGGGTCTCAAAGAAAGACGGGGCCGGTCTTAAATTCAGCCCCTAGTGAGACTGAAGGAAGTGAGACTAAATATAGTGAAACTAAAGGGAGTGATTTCCTTATTGAGGACGAGGAGGAGAGGCAGCTGGTAGATGAGAAACAAGAAGAAAACTTTACTTCAAAAGTCGATGGCGTTACCAAGTACGATCGAGATTATATTTGGGGTTTGGTTCATGACCAGTTAAGACAGACGGGTCTATCTCAGTCAGCTAGTGACTATGCCATGATTTATTTTAGTGACCGTTATCAGTATGCATTGGAACATATGCGATTTGCTCGGTCAGCGGAAGTAATAGCTGAGTATGTATTTAATGGTGTGCTGTCAGAGTGGACCAAGCAACTGAGACGACAAGAAGTAAAGGGAGGTGATTAAGTTGATTTGGTGGATACTAGGTGGAATCTATCTGATTTCTATCGTCATTTTGATTGTTGAAATCATCCGTGCACCAGAAATGGATGATCATATATAGGCAAGAGTTTTACAAGTGTAAGGCTTTTTTTTAGTTGGAAAGAGAGGAAAAATGAAATTTTTAGATTTATTTGCTGGGATAGGCGGTTTTAGGCTAGGAATGGAATCACAGGGTCATAAATGCCTGGGCTTTTGTGAAATTGATAAATTTGCCAGAACATCTTATAAAGCCATGTTTAACACAGAAGGGGAAATAGAATACCATGACATTAAAGAAGTCACAGACCAGGACTTTAGACAATTTAGAGGGCAAGTGGACATCATCTGCGGGGGATTTCCTTGCCAAGCATTTTCACTCGCAGGAAGACGACTGGGATTTGAAGATACTCGAGGGACTCTCTTTTTTGAGATTGCTCGAGCGGCCAAACAAATCCAACCACGTTTTCTATTTTTGGAAAACGTCAAAGGCCTACTCAATCACAACGAGGGACGGACGTTCGCCACAATCCTCTCCACGTTGGATGAATTGGGGTATGATGTCGAATGGCAGGTGCTTAACAGTAAGGACTTCCAAGTCCCGCAAAACAGAGAGCGGGTCTTTATTATCGGACATTCTAGAAGATACCGTTCCAGATTCATATTTCCTCTCAGAAGAGAAAACAGCCCAGCTCATCTTGAAAGGCTAGGAAATATCAATCCCTCTAAACGTGGTTTGAATGGTGAAGTCTATCTGACGAATGGACTTGCTCCTACACTAACAAGAGGTAAAGGAGAGGGAGCAAAAATCGCCATTCCAGTCTTAACACCAGATAGACTTGAAAAACGGCAACATGGTCGTCGATTTAAGGACAATCAAGACCCTATGTTTATTTTGACCAGTCAAGACAGACACGGAGTTGTTGTCGCAGGAAATCTGCCGACTAGCTTTGACCAGACCGGAAGAGTATTTGACATATCTGGCTTGTCACCGACTTTGACCACTATGCAAGGTGGAGACAAGGTGCCAAAGATTTTGCTGAGGGAGGAGCTGTCATTTCTGAAAATCAAGGATGCCACAAAAACAGGGTACGCAAAGGCAACTCTTGGAGACTCTGTCAATCTGGCTTATCCAGACTCAACCAAACGTAGGGGATGAGTGGGAAAGGGAATATCCAATACCCTGACGACTTCAGACAGGCATTCATTCAGGCCGAGTGAGTGAACATCAACAAGTCTTGGTAGGAGATATTATTGGTCAGACCAAAGACGGAACGGGTCTGAAGGTCACCTATCAAAAGGTTGATGATGACACGGATAAGCTAGTCTATGTCAATCCCCAGCTTTCTACTTTCCAAAAGTGATCCAGGTTCAGACAACCATCCTTCCAACTATCGGTCAGTTTGGCGGCGATGAGTTCGAGAGAGCCAAGGCAATTTATGACTATCTCAAAAGCAAAGGTGTGACCAATCAAGCTATTGCAGCCATTTTAGGAAATTGGTCGGTAGAATCCTCCATTAATCCAAAACGAGCTGAAGGCGACTATTTATCTCCACCAGTTGGTGCGACAGACAGTTCGTGGGATGATGAGGGCTGGCTCTCACTTAATGGTCCAACTATATACAATGGACGTTACCCAAATATTCTCAAACGTGGTTTAGGCTTAGGCCAATGGACAGATACCGCGGATGGGTCACGCAGACATACCTTATTGCTCGAATATGCCAAAGGATAACATCAAAAGTGGTATGACTTAGGGTTACAACTGGATTTCATGTTGCATGGGGATAGTCCTTATTACACCAACTGGTTAAAAGATTTCTTCAAAAATACAGGTAGTCCAGCTAGTCTTGCCCAACTCTTTCTCATTTACTGGGAAGGAAATAGTGGTGATAAGCTACTTGAACGTCAGACACGAGCAAGTGAGTGGTATTACCAAATTGAAAAAGGCTTTAGTCAACCTAACGGTGGGACAGCACAAAGTGATCCAAAAGCACTTGAAGCTGTATGAGGAGACCTTTTTGAAAACTCTGTTCCAGGAGGTGGTGACGGTATGGGGTATGCCTATGGCCAATGTACTTTGGGAGTCGCAGCCCGTATCAACCAACTGGGTCTAAAACTCAAAGGTAAAAACGGTGAGAAGATTCCAATTATCAGTACCATGGGCAATGGCCAAGATTGGGTGCGTACAGCCGAAAGTCTCGGTGGAGAGACAGGGACAAGTCCACAAGCAGGAGCTATTCTTTCCTTTGCGGGAGGAGGACATGGCACACCTGCAGAATACGGACATGTGGCTTTCGTCGAAAAAGTCTACCCAGACGGTTCATTCCTTATCTCAGAAACCAACTATAATGGCAATCCTAACTACACCTTCCGTAAATTATCAGGAGTCGATAGTACAATTAGCTTTGCCTATACAACGAAATAAAAAAAGATATGCTAACAAAATGAATAAATGTTAGCATATCTTTTGTGTTTTTTTGTCACGATTAATCAGAATTTATAGAAATGAGAACTGTTATGAGACGAATCATCTCATCAAGAACATCTGCAAGTGAAATCCCTTTTGTATAGCTATATTTTTTTGAATAATTTTGCCATTGTTTATTCTGAATAGGGTCAGATTTGAACCTCTCGAGTAGTTCAATAATCTTTACAAAATCGAGTTCTGTTTCGCGATATGAAAATGTTCTCTGACAGGCATTTCTCAACTGAATGAAGTCAATGTCTTCTTTCTTCAGTTTGGAAAGAATATAAACATCGTAAAAATCTTTGCTTCTACTGTTCAAGAAGTTACGTGAATAGATGGTTTGAAGTTTTTCAGCTAGAATTGTTTCAATTGTATAAGCAATGATTGGAAAATTGTCTTCATCAAAAATAGCTTTATAGTCGTATGTAATCGGCTGAGGAGTTACAACATCACCTGTCGCAATATCCAAATGGATAACTTGTTTAATATTCTCAAGTTGGCACGAAATTGTTGCTCGATAGCCACCATAGTCATCACTTTCTTTAATAGCTGTGATTGATTGAATCACAAAAGATATACCTTCTTCGGAATCTGCTAAAATTTCCTTGAGTTGCTGTTTAACAGTTTCTTCTGAGAGTGTTATTTGATGGAATAAAAAGTCAATATCAACAGTGCTACGAGATTCAACTCCGATGACATTCGAAAGTAGGAATCCTCCTTTGAAGATATAGTGATTTGAATAAGAACTTTGACTTAATTTTTTCAAAATGACTTCTAGGAAGTAATAGGTCATGACGGAATTAAAGGTTAAACCAGTATTCTTTGATATTTTATGACAGAGTGCTGTTAATTTAGCTTTGTTCATATTAGAACCTCCAGAGTTTGTTTAACTTTTTCTAAAGTATTCATTTTTGTCGCATATTCATAGAGTTTTGCTAGATTTTTTTTAGGATAGTTCCCATAAGATTGAAGTGTCTTGACAAAGAGTTCGGAATCAATCTTTTCTCGATGTATTACAAAATCACAAATAATACGTTCAAAATCATATACCCTTACGTTGTTTCCCAAAGGAGTAGGTACAGTAGTCATTCCCAGCTCGCTGTATTCTTTAGAGACAAAGTGAATATTTAGATTAGCTGGAGGAGTATTAAAGCGGTAGCCTCTAGGAACTGTCACATCAAAATATTGTGGAATTTCATCTGTAAACTGTTGTAGATACAGTGCCGAAATATAAGAGAAAATAGCCTTAGGAAAACGATATTGAAAGAAGTAGTATTCATCATAGTCTCCGTTTTGGGTTAGGAAAATACCTTTTTCAACTCGGAAGATAATGCCTTCTTTCTCTAGTCTTGTCAGATATATTGTTGGAATACCTAGTGCTTTACAATCTTTGTTTGTGACAATTCCATTGTTCTTTTCTATAAAATCGAGTAGAATCTCTTTTTTTGACATACGGCCTCCCACTTGTTGCTTTTACACTACAATTTTACAATATTTGTGGTATAAAAGCAACATTTTCTTTTCCCTCATTTTATTGTGATAACAAAATCAAGCCTTCTTTTTTATGATGAGGAAAGAGTGACAATTTGTTGCTACAGAAAAAAGAAAAGAAGGACACATTATGACCAAAACATGTAATCATCACTTTCTTGTCAATCAGGAAAAAGGCGAGAAACACGTCTTTCGTAAGAGTAAAAAATACCGTACTTTATGTTCGGTTGCCCTTGGAACTATGGTGACGGCTGTTGTTGCTTGGGGAGGAACGGTTGCATCTGCTGATGAAGTCACATCATCAGTTGACACCACCATCCAACGAACGGAGAATCCAGCCACAAATTTACCAGAAGCACAGCCAAACCCTTTATCTGAACAAACTGAAAGTTTAGCGTTAACTGGACAATCTAATGGAGCGATTGCTGTCACCGTACCACATGATACAGTAACACAAGCAGTTGAAGAAGCAAAGGCTGAAGGTGTTTCTACGGTTGAAGATAGCCCAATGGACTTGGGAAATACAACTTCTGCGGCAGAAACCAACCAACAAATTTCAAAAGCAGAAGAAGATGCCCAAAACCAAGTTGAGGCTATCAATGAAGTTACTGAAACCTACAAAGCTGATAAAGCAACATATGAATCGAATAAAGTCCGAATTGAGCAAGAAAATAGGAAACTGACACAGGCCTTCGAAGGGGCCAACCAAACTGGTAAAGAGACAAATGCTTGGGTTGATACTAAAGTCAATGACCTAAAAACTCGGTATGCAGATGCTGATGTGACAGTAAAAGAACAAGTAGTTTCATCAGGAAATGGGACATCTGTACTTGACTATACAAAATATGGCAAGGCTGTTGAAACCATTCAAACTACTAACGAACAAGCTGTAGCGGATTATCTAACAAAGAAAACCAAGGCAGATGATATTGTTGCGAAAAACCAAGCCATTCAAAAAGAAAATGAAGCTGGACTAGCTAAGGCAAAGGCAGATAACGAAGCCATTGAAAGGCGTAATCAGGCAGGTCAAGCAGCTGTAGATGCTGAAAATCGTGCAGGTCAAGCTGCGGTGGATCAGGCTAATCAGGAAAAACAACAATTCGTTTCAGATCGAGCAGCTGAGATTGAAGCCATTACAAAACGTAATCAAGAAAAAGAAACCGCAGCCAGAAAAGAGAATGAAGCGATTGATGCCTACAATGCCAAAGAAATGGAACGCTATCAACGTGACCTGGCCGAGATTTCGAAAGGTGAAGAAGGTTATATTTCTGAAGCCCTTGCTCAAGCCCTCAATCTCAATAACGGTGAGCCACAAGCACAACATGGGGCAATTACTCGAAATCCCAATCAGATCATTTCGACTGGCGATACCATGCTAGGTGGATACTCAAGAATTTTGGATTCAACAGGATTCTTTGTCTATGATAGCTTCAAAACAGGCGAGACTCTTAGTTTTAACTATCAAAATCTTCAAAATGCACGATTTGATGGGAAAAAGATTAGTCGTGTGACTTACGATATTACCAACCTTGTATCACCAGCTGGAACCGATGCCGTGAAATTGGTTGTACCAAATGATCCAACCGAGGGCTTCATTGCCTATCGAAATGACGGAAACGGTGACTGGCGAACAGACAAGATGGAGTTTCGTGTAGTTGCTAAGTATTTTTTGGAAAACGGCTCACAAGTTACCTTCTCCAAAGAAAAACCAGGTGTCTTCACACATTCTTCCCTCAATCATAATGACATTGGTCTAGAATATGTTAAAGATTCATCTGGGAAATTTGTTCCGATTAATGGTTCAACCGTTCAAGTGACTAATGAAGGTCTAGCACGTTCTTTGGGTTCCAACCGTGCAAGTGATTTGAATTTACCTGAGGAATGGGATACCACATCAAGTCGTTATGCTTATAAAGGAGCTATTGTCTCAACAGTTACATCAGGTAATACCTACACAGTAACCTTTGGCCAAGGCGATATGCCACAGAATGTTGGCTTGTCATACTGGTTCGCCTTAAATACCCTACCAGTTGCACGTACAGTAACACCGTATAGTCCCAAACCTAATGTAACGGTGGAACTTGAACCCATTCCAGAACCTATTACGGTAACACCAGATATCTTTACTCCTAAAACATTTACACCAGAAAAGCCTGTAACCTTCACGCCAAAGCCTTTGGAAGAAGTGGTGCAACCTAGTCTAACTTTGACCAAGGTAACCTTACCTGTCAAACCTATTCCAAAAGAACTTCCAACGCCACCACAAGTACCAATTGTCCATTATCATACGTACCGTTTGACGACAACTCCAGAGATTATGAAAGAAGTGGTCAATAGTGACCAAGCTAATCTTCATGAGAAAACTGTCGCAAAAGATTCAACGGTGATTTATCCCTTAACAGTTGATGCCTTATCGCCCAATCGTGCCCAAACGACTAGTCTCATTTTTGAGGACTACTTGCCTGCTGGTTACCTCTTTGATAAGGAAACAACACAAAAAGAGAATGGAAACTATGTCTTCAGCTTTGATGAGACTAAGAATTTTGTGACTTTGACCGCAAAGGAAAACTTGTTGCAGGAGGTAAATAAAGATTTAACCAAGGTTTATCAACTGACTGCTCCAAAACTCTATGGTTCTGTTCAAAATGATGGGGCAACCTATTCTAATAGCTACAAGTTGCTTGTGAACAAGGGAACAGCCAATTCCTATACAGTCACTTCAAATGTGGTGACGGTTCGTACACCAGGTGATGGGGAGACAACTACACTTATTACACCTGACAAGAACAATGAAAATGCGGATGGTGTTCTCATTAACGATACGGTCGTAGCTCTTGGTACAACCAACCACTACCGATTGACTTGGGATTTGGACCAGTATAAGGGAGATCGTTCTGCTAAAGAGACAATTGCACGAGGCTTCTTCTTTGTGGACGATTACCCAGAGGAAGTGCTCGATGTGGTGGAAAATGGCACGGCTGTTATTACCCTTGACGGTCTGAATGTATCAGGAATAACGGTTAAAAACTATGCTTCACTAAATGAAGCTCCTAAAGACCTTCAAGCTAAATTAGCTCGTGCTAAAATTACACCGACAGGTGCCTTTCTAGTCTTTATGCCGGATGACAACCAAGCCTTTTATGACCAGTATGTTCAAACAGGAACTTCTTTAGCTCTTTTGACCAAAATGACGGTGAAAGATAGTCTCTACGGTCAGACAAAGACCTATACAAACAAGGCTTATCAAGTTGATTTCGGCAATGGCTATGAAACCAAGGAAGTGACCAACACCCTTGTTTCTCCAGAACCCAAGAAACAGAACCTCAATAAAGACAAAGTAGACATCAATGGGAAGCCCATGCTAGTGGGAAGTCAAAATCACTATACTCTCTCATGGGACTTGGACCAATACCGAGGGATTAAAGCAGACAACTCTCAGATTGCACAAGGTTTTTACTTTGTGGATGATTATCCAGAAGAAGCTTTACTGCCGGATGAAGCAGCTATTCAGTTTGTCACATCTGATGGTAAAACAGTTTCAGGAATCATGGTGAAGGCTTATTCTCGATTATCAGAAGCTCCTAAATCTTTACAAGAAGCCCTTTCTAAACAAAAAATTCAGCCTAAAGGAGCTTTTCAAGTTTTCATGCCTGAGGACCCACAAGTCTTTTTTGAATCTTATGTGACCAAGGGGGAGAATATTACCATTGTCACTCCGATGACGGTTTTGGAAACCATGCTTAATTCAGGGAAGTCTTATGAAAACGTGGCCTATCAGGTGGATTTTGGCCAAGCTTATGAAACCAATACGGTGACTAATTTCGTCCCTAAAGTAACTCCACATAAGTCTAATACCAATCAAGAAGGCATTTTAATTGATGGAAAGACTGTCCTTCCGAATACAGTCAATTATTACAAAATTGTCTTGGATTACAGTCAATACAAGGACATGGTCGTGACGGATGATGTTCTTGCCAAGGGATTTTACATGGTAGACGATTACCCAGAAGAAGCCCTTACCCTAAATCCTGATGGCATTCAAGTTTTGGATAAGGCTGGCAATCGTGTATCTGGTATCTCTGTCAGCACCTACGCTAGTTTGTCAGAAGCTCCGGAAGTCGTCCAAGATGCCATGGCTAAACGTCAGTTTACGCCTAAAGGAGCCATTCAAGTCCTTAGTAGCGATGATCCAAAAGCCTTTTATGATACCTATGTGAAGACTGGTCAAACCTTAGTTGTCACGCTTCCGATGACGGTAAAAAATGAGTTGACCAAAACAGGTGGTCAGTATGAAAATACAGCCTATCAGATTGATTTTGGTTTGGCCTATGTCACGGAAACAGTGGTTAATAATGTTCCAAAATTAGACCCACAAAAAGATGTGGTGATCGACTTGTCTCATAAAGATGACAGCCTTGACGGGAAAGAAGTGGCCTTGCATCAAACCTTTAACTATCGCTTGGTTGGAGCATTGATTCCAAGTAATCGTGCGACTGATTTATTTGAATATGGTTTTGAAGATAACTATGATGAAAAGCATGATGAGTATAATGGTGTTTATCGCAGCTATCTGATGACGGATGTCATCCTCAAAGACGGTTCTGTCTTAAAAGAGGGGACAGAAGTCACGAAATATACCTTGCAACAGGTGGATACAGAAAATGGCCTAGTGTCAATTTCATTTGATAAATCCTTCTTAGAGACTATATCTGATGATTCAGCTTTTCAGGCAGATGTTTACCTGCAGATGAAACGGATTGCGACTGGTCAGGTGGAGAATACCTACCTTCATACAGTGAATGGCTATGTCATTAGCTCAAATACAGTTGTAACACATACACCTCAACCTGAAGAACCAAGTCCAAATCAACCCACACCACCTCAACCACCAATTGAGACTATTGAACCGCCTGTTCCAGCAAGCATTTTGCCAAATACAGGGGAACAGGAATCCCTTTTGGGCTTGATTGGAGCTGGTATTCTACTTGGTACGGCTTATGGACTGAAGAAAAAGGAGGAGAAGTAGATGAATCCAAAAACTATTTATGAAAAGGATTCAGACCAAGATGGCTTGACAGATGCTCAGGAACTGGCTTTGGGAACCAATCCGCAGTCTGTTGACACAGATGGTGATGGTCAAGCTGATTTAGAGGAGCTACAATCTGGACATTCACCACTAGTCCCACAAAAGGAGTTGTGTGATGGCTTGGAACTTTGACACCATGAAAGAGGCTTTGTCTGAAATGGAGAAGGTCGATTACCAAGAGTTTATCAAGGCCTTTCTCTCTTTGGAATTAAGTATTTCTGATAGAACAATCCTCAATCAGGTTTATCAAGATTATATGGATGAAGATGACCTATCCTTGATTAGTGATGAGCTACGAGTTAAAGTGGATAGTTATCAGGATGAAGTACAGGCAGATATGACTGACATTCTAGAAAAGTTGTACCGAACAGGGGAAGGCTCTAGTTTTATTATGGATCTGATGTCATCAAATAGTCTTTCAGACACCTTGGAACAGTATGAGGTTTTGGATAGTGACGATTATTCACCACTTAGCCTTGAAACCTTACAGGACATGATTCAACAGGACTTGGCTATTTCCAGCCAGGATTATTTTGGAGATTTGGTTCACCTTGCCTTGCAAAAAGATTTACTAGACCAGAAAAGTCATTTCTTACAACACTATGTGGCAACTGTAATTGAAGGTATTCCACAAGAAAGAGACCAACGAGCCTTGGTCCTAGATTAACGCAAAGGGCTGAGAAAAACTCTCAGCCCTTTTAAAATGGGAGGGAAAAATGAATCAAGAAGTCTTACTACAAATGATGAGAGCCACCATTCCTCGTGATAGAGCCCTGCTTGAGGCATTTTTATATTACCAAGCAGAGCATTTTGATGAGGAGTGGGATAGTCTTATTCGTCAGTTTATGACCAATAGGCAGGGAATCAAAAGATCTGTTCAGGTACTTCACTTTGAGACAGATGTTTCAGCTTTTGTCCAGGCTAGTCCTTATGATACTGCTCATGATCTATTGACCTATACACAAGTTTTCGGCCAAACTGGTCTCCAAAAACTCGACAAACTATCGCCGTCTGAAAAAGACTTGGTGATTGAAGTGGCCTTGTTCAATCTGGCCACTCGTTTTCAATTATTGGATTCCAATGGACACTACCAAACCATATCGCCGGATTCACTCTTACAAAAGAGTAGGGGAGCTAATTTGGTCAATGTTTATCGTGTGGCTAATAATTTAGCGGATCGAATCAGCCGAGATATTGAACAGTTTCTCTTGACTTACGAGCCTGAGCTTGAAACAAGAGCTGATAAAACTGTTCTAGAAAATGAAGAAACTGGTGATGAGCACAAAGTGAGTAGTAATCAAGCAATATCATTTAGAGAAGATGGCTCTTTGATTATTGCTAGTTTGGACGTAGATTTGTCTCATTTGGATATCCGAACTGGAAAAACCAGTCATCTGCCTGCCTATGAAGAGTTATCTTTACGACGTAAATTTGAGATTCTAACATATTTTGACCAAATTCGTAATGAACGTTCCAAAGTCCCAAGTTTTAAACGAGGTGATTTTGACACTGAAATGGAAATGACACCAATCTTTGAGGGCGAGGAGTTACTCACCTATCTAGAAGCTGATGGTAGTCCCTATGAGCTGAAACGAACGCTGACCACAGTCGAAGAAAAGGAATTAGAAAAAATTGGACAAGCTATTAGGGCAGAAAATCAAGAAAAATTGACTCAGGTAGGGATTGAGCTATCTCAGTTTGACCCAGACCAAATCGGTATTTTATTGGATGCGGCAGGTCGTTTTCGTTTAAAAAATGCAGACCTTGCTTTACTAGGTGGTTATCCCAAAGCCTCGGTAACTCAACTAGCCCTTGCGACAGAACTACTCCAAATGGGACTAAGTCATGAAAAGGTTGAATTTTTCTTTGGTAGCCAGCTTTCCATTGAAGAGCTGCGACAAGTTGCCTACGCCTTTTTACACCAAGAACTCAGCAGAGAAGATGCGGAGCAATTTGAAAAAGATAAAGGTAATCAGCCAGATTTAACTCTCAGAGATTGGAAAAGCAAGCTAGAGAAAGCTGAGGGAAAAGAAGTAGTTGATGAAGAATTCGCGGAAAATCCACTGGTTCAGAGAGTATTGGACACTTATCCTCTGGGGTCATTGGTTTCCTATAAGGGACAGGACTTTGAGGTCGTGTCGGTCAGCGATGCTCGATTGAACGGTTTGATTCGAATTGAGTTAGTCAATGATTTTTCGGATATCATTGAACAAAATCCAGTTCTTTATTTGAGGACCTGGGAAGAAGTCAGTCAGGCACTTCATCAGCCAAAGGCAGAACCACAAACAGAGTTAGAAGAAGCGGACCAAGAACTAAATCTTTTTTCATTTCTGAAAGAGGAGCCAGTTCAGAGTATTGGACTATTGGAACCAGATGGTTCTGAAAAAGGTCATAACGATATTGATCTTGAAGAAACAGATAGTCAAATTCCTGAAGAGGTAGTCGTCGAAACAATTCCAGAGATTCCAGTAACGGACTTTTATTTTCCAGAAGATTTGACGGACTTTTATCCTAGGACTGCTAGAGATAAGGTTGAGACAAACATTGCGGCTATTCGTTTGGTTAAAACACTTGAAACGGAACGCCGTCAGGCAAGTCCAAGTGAACAAGAACTCCTTGCCAAGTATGTGGGTTGGGGTGGACTTGCCAATGATTTCTTTGATGACTATAATCCAAAATTTTCTAAGGAACGAGAAGAACTGAAAAGCTTAGTCACAGATAAAGAGTATTCGGATATGAAACAGTCCTCCTTGACAGCCTATTATACAGACCCTACCCTGATCCGTCAGATGTGGGATAAGTTGGAAAGAGATGGTTTTACAGGCGGAAAAATCCTAGACCCTTCCATGGGAACAGGGAATTTCTTTGCGGCTATGCCCAAACACTTAAGAGAAAAGAGTGAGCTATATGGCGTAGAGCTAGATACCATTACAGGAACTATAGCCAAACACCTTCACCCCAATAGTCATTTTGAAATTAAGGGTTTTGAGACGGTGGCTTTTAACGACAATAGTTTTGATTTGGTGATTTCAAATGTGCCATTTGCCAATATTCGGATCGCGGATAACAAGTACGATAAGCCTTATATGATTCATGATTACTTTGTCAAAAAGTCGCTTGATTTGGTCCATGATGGTGGGCAAGTAGCGATTATCTCCTCAACAGGAACCATGGATAAGCGAACCGGAAACATTTTACAAGATATTCGTGAGACAACTGACTTTCTTGGTGGGGTTCGACTGCCTGACTCTGCCTTTAAAGCCATTGCGGGAACGAGTGTCACAACGGATATGTTATTCTTCCAGAAACACTTAGACAAGGGATATGTGGCAGACGACTTAGCCTTTTCAGGTTCCATTCGTTATGATAAGGATAGTCGCATTTGGCTCAATCCTTATTTTGATGGGGAATACAATAGCCAAGTGCTAGGAACCTACGAGATCAGAAATTTTAACGGCGGAACACTTTCTGTTAAGGGGACTAGTGATGACTTGATTGCCAGTGTCCAAACTGCTCTAAATCAAGTAAAAGCCCCAAGAAAGATTGATAGAAATGAGGTCATCATTAATCCAAATGTGTTGACCAAACAAGTCATTGATACTTCCATTCCAGTTGAAATGAGGGAGAATCTGGGTCAGTACAGTTTTGGTTACCAGGGTGCTACGGTCTACTATCGAGATAATAAAGGCATTCGAGTCGGAACCAAGACGGAAGAAATCAGTTACTATGTCGATGAAGAGGGCAACTTCAAAGCATGGGACACCAAACATTCTCAAAAACAGATTGATAGATTTAATAGCTTAGAAGTTACAGATAGCAGTGCTCTGGATGTCTATGTGACCGATGATGCAGCTAAACGCGGACAATTTAAGGGGTATTATAAAAAGACAGTTTTCTATGAAGCTCCTTTGTCTGATAAAGAAGTGGCACGAATCAAAGGAATGGTGGACATTCGAAATGCTTACCAAGAGGTCATTGCCATTCAACGCCATTATGACTATGATAAGAAGACCTTTAACCACTTGTTAGGCAAACTCAATCGTACCTATAATAGCTTTGTCAAACACTATGGGTATTTGAACAGTGCAGTGAACCGTAATCTTTTTGATAGTGATGATAAGTATTCGCTTCTTGCTAGTTTGGAAGATGAACGTCTGGATCCAAGTGGAAAGTCTGTTATCTATACTAAATCCCTTGCTTTTGAGAAGGCTTTAGTGCGTCCTGAAAAAGAGGTTAAAAAGGTACATACTGCCCTTGATGCCTTAAATTCGAGCTTGGCTGACGGACGTGGTGTTGATTTCGATTATAAAATTTTGTATAATAGGAATTGAAGTTAAATTAGATGCTAAAAATTTGTAATTAAGAAGGAGGGATTCGTCATGTTGGTATTCCAAATGCGTAATGTAGATAAAACATCTACTGTTTTGAAACAGACTAAAAACAGTGATTACGCAGATTGAAACAGACTAAAAACAGTGATTACGCAGATAAATAAATACGTTAGATTGATTCCTACCAGTGACTAATCTTATGACTTTTTAAACAGATAACTAAAATTACAAACAAATCGTTTAACTTCTGTATTTGTTTATAGATGTAATCACTTCAGGAGTGATTACATGAAAAAAAATATAAAATATTCTCAAAACTTTTTAACGAGTGAAAAAGTACTCAACCAAATAATAAAACAATTGAATTTAAAAGAAACCGATACCGTTTACGAAATTGGAACAGGTAAAGGGCATTTAACGACGAAACTGGCTAAAATAAGTAAACAGGTAACGTCTATTGAATTAGACAGTCATCTATTCAACTTATCGTCAGAAAAATTAAAACTGAATACTCGTGTCACTTTAATTCACCAAGATATTCTACAGTTTCAATTCCCTAACAAACAGAGGTATAAAATTGTTGGGAATATTCCTTACCATTTAAGCACACAAATTATTAAAAAAGTGGTTTTTGAAAGCCATGCGTCTGACATCTATCTGATTGTTGAAGAAGGATTCTACAAGCGTACCTTGGATATTCACCGAACACTAGGGTTGCTCTTGCACACTCAAGTCTCGATTCAGCAATTGCTTAAGCTGCCAGCGGAATGCTTTCATCCTAAACCAAAAGTAAACAGCGTCTTAATAAAACTTACCCGCCATACCACAGATGTTCCAGATAAATATTGGAAGCTATATACGTACTTTGTTTCAAAATGGGTCAATCGAGAATATCGTCAACTGTTTACTAAAAATCAGTTTCATCAAGCAATGAAACACGCCAAAGTAAACAATTTAAGTACCGTTACTTATGAGCAAGTATTGTCTATTTTTAATAGTTATCTATTATTTAACGGGAGGAAATAATTCTATGAGTCGCTTTTGTAAATTTGGAAAGTTACACGTTACTAAAGGGAATGTAGATAAATTATTAGGTATACTACTGACAGCTTCCAAGGAGCTAAAGAGGTCCCTAGCGCCTACGGGGAATTTGTATCGATAAGGGGTACAAATTCCCACTAAGCGCTCGGGACCCCTTGTAGGAAAATGTCCTAAGTGTGGCAACAATATTGTATTAAAAAAATCGTTTTATGGTTGTTCAAATTATCCTGAATGTAAGTTTACTTTAGCTGAACATTTTAGAAAGAAAAAACTAACCAAAACGAATGTAAAAGAATTACTGGAGGGAAAAGAAACCCTGGTAAAAGGAATCAAAAACAAAGAGAAAAAGCCCTACAATGCCGTTGTAAAAATTGGGGAAAAGGGATATATTGATTTTATCTCTTTTTCAAAATAAACATAAAAGCCCTTTAAAGAGGGCTTTTGAGGTAACAGACAATGGCAAAGACAATTTTTGAGGAAATGGGCGGCAAATACGAAAGGCAAGGCGATTATTTGATACCGTGCTTTACTGTACCCGCCGAAGAAGAACAGCCGATAGGCATCTGGGGACAGCGGCATTTGGATTATCTGAAGCATCACTGCAAAGTTACATACACCAATCTTCTTACAAGCGGCAGACTTAACGCTTACCTTGCCGACATTGACAGACAGGCACAGGAACGCTTTGAAAGGCTCATAGAGGGTATGAAACAGGCACAGGGCATAACGGAACAGCTAAAGGCAGAAAACGCCTTAGAATGGACAGGATGCCTCAATAACATAAGGGCTTGTGCGAGGGAGATTGTGGAAAAGGAAATTATTTTTGCATAAACAGATGATTAGTGGCAGGGGGAAATCCTGCCGCTTTTTCTGCTTTAGTTTGTCAGCTTGACAAATAAAGGGTTAAGGAATATAATTAGATTCAGTATTATACAAGGAGTTAATAAATATGCGGCAAGGTATTCTTAAATAAACTGTCAATTTGATAGTGGGAACAAAAAGTAGCAGTCCCGTTTCACTTTTAATATGGGGCTTAGTTTTTTGTACCCAGTTTAATAATACTTTTATCATGTAATTTTATATGCCCGAAAACATATAAGTGTTTTGGGGCTATTGGAGTTATTTACCCAGTGATAGGAGTATTTATCACTGGGTATTTTTATGCCCTTTTTTGGGTGTTGATAGGAGGAAAATCACATGAAAATAATTAACTTAGGCATTCTGGCTCACGTTGACGCAGGAAAGACAACATTAACGGAGAGTTTATTGTATACCAGTGGTGCAATTGCAGAACCAGGGAGCGTAGATGAAGGCACAACAAGGACAGATACAATGAATTTGGAGCGTCAAAGGGGAATCACTATCCAGACAGCAGTGACATCTTTTCAGTGGGAGGATGTAAAAGTCAACATTATAGATACGCCAGGCCATATGGATTTTTTGGCGGAAGTATACCGTTCTTTATCCGTATTAGACGGAGCAGTATTATTAGTTTCTGCAAAGGATGGCATACAGGCACAGACCCGTATACTGTTTCATGCACTACAGACAATGAAGATTCCGACAATTTTTTTCATCAATAAAATTGACCAAGAGGGGATTGATTTGCCAATGGTATATCAAGAAATGAAAGCAAAGCTTTCTTCGGAAATTATAGTGAAGCAAAAGGTTGGGCAGCATCCCCATATAAATGTAACGGACAATGACGATATGGAACAGTGGGATACGGTAATTATGGGAAACGATGAACTATTAGAGAAATATATGTCAGGGAAACCGTTTAAAATGTCAGAACTGGAACAGGAAGAAAACAGGAGATTCCAAAACGGAACGTTATTTCCCGTTTATCACGGAAGCGCTAAAAACAATCTGGGGATTCGGCAGCTTATAGAAGTGATTGCCAGTAAATTTTATTCATCAACGCCTGAAGGTCAATCTGAACTATGCGGGCAGGTTTTTAAGATTGAATATTCAGAAAAAAGGAGGCGTTTGGCTTATGTGCGTCTGTACAGCGGCGCATTGCATTCGAGGGACGTTGTCAGAATATCAGAAAAAGAGAAAATAAAAATTACAGAGATGAGTATTCCTACAAACGGTGAATTGTGTTTAGCAGATACGGCTTACTCTGGTGATATTGTAATTTTACCAAATGATGTTTTGCAGCTAAACAGTATTTTGGGGAACGAAATACTGTTGCCGCAGAGAAAATTTATTGAAAATCCGCTCCCTATGCTCCAAACAACAATTGAAGTAAAGAAATCCGAACAGCGGGAAGTGTTGCTTGAGGCACTTACAGAAATCTCAGATGGCGATCCTCTTTTAAAGTATTACGTGGATACTACAACGCATGAAATTATACTTTCCTTTTTGGGGAAGGTACAGATGGAAGTTATTTGTGCCATTCTTGAGGAAAAGTATCATGTAGAGGCAGAAATAAAAGAACCTACTGTTATATACATGGAAAGACCGCTTAGAAAAGCAGAATA
This sequence comes from Streptococcus sp. 29887, assembly GCF_032595075.1. Classification (NCBI taxonomy): domain Bacteria; kingdom Bacillati; phylum Bacillota; class Bacilli; order Lactobacillales; family Streptococcaceae; genus Streptococcus; species Streptococcus iners. Next base: position 1,399,951 of record NZ_CP118735.1, on the reverse strand, counting down.
TACCATCCACATAGAAGTCCCGCCAAATCCTTTCTGGGCTTCTGTCGGGTTGTCCATAGAGCCGCTCCCTATTGGAAGCGGAGTGCAGTATGAAAGCAGAGTTTCACTTGGATATTTAAATCAATCGTTCCAAAATGCGGTTATGGAGGGGGTTCTTTATGGCTGCGAGCAGGGGCTGTATGGATGGAAAGTGACAGACTGTAAAATCTGTTTTGAATATGGATTGTATTATAGTCCTGTAAGTACCCCCGCAGACTTTCGGCTGCTTTCCCCTATCGTATTGGAGCAGGCTTTAAAAAAAGCAGGGACAGAACTATTAGAGCCATATCTCCACTTTGAAATTTATGCACCGCAGGAATATCTCTCACGGGCGTATCATGATGCTCCAAGGTATTGTGCAGATATTGTAAGTACTCAGATAAAGAATGACGAGGTCATTCTGAAAGGAGAAATCCCTGCTAGATGTATTCAAGAATACAGGAACGATTTAACTTATTTCACAAATGGGCAGGGAGTCTGCTTGACAGAGTTAAAAGGATACCAGCCAGCTATTGGTAAATTTATTTGCCAACCCCGCCGCCCGAATAGCCGTATAGATAAGGTTCGGCATATGTTCCACAAGTTAGCTTAACAGCTTGCAAAAGTCATATAAAATGAGATTTGAAAGGATTAGAGACTAATTATGATGAAATGCGAATGGATATTGTGTCCTGTTTGTGGGAGCAAAACCCGTAATAAAATTAGGAAGGACACTGTTTTGGAGAATTATCCCCTTTATTGTCCAAAATGCAGACAAGAAAGCTTGATTAAAGTTGACAACTTGAAGATAACTGTCATCAAAGAGCCAGACGCTTAAGACGCAGAGCCGATGAAATTGTGGAACAATTCACGAATCATCGGCTCTTTTTGTTTCGTATTTGAAAGAACAAACTCACCAAATAAAAAAAACGATATTCGGGTGGGTTATTTTGTTATACCCTAAATTACCCTCTGAATTTGTTTTTAAATTTGGAGGGATTTTTTTATGTTCTTTTTTCGGGCGGTTATTCATCTGCTCATACGAAGTAAAATTTATCAATACATAGCATATCAGAGAATGGCAGGAAACCAGTTAAAAAAATTTCTGCCAGTGCAGCGGTACTTCTCACCTTGAAAGTGGAAGTACAATCTCCATACAACAGAATTTGTATTTCCCATAACCGTGAAGGTCACAGAGCCTTTGCGGTTTTTCTTTTGTCGTTTTTTGTTGGAAAGTGCCGCAGGGCTGTTTCTGGTGTGCGTTGCCGCTCCCCGCCTCTCCATCTGGATTTTTACATTTCAAAAATTCAGATGGGAGGTATTAGCGGTGAAATACGCACCAAGAAAAGTATATATCAAAGAAAGCGGCGGCTATGTGGAACTGTCCTATACGGATTTCTGCCGCCGCAGGCAAGCCGACAAGGGATATATGGACAAGCTGTTTATCCCCGTCCAAGGTTGTCTGCTTGAAGTCGTAAGGGAGCAATATGCGGACTTCTACCGTGACAGGGAGCGGTGGCGTTACCTGCAAAAATTAGATGCGAGGAACAGCCTGCTATCTCTGGACGGATTTACGGACAGCGAGGGGAATCCTCTGGACTTTATCGCTGATGAAGCGGCGGACATTGCGGAAACCGTTGTCAATGCTGTTATGGTGGACAGGCTGAAAGCCGCCCTGCCTTTGTTGTCGGATAGTGAGCAGGAGTTGATACAGGCAATCTTTTTTGACGGACTTTCCGAGCGTGAAGTCGGGGCGAGGTTAGGCATAACCCAGAGCGTTGTGAACAAACGCAAAGCCAGAATCCTAAGAAAACTAAGAAAGATAATAGAAAATTAAAATTTAAGGCGTTCAGCCCCCTTGTTTTTTCCTTTGGGAAAATGAGGGGGCTTTTCTCTGCCCTCTCAATCAATTCTGATTGGAGGAAGAAAGAATGGCATACAACCACGGACGGGAGGACAGGAAATGGCGTATCTGGAAAGAAGCGGAGGAAAAGCTGCTGCGTGAGTGCGGCGTTGATGAAGTGACCATTGAGCAGATACGCATAGCGGACAGGGCAGACTTCAATTCCAACAGGCGGTTTTACCGATGGACGAATGACGTTGCGGAATACCTTGAGGACATGGCAGACAGGGAGCGGCAAGCGGAGGTGAATACAGTTGCGGAGTTACTGGACGAGATTGAGAGCGAAAATCTCTATCAAGTATTAGTCACGGTGGACGGGCGTACCTTGAAAATCGTCCTGCTGAAAATGCAGGGGTATTCCACAAAGGAGATTGCCCCACTTGTGCATTTGACGACTGGTGCCATCTATGCGAGGTTAGACCATCTGCGGAAGAAGCTTCGGAAAATTTTGTAAGCGTCTAATACATCCCATTATTCTGCGGGCTACTGGGTGGGGAGTGGAATCTCCCCGCTTATTTTTGGCAGGAGGAAAACGGGATGGCATATAAAGCTAAGGCGTATACGCTTCGGGAGGAATCCACGGAAAGCGGTATAAGGTATTTTATCAGTTTTAAGGACGGGCAGGGGGAACACCACGAACTGGAAGTATCCGAGCAGTTATTCTTTGAATTTCGGCAGATGGAACGCAGGAACAGGAATCTTCTCCAATGGGACGAGCGGCACAGGGAGTTTTCGGAAGTATGGGACGAAACGCTGAACAGGCGGGCGTTAAAGCTGCCTAAGAGCATTGAGGAACAAATGATTGAAGCAGAACGGGCGGAACTGCTCTGTAAGGCGGTTGACAGACTGCCAGAGATACAAAGGCGACGTTTCCTGCTCTACTACGAGTATGAGTTCAATTTTTACCAAATCGCCGCTATGGAGCATTGCACCGCTTCTGCAATACAGAAATCCGTTGCTGTTGCAAAGAAGAAAGTAAAAGCGGAAATGAGGAAATATCTCCAACCATGACCGACACCGCCCGAAAAAGAAATGGCATTTAGCAAAAACGTATGTTGACGATGGCTATGATGTTTTAGCTCCCTTGGTTGAAAAAGAAGTAGAAATTGAGGAGATAGATGCAGCTTTGGCCAAGTTTAGTGAAGATACAACACCCCAAAAGAAGCAACAAATAGCACTTGAGATATAAGAAAAAAGGCTGACAAATAATTTTGAACGCGGTAAAATGAAGTCAAGAAATCACAAAAGGAGAATAGATCATGACCCAAACACTAGAAGAAATGCGTTATCAACTAGAAGAATGGTTGTCACAAGGCTTTACGAGTTCAGAAGATAGGGCAAACTACCAAACTTTAAAGGAACAGTATGAAGATGAGACCTTTGATTACAGTTTTTCAAGGCGTGAAATTACTGGACAGCTGGAACTCATCATCACAAGTCGTGAGAATGATTTTCCTAGCTTAGATGAGGTGACAAAGACGGAATACCTTGATTTGGTTGCCCAACTAGATGATTTAGACAAGAGACAGGCTGACTACTATCGCAAGCAATTAGCCTAGAAAGAGGTGTAAGATGTTGGAGCAAATTCTACAAAGCCTTTTGATTATCGCAGCAATAGGACTGATGTTGCTCGTCCTTTATCGGATTGTGAAAGTTTCAGTTGCTTTGTTTCTTATCGGACTCATCAGTGGATTAGTCTTTATAGAAATCTATGGAATCTACCTCTTCTTTACTGAGAGATACCTCTATACAGAAGATTTAGCCACCAATGGTATTTGGAGTTTTACAGGATTTTTTATTGCTTTGAATCTATTTCTCGTTTTAAGCTTTATTATAAAGTGGTGGAGAAATAGAATAGTTTAACACGGAGGATTACCGATTGGTAGTCCTTTTTCTTGTGATAAATTTTCCAAGATAATCTTGTTATGATGTGGCTATCACTAATAAAGGAGTAAGCCATGTTAAATAAAGTGAAAGCTCGATTTCTGATTGGAGTAGGAGGTTTAATCGCAGTCAGTTTTATGGTCATGATTGGCTATACGATTGGCTCACAATCCGTTTCAAAACAAACTGAGCACCAAATACGAGCAGAAGCCAATAAACTTGTGACAAAGGAAAAGCAGGAGGAAAGAGCGACAGTCCTATCAGATGAGCTTGTCAAAGAATTTCTTACTCAATATTTCACCAAGGTCCAGCTTGGTGAAAATAACGCTCGTATCAAGCCCTACATGACGGATTCGGCATTTTCAGAAGAGGAAGCAAATCAGAATAAAGCAATTAATCAAGTTTATAAAGATTATATGCTTGACTACCGATTTGAATCAGCCAGTATCTATGTCAATACAGAAAGCAATGTTGCACTTGCGGAAGTTACCTACCAAGTGACCTATGTTTCTGATTTGAGTGAGCAACAACAGCGAACCACTCAGACAGAAATCAAGACGGTTATGTTATCCTACTCCAAAGTTTCCGACAAGCTCCTGGTTAATCAGTTGACCATTTGGAATGGGAAACTGGAGGACATGAAAGAAGCCACAAATGGTGCTAATTCCAGCATACCAACGATCCAAGGAACTACAACAAGTGAGAACAACTAGCAGGAGACAGTCTTCTGCTTTTTTTGATAGGGAGACAAGATGACACGAATTAAAATAGTAAAACAAAAGGCCATTTTAGATGTGGCTGAAAGTTTAGGTTATTCCTTCAGACGTTTATCAGGACACATTTATGAACACCCAGACCATGATTCCTTTCGGATTTTTGCCGATACCAATACTTTCAAATGGTTTTCAAGAGATATACAAGGGGATGTGATTGACTTTGTTCAATTAGTGGCAGGTGTTACTTTCAAAGAGGCTGTATCCTATCTTGAAACTGGAGATTTTGAACAGGCTACGGTAATAGAAGAAACTTATCAACCGTTTCAATATTATTTGCATGAAGAACCCTTTCAGCAAGCACGTATTTACTTAAAAGACATCCGTGGCCTAAGTGATCAGACTATCAATACCTTTGGTAGACAAGGATTGCTTGCTCAAGCTACTTATCAAGCGGAGTCAGTTTTAGTGTTTAAAAGCTATGACCATAATGGTGTCTTACAGGCCGCAAGCCTTCAAGGTCTCGTCAAAAATGAAGAAAAACACGATCGAGGTTATCTCAAAAAAATCATGAAAGGCTCAAAAGGCCATGTTGGTATTAGTTTCGATATTGGGAATCCCAAGAGACTCATTTTTTGTGAATCAGTTATAGATATGATGAGTTATTATCAACTTCACCAAAAGCAGCTATCAGATGTTCGCCTGGTGTCAATGGAAGGCTTAAAACTTTCAGTGATTGCTTATCAGACTTTACGTCTAGCAGCCGAGGAACAAGGGAAATTGGCATTTCTAGATACAGTAAAACCAAGCAGACTTAGCCATTATCTTCAGGCAATACAAGAGACGACAACCTTTTTTCAAACTCATTCAAACGTGCTAACATTGGCTGTTGATAACGATGAGGCAGGAAGAGAATTTTGTCAGAAACTGTCAGATAAAGGACTTCCAATCACCAAAGATTTACCACCATTGCAGGGACTTGAAACAAAGTCAGATTGGAATGATATTGTGAAGCAGCAGAGTGAACTATCTTTAAGTGATTTTATCCAAACAGCCCAAGCAAAAGTCAATAAGAATCATCCTCCACCAAAACGAGAGCGTGCTATGGAATTGTGATAACAAAATCAAGTCCGCTATCATAATCTAGAAAGGGACAAGGAGGACACCCTATGAGTGTGATTGAACGTCTGGCTGAAAAAGTAGCTAGGCAAGAAGAAAAGGTCTCACGTGAGACAGAGAAATTGGAACACTATCGTGACCAACTACAAACAGCTATGTACAGTACCTTTATCAAACGGCAACAATCTAGTCAGTTGTCATTTCATGAAGCACTAGAGCAAGCCTTTGGTAAAGAAACCACACTACACTCAAATTACAGAAATGAGGATACAGAATGAGTAAAACATGGAATTTTGATCAGCCACTAGACGATGTGAAACCAACATCGTCCCATGAAGAACGAGCTAAAATCGCAGCACTCTTCCATAAACAGGATGAAAAACCAATTGAAGAAGTAGACTATGTGGCTGCTTTTGAACAACAACAAAAGGAGTCAAAATATAAAGATGACCAAACGCTCGCATCAACCGTTAAACAAAGTCAGCCGAAGAAGGTAAATATCACAAGTGACTATAAACAACACTTGGCTGATACCATTGCACAAAATAACAAGGATATTTCAGCCTGTCAAAAGCAAATTGAAGAACTTCATCAATTGATTGATGAAAAGAAAATCCAAAATAAAAAGTTGCAGGCTATTTCAGTAGCCATTGATGATTTATAAGTCAGGTAGTCCTATGCGGGCTACCTTTTTACAATTGAAGGAGAAGATAATGAAATTTTTTCAAAAGAAAAAACAGAACCAGGATCAATTTAAACGACTGATTCATCGACTATCTGAGATGTCAGATACTGAATTAACCAAAGTAGAACAACTCCTAGACGTGGTTTTTGATTCTAGTTTCAAGTCTAGTGAGAGAGTGGAAATATCTAGGGACATTATAACCGATGAGGAACAAAGTCTTGATAAGTCAATCCAAGAAGCGAAAAATAAACTGAATACTGAGCAGTTGGAAAAAAACATTGAGAGATTTAGACAAGGTAGGCGAGAGAGCAATAATAACAAATAACAGACCAATTATTTTGGCCTGTTTTTTGAAATATGTGTCATCGTTGAATCAAACGAAGTAAAAATATTTCTTGCTTAGTAGGAGGTGTTGTGGTATAATTTAGTTAGATTAGAAGTCATCGAAGGTACAGCAATGTATAACTAGGTGGCCTTTTTTCATATTGCGGAGAGATATTTTATGCCTAATAATGTATTTGAATTAATAAATTTTAAGGACTATTTTCCGTTAGATTTAGATATTACTGATAAAACTAGGTTGGTTTATAGACCAGTATTAGCACCAACTCAATTAAAATGTTCTCTTGAGCCGGCTTTAACTGAAGAACAGTTATATGTCCATATGAAAGAAAACTCTAACTGGTCTTTCAAATACAATGGGAATGATGATTTTTATAAACAGGATTGTATTGACTTTTTAAGAGATATAGACTTCCAATCATTCTCTCAATATGGGAAGTTGGTGGACAGAAAATACATAGAAGCAAAAAGAGTTTACTTATTTGATAGCTACTTTAGAAATTTTCTTCAAGAGATATTGGAGCGTATCGAAGTTTTTTTGAAGAAGAGTACAGCTGATGCTCTGACGATTGGATACAATAAACCTTCTTATATTTTTGAAGATGATGCTCTCTATTATTCAGAACAATCTAAATACCGAAAAGAAAATCCTAAGAGGCTGGATATTGTTTTGAAAACAAAATATCATTTGTCACGATTGATTTTGGAAAAACAAGATGATGCCACAATCAAGAATCAGATTAACCAATATGGGGTCGTGTTACCTTGGACCGTTTTTCGTTTAATGACATTTGGAAATATAGCGTCCTTCCTCGTTGCCCTACAACCAGAATATCGAAATAAGGTTGCTGCCTATATTAGTCTTCCCTTGGACAAGGATGATAACATTCCAGCTAAAATCTTATTGTCTTGGTGTAACGCTCTTCGTTATCTTAGGAATATTTGCTCACACAATGGCAGATTATATGGTCGCTTACACCATACACTGCCAGCTTTTCATCATTCTGACAGAGAGTTGCTAGTGACAGACTCAGAGAATGATAGCAAGACACTATTTATCTATTTTATAGCAATGAGACATCTTATCTTGTCAATGTCCATAGAAACTAAGAATTTTTGGAATAAAAAATTACAAAAGCTTCTGGAAGAAAGTAATCAAGAACAAGTGGATTTGAGACACTATGGTTTTCCAAAAAATTGGATGGATTTATTGGCAATAAAGATATGATAAGTGCTTAGATGGACACGGACTAAAAAATAGATTAGAACGGAGGTAAAGTATTGAATCTTATTTCAATCAAAGAATTTGTCGAATTGACTATCAATAATAATCCAGACATCAATCCCAAAGAGCTTGAAGAAACCTTGCGTGCAGTACTTGAAGAAAAAGAAGGAAGGGCAAGGTGTATGAATTGTGGATCTCCTATTTGGGTAGCAGGGAGTGCACTGGTAGGGAGCTACATGTGCTTCACGTGTCTAACAGGTGAAGCCGATGGTAGTGATGATTTTGAAGTTTTAGGTTAAGCTATTTCATTTCAGAAATTTTTCGAGAGCCAAATGGCTCTTTTTCTTTTCCTGTGATAATTTTTTCAGCTCTCTCTTGTTACACTCTATCTAGTTTTAGAAAATCAACCCTTGACTTTTTCTTGGGGGTTTGGGGGCGAAGCCACCATGTTTTCTTATCGTCGGCTGACCAACCTGTAAGGTTTGGGTTCAGCTGGCGATTAGATTTTAGGTTATTGTGGACACAATAACTGAGCTCGCAAAAGCCGAAAAGCGAAGCGTTGAGGCTTTTAGGAAGCACCCGTATCCCATACGGTATCGGGGCTGACCCGATAGAGGCAAGTAGAGAAGGAGTATAACGAGATGACAGACCACTATCGTATTATCCGTAAGGAAATCAATCTGACACCAGGAGAACTTGAGCAGATTCAGGAGCTGATGAAGCAGGAACACGCAGAGCAATTCTCTCCCTTTGTCCGTCAAAAGCTGATGGACTTGGTTGAGAGGAAGCAGGCAGTAACGGATTGGTTTGCCCTCTGGCAGTCCCAGAAGATTGAACAAATCAGTCGAGACATTTTACAAGTGACTATCATGGCTGAACAGACCCATCAGGTTACAGCAGAGCACTTGCGAATTATCCTAACCTGTGTGCAGGAGCTGATGGCAGAAGTGGAGAAGGCTATCCCACTTAGCCCAGATTTTCGTGACAAGTACATGGGAGGTTAGATATGGAAAATCGTTACCGTACCAACCTCAAAAAAGTCTTTCTGACAGACCAGGAGTTGGAAACCCTGAACAACCGTATCGGTCAGAGTGGCTGTAAAAATTTCTCTGCTTATGCTAGAAAAGTTCTGCTCAATCCCAACATGACCTTTCTGACCATTGACACCAGTAACTATGACGACTTGGTATTTGAGTTGAGACGAATCGGAAACAACCTCAATCAAATCGCACGGACCGTCAACCAGACTCACATCTTAACACCAAGCGACCGTGGATTTTTGGTGCAAGGCATTGGCCAACTCATAAAGGAAGTGGAGAAGGACTTTAACATAAAGTGTCAGCAGCTGAAGGAGTTTTATGGTCGTCACTAAACACTTTGCGGTGCATAGCACCAAGTATCGTAAGAGCCTCATCAAGTATATTCTCAATCCAGAAAAGACGAAGAAGCTGAAACTGGTCTCTGATTTTGGCATGAGCAATTACTTGGACTTTCCCAGCTATGAGGAATTGGTGGAGATGTATCAGGCAAACTTGACCAACAATGATCGGCTCTATGATTCCAGAAACGACCGCCAGCAACTCAAGCAGACCAAAATCCATGCACACCACTTGATTCAATCATTTTCTCCTGAAGACAAGCTGACACCAGAGGAAATCAATCGCATTGGTTACGAGACTATCAAGGAGTTGACAGGGGGCAACTTTCGTTTCATCGTCACGACTCACACAGACAAGAATCATATCCATAATCATATCCTGATAAACTCTGTTGACCTAAACTCTGACAAGAAGCTCAGATGGGACTATGCCCAGGAGAGAAATCTTCGCATGATTTCTGACCGCTTGGCGAAGGAGTCAGGGGCAAAGATTATTCCGCCCAATCGCTATTCGCATGAGAAGTTTGAAACTTATCGCAAGACCAATCACAAGTTTGAACTCAAGCAGCGTCTCTATTTTCTCATGGAGAACAGCAAGAACTTTGAGGACTTTGTGGTCAAGGCTTCCGCTTTCAACGTGGAGATGGATTTCTCTCGCAAGTACGCCAGATTTTTCATGACCGACCGAGACATGAAGCAGGTCATTCGCGGCCATCAGCTGTATAAGCGCCAGCCCTACACCGAGGATTATTTCAGAGAGCATTTTGCGACACGAGCTATTGAGCAGCGACTGGATTTTCTCTTGCCCAGAGTACGAAACCTCTCTCATCTTTTGGAAATAGCAGAGCAGTTAAACCTGAAAATCTCCCCGAAGAAAAAGCATGTTACCTTTACCTTGAAAGAGGACGACCGAACAATTTCCATTGAGAACAAAAAGGTCAGCACAAAACACCTCTACGATGTCCAGTTTTTTGAGGACTATTTTGATAAAAGAGACATCACACCAGAACATGACTTGGCTAACCTGGTCTCAGACTTTGAAGCCTACCAAGAAGAGCGGGACAAGGACAAGCTCCCAATTGAGGAACTCTTGGCGGCCTATAAGGATTTCAAAGAAAAACGAGACCAGGTCCAGGAGTTTGAAGTTGCATTAGCGGAGCACCAGATTGACAAGTTAGTTAAAGACGGTCTCTTTGTCAGAATCAATTATGGTATCAAAAAAGACGGCTTGGTCTTTATACCAAACCGCAAATTGGATATTCATGATAATGAAAAAGGCAAGTTCTACCATGTCTTTATCCGAGAGACCGCTCAGTTTTTCATCTACAATAAAGAGAACTCTGATTTCAACCGCTATATGCGAGGACGTGAACTAATTCGTCAACTCACTCATGACAGCAAGCATATCCCGAAATGCAGACGGCCAACCATGGCCAGTCTCAAAGAGAAAATAGCAGAGCTTAATCTTCTTATTGAATTAGACATCAACAACAAATCTTACCAGGAAGTCAAAGATGAGTTAATCAAGGACATCGCCCAGTTGGATTTGACCATCACGGAGTTGCAGGATAAGGTCGCTCATCTCAACAAGGTCGCAGAAGTCTTGCTCAATCTCAACAACTCCGATCCAGAAAACAGACGGCTTGCCAGATATGACTATGGCAAGATGAATCTGACACCAGCCATTAAACTGAAGCAGGTGGAGAAAGAAATTGAAGAAAATCAAAATTCCCTAACAAAATGGATAGATGATTACGACTATAAGGTTAGGAGATTAGAGAATTTTGTAAGCATACTTGATAATACAAGAAATCAAAATATCACTAAATTAAAACAGGAAATAAAATTAATCTAGTTGTTTGAGATTTCATAGGAAAATTGTAAGGCTGACAGTATTAATCTAACTATCAGCCTTACAGGCTATTTAATGTTTAAGTAGCACTCCAATATCAAGATAAACTAAACAGCATCTAGTTCCTTCAAATAATTTTCTATCTTCATCAGCATTAAAGGATTGTTATAAATCTTGCATAGCTCTCTTGCTTCTATATAATAATTTTTGACTTGTTCTTTACCAAGGAATTGTGTTCCACAATTTCCAACGAGAACGAGCAGGGGAGCTAGTTGGTAACTTGTTTGCCTCTCTTTACAGAGTTCGATAGTCTCAAGGGCTTCTTGCATGGCTTCGTTGTATTTTTCTTTTGAGACTAAATAGTGAGCATAGTTGTAACGAACTCTGATATAACCAAACAAAAACTCTTGATGGTCCAAATTTTTTGTCTGATACAACTCTATTAAATGAGAGTAGTTTGCTTCATAATCTTCTTCACGACCAACAAGGGAATAGAAGTTAGACAGTGTGTTTAATACCTTTAAGTAAATCAGAGTATTTGAGGATATTTTTGATAATATATTTTCTAAGTAAGAAATGGCCTCATGCTTACGGTCATATTGGTAAAAGTCAATAATAGCTTTAATCCACTCAAGGTACATCCTGTCTTCTAATGTAAGAAAGGTGCTTCGCTCCAACTCTATCTTATAAAGATATTCTAAATCGTCATAATTTCTATCATCCAATAGACGAGCAGATAAATGCTTGAAATTAGAGAGGTTAGATTTAACTTCAATTTGTTCATTGAAAAAGTAATCTAATGGAACTTCAAGTCGTTGAGAAAGCTTGAACAAAAGATCTGCGGAAGGCATGAAATGCCCCCTCTCAATTTTACTAATCTGGCTTTGTTCACAAATTCCTTCAGCAAGAGTTTTTTGTGAGAGACCCAACTCTTTTCTTTTTAATCTGAATTTCTCGGAGAGTGTATTCATAAAAGATAATAGTCCTTTCTATTTATTCAACTTAATTATATTTCTTTTAGTTCAAAATAGCAAGTTACAAGAACAAAAAATTACTTAATGTAATAAAAAAAAAAAAAAGTTCAAAAAACTATAAAAGAACTTGACTAAATAAAATATATCTGTTAGAATAAAGGCAAGAAAAAAGAAAGGGGTTTCATTCTATGAGAAGAAAACGTGGAATTAATAAATTGGTTACATTTGCATTACTAGGTATTCTTACATTTAGTAATACAATCCCCTACCAACAGTTTATTCAAAAGAATAAATTGTTGGAGATTCAAGTACAAAAAAAGTCTAATGGTCTTGATGTTGGGAAGGCTGATTAGTATTTAATCAAAAATTGGTATATACAATATATAAGTAAAGGAGGTCTGTTAATGAATTATTGCAATAATTTTAGGTATAAGAACGGAGATATGTTAAACTCTCGATGATATTTGAATTAATAGTTGATTACAACGATTCTATGTGTCTTTTTATACAGGAATCTGTCGTTCAACTAGTTGAGTATGATTTGCATAGGAAATTATGTTTGTAACTATTTTGGAGGAGTAGAAATGATTATTTTTGAATTAGTTGAAAACTCTCGTTTTCTAGATGTTCCTGCGACAGCAGATGTCACATGGTGTTGCTGTTGCTATTTCTGTACTTCGACAGGTAAATAGGAGGGGATATGTTTATTTTAGAATTGGTAGAGCAAAATAGAGTGTTTGATTCTCAAACTTCAGCAGAGGTTGTGTACTGTTGTTGCTGCTATTTCTGTACTTCAACAGGTAAATAAATATAATCTAATTTGAGGGCGGTGAGAATTATTATTCTTACCGCTTACTTATTTTGGGGTTAAAACAGAAGAAAGGTATTTAATAATGAACGATAATATGAAATTCAAGCTTAGTCCTGGCGTAGTTATGGTTCCAGATGGTCAGTCTATAATTGTAAGATTCAATGATAGATACTTTAATTTAAATGGTGAGGATGTTGAAAAAGTCTTACTTCCTATATTGCCGTTACTTAATATAGGTGCAAGTCATTCGGAGTTAGTCCAAAGCGTAGATTTAGAATTTAGAAGTAAATTATCTAGTATATTAGAGCAATTAACAAGTAAGGGCTGGATTGAAAGTAAGAGTGCAGTAAGTGATACATTTACTGATCTTAAAAATTATTCTTCAACTGGTTTAAATGTGGAAAGAGTTTTGGAAGTTTTTAAAGATAAAAAAGTGGGTATTATTAATTTAGATGGAAGATTACCAGTTATAACTTATGATGTGCCTCTCATAATAGCAAATAAAATAGAAGTAGAACAGATTCAGAGTGACACGGATTTTTCAGGTATTTTTGAATTTATAGATAATAATGATTTTATAGTATTGATTGAAACTGAAACAAATGACTTTTTTGAGAAAAGAATTAATTCTTTGTGCTATAGTTTGCAAAAACCTTTTATACTTTTTAAAACATCAGGTTTTATAGCGGAAGTTGGCCCGATGTGTATCCCACCATATACAGCTTGTTTAGAATGTTATAGAACTAGAAAGTATAATAACCTCACACATTATTCTGAGCATATAAAAGTAGAGAAGTTTTTAGATACTAATTTGAAAGGGCAGATTCAAAGAGCTTATTCAGTTGATTCCACAACATTTCGAATTGGGTTTAATATTTTGGTGGGTCAAATACTACAATTTTTCTTGAAAGAAGATACTTGGAATTTTCCGAAAACTATTGAAGGTATTATTGAAGTAGACGGATATAATGTTAATTTTAATTATGATTCACTTCTCAAATCACCGATATGTGAGGTTTGTGGTCAATCTTCAAAGTTAAAAGTCACGAACAAGTTTTGGACAAAAACATACGAATATCAAGAATAATGGATATTCTTTTGAAATCAACAACATACAGAGAAAGGCAAGATTATGAAATTTTTATCTACTAATTTGACAAGCATCTATCCTTTTGTGTCTGATAGGCTTGTTAACAATAAACTAGGTATTGTTAAAGATTTATTTTATTGGTTGCCTGAGCGTGATGATGCTAGGGTATTTCTTGTAGCAGCTATTGCTCAAAACTTTTCAAGAATGGGAATTGAGGTTTCAACATCTTTTAATAGCGGTGCTGGACTCACATTTGAATCTGCAGCTAATGCTGCAATAGGGGAGACTATAGAGAGATACTGCTCGGCGTTTATACAGTCTTCAGATTTAGTGCTTGGATCGTATAAAGAATTGTCAAATAAATATTGCTGTGTCTCCCCCAAAAAATTTGCTTTCTATAACAAATTTCAGTATCTAGAATCAGATTTTCCTTTTTGTATTTTTAATGAATCAACAACAGTTAACTGGACCTTTTGTAAAAAATTAGGAAAAAAGGAAGATTACTTGATTCCAGCAGCAGTTACCTATTTACCATACTATCCGAGTAATGATGAGAAATTAATTTGGTATCCTATTTCAACTGGATTGTCATGTGCTTCTGATGATGAGGAAGCTATTGTTAAAGGAATTTTCGAAGTGATTGAGCGTGATGCTTTTAGTATTTTATGGTATAACGAGCTTTCTTTGCCTAAGATTGATATAACCTCCAATGAAGAAGTTTATCAATTGTATAAAGAAAGATTTGAAATACCTGGATGTAAATACACTTTAATTGATATGACACTTGATACAAAAATTCCTAGTGTTTTAGGAATCTTAGAGGATGAGCGAGGTGGAATTTTAATTGCAGCAGCGACTAGGTTGACACTAAAAGAAGCAGTGATAAAAACTTTTATAGAGTTATCACAAGGTCGTATTAGTTGGAAAGAAGATTTTGTTCAGGGAAGTAAAGAGAAGTACTGTGATGATTTTTCTGATATTCGAGACTTTCATAGCCGAGTGATGCTATTTACTAAAAAATCTATGAAGTCACATTTTAATTTTCTACTTCATCAAAATTGTACAGTAGAAATTCAAGATGAAAAAATTTTGCCATATGATGAGCAACTTAAAATTTTATATGAAAAAATTTCAAATTTAGGATATGATATTTTTTATAAGAACTTGACAACAAGTGATGTTTATAATCTGGATTATAGAGTATATAAGGTAATAATACCTGGTTTTATAGAGATTACAAATGACCATTTATATCCTAGAATTGGAGGAACTCGTATACATGATGTTCCAGTAACATTAGGACTATTAAATAAGCCAAAAACAGTGGATGAATTTAATAAAATTCCTCATCCATTTCCGTAATCATAAGGAGCACTGATATTATGAGTAAAATATCTTCGATTGAGATACTTTCAAAAAATGCATTTGAAAGTAATATTATAAATAAATATAATTTTCAAACGTTTCATGAAATTACTAAATTAAATATTTTGAGAGAAAAAATATTAGGGAAAAATATTTCTCAAATTATTTCTAATCCTGTTTTTATTGAAGGATCGGTCAACTCATCGCATTCTTTTGTAACCTTTCCTAAGATAAATCTACCCTCCGATTTTACCGATTATGAGAGAGAAACTAAGGAATTTAGAGAAATTTTATTTTCTAGAAGAAGTACCCGTGAATTTTCATCAGAAAGCTTAACTCTAAGCGAGTTAAGTTATATTTTGAATTCTAGTTATGGAGTTAGTGGAGCACTTGAAAATGTAGAAAAAGGATATTATCAAGAGCTGAGAACTTCTCCTTCTGCGGGAGGATTGTATCCCTTAGAAATATATTTTTATGCTAATAATATTGAGGGATTGGAGGTGGGGGTTTATCATTATAACCCTTCAGAGCACAATCTATCTGTTTTGCAAAATGGAGAACTTGATTTATCTAAGTATACCTCTTATTCAAGTATTGCGAAAAAAGCAGCGTGCGTAATATTTATTACTGCAGTTTTTCCAAGATTATCCTATAAATATGGAGAGCGTTCATATAGGTTTGTACATTTAGATGCAGGGCATCTAGGACAAAACATTTATTTATCTGCTGAGAGCATTGATATTGGTACGCTAGCTATAGGAGGATTTTTTGATGATGAAATTAATAACTTACTTGATATTGATGGTGTTACAGAAGGAATCGTTTACGAGTTCCTAATCGGACATAAAGATGAAGGTTAGGTGATTTAATGTCAAAAACTTTCTGTCAATCAACATATAGTAATGTAGAGGTTTTTAAAGTCAGAGGATTTGATCTAGACGAATTATTAATCTGGTTCAATATTGGGACTATGAATGAAAAAAAAGATTTTCATGGAATTGTGCATCTAACGGAACATTTACTTTCTAATATAACTTATAAAGGGATGTCTTTTTCTGATTTTTTAGCCTCCAAAAATATCAAACTAGAAATGAGAACTGGCTTGGATAGTATGTACATCTATCTAGTTTCGCCATTAGGGAAGATTTCTGATAATTTTCGTGAAATTTTTGAATATCTGATACATGGTTCAATTTCTGAAGTTGATTTTTTCAAAGAGAAGCGTATCATTCATAAAGAGAGGATTTCAAGAAAATTTGATAGATTAAAATTGTATCAAGATGAATTGAATAGTTTAATCTGGTCAAAAGAGCTAAATGTTGATATTTTAGGAAAAGATTTAAACAATATAAAATTAGAAGATGTACTAAAAATTAAGAGCAACTTATTTTTTTCAAGCAGCATGAAGCTTTATTTTTCGGGTGAAATATCTGATAAGTCTATTAAGGATACGTTGGATGACTTATTATTAAATCGAGAGGGCATCGATGAAAATCCTATTGTTGTTCAGAATAACTTAGTTGATTATTTTAATATAGGATACTCTGATAAGGTTCTTGATAGTAACCCAGGAGTTATGGTCTCGTTGTCTTATCTTTTTGATGAAGTTTTGTGTGAAAAAGAATCATTGATTTTATCTCTTTTGTGTTTACTAATGGTCAATGGGACGAGTGGTTTCCTATTTGATAACTTAAGGAAAAAATTGGCAGATTTATATTTTATAGTTGCTCGATCTTACTATTATTTTGATACACCTATTTTTGAAGTACAGTATATAGATTCAAAGGAAAACCTAGAGAATATTTCGGAAATAAATGAGTTTATATTGGATGTTTTTAGATCATCTGAATTTATCGGATATATAAAATTGCATTTAGAAACCTGTAAAACGGAGCTTACTAATATAATTAATTGCCAAGTTAATTCTGGAAGTATGAAAATGTTTTTTATTTATTTGGCTAAAGAGCATCAAATTGGTCGGAGGCAGATAGTATTAGAATCTACGTTGAATTTGCTGGATAGTATAACATCAGAAGATATTTCACACTTTTTGGATAAAATATCAAGTAGAAAATTTTCAATAGTTATTCTTAAATAAAATAGGGAGGTTTTATGTTTATTAAGGTCAATAATTTAGGCTATTCTTATAATGGTAAAAGTATCTTATCCAATATAACATTCGGTATTGATAGAGGGGAAGTTGTTGCAATTGTAGGAAAAAATGGTTCTGGTAAAACTACACTTTTTAATTGTCTACAAGGAATATACACAGATTACAGTGGAGAAAGTATTGTTCTCAACAGTAATTCTAAAGATAGAGCATCAGACTTATTGAAGAAAATAGGGGTTCAATTTCAAACAAATAAATTTTTTAACAAGATAAAAATTTGTGAGCTCTTTGAATTTATAGGTGCTTTATATAATATTTCGTTGTCAAAAAAAGAGATTTGTGAGCTTTTAGAAAAAGTAAGCTTGAAGGAGGCTTATGATAGTTACATTTCTGATTTATCAGGTGGACAGCAACAGAGGATTGCTTTAGCGTTAAGTATGATAAATGACCCTGAAATTATCTTTTTTGATGAGCCTACCTTAGGATTAGATATTCAAACTCGAAAGGAACTTTGGAACATTATAAAAGGATATAAAAAGAATGGGAAAACAATTTTATTAACGACACATTATATAAATGAAATTATTGATGTGTGTGATAGATTAATAATAATTTATCAAGGGAAAATTGCTTATGATGATTCAGTCGAGAACGCATTTAATAGTTTGCCGTATTCACATAAGATAGTATTTGATTACAGTTTGGCTGGAATAGATAAAGATTTTCTTCAATCTAATATATCTAAATATTTTAGTGAAAACGAATTTCGTTTTATGGATGAAGAGTTACTGATTTTTTTTAATGATTACGAAAAAACTCTTACGACGTTATCGCGATTATGTGATAAGGAAAAGATAGAGTTGAGGGGTGTTTCTATTTCGGAAATGGATTTGGAGGATATGTTTTTAATTATAACCGGAGGTAATATACATGCGTAGTATCATGAAATTTATTAAATCATTTTTTTTAATGGAAATCCGAAATAGACAAGCAGTGATTACAGGAACTCTTTTGCCGATATTAATGCTTATTTTGATGGGAACGGCTGGTTCTTCGGAGAGCAGGGAGGGAATGTCCTACATGACATATATCCTTCCCGGTATCTTAGGTATGTCGTATGCTTCAACAGGTTTGATAGCATTTCCGATTATGTTATCGAGTTATAGAGAAAATGGATTTTTGAAATTTATAAAAGTAACTCCCGTCAAAATTTCAAAGATAATTTTTTCTTTAATCATAACTCAAATAATTTTGATGTTTTTGCAAACGTTACTGGTATTAGTTTTTTGTAATTATATTTTAAAATTAGGCCTAAAATATAGTTTTCCCAATATAATCTGGCTTTCTATAGTTCTTGTACTGAGTGCGATTTCTCTAGTATTGATAGGTTTGATTATAAGTATCCTATCTAAGAATGTAAAAAATACTTCGGTTTTTGGAAATTTAGGTAATCTACTTTCAACATTTTTAGGAGGAGCATTTTTTCCGACGGATGTCTGGCCACAATTTTTACAGCCATTAGTTAAAGTTAATCCTCTAACACATATGATTGCGATGTTAAGAAGTAGTTTAATTTATAATGATTTTGTGTTATCTGATATTTGGAACTATACGTTTTATCTAGTTCTTATGATTGTAGTATGCTTTGTTATTTCATTTAGATATTTTACTTATGAAGCTTAAGTAATTATGTATTTGTTTTTGACTCTTAGATAAAACAATGGCCTAGATATATAATAGATTTTTTATAAAAGAATTGTAGCGAGTTCGAAAGAACTTGCTTTTTTATTTATAGCATATGTCCTTGCTAAGATATCCTATCTTTAATGACAATGGGTATAACTGATTAGAAAAGTATTTTTTAATTGGTGAAACTATGATTAGCGGTGAGTACACCAATATATAATTGTTAATTGATTGTCTGAAATTTTGAAACAAAATCACTATATTTTCACTCTTATTAGTGAGGAGAAATTCTCGAGCTGAAAAATAAGTGAGAAATAGCTATGGTTGAGATAAGAAGCCCTCCATTTATGATACTTAAAAATAAATATAAGTGGAGGAATTAATGAAATATTGCATATTTGTTAGAGGTAAGAAGGTATCTGTTAGCGAGGAAGTGTATAAAGGTTATTGGAAACTTGTTAATCATCAAAAGTACTTGAATAGAAAAGATAGAAAATTCGGTGTATTGCCTTTTTCATCACTTGAAGTAGATGGGTTGCCACTAGCAAATGTACTGCCAGATACAACTGTTGATATTGAACGTTTGGTAGAAACCAAGCTCGTTATAGAACAACTAAATGAGGCTTTATTAACCTTATCTGATAAAGAATTTGAAATTATTGATGCTTTATATTTCAGAGAACATACCATTAGAGAAGTAGCAATAGAGCAAAAGATGTCTGCGACTAGCCTATTTCGGGTGAGAAATACAATTTTGGACAACCTACGAAAATTTTTTGAAAAATAACGAAACAGGGGACTAAAAAATTCACTCTTTATAGTGAGGGGAATTTTTAGTCTCTTTTTTGCCCTTTGACAACTGAATAGACTGAAGTGGGACTTTAATCATTTGTGGAGCAATTTAGCCTGGTACGCCGTGAGATGAGCGAGAATTATCGGCTATAAAATAGGTTGGTTACCTATCTGCCATGAGACAAATGAGGATAATGATACTTCTGAACGTTCAGGCTGCCATCGAGAAAGGACAGCGGGTGAAACTCCCATGAAGAACTTAACCAGTTCTACCTACAGAGGTCAAAATTTTAAGTAAAGGAAAAACGTTTATGGAAAAAATACAAACAGGTGCGGAATTACCGCAGATTGTGATTGAGGGATATAAGGTGACGGTTCGAGTAACCGATAAGCCATTAAAGATTACTGAGGTTTTAGATGATTTATTAGGTCGAAAGCTTGAAAAAATTTGAGTTTTTAGCGGACAAGTCTTGATAGATTATGTAAAATAGAATAGTAGAACCTCAATCCTTAATCGGTAAGCACCTAAACACTGATTAAGGAGATAAACATGACACAAGCCTGTATTTATTTACGCCTGTCACGAGATGATGGGGACAATGTGGAAAGCAATTCCATCATCAACCAACGCTCGCTTTTGCGAGACTATGCCAGAAATCACGATTTTATGATTTTAGAAGAATTTGTGGATGATGGCATCAGTGGCTTAACCTTTAACCGTCCTGACTTTAATCGTATGATGGCGATGGTGAATGATAAAATCATTGATACCATAATTGTCAAGGACTTATCACGCTTCGGTCGAGATTATATTGAGACTGGGAAATACCTTCAACGAATTTTCCCTACAATGGGAGTTAGGTTTATTTCAGTCAATGATCACTATGATAGTATGACTGCTGATACAAATGAAACACACTTGGTTATGCCCATTAAAAGTCTAATTAACGATAGCTACTGTCGAGATATTTCAACCAAAGTTCGGAGTACCCAAAAAGCGAAACGGCAAAAAGGCGAGTTTATCGGAGCCTTTGCTCCCTATGGCTATCTTAAAGATGACAAGCAACGGAATCATTTAGTGGTTGATGAGACTATACGCCCGACTATCGAGAAAATCTTTGCTCTTAAACTAGAGGGCTATTCGTCAAATGCTATTGCAGGCTTTCTTAACCAGGCTGGGATAGAAACTCCCTTGCAACGTAAGAAAGCCTGTCAGGAAAAGATTAAAGGATTTTATGGGCATAGATATAAGTGGGACACGAAAATAGTCAATCGTATTTTGACCAATCGTGTCTATACTGGTAGTTTGGAACAGGGGAAGCAAACCAAACTTAATTACAAGTCTCAAAAGTCTGTAGCTGTGAATCCAGAAGATTGGGTTCGGGTTGACGATACGCATGAAGCCATTATCTCAAAAAGTACGTTTGAGATAGCCAATAATCTCTTACTCAGGGATGTCAAGCACGGGAAGAAGCTACCTGACCTCTTTGCAGGATTGTTATTTTGCAGCGACTGTCAGGCTCAACTTGTACAACGAAAACTCCGCCACAAGGATAAAGAGACTGTTCAGTATATTTGTAGCACCTACAATAACGGAAGAGGATGTAGTCGCCATGCAGTCAAGCAAGTGATATTACTTGACTTAGTATCGACCTTTATTCATCAACATCTTGACTGGAAGTCTTATCTGATTAAAGCAGTTCCTGATTATGTTAATCAAGAACAGTTTTTGGAAGTCGATTTTACTTCTTTGATTGCGAATCGCAAGAAGTATGAACAGTTGCTCCGGTCCTTGTACTTGGATTTAGACGACGGTTTGATCAATGATACAGAATACCAAGAGTTTCAGCGAAGCTATCGCCAAAAACTAAAGCAAATTGAAGACACTATCATTCAAAAGAAGGCACTAGCTCAAACCCTGTATGACAAACTTCAGGATAAGGAACGGTGGTTAAAACAATTGAGTGAAATCCAAAAAGATAAAGAGCTCAATCGTATCACTTTAGTGACCTTACTTGACCGTATTGTCATTCATGAGGATCAGGAGTTGACCTTGGTGTTTCATGATGTGGCAGAACTAGAAGTTCTTCAGCAGTTTTCTCTTAGAGAGACGGAGGTGGTCTGATGGCACGTACCAAGAACCGCTACCGCAAGGAAACGATAGAAGAGACACCACTTCAAACTTATCGTACAGGCATTTACATTCGTTTGTCCAAAGAGCGTACGGAAAGCTGGCGAAACAAATCGCAATCCTTGGAGACACAAGAAAGCCTAGCTCGAGCTTTTGCTAAGAAGAAAGGGTTAGTTGTAACCAAGTGCTACATTGATTATGAATATTCTGGGACAACCTTTCACCGACCGGCCTATCAGGACATGATGGATGACATCAAAAAAGGTGTCATAAACTGTATTATCATTCGAGACTTATCCCGTTTGGGTCGTAACTACATTGAGATGGGACGACTGATTGATAAGGTGTTTCCCTTTATGGGGGTTCGGTTTATTTCAATCAATGACCATTTAGACACACTCAACGGATTAGAAGATAAGAAATCCTTTGAAGTGGAAATCAAGAATTTGGTCAACGACTTATATTCTAAGGATATTTCAAAGAAAGTTACCGCTAGTCATATTCAGAAAGCAAAGCAAGGTTATTTCATCGCTGGCTTTGCTCCCTATGGATATAAGTTAGAAAGAAGAGAGGGTGGTAATCGTTTAGTCATCGATGCGATAGTTCAACCTGTTATGGTAGATGTCTTTGAAAAGTTAATAGCAGGCCAATCTATCAACCAGGTGACAAAATACCTTAATCAGCAGAAAGTTGCTACGCCAATGGCCTATCGTCAAACAGGAGAAAGGTATAGAACAGAGAATGATACACGACAATGGCAAAGTGCGAACCTTCAGCGACTTGTTCAAAATCCTGCGTTTTATGGTAGCCTCATTCAACGTCGGCATAATAAAACCTTAACTGACAAAGATTTCATTCAAGTCGATGATTGTCATGAGGGTTATATTACAAAAGAAGAGTATCAAACCCTTCAAAAACTAATCAGGGAACGTCGTTCCATAAGAAAACAGACTCAGCCTCGTACTACTAATCGTTATAAGGGTCTTATCTATGTCAAGGGGCAATCAACTCAAATGCGAAGGTACTGTAAGCATTTCTCAAATCCCAAATCAGAGTATGATTACTATTACTTTATGGACTATATTCATGGTTCAGCACCTTCAGAGAAACAAACTGTCTATATCAGTGAACAAGCCTTAGATAAGATTGTGTTGAGCTTGGTTCAGACAGAGATGAGTCGGCTTGGCACGGTTAAAAACTTATTGCCCAAATTAGAAATGAAGAAGGATGAATGTCTTAGAGACTGCCAAAAGAAAATAAAAAATCTTCAAAGGACTTTGTCTAGTCTACAAGCTGAGCAAGGCGAGCTTTATCTGAATTATCGCCTTGAGGATCAGGAACGAGAGACTTATCTGTCTCAAAAGGCGACGATTATCTCAAAAATTGAAACCCTCTCAACGGAAATATCACATTATGAGGCTTTAGCGGTGAAAATTGAGGAGAAACACAGTCAGCAGGTCAGTTGGATTAAACATCTTGCTAAATGCCAAAATCAATCTGTTTTAACGGCAGAACTGCTTAATGAAGTGATAGAACGGATAGAAGTTGAAGTGGATAAGTCTGTGACAGTAACTTTTGCCTGCCTGATGGGAGGTGATGACCATGTCTAAAATGGCTTTATACCTTCGTCTTTCCGTCGATGAAGATGGGACAGACGAAAGTAACTCCATTACCAACCAACGCTATCTTTTGAATCAGTACCTTGATCAGTCATCAGACTTTAATCATTGGGAACGCTTGGAATTTGTAGATGATGGTTTTTCAGGAACAAGTCTCAATCGACCTGCCTTCCAACGCTTGATGGCTGATGTTAAGGCGGGAATTATCCGTTATATCATTGTTAAAGATTTGTCTCGTTTTATGCGTGATTATCTGGAATTAGGGAATTATTTGGAAAATATTTTCCCTTTTCTCGGAGTTCGCTTCATAGCTATAAATGACCAATATGATAGCTTGACATCTGAACAGAATGGACTAGATATTGATGTACCGTTTAGAAACCTTCTCAATGATTTCTATGCCAAGGATGTCTCTGAAAAGGTTAAGAGTGCGATGAACAGCATGAAACGCTCTGGAAAAAACATGAGTTGGTTGCCACCATTTGGCTACATCAAGGATCCAGAAGACCGATTCAAGATTATCATTGATGAGGCAGTTGCACCAATTGTTAGACGTATTTTTACCTTGTACCTTGATGGTAATAGTTATCAAAAGATTGCTCGCATCTTGAATAAAGAACAAGTCATTACCCCAGCAGAGCGAAAAATGCAAATCAGTCAGGCACGTTACGAAAAGTCTCTCCGACTAACAAGAGAGCAAGAGAGAAATGTGTGGAGCGTAATAAATGTTGCTCAAATTTTGAAGAATGAAGCCTATAAGGGAACATATCTCTATAATACTCGAACCTACATAAGAGGGAAGCATGTTTCTCTACCAGAATCAGAGTGGGAACGAATTGAGAATAATCACGAAGCGATTATTTCGGCAGAACTATTTGAACAAGTTGCTCGATTAAAAGCTAAGAAGGTTACCCAGAAAAAACACTCTCAGCCTACGAAAATTCCTAGTATTTTGACAAGTCTTATTCGTTGCGAGCATTGTGACCATTCTTTAATTGGACATTACAATCATCAAGGTTACCAATATTTTTCCTGTCGCTATTGTAAAGGACAAGGTGAAAAAATGAAGTCCTGCCGAGTAGATAGGATTGAACAATCAATCAAGGAGAAGCTTGGACAAGAGGTGGTTAAGCCCCGTCAAATTACTTCTAAGACTAGATTGCTTAGAGAAATTGAACGGTTGAAGAAACAAAAACTATCCTGTTACCAAGATTGCAAGGATAACCTGGTGACCAGGAAAGAATACATTACAAAGAAAATGGATATAGACGAATCTGTTAATAATTTAGAACAACAGCTTAACGAAGCTAATAAAGTTCAGTTGTTGACTAAGGATCAGTTAACCAAAGAAATAATTAGCTCTCACATTGAAAAAGTAGTCGTAGACTGCCTCGGATTTTTTACAGTTATCTATAAATAGTTGAGGAAGAGACTTGAATCCTATCAAGTCTCTTTCTCGATAGGTTGCTTTGTGATATAATTAGTGTGAAATCTAGTAAATAAATAGTGTCAGTTACTTGACATAAGAGGGTCATATTGAAGAAGGTGAAAGTTTCCATGACTCTGTTGTTCGCGAAGTTGAGGAAGAAACGGGTTTGACCATTACAAATGCTCGCTTGGTTGGTGTCAAACATTGGCCTGACAAGGAAGGCCATCGCTATCTAGTTTTTCTCTATAAGGCAACGGAGTTCACTGGAACGCTTCATTCAACGGAAGAGGGGGAAGTGCGGTGGGTCAAGAAATCGGACCTTCCTCAGATGAATTTGGCCTATGACTTGTTAGAAATCCTAAAGGTTATGGACAATCCTGAATTGTCTGAGTTCTTTTACACCCAAAAAGGAAGCGATGGGGATTGGGATAGGAATTTTAGGTAGGATTGCTTGATTTTTTGAGTTGACGAAGACTTGAATATAGTATATACTATACTTGTTAATATATAAAAGGCAAAGGGGCCTGTTGTTCGCAATGAAGCGGAAGTTTTGGAACAACGGGCTAACTTTGCCTTTTTATTTCTAATAGTATTTTAGGAAATTGAATTTCTCCTTTGATAAATAGCTTGAGAGGATGATTGTATGGGACTTGAATCAAAAAAAATTATGTTTGTAGGTCCAGTAGGTGTTGGAAAAACGACACTAACACAACGTTTGAAGGGGCTTGATATCACCTATTTTAAAACACAAGCTATCCAATTTTATGATTCTATCATTGATACACCTGGTGAATTTTTACAACATAGACGATACTACAATGCTTTATCTGTAACAGCTGCAGAGGCGGAAGTGATAGGCTTACTAGCTTCGGCAACCGCTACTATGCAAACATTTCCTCAGGGGTTTTCATCTTTATTTAATAAACCAGTGATTGGCATTATCACCAAGGTTGATCTGGTGATGGATCCTACAAGCCTTGAGAAAGCTAGAGCACAATTACGTGCAGCAGGTGCCAAGGAAATCTTTGAGGTATCTTTAGAGGATAATACAGGTATTGAAGCGATTCAAAACTATTTGACAAAGGAAAGTTGAGGTGATGGGATGAAGGTAGAACATGGAGGAAACATGAATCAGCTTGCCTCTGATTTTGGTTTTCGCCCAGAGGATTGCTTAGATTTTTCTGCCAATATCAATCCATT
Organism: Streptococcus sp. 29887; assembly: GCF_032595075.1. Taxonomy (NCBI): domain Bacteria; kingdom Bacillati; phylum Bacillota; class Bacilli; order Lactobacillales; family Streptococcaceae; genus Streptococcus; species Streptococcus iners. The sequence continues at coordinate 1,373,625 of NZ_CP118735.1, read as the reverse complement.
AGGTCTTTCAGAAAAAGTAAAATCAAAGATAATGGAAACTTTAGATAGCTTAGTTCACTACCCTGATGTGACCTACTCACAGTCCAAGGCAGCCTTGGCTGAATACCATTCTTGTCCGACCCAGCAAATCCTTCTATCAAACGGTGCAGTAGAAATCTTTTATGAATTGGCTAGGTATGTGAAGCCTCAAAAAATCTTGCTCTTAAGTCCGACATTTATGGAGTATGAAAAAGCATTTAAGCAGGTTGGTTCAGAGATTATATATCATGTATTAGAAGGACCTCATTACAGTTGGACGTTTGAATCCATCTTACCTAAATTGGAAAAGCTGTCATTTGGAGATTTGGTATTGATTTGTAATCCAAACAATCCAACAGGGACCTTGGTAGCAACGGCTACATTATTACTGGTAGCAGAATTTCTTCGACAAAAAGGAGCTTATTTGGTCCTTGACGAAGCCTTTATGGATTTTGTTTTAGACAATGATGCCTATTCCATGGTGGCTCATTTGAAGGATTATCAAAATGTCATTGTTGTTCGGTCTTTGACAAAATTTTATGCTATTCCTGGCTTGAGGTTGGGGTATGCCTTATCAAGTAATATTGATTTGATTGTTGCTATTGATGAAATGCGACCACCTTGGACCATCAATGCTTTGGCAGATGCTTTAGTACCTGTTATTCTCAAGGATAGTGAGTATCACCATGCTACAGAAGAGTGGCTCAAGAATGAGCAGGAATTCCTTTATAAAGAATTGACTGCTTTGCCCGATTTGCAAGTCTTGCCACCGACTGTCAATTACATTTTCTTTGAATACGAGGGAAATGAAAGTCTGAGAGAGCTTTTAATACAAGAAAAAATATTTATTCGTTCCTGCCATAATTACCACCATCTAGATGACAACCATTATCGAGTAGCCATTCGGTCAAGAGAGGAAAATTGTCGTTTGATTGAGGCTTTTAGATCTGTGTTAGGAAAGTGTGATGGCCATGTCTAGGAACAAATGGTTTTCCTGTCCAGGTTCATGTGGGGAATTGTTTCAGGGTGTTAAGGATGGTCAAGAATTTTTGCTGACCTACGGTATCAATCGTAAGTCTTATTCTAGACTTGTCAGAGAGGAGGAAGAAACGGAATTTGCAATAGGAGAAAAGGTTATGAAGGTCTTGGATTATCTTGATCCGATAGAGGATGGATGGAAGCTAGAAAAGAAGTCCAGTCTTCCAATCGGTAAAGGAATGTCCAGTAGCACGGCAGATATGCTGGCAAGCCTACAAGCCTTAGCCTATGTTCAAAATAGGCATTTGACTGCTGAAGAAGTGACCAAGTTCTGTTGTCAGATTGAGCCAACGGATTCGATTGCCTTTGCTGACTGGACGGTCATCAATCCCTTGAGCGGTCAGATACTGTTTCAGACAGATTGGAAACCAGAACTTTATGTCTATATTCTAGAACCTAGAAAGACCGAGTGGACAGTTGAGTTAGCTAGAATGACAGAATGTCCTACTTATCCAGTCCAAACATCAGAAGGGTTATTGGAAATGTTTCAGCAGGCATGTCAGTCAAAAAATGAACTTCTTTTGGGTCAGATTGCGACAGCAAGTGCCCTATTAAACAACACTCGGCTACCAAAGCCTTATTTGGCGGACATAATAACCCTAGTGAATCAATTAGGTTTACTTGGAGTTAACGTCGCTCACAGCGGAACGGTAGTGGGAATATTGATGACTAAAAGTCAATTACCATTGATATCAGTTATCGAAGCAAATTTTTCTAAGGGAGAAATTGGTAAGTATTATGACCAACGCTATCTTTCAAGGATTTGTTTCGAAGGTGTTAAAAGGGTGAAAGGAGGTTAAGGTGGTAGACTTACATGAGATATTGAGGGAGATCAAGCCTCTAGATAAACATGCAATTGAGAAAGGGAAAAAAATTTGTGATCAATTAGCCAAGCCATTAGGTGCTCTGGGTAAAATGGAGACCATCTATGCGCGCTTATTTGCCATGTTTCATGGAGACATTGACCTTTCTAAACAGATTGTAATGGTCTATGTAGCTGATAATGGTGTGGTTGCAGAGGGAATTTCTGCTAACCCACAGGAAACGACCTATGTCGTAGCCCGTAATATGTTAGAGGGAAAAACAGGTTTATGCGCCATTTCAAGACATGTAGGCTCAGATGTCAGGGTAGTTGATATAGGGTGCATGAAAGATGTTCATACCGACCAAGCTTGTAAGGTTAGGAGAGGGACGGGGAATATTCTCAGGGAACCAGCCTTGACTAGAGAGCAAGCTGTTGAAGCCATAATGGTTGGCTACAGGGAAACCCTATCCTATATTCAGAAAGGCTACAAACTTTTTGGTACAGGAGAGATGGGAATTGGCAATACGACAACCTCGGCAGCAGTAATCAGTGCTATTTTAAATCTTGAAGCCAGTCAAGTGACTGGTTACGGGGCTGGCTTGACAGAAGGGATGAAATCCCATAAAACACAAGTGATTGCTTCAGCGGTTGCTCGCCATGCTCCCTACAGGGATGTTCTGGACATTGCTGCAAAAGTTGGTGGATTAGATATGCTGGGTATGGTAGGGACTTACTTGGCCTGTGCTCATCATCAACTTCCCTGTGTAGTGGATGGTCTAATCTCCATTACAGGCTTGCTGATTGCCAGTCAATTAAATAGTCATGTTTTAGATTACTGCTTTGCTTCCCACCTTTCCACAGAGCCTGCCTATCGGTTGGTTTGTGAGCACTTGGGACTAGATCCTATGCTCTTGATGGATATGAGATTGGGTGAGGGATCGGGTTGTCCTCTAGCCTTCTTCTTAATGAGCAATGCAGTTTATACTATTGAAGAAATGCCTACATTTTCTGAGGGAAAATTGAGTAGGGATGATTACATCGACATTCGTCAATCAAAATAGAAAGTGAGAATACAAATGCAGTTATATACAAAAACAGGTGACAAAGGACTAACTAAACTGGTTGGTGGTCAGAGTGTCGCAAAAGATGCGGAGCGTGTCAATGCTTACGGTACCATTGATGAATTAAATTCTTGGATTGGTTATATCGTTACTAAAATGGACCCAGCAGATGCCTTAAAGGATGAATTGTTGCAACTCCAGCATTACCTTTTTGACTGTGGTTCGGATTTATCTACGCCTCACGGTGTTTATCCTTATAAGGTTGACAAAACCATGGTTGATTGGATTGAGGAGCGCATTGATACCTATGCGGATATCCCACCAGCGCTCGAAGTTTTTATCTTACCAGGAGGACATGAAATTGCCGCTATGATCCACATAGCACGCACTATTGCTAGACGTGCGGAGCGCCATATTGTAGGCACCATGTGGACAACGGAAATCAATAAGGATGTCTTGGTATTTGTAAACCGTCTTTCAGATTATTTCTTTGCCTTGGCGCGTGTGATCAATTTTACCCACCAGCAGCCAGACATTGCTTATGAAAGAGGTGCAAAAGTCTTTCATAATATAACAAAAGCTGATGTGGAGCGTTGGGCTAAGGCTAGGGAAGAAGGAAGATAGGAGCATATTTTGAAACCGTTTATATTTACATATTGACATAATGCTCTATAAAGTGTAGAATGATTTTATAAGAAAAATCATTTGACACAACGGCGTGTTAAAATCAATAAATGTGAGCAACGGGGCTACAAAAAATAGTGATATTTTTTGTGGCCTTTTTATGTTTTAAAAAGGTGGCAATACATGAAACAATTTATGTTAGCAGGTGTTTCTAGTGGGGTTGGAAAAACAACAGTCACTCTAGGTATTTTAAAAGCCTTGACTGAGAAAGGCTTACGTGTGCAACCTTACAAGGTCGGTCCAGATTATATTGATACCGCTTATCATAGTCGAATAACGAAGAGAGTTTCTCGGAACTTAGACAGCTTTATGATTCCTGATAAGGCTGCTTTGGACTGGTCTTTTAGAAAGTGGCATAAGGATGTCGATATTGCTCTTGTTGAAGGGGTAATGGGTCTATTTGATGGTCTTGGTACGGATAAAGACTGTGCATCATCGGCTGCGATTGCTAAGAAATTAGATATCCCTGTTGTCTTGATTATCGATGGGAAAGCAACTTCAACATCGGCAGCGGCTATGGTTCATGGTTTCTCAACTTTTGATCAGGATTTGACAATTGCTGGAGTGATTGTCAATCGAGTTGCTTCACAAACGCATTATGAATTGATAAAAGGCGCTATTGAACGCTATACAGATGTGGAAGTATTGGGCTACTTTCCAAAAAATGTTCAGGTAGAATTGCCTTCACGACATCTGGGCTTAGTGCCTGATGTTGAAATGGAAAACTTGGAGAAACATTTTTCTATCTTAGGTCAATTGGCTCAAGACCATATTGACTTAGATCGCTTGCTTGAGAAGGTAGATATAGCAGGTGAAGAACCGTCAAATCCATTCAGCATTCCGAAACAATTTCCTCTAAAAATTGGCTATGCTCTTGATGATGCCTTTCATTTTTACTATGAGGATAATTTGGATTTGTTAAGGGAATATGGGGTCGAATTGATTCCCTTTAGTCCCCTTAATGACAAAGAATTGCCCCTAGCCGATGCCTACTATTTCGGCGGAGGTTTTCCGGAAGTCTATGCAAAAGAGTTGATGGAAAATATTTCCTTCCGCCAATCTGTTCAGCAGGCCCATCAAGAAGATAAACCTATTTATGCAGAATGTGGTGGCCTGATGTATCTTGGCAAGGAACTACAGACTGGAGAGGGTTCTTATGACATGGTAGGGATATTTGATGGTGTCAGTGTTATGACAGACCGGCTAAAAAGCTTTGGTTATTGTCAAGCTAAGACTCAGGTTAGGAGCTTGTTTGGTCCAAAGGATACGGTTGTCAGGGGTCATGAGTTTCACCATTCTGTATTTCAGACTAATGAACCGACCGTTTTGCAACTAGAAAAAGTTCGAGATGGCCAAGTTGTTTCTAGCTGGACAGGTGGCTATCAAACTGGTAATACCTTTGCTAGCTATCTGCATGTTCATTTTTATCAAAATCAGGCTTTGTTGGAAAATTGGCTTCAAAGTATTTGTGAGGGATAGCTTATGTATTTACTAGCTATATTCATTGCGGTTCTGTTGGATTGGTTGCTGGGAGATCCATATAGTTGGCCTCATCCAGTCAAGCTAATTGGGAATTTTATTAGCCTATTTTTGAAAGGTCAGCCTAATAGTCCAAAGGGAAAATATATCTATGGGCTCTTCTTGTGGTTGGCTACGATTGGTCTGACAGTAGGAATAAGTTACCTCTTACTCAGAGCATCTGCTCGTTTTTCGCCAGTGCTTTACTGGGTTTTATGGATATACTTGGCTTATACTTCTTTGTCGACAAGGTGTTTAGCCATGGAAGCCTTAAAGGTCTTGAAAACGTTAAAGACGGGGACTATTGAAGAGGCTCGTTATCAGGTCAGTATGATTGTTGGGCGAGATACTAGTCAACTGACAGCGGAGGAAATCAGCAAGGCCACCATTGAAACAGTGGCTGAAAATACCAGTGACGGCGTTATCGGACCATTGCTATGTTTGTTTATTGGTGGTCCAGTTTTGGCCATGGCTTATAAGGCAGTCAATACCTTGGATTCTATGGTTGGATATAAGACAGAAAAATACCGGCAAATTGGGTTTGTGTCAGCCAAGCTGGATGATCTAGTAAACCTGATACCTGCGAGGCTCACGTGGATTTGCTTGATGATTGCTAGTCATATTCTAGAATTGGATAGTAAAAATGCATGTCTAATCGGCTTTAGGGATCGTTACCAACACGCCAGCCCTAATAGTGCCTTTTCAGAAGCTGTAGTGGCAGGTGCCTTGGGTATTCAACTTGGTGGCGCCCACATTTACCATGGTGAGTGGGTTGACAAGCCGACCATTGGTGATGCGGTTCGTCCCGTTGAGTTTACTGATATTCAAACGACGATTCAAATGCTTTATATGAGTACAACCGTTTCATTGTTGCTATTTAGTGCCGTATATTTGTTACTGACGATTATTTAGGAGACTTACATGACCTATATTCAAAATCCATCCTCTATTGAGGAAACAAGTTTTAAGATTATCCAATCCATAATTGATGAAGAGCATCCAGATTATCGTTTTCAAACGGAGATGGAGGAGTCTATCATCAAGCGAGCAATTCACACTTCAGGCGATTTTGATTATCTCTATACTTTAAAATTTACTCATGATGTCAATCAAAAGATTGTAGAAGTATTGAAAAACAAGGGGACCTTGGTGCTAGATTCCAGTATTTCACTTAATGGGATAAACAAACGCGTTTTAGATCAAATGGGGGTGAATTATACCTGCTTGATCAACGATGAAGATGTTGCTCTACTGGCTAAAGAAAAAGGTATCACACGGGCCATGGCTGCTGTTGAAGTGGCAGCCAAAATTCCAGGTCCAAAAGTTTTTGCCTTTGGCGGTGCTCCAACAGCCCTATCCTACTTATTAGAATTGGTTGAGGCAGGGCAGATGGAAGTTGATGCTGTTATTGGTGTTCCAGTTGGATTTATCAATGTTGAGGAATCTAAGTCAGACTTGCTTGCGTCACCTCTTCCTGCCATTGCGACCCTTGGTCGAAAGGGTGGTAGTACCATTGTGGTGGCTATAATAAATGCCATCATCTACCAGTTAAAAGAAGTCTTGACTGGTGATTATGTTCGTTATTCAACACCAATAAATAAGTAGGAGAACTTTATGGCCTATATAACAGATGCACATCAGATTGAAGCAGCAAGTTACCAAAAAATTCAGGAAATCATCACTGAGCAACACTCTGGGGTTGTGTTCACAGACCCTTACCAGGAGGCAGTTTTAAAGCGAGTTGTTTTTACCAGTGCTGATTTTGATTACCTGTATAATATACAGTTTTCCAATCATGCCATTGAGGAAATAGTGAAGGTCTTGAAAAATAAGGGAACTATCTTCACTGATACGACTATGGTTTTGGGAGGGTTCAATAAGAAATTATTGGATAGGCTTGGTGTTGCTTATCGTTGCTTGGTGAATGAACCCGAGATTTTTAAAGAAGCCAAGGAAAAGGGAATTACGCGATCAATGGCTGCAGTAGAGCACGCGGCAAAAGTTGAAGGGCCGAAACTCTTTGTTTTTGGGAATGCTCCAACTTCTATATTTAAGGTCTTGGAAATGGTCGAGGCAGGTCAAATGGAGTCTGTTCCAGTCATCGGTGTTCCAGTTGGATTTGTTGGAGCTGCAGAGTCTAAATTGCAACTCCATGAAAGTTCCTTGCCGGCTATAGCTGCACTTGGTAGAAAGGGTGGCAGTACCATTGCAGCAGCAATCGTAAATGCTATTCTTTATCAGCTAAAATCTGAGGATAGAGAAGGGCAACTCTTCTCACTTTCAGGAAATAGTTTTTGTCAAGGTAAGTAATATGGACGAATATGTATATGTTGATGGAAAAAAATTAAAAAGGGGATTTACGACTGGGACCTGTGCAACAGCAGCAACAGTCGCAGCCTTGAACATGATTTTACAACAGGAAATCGAGGAGAAAGTTACTGTAAAAACGGCCTCAGGGGTTCAAGTCACTATGGATGTTCACAAGCCTTCCTTTGATGAACAATCGGCTACGGCGGCTATTCAAAAAGATGGAGGCGATGATGCCGATGCGACCCATGGATTATTGATTTTTTCAACAGTTACCTTATTACCTCATCAGACGGAAATTGAAATTGATGGAGGTGAGGGAGTCGGTCGGGTGACAGAAGTTGGTCTGGCCAATGCAGTCGGTATGGCAGCTATAAACCCAACTCCGCGAAGGATGATTGAGGAGCATGTTCGTGACTTGATAGGTCCAGATTGCGGGGCTAAGGTCTTGATATTTGTTCCTGGAGGTGAGGAAGTTGCCAAGGCGACTTATAATTCGCGGCTAGGCATTCTGGGAGGTATTTCCATTTTAGGTACCACAGGGATTGTCAACCCCATGTCTGAAGATAGTTGGAAAGCTGCTATTACAGTCGAGTTGTCCATGCTTTATAATAAGGGCTATCGTTCTGTTGTCCTATCGCCTGGAAAATATGGTGAAGCCTTTGGAATGGATGGTTTAGGCCTACCCAAAGAGCAAATTGTCAATATGAGCAATTTTGTGGGTCATGTTCTCAAAGAAGTTCAGAGAATTGGATTTACAAAGGTACTGATGGTTGGGCATATGGGCAAGTTAGTCAAGGTTGCATCGGGAACCATGTCTACGCATAGTAAGGATTCTGATGGACGTATTGATACCTTAATAGCTAATTTAGCCCTCATGGGTGCTCCTTTGGAAATGTTACAGAAGGTCAACGCTTGTTTGACAACAGACGCGGCAGCGACCATTATTAAAGAATATGGTTATGAAGGCATTTACCAAATTTTAGCAGATAAGATTAAGGCTAAGACAGAGCGGTTGCTCAAGTACCGTCAACCTGCGGTGACCATTGATGTTGTCTTATTTGGAACAGAGGATGGCTACCTAGCTTCAACCAAAAGCTTAGCGGAAATTCAGGAGGAATGGTCATGATAGATGTGATTGGCATTGGTCCAGGAAATCCGGTCTATTGCCTGGTTGGTCAATTGGACCGTTGTGAGCAGGCAGACTATATCTTGGGGAGTGAGCGCCATTTAGAAGTTCTTCCTGCTAGTCTTAGGGAGAAAGGGGTTATAGCCCCAAAAAAACTAATGGAATTAGAGGCTTTATTGGAAACATATCCCGTAGAAGCTTCTATTGTTTACTTGGTTTCAGGAGATCCCTTGATTTACGGTTTGGGCAAGTGGATGTCTGAAAAATTTCCTGGTCGTGTTAGGATATTGTCAGGGATTAGCTCCATGCAATACTTAGCTAGCAAGGTATGTTTGCCTATGAATGATGCTTATTTGACTAGTAGCCATGCTAAACTCCCAAACTTCGATTTGATCATGAGTTTGCCCAAGGTCTTCATGGTGACAGATGCCCATGTTGGTCCCTATCAAATTGCTCAGGAGGTCCTCAAAAGGGGACTTAAACGGAAGATCATTATCGGTGAACATCTGAGTTACGAAGATGAGGAAATCAGTATTCTAGCAGCGAAAGATGTTGTTGACCGTGATTATAAAATGAATGTGGTGGTAATTGTAGATGAAGGATACTGAATTTATTCGAACCAAGGTCCCTATGACCAAATCAGAGATTCGTGCCATTAGCATTGATAAACTAGATTTAACACATGCTAAACGGATGCTGGATGTGGGATCTGGGACTGGTAGCGTTACGATTCAAGCAGCTTGTAGCTATCCTCAATTAGAAGTGGTAGCTGTGGAGCAAAATCCTGATGCCTTGGCCCTAACAAGACAAAATATTGAAAAGTTTCAGTGCCAAAACATCACTCTGCATGAAGGGAAGGCACCGATTGAACTACAGGGTCCATTTGATGCCATTTTTGTCGGAGGGACTGGTGGAAACATGCAGGAAATTTTTGACTGGTGTCAGAAACTTCTCCTTCCAGGAGGCAGGTTGGTCTTGAATTTTATACTTTTGGAAAATGCCTTAGAGGCAGCCCAGATTGCTGAAACAATGGATTGGGAAGACCTAGAGCTCACCTCAGTACAGGTTGGCAACTGGACTGGTTTAGGAAAAGGTCATTATTTTAAACCACAGAATCCAACAATTGTGGTTTCTTGTCAAAAAGCTAAAAAGGAGTAGAGAGAATGTCGAAGGTACATTTTGTTGGTGCAGGTCCTGGTGATGTGGAACTGATTACCTTGAAGGGTTATAAGCAGTTATCACAGGCAGATGTTGTGATTTATGCAGGTTCCTTGGTCAATCCAGCCCTCTTGGATTACTGCAAGGAAGGTGCAGAAATTTATGACAGTGCTGGGATGCATTTGTTGGAAATTATTGATGTCATGGAGGCAGGGGTCAAGGCAGGCAAGGAGGTTGTCCGATTACAGACTGGCGACTTCTCTATTTACGGCTCTATCCGTGAACAGATTGAGGAGATGAAGAAGCGAGGGATTGCATTTGATTGTACCCCAGGTGTCAGTTCCTTCTTAGGAGCTGCTTCAAGTATTGGAACAGAATACACAGTACCTGAAGTTTCTCAAAGTGTTATCATTACCCGTATGGCAGGTCGGACACCTGTTCCGGAACGTGAATCTTTACGAAGCTATGCCCAGCATCGTACTTCAATGGCTATTTTCCTGTCTATTCAAGGCATTGAAAAAGTAGTGGAAGAATTGGTTCAAGGTGGCTATCCTACCACTACACCTGTTGCGGTCATCTATAAGGCGACTTGGCCAGAGGAGAAAAAGGTTTTTGGCACACTCGAAACGATTGCAGAGAAGGTCAAAGAAGCGGATATCAGTAAGACGGCTCTGATTCTGGTTGGTGATTTTCTAGGACAGGAGTTTTATTATTCAAAACTTTACCATGAAGAATTTGAACACGAGTATCGCCATGGGAAAAGTAGCCATGCCCAGTAAGGTTGCCCTTGTTGCCCTAACAGAAACTGGCAAAGAAACGGCTCTAAGGTTGAAAAGCAAGTGGGCACGTCCCTGTCATATCTATAGCCTAGCTAAATTGGCAGATAATCAGGTGACAGGTTTTGATAAGCGTCCTACTCAGGCAATAGCAGAGCTCTTTCAACAAGTGGACGTTCTGGTCTGTATCATGGCGACCGGAATTGTTGTCCGTGCCATTGCCCCTGTTGTTCAGGACAAAGCAGCAGACCCAGCCGTCATTGTCCTAGATGAAAATGCGACAAATGTCATTAGTCTACTAAGTGGTCATCTGGGTGGAGCAAATGAACTGACAAAGGAAATTGCAAGCCTTTTGGAAGCCAATCCAGTCATTACAACGGCAACGGATGTTCAAAATGTTGTTGCCCTGGATACCCTTGCCAAATCCGTCAATGGTTGGCGATCTGACCTACGCCCCTTGGTTAAGGAATTTAATGGCTTGTTAGCAAATCGGGAAAGGGTCTATTTTTACCAAGAAAAACCTTGGATAGAAGATGTGCGGGGCTTAAGCCTTCTTGAAGTCAATCAAGTGGAAGAAGTCCTAGCTGGAGATGCCCCTCTTATTCTCTTGCAGACAAAGGAAATGACCAGCAAACGTGAACATCTTGCTGTCATTTATCCTAAGCCCTATGTACTTGGAGTTGGGGCACGAAAAAATGTATCCTCTGAGATTTTTTATCGGAACTTTCAAGAATTTTGTCAGGAACAAGGAATTGAGCAAACCGAAATTGCGAGGATTGTCAGTATTGACGTCAAGAAGGATGAAGAGGCCATTTTGGATTTAGCAGAACAACTATCTTGCCCCTTTGATGTGTATAGCAAGGAGGACTTAGAGAAGGTTGCTGACAAGTATCCTTGTTCGGATTTCGTGAAAAAAACAGTTGGGGTAGGAAGTGTGGCACTTGCTAGTGCAGACCTTGCCAGCGATGGCCAGGTTCTAACAAATCGATTTGCAAAAGATGGGTGTACCTTTGCTTTAGGTAAAGTCCCTGTAAACTAATAGATATAAAGGAGAATGCTATGCTCTATGTGATTGGCTTAGGTCCAGGTAAAGAGGAACTAATGTCTGGAGAAGCCCTCAAGGCTATCGAGGATTGCGAAATTATTGTTGGTTATTCAACCTACATGCGTTTGATTTTGCATTTGGTAGAAGGTAAGGAATTAGTGGCGACAGGTATGCGGAAAGAAATTGAACGCTGCCAAAAAGCGATTGATTTGGCTTTGGAAACAGGTAAGAATGTCGGTGTGGTATCCAGTGGTGATGCAGGTGTCTACGGCATGGCTGGACTAATTCTAGAGCTGATTGGTGATGATTCTGACTTGGAAGTCAAGGTGATTCCAGGTATTACAGCTAGCTTGGGTGCTGCAGCAATTATGGGGGCTCCCTTGATGAATGACTTTTGTCATATCAGTCTCAGTGACTTGATGACCCCCATGCCTGTCATCGAAAAACGTCTTCATGCTGCAGCTCAGGGAGATTTCGTTATTTGCCTCTACAATCCACGTAGTAAGGGGCGCCCAGATCATTTGTCCAAGGCTCTTTCAATCATTGCAGAGTACAAATCACCAGATACCATTGTTGGTATCGGTAAGGACATCGGTCGAAAGAAAGAGGAGTATATCTTAACGACGATTAAAGATTTAGATGAGTCCTTGGTTGATATGACAACCATTGTCATCGTTGGAAACAAAGAAACCTATATTAAAAATGGCCGTATGGTTACACCTAGAGGATACACTCTATGATGAAATTACTTTTGGGAGGGACTTCGGACAGCACAGAAATTTTGGCTCTTCTAAATGATCTAGGTATCGAGGTAACAACATCGGTGGTGACAGACTATGGGAAACATCTGGCATCCAAATTTGGTCAACCTGTCATTCAAGGTCGATTGACTGCAGAGGATATGGTCCGCTTTGTCCAAGAACACCAAGTAGATGAAATCATTGATGCCACTCATCCCTTTGCTGATTTGGTTTCCAAGGAGGCGATGAGAGCAGCAGAGCTTGCTGGCATTTCTTACTTGCGGTATGAGCGGAAGGAAACGGGGGATTTGACGGGAGCCTTAGTGGTAAACTCTACAGAAGAAGCTATATCCCTGATAAAAGAAAAAGGTTACCCTACTGTTTATCTAGGAACTGGAAGTAAGACCTTGCCCCTCTTTGTTAAGGGTTTACCTGATGTGCGAATTGTGGCTCGTGTTCTTCCAACTTCTGAGGTTTTGCTGGCTTGCGAACGATTGGGTATGGTTGCGGATCAAATTGATGCTATTAAGGCACCCTTTTCCAAGGAATGCAACAAGGAACTGATTTTACGGTCCAAGGCTCAAGCCTTTGTGTCCAAAGAAAGTGGCAGTATTGGTGGTATTCGTGAGAAAATCACAGGTTGTCAAGAATTGGGTGTTGATTGCATTATCATCGCAAGGCCTAAGGTGGGTTATCCTAAGAAGGTGTCTTCCGTAGAAGAACTAAAAGAATATTTACAAATAGAAGCATTTCAAAACGAATGCCCAATAGTTTAACAGTGAAAGGAGTTAGAATGACAGGATTTGTAAGTTTGCTAGGTGCGGGACCTGGTGATATTGAATTGATAACGGTCAAGGGGGATAGAAGATTGCGAGAAGCAGATGTTTTGGTTTATGACCGTCTAGTCAATCAGGATTTGTTTTCCTATCTATCAGATAAGTGTCAGCTGATTGATGTTGGAAAGAAACCAGGAATGCCTTGCATTCGCCAGGAAGAAATTGAGAAGATTCTCATTGAGCAAGCTAGGGAAAACAAGCGTGTTGTCCGATTGAAAAGTGGAGATCCCTATATCTTCGGACGAGGTGGGGAAGAAGCGCAAGCCTTGGTAGAGGCTGGAATTCCTTTTGAAATAGTTCCAGGAGTGACATCAGCCATTGCAGGTGCCACTTATGCTGGAATCCCAATGACTTTTAGGGATAAGGCGACCAGCTTCCATGTCTTTACAGGTCATTTGCAGGATGAAATGGAAAGTCTAAACTGGGCAGCCATTAGTCAGCTCAAGGGAACCCTGGTCTTCTTAATGGGGATGAAAAATTTGTCAGTCATCACACGAGAACTTGTTAACAATGGTTTTTCTAAGAATACACCTGTAGCGATAGTAGAATGGGCAACCCATCCAAGCCAGCGCTCGATAGACGGAACCTTGTCTACCATTGAAGAACTGGCCCTGAAAGAAGATATGAAGGCACCTTCTATCATCGTAGTTGGGGATGTAGTTTCATTTAGAAAGGAATTGAATTTCTATGAAAATCTTCCTTTGCATGGTAAACGAATCTTTTTACAGGATTCAACAACCGGGAAATTGCCAGTCTACTTAAAAGATGATGGAGCGACCTTGGTTAAATTCCCAAGTCGTACACAGGTTAATAAGCTTTCCTTTGATTTGCCAGATTGGTCTAAAGTTGATGGAATGGTATTTACTGATACGCAGAGCTGGATTTTATTCTTATCTCGTTTGAGGGAGGATGGAATTGACTTACGCAGCCTTTCCCATATTCAGTTTGCAGCCATTGGTCACCATACGGCTAAGACATTGGAAGAAGCAGGGATTTTATTGGTAGCAAAAGGAACACAAAGTAAGGATCCTTCTATTAAGGACTTACTGGAAAAGACTGATGCTTCTTGGTATTTGGTGGCTCCAGAACACAAGCTGGCAGATTTGAGAAGCTTATATGACTACCCTGTTCTTGTCACCCATAGTCTTGCATTTGATAAGGAATTAAGACCTCAAGATTGGACCAATCTTGACTGTGTTTGCTTGCCAAATTCAGTTGCTGCGGCTAATTTTGTGACTCTTGTGGAAGAAACAGGATTAGACCTTCAAGAACTGCCAATTATCGTTATGGGAGAAACAACACGAGATAAACTGGTGGAAGCTGGCTATTCAAATATTGTTGAAACGGACCAGCCGACTATTTTGGCGATTCGAGACAAGTGCCGTGACATTCTGATAAAGGAGAATCTATGACAAAAGCTATTTTATTGGTGAGTTTTGGTACAACTCATCCAGAAACTAGACAAAAAACGATTGGTGCCTGTGAACAGGCCATCAAGGAGGCCTTTCCGCAGTATGCGGTTTATCAGGCTTATACTTCCACAGTCGTTTTGAGACGTATCAAGGAAAATGAGGGACTAGAGATTCCAACTGTTAAACAAGCTCTGGAACAAATGAAAGACGAAGGAATTCGGGAAGTTTACATTCAGCCATTACACATTATTGCGGGGTCTGAATTTGAAAAAATCTTGAATCAATCAAAAGAATTTCAATCTTATTTTGACATCATAAAAGTTGGTCAGCCCTTGCTCCACAGTGAAGATGACTATCAGCAAGTCAAGCAAGTTCTGATGGACCAGTACGGCCATTTTGGTGAAAAAGCAGCTACTGTTTTAATGGGCCATGGAAGCCAACACAATGCCTTTGTGGCCTATGCGGCATTAGATCATATGTTGACTGGTAGTCAGGTGCACATTGGTTGTGTGGAAAGCTATCCTCCTATTGAGCAGATTGAGGAGAAATTAAAATCTAAGGGAATCAAAGAAGTTCATTTGGCACCCTTCATGCTGGTAGCTGGTGAACATGCGACCAATGATATGGTGTCAGATGATGAAGATTCTTGGAATACCTATTTCAATCAACGGGGTTATCAAGTGATTCCACATTTGATTGGTCTAGGAGAGTATCCAGCCATTCAAGATATGTATATCCAACATCTACACAAAATCATTGACTAGGAGTAGCTTATGGCACGATTTTATGGAATTGGGATTGGTCCTGGTGATAGTGAGTTGGTAACAGTAAAAGCTAGTCGTATTCTTGGTGAGCTTGATATTCTCTATACTCCAGAAGCCAAAAAAGGAGCGAAAAGTTTAGCGCTTGAGATTGCTGGACCCTATCTAAGTGAAGAATTGATGATCAAGCAACGGCATTTTCCAATGGTAAGGGATAAGTCGCATAAAGAAGGGCAATGGCTGGATATCGCTGAAGAAATTGTTGCAGATGTCCAAGCAGGTAAGAATGTTGGTTTCATCACTCTTGGGGATCCAATGGTATTCAGTACCTATAGCTATCTATTAGACATTATCGGGCATCGTATTGAAACCAAGACCATACCGGGGATAACGTCATATAACAGTATTGCAGCTGAAGTCGGTTTACCCCTGGTCATGGATGAGGAATCATTTGCAGTTGTTCCAGCAACTGCGGGTGTCCAGCACTTGGAGGCTGTATTAAGGACACATGAAACTGTTGTTATTATGAAGGTGGCTAATCATCTTGCTGAAGTACTTCCCTTGTTAAAGCAGTTTGATTTGCTTGATAAAACGGTTCTTGTTAGTCGTTCTAGTACCGATCAACAAGAGATTCGACATGGGGTAGCAGATCTCTCTCCTGAAGAAAAGCTATCTTATTTCTCAACTATGTTAGTCAAAAAACATTAAAAAAATAAAGGAGAATAACATGAAAAAGTTATTGAATCTTTTAGCACTTGTTGCTTTGCTGACCCTAGTTACAGCTACACCAGTAGCAGCCATGCACATTATGGAAGGCTATTTACCTCCTGCTCATGCCCTGCTCTGGTTTGGAATATTTGCACCATTTTTCCTGTATGGTTTGTTCCAATTGAAAAAGTCGATCCAGAAAAATCCTGAAAGCAAGGTGGGATTGGCTCTATCAGGTGCCTTTGTCTTTATCCTTTCAGCCCTAAAAATTCCATCTGTAACAGGTTCAACATCTCATCCAACAGGTGTCGGCTTTGGTACAGCTATGTTTGGTCCGAGTGTCATGGTTGTTTTAGGAACGATCTGTTTGCTCTTCCAAGCTCTCTTCTTGGCCCATGGTGGTTTGACAACCTTGGGAGCAAATGGATTTTCAATGGCAGTCGTAGGCCCATTTGTTGGTTACTTTGTTTATAAATTAGCTCTTTCTATGAAAGTCAATCAGCGCGTGGCTATTTTCCTCTGTGCTTTTATAGCTGATTTAGCAACTTATTTAACTACTTCGCTACAATTATCATTGGCCTTTCCAGATGCACAAGCAGGTGTCTTTGGTGCTGCAATGAAATTTATGGGGGTCTTCATGGTTACACAAATCCCAATTGCCATCATTGAAGGTCTTTTGTCAGTAGTCCTGTATAACTTAGTTGTAGCCAATGCTAAAAAAGAAGAAGTGGGAGTGTTCTAAGATGAAAAAGCAAAATATTCTCTTATTGTTGACTTGTGTTCTGATTGCTGTTGGTGCCTTCTTCTTAGCGCCTAAAGACGCCGAGTTTGGGGGTTCGGATGGCGGTGCTGAAGTAGCCATTACAGAGGTTAATCCAGATTATGAACCATGGTTCGCTTCAATTTATGAACCAGCTAGTGGTGAGATTGAGAGCTTACTCTTCACTCTCCAAGGCAGCATTGGTGTGGGTATTATTACCTATGTATTGGGTTATCACAAGGGAAAGAAATATGTTAATCATTGATCAGTACGCCTACCAGAATCGATTGGTAGGGCTATCTCCCAAAGTAAAATTAGGGATTTACCTATTGTTGCTAGGAATTTCTTTTACAGGAATTCCTAGCCTGCAATGGGCTATTATAGTGGCCTTATTCCCAGTGACTTGTTACCTAGCAAAGTTACATTGGAAAACATATGCAAAATGGCTATTGTTAACCCTGCCTTTTGTTTTTATCAGTTTAGTAACCATGGCCGTGAGTTTTCAAGAATCTCCATCAAAGAATCTTATTCTAGCCTTACCTTTGTGGAAGGGCTATGCAGTTATCACTCGTGCTAGTCTAGATCAAACCATTGCTGTGTTTGTGAGAAGTTATGCTTGTTTGATGTCTACCTACTTTTTTGTTCTCACTGTACCATTTAGACAGTTGATTGACTTGTTAAGAAGTTTTCGCATTCCAAATGAATTATTAGAAGTTATTGTCTTTATGTATCGCTTTATCTTCATGTTTTTGGAAGAATTTCTTGTCATGCGAGATACACTTGATTTGAAATTTGGTTTTGGAACAGTCAAGCAGAGCTATCAAACTATGGGTTTGTTGGCTAGTCAATTATTTACTAGATTGATGAGAGCAAATCGACAGATCAATGATATGTTAGAATTTCGCTTTGATCCTTAGGAGGTTATCATGCTAAGTGTGGAGAATATCAGTTACACCTATAATCTAGACTTTGGAAAGGTCCTCGAAGATGTAACTATGGACTTTGATAAGGGGCAAATCGTCGGTGTTTTAGGAGCAAATGGCTCTGGTAAGTCTACCTTGATGAAGGTCATCATGGGCCTCTACCAACCACAAGATGGAAGGGTGTATTACCAACAGAAATCGCTTGTCTATTCTAAAAAAGCACTGTATGCCTATCGCCAAGAGGTCGGAATTGTTTTTCAAGACCCTGAACAACAGTTGTTTTACTCAGTGGTGGAAGATGATGTGGCCCTGGCCCTTCGTAACCTCTCCTATCCAGAGCCAGAAATAAAGGAGCGTGTGGATAAGGCGTTAAAAGATATGCATATCGAACATTTGCGAAATCGCCCTGTTCACTATTTGAGTTTTGGTCAGAAGAAAAAGGTGGCGATTGCAGGTGTTTTAGCCTTACAACCTAAGTATTTACTTCTGGATGAACCGACTGCAGGTTTAGATCCGCGTGGTCGGAATCATATGATGTTTCTGATGAAAAAATTGGCCAAGCAAGGAACAAAAATTATCTTGACCAGTCATGATATGGATTTGATGTATGATTGCTGCGACTACGTTTACCTACTTGATAAGGGGAAATTAGTCTTGGAAGGCGAAGTAGGCAGTGTCTTTTTAGAAGAGGAAATCTTAGAGAAGGCACGCTTATCTTTACCTTGGCTAGTAAAATTACATCTAGCAATGGGGCTCCCATTGGCAGAAAATGAACAGGAATTTTTTGAAAGGTTAGGAAAAGACTATGGCAAAATCATTGATGATTCAAGGAACAGCTTCGGATGCCGGTAAGAGTATTATCGTAGCAGGTTTGTGTCGTATTTTTAAGCAGGATGGCCTGCGGGTTGTGCCCTTCAAATCACAGAATATGGCCCTTAATTCTTATATCACCAAAACAGGTCAAGAAATGGGACGGGCCCAGGTCTTTCAAGCGGAGGCTGCTCAGGTTGAACCAGATGTTCGGATGAACCCTGTTCTTCTCAAACCGACCTCAGACCGAAAATCTCAGGTTGTTTTCATGGGCCAGGTCCTAACGGATATGGATGCGGTCGAGTACCACGAATTTAAGCAGGAGCTACTTCCCAAGATCAAAGAAGTTTATGAGGAACTGAGTGCTGAAAATGATATAATATTGCTTGAGGGGGCAGGTAGCCCAGCTGAAATCAATTTGAACGACCGAGATATTGTTAATATGGGTATGGCTAGATTGGTTGATGCACCGGTTATCTTGGTAGCGGATATTGATAAGGGTGGTGTCTTTGCTTCGATTTATGGGACAATCATGCTCATGCCAGAAGAAGATCGCCAACGAATCAAGGGAGTAATTATCAATAAATTCCGAGGTGACGTTGCCCTGCTTCAGTCAGGAATCGACATGATTGAGGACTTGACTAAGGTTCCTGTTTTGGGTGTGGTCCCCTATGCCCAGATCAACATTGATAGTGAAGATAGTGTTGCCCTAGTTCAAAAAAGCCGGAAATATAATCCTCAAAAAGACTTGGATATTGCCATTATCAATCTGAATAGGATGTCCAATTTTACAGATTTTAATAGTCTAGAAATGCAGCCTGACGTGTCTGTTCGCTATGTCAGACCAGGTGATGAGCTTGGTCACCCAGATCTCGTGATTTTACCAGGAAGTAAGAATACCATTGAAGATATGGTCTATTTGGTCGAGTCGGGCTTGGATAAAGAAATTCATCGTTGTTTCCAAGAAGGAAGTGCTATTTTTGGTATTTGTGGTGGCTACCAGTTACTTGGTCAACACTTGTCGGATCCCTTAGGGGTTGAGTCCAGCATTCAGGACATACCTGCTCTTGGGCTTTTAGACACAACCACTATCTTCCAAGCCAATAAGTGTACCACTCAGGTCCAAGCTCGACAAGGTGACTACTGCTTAGAAGGTTATGAAATCCATATGGGAGAAACCTGTTTGGCTGATGGTGTTCAAGCATTTTCAACTATTGTTTTGCAAAATGGAGAGGCGATGGAGCGTCAGGATGGAGCCATTGGACATGATGGTCAGGTTCAAGGGACCTATCTACATGGTATTTTCGACAATCTGGCATGGACCCGTGATTACCTAAATCAATTAAGAATTAGAAAAGGCTTGCCAGCTCTTGACCAGCAAGTAGAAGCCATTCAGACCATAAAGGATAGAGAGTACGATAAGTTAGCAACTATTTTGAGAGAATCCTTGGACATGGCAGCTATCTATGACATCTTAGCTTGACCGTTAGGAAGGGAAAATGTATGCGAATTTATACAGGATATGGAGATAGTGGGAAAACCCGCCTTTATGGTGGTGACCGAGTTTCCAAGACCCATGAGCGCGTGGAAGCTTACGGGACTATGGATGAGCTGTGTTCACTGCTAGGAAGAATAGTTGCGGAGATGAGGGAATACCCAGAATTGGACGATCTTCGACTGGAGTGCGAGCAAATCCAGCAGCAGCTCTTTGATTGTGGCAGTGACCTAGCTACACCAAGGGAATTGCGGCCCTACAAGCAGGAAGAAGCTACTGTAAATTGGCTGGAAGAACGTATGGATGCCTATATGCACCAGCCACCGCAGTTGGAAAAGTTCATCATACCAGGTGGGCATTTGATTGCTAGTTCTCTCCACATGGCAAGAACACTTACCAGAAGGCTTGAACGCCGCATGGTAGCTTTAATAGAAATCGAAGAGAAGGTGAATTCAGTCGGTATGGTCTATATCAACCGTTTATCAGACTACTTTTTTGTCCTAGCTCGCCTGGTTAATTTTAGACTAGGGGTAGCTGATACGGTCTATGAACGCAGCTCTAAGATTTTTCGAAGTCGGAAAAAGGAGGCATGACCATGTACCCAGTTATGATTAACATAAAGGGAAAAAAGGTAGTTGTGGTAGGCGGAGGCAAGGTTGCTTCCAGAAAAATCAAGGGCTTGCTAGATGAGGGTGCTTTGGTGACTGTTATCAGCCCAGACCTGCATTCAAGTATTGATGCTACACAAGTGACCTGGCTTGCTAGACCCTATCAAAAAGGAGATTTAGAGGGTGCAACATTAGCCTTTGCCTGTACCAGCCAAGCCAGTGTCAATCTGCAAGTGATGGAGGATGCCGATCCTAGTCAGCTGGTCAACAATACTGGTGACAAGAACTATTCAGATTTTTATAATGTAGCAATGGCCAAGGGAAAAAATTTTTCTGTCATGATTTCAACAAATGGTGCTTCTGCTGCCTATTCAAAAGCCATACGTCAGAAAATTGAAGCACTGTTAGAAGAGTTAGAATGAAAAAGGTTAGTATGTTATGGACCTATTATATGTTGGATTGACCCATCAAAATACACCGTTTAGTTTGTTGGAGAGGGCACACTTTTCCGACGAGGAAGTGGACCAGGCCTTACGGGCCCTCAACCAAGAGAAAAGTATTTTTGAAACGGTCATTGTATCGACCTGTAATCGAACAGAGCTGTATCTAGTGGTGGACCAGCTCCATACAGGACGCTATTATGCCAAACGATTTTTACTGAACTGGTTTCAGCTGGAAGCGAAAGAAGTAGAGCCCTGTCTGATTTTCAAAGAAGCCGATCAGGTATTGGAACACCTACTGAGAGTGTCCATTGGCCTGGAATCGAAGATTTTAGGAGAAACTCAAATTCTAGGTCAGTTGAAACGGGCCTTTGCCAGAGCTCAGACAGTTGGGACGACTGGAGTTATCTTAAACCAAGTCTTCAAGCAGGTCATGACCTTTGCCAAACGAATGCATGAAGAATACCGCATCAATGCTCGACCGATTTCCATAGGCTTAACAGCGGTGCAAATGCTAGAGCAGACGGATTTTGACTATTCTGGAAAAACGGTAGCGGTTATCGGCCTGGGTGAAATCGGCCAACTGGTGACCAAATACTTGCTGAAAAAACCTTTTGAACAAATCCGCTTGGTCAATCGGACAGTTTCAAAGGCCCAGTATTTTCTACAGGACCAACGTGTGCAGGCTTTTAGCTGGGACCAGCTAGAAGCAGCGGTTGCGGATGCGGATGTTGTATTCTCGGCTGTAAAAGTAGGTGGCTACATTCTCTTTCCAACTATGCTAAAAGAAAGTGTTATCGCCTTTGACCTTTGTCTACCTAGGACCGTTCATCCCACTGAACAGATGACCCTCTATACCATCGAGAATCTCAGCAATCAACTGGAAGTCTATCATGAAGAAAGAAGAGAAATTGCCAATCAGATTGTTTTGGAAATAGAGGATGAGTTGGTCAAATACCAAGAGTGGCAAGCTCAGCTGGGGATTGTTCCTCTCATTCGTGAATTGAGGGAAAAAGCCTTGCAGATTCATGCAACATCTTTAGAAAGTATCAATCGAAAGATACCTGATTTGACCGAAAGGGAACAGAAACAAATTTCCAAACACATGAAGGGAATTGTCAATCAGTTGATTCGAGAGCCCATTTTACAACTCAAGGAGATGTCTGTCGGGGAAAGGTCTGACTACGATATTGCCTTGGTCTGTAAACTTTTTGGCTTACAAGCAGACAGATTAGGAGAAGATTATGACAATAATTAGAGTGGGAACTCGGCAAAGTCAGCTAGCACTTACTCAGACCAATATGGTTGTAGATGCCCTTAAGACCTTACACCCCGATGTTGAGTTTGAACTGGTTCCTTATAAGACGACAGGTGACAAGCTGGTCCATGTCAGTCTTCAGAAAATCGGTGGAAAAGGTGTTTTTGTTAAAGATATTGAGAAGGCACTGGTGGAAAAAGAGATTGATATTGCAGTCCATAGCTTGAAAGATGTACCTGGACTACTAGCTGAGGGATGTGTGATTGGTGCCAGTCCTGAGCGTGAGGATGTGCGTGATTGTTTAATTTTCAAAGAAGCTGGTATGACCTTGGCTAGCTTGCCAGCTGGATCAGTAGTAGGAACTAGCAGTCTCCGCCGTCAAGTTCAGCTTGAGGCTGTTCGACCTGACCTGGTCTACAAGTCCTTGCGTGGAAATATCGATAGCCGTATCCAAAAGGTCCGAGACGGGCAGTACGATGCCATTGTCTTAGCAGTCGCGGGGATCAATCGGCTCGGCTGGACCAGCCAGGCTGACTTGGATATTGAATATTTGGACGAATCCATTTGTCTTCCTGCCATTGCTCAGGCAGCTCTGGGAATCGAATGCCGGGCGGATGACCAGCAAGTATTGGATATCTTATCTGGCATAAACCATCCTGAAACAGCCATCTGTGCAGGCATTGAGCGGGAATTTTTACGAGGAATGGGTGCCGATTGCACCTTCCCAATTGCTGCCTTGGCCAAGCAGGTTGGAGCTGACTATCAGTTAGAAGTCATGCTGGCAGACCGTGAGAAAAACTGCCACCGCATCAGACTCTCTGGTCCAGACGGTTTCCAGTTGGCCAAAGAGGCCGTGGAGGAACTCAATCAACTAGGGGTTGAGCCAGCAAGATGACAGCGACGATTGTAGTAACAAGAGATGGGGCTATAGATGTGGACCTGCAAGCAGTTTTGGAAAATGCTGGCTTCCAGCTAGTAATTGTTCCCCTGATAGCTTTTCAGGCCCATCCCCTACCTCAACAAGTCCAGCAGGAGTTGGAAAAGGCTGATTGGCTGTTCTGCACTAGTGCGACAGCTTTTGAGTACTTCCTGCCCTATCTTCCAACTTCCCTACAGATTGCCAGTATTGGCGAGCAGACCAGTCGTTCCATCAGGGAAGCAGGACGGTCAGTGACTTTTGAGTCCACTAGTCAGTATGGAAAAGATTTTGTAGAGGAGTGGCTGGCCCTTGGCTTAGAAAGGCAAACGATCTTGCTGCCTCAGAGTCATTTGGCCAATCCTCGCATCGCCGAGCGTTTGAGGCAAGAAGGGCATTCTGTGCTGGCTTGGGAGATGTATGACACGGTTGCCCATCAGGCAGGTCAGGCTCAGCTGGCTACTTATCTGAACATAGATAGGGTTATCTGGACCTTTGCTAGTCCATCTGCCTGGCACAGTTTTACAGAGGTAGTAAAAAGCCTGCCTACCAGCCATAAGATTGCAGTCATTGGAAGGACAACAGCTCAGGCAGTGATGGACTCTGGTTATGAGGTAGACCTAATGCCAGACAGGCCTTCTATCACTGCCATGCTAGAAACCATAATGGATAAGGAGAAACGATATGGTATTTTTTAGACACAGACGTCTGAGAAGGACAGAAGGGATTCGCGATTTAGTCAGGGAAACCCAACTACTGACCTCAGACTTGATTTATCCTATTTTTGTGAAAGAAGGTCTTGAAGACAAGCAGGAAGTAGCTTCCATGCCAGGAGTCTATCAATTCCCCTTGCATCAGTTAGTAGACGAAGTAGCAGAAGTAGAAAAATTAGGGCTAAAGAGTATCATTCTATTTGGCATTCCTAAGGAAAAAGATGAGATTGGTAGCCAGGCCTCTTATGAAACAGGCATTGTTCAGGAAGCGATTCGCCTAATCAAAGAACACTTCCCTCAGCTTGTCGTGATCGCAGATACCTGCTTGTGTGAATTTACCAGTCATGGACATTGTGGTTTGTTAAAAGGTCAGGAGGTTGACAATGATACTTCCTTGACACGCTTGGCAGAAGTTGCTATTAGTCAAGCCAGAGCTGGTGTGGATATCATTGCTCCCTCCAACGCCATGGATGGCTATGTTGAGGCTATTCGTCATGGACTGGATCAGGCAGGTTTTGAAGATATTCCCATCATGTCCTACGCCATTAAGTTTGCCTCTAGCTTTTACGGACCGTTTCGCGATGCTGGTGAGAGTGCTCCAAAGTTCGGCAATCGGAAGACCTACCAAATGGATCCAGCCAATCGTTTAGAAGCATTGAGAGAGGCACTGAGCGATGAGAAAGAAGGTGCTGACTTTCTCATGGTCAAGCCAGGCCTAGCCTTCTTGGATATTCTGCGGGAGTTACGGCAGGAAACAAAACTTCCCTTAGTTGCCTATAATGTCAGCGGAGAATATGCCATGATTAAAGCTGCAGCTCAAAATGGCTGGATTGATGAGAAGGCGGTTGTTCTTGAAACCTTGACAGGATTTAAGCGGGCAGGTGCAGACTTGATTATCACCTACTTTGCCAAAGACGTAGCCTACTATTTGAAAGAGGAAGGATAAGATGATGCAGACTCAACAATCTAAGTTCGAATTCGAACAAGCCCAAGCCGTTTTTCCAGGCGGAGTCAATAGTCCTGTCAGAGC
This sequence comes from Streptococcus sp. 29887, assembly GCF_032595075.1. Classification (NCBI taxonomy): domain Bacteria; kingdom Bacillati; phylum Bacillota; class Bacilli; order Lactobacillales; family Streptococcaceae; genus Streptococcus; species Streptococcus iners. The sequence continues at coordinate 1,348,676 of NZ_CP118735.1, read as the reverse complement.
CTTTAAGGCAGTTGAAGGAAATCCAGTATTTATCGATAGGGCCAAGGGTGCCTATCTCTATGATGTGGATGGCAATCGCTATATCGACTATGTCCTGTCCTGGGGACCAATGATTCTCGGTCATGCAGAAGATAGGGTTATTGAAGCGGTCAAGTCAGCCGTGGAATGCGGCACCAGTTTTGGAGCACCAAGTCCCTTGGAAACTCGTTTGGGCCAGCACCTGCAGGAGCGAATTCCTTATTTGGAACGGCTGAGAATGGTCAGTTCGGGGACGGAAGCTACCATGAGTGCTATTCGCTTGGCACGGGGAGTAACACAGAGGGATAAAATCGTTAAATTTGTTGGCTGTTACCATGGTCACAGTGATTCCTTCCTCGTTCAAGCCGGGTCTGGGGTTGCCACCTTTGGCTTGCCAAATTCCCCTGGCGTGACAGAAGCAACTGCTCAAGATACTATTACGCTACCTTATAATGATAAGGCCAGCCTTCAGGCCTGTTTTGAAGAAATGGGTTCAGACATCGCCTGTGTCATTATCGAAGCTGTGGCGGGAAATATGGGGCTGATTCAGGCGGACCATGACTTTATCCATGTTATTCGAGAGCTCACCAGTCAATACGGTGCCTTGTTTATCATCGACGAAGTGATGACAGGTTTTAGGGCTAGTTATACTGGAGCTACGGGCTTGTACGGTGTGGAGCCAGACTTGTTGTGCTTTGGTAAGGTTGTTGGTGGAGGTTTCCCAATGGCACTCTTTGGAGGTAAGAAGAAGTACATGGACTATATCGCTCCCATGGGAGCAGTCTATCAGGCAGGTACCTTGTCAGGAAATCCCATCGCTATGACAGCTGGCTATGAAACCTTGGTGTCCTTGACACCAGAAATCTTCAAGGACATGGAAGAACGAACTAGTCAGCTTTGCCAAGGCTTGAAAGAGTTAGCTGTCAAGTATCAGATTCCCTTACAGGTCGTACAAGTTGGTACCATGTTTGGATTTTTCTTTAACGAGCGACCTGTTCGGAATTTTGAAGATTCCAAAGCCAGCGACCAGGAAGTCTTTGCTCGTGTCCATGCAGGCTTACTCAAACAGGGGATTTACCTAGCACCTTCCCAGTATGAATCAAATTTCATGTCCGCAGCTCATACCAAGGAAGATATTGATCAGACCTTGCAGGCCTTTGATACTGTTTTTGGAGAAATATATGGGTAAAATTGTCTTGGTAACTGGAGGAGCTCGAAGTGGCAAATCGCAGTTCACTGAAGAGCAAATCTGGGAGAAAGAACGTGTTTGTTATATAGCGACAGGAATGAGTTCAGGCACCGACAGTGAATGGCAGGAGCGAGTCCGACTTCACCAAGAACGCCGGCCAGCCTCTTGGACAACCCATGAGCAGTTTGCTGATCTTGGATCCTGGTTGAAAGACCAAAACTACGATTATTACTTGCTGGACTGTGCCACCATGTTGACCACCAATCTCCTCTTTCAGCTGGTTGAAACCTATTTCCCTGAGAAAATAGCCCTAGAGGGTGATAACTTTCTCAGTAAGGAAGAACAGGCTTTTATCAGCCAACAAATCCATGCTCAATGGCAGGACATCATAAGTGCTCAGCGGTTGACAGATGGTCAGCTCTATATTGTTACCAACGAAATTGGACTGGGCATCGTTCCAGATACCAAGTTGGGACGGTATTTCCGCGATCTGCTTGGACAGGTAAATCAGTTTTTAGCGAAGGAGGCGAGTGAGGTTTATCTGGTGATTTGTGGCCTTGCTCAACGCTTAAAATGATAGATGCACTGATTATTTACACACAATTTTTTAGTCGGATTCCCATCAACAAGGAAGTGGACATTGCCCATATCCAGAAAGGAGTTCCCTACCTGACCCTATTTGGTCTCTTGCTAGGGAGTATTACAGGACTGTTTTATTTTCTAGCTCAGCTAGTTTTACCAGGGATAGTCGCGTGGTGCCTCAGTTTTCTCTTTGATGTCTTACTGACAGGTGGGTTTCACTTAGATGGCTTGGCAGATACTGCAGATGGACTTTTTTCCTCACGAAAAAAGGAGAGAATGCTGGAAATCATGAAGGATAGTCGTATCGGTAGCAATGGTGTCCTGGCCTTGATTCTTTACTATGCTCTGATGCTGGTGGCCTATCCTTATCTTCCTGAGCCGACCTGGTTTATAGTGGCAGCCTTGGCGATGATTGGGAAGGTTGGACTAGCTCTGCAACTTTACCACATGCGCTATGCACGGGCTGAAGGTGGTACGGGCAATTTTTTCTCAGGCACGACAAGTGGTCAAATTTTCCTCTCTCAGCTCTTGCCACTAGCCAGCTTGGTTTATGTCTTTAGTTATAAAGGTTTGCTTGCCTACGGCCTTGTCTTGCTCGGTTCACAGGTCTATCGGCGGTTTGTCTACCAAAAAATTGACGGCCATACAGGTGACACCTTAGGAGCCTTTGTCGAAGTGGCTCAACTCCTATTTATTATTGGGTTAATCATATGAAAATCTACCTCATGCGTCACGGTGAAACCGATTTGAATAAAAAACGATGTTTTTATGGAAGCTTGGATGTTTCCATCAATCAAAGAGGAAAAGAACAGGCTCTAGTCTTGGAAAATCAGATGCGAGATATTCCTATTGACAGGGTCTATGTCAGCTCTTTAAGACGTAGCCAGGAAACAGCCCAGCTTGTCTTTCCTATACATCATCCAATCCCCTTAAAGAACATGGATGAAAAAGGTTTTGGACTGTGGGAAGGCCTGACTGCCGATCAGATTCAGGAACAATTTCCGCTGGAATGGGAGGCCTGGTTAGCAGCACCATTTACCTACAGACCACCGGAAGCGGAAGCCTTTAGAGACTTTCAAGACCGGGTTTGGACTGAAACGGACAGATTGGTCAAAGTACATCCAGGTCAATCACTGGCCCTTGTTGCTCACTTGGGTGTTTTAAGGTTGATTTATCAACGTTTGGTAGATCCATCGGCCCTATTTTGGGATATTGATTTCCCCCAAGGAACTATGACAGTGGTAGAAAAAGAAGGAACAGATGTTACTGCATATCTTTTAGGAAAAGAGGTTGTAGATGATAAAAACAATTCATGATTCTGTACAGCTGACGGATCAGCTGTACACTAGAAATCGAGTGGTGTTGGCTCCCATGACTCTGAGTGTTTGTCAACCGGGAGGCTATGTATCGCAAGATGATATTGACTTTTATTCTCGTCGTGCTGGCCAAGTGGGCATGGTCATTACTGGCAGTGCCTATGTGCATACGCAAGGGCAGGCATTCAGAGATAGTTTCAGCGTAGCAGAAGATGACAAAATAGAAGGTCTGGCTCGCCTGGCTCAAGCCATCAAGGACCAAGGGGCTTTAGCAGTCTTACAAATCTATCATGGAGGCCGCATGGTTCCCCCAGTTTTGATTGAAGGAAAACCAGTAGCTCCTAGTGCTATTATTGGCTCTCATGGTAATGTGGTAGAACCTCGTTCGCTTAAGCATTTGGAAGTAGATGAGATATTACAGGCTTTTCTTGATGCAACTCGAAGGGCCATAAAAGCAGGTTTTGATGGAGTGGAGTTACATGGGGCCAATACTTACTTAATCCAGCAATTCCTTTCTCCCCATTCCAATCGACGACAGGATAAGTGGGGAGGCAGTCTGAATAACCGTATGCGGTTTGCCAAGACCTTGGTTAAGCAGGTGAAAAAACTAGTCAAGGAAGAAGCAGATAGACCATTTTTGGTTGGATACCGTTTTTCCCCAGAAGAGATTGAAGACCCAGGGATTGAATTATGGGATAGTTTACAGCTGATAGAGCAGCTGATTGCAATGGGGGTAGACTATCTTCATCTCTCATTAAGTCATGTTTTCCGACCTTCCCTACGAAATCCTGATGCACCAGAACCGATCATTCACTCCGTCATAAAAAAAATCAATGGACGAGTGCCCCTGATTGCAGTTGGTGGGATTCAGACCTGTCAAGATGTGGAAGAGATTCTAGCAGAAGACATCCCACTCTTCTCTGTTGGTAAGGCCATGTTACTAGATCCCGACTGGCCAATCAAGGTTTCTCAAGGACGGGAGTATGACATCATTACCCGCTATCGAGATGAACTGCAAGAAGAGTTGAAACTCCCGACAGCATTTGTCAATTCCTTGCGGGATTATTTAGAGGGAAAATAGTGATGTTTAAGAATGAGGTATCATGTGTGATGGAAATGCTGAACAGTAGATACCTATTCTTACAATAAAGGAGTAAAAGGTGAAAAAAACATTTGAGACACGTAAGCTATATTTTGGCTTTCCGGTATTCTTTTTGGGTTACAAAGATGATATTCATGGATACAATATAACAACCTCAAGTTCTGCTTATTCTTTGGGCAGTATGATGGTGATTGGCATGAGGACAAAGGGAAATGCAGTGACTGAAATCAGCAAACATGGTCACTTTACTGTCAATATTCCAAGAGAAGAGCTGATTGAGGAAGTGGAACTTGCTGGTTTTAATAGCCGTAAAGATAAATTTTCCTTAACTGGTTTGACTTACACAGTTGGTGAAACAGTCGATGCTCCTTTGGTAAATGAATGCCCAATTTCTATTGAGTGCGAAGTTGTTGAACTGGTAGAATGTGGTAAGTTGACCAACATTATCGGAAAAGTAACGCGCAGAGTAGTAGAAGAAGACTTGCTTGATGAACATGGTGATTTTAAGGGCAGTGAATTTTCACCTATCAGCTATATCGGTGATGGTTCAGGTCGACACTATCGTTACTATAATGAAAAATCCTTACGAATGGGAACTCTGATCAAAAAACGAAGAGAAGCGGAAGGGAAGTCGGATTAGAAAAAATAAACCACCTTTGAAAAATCAAGGGTGGTTTGTAGTTTATGTTAAGAAAGCATTTATACATCTTTGTATAGTCTGTTAAGCATCATTGATTAACTGTGGCTTTCCCGATTATCGGCCCTGCTCCGTTGCAGTAAGGTAGTTTTTCTACCTTTAGAAAATGAAAGGTACTTCACGTAGAGCCAATAATGGAAAATACCGCAGTAGATGCGCTATCCAAACTGACATCACACCTTACATCGAGGCGTGAGATCTACTAAAATTTGAAACCAAAGACCTGACTTAAAGCAAAGCTTATCACAGTGGCGGGACCGCGTTGGATTTGCACCAAACTTCCATGTTTTCAAAAGTACTAAAATCAATTCCTAGCATCATCATTATAACCTATCTTCGCCAGTTTGACAACTAATTTGTATCAAAATGATGGAAATTGAGAAGCTCTCTCCATCCATAACTCGCTTTGCTATAGGAGAGCATTTTGTCATTCATCAAGGCAGATTTTGATGGAAATATAAAAAAGAAGATGAATGCTGGGTAGCTTGAAAACTAGTCATAGATAGAAGTACTGAACGAGGGGCACAGGTTCATAGGTAGTCATTTAGGTAAGGGTGCAAGGAGCAAAAAAAGTTAATAAAAATATCAAGAAAAATCATTATTTCTGTTGATATGTTAATGGCTTTATGTTATAATTTTTTCGTGGTACAAAGGCGTACTAATCAATAAGCAATGTAGCTATATGAAACGACTATGACTTAATGGAGAGTTCTAGTCTGGTTTTCATATGGCTTATTTTTATGGAAAAGTTACATAGAAAGGAGAAGAAATGTACAAGATTTTCTATAAAACAGAATTGTGCATAGGTGAGGGTGCTCTAGAACAGCTAAGAAGTTATAAGAATGAGCACATCTTGGTTGTTGCAGATCCCTTCCTAAAACAAACTGGTCAGTTGGACAGTGTATTAAGTTATCTGGATTCAAGCAATCAGTGTCATGTTTTTGATGATATTGTACCAGATCCACCGATTGAAACCATAATTGCTGGTATTCAGTCCGTGGGTGGTCAACAAATCAGTATCATCCTTGCGATTGGCGGTGGTTCAGCTCTTGATGCAGCCAAGGCAATTTACTACTTTGGTAAAAAAATGGCTGTGTTTACAGATGTGACTTTAATTGCTATCCCAACAACCAGCGGTACTGGTTCGGAAGTGACGGAATTTGCCGTCATTACTGACAGGCAAAAAGAAATCAAGTATCCTTTGGTTTCAAGAGAAATACTACCCGATGTAGCCATTTTAGATTCCTGTTTAGTATCATCTCTACCAGGAAACATTACAGCAGATACGGGGATGGATGTCCTGACCCATGCTATTGAAGCCTATGTTTCGACCAAGGCAACAGATTTTTCAGATGCTCTAGCAGAAAAAGCCATTAAATTAGTTTTCGAATACCTACCTAAAGCCTACAAAAACGGAAACGATTCAGTGGCTCGTGAAAAAATGCATGTTGCGTCAACTCTGGCAGGCATGGCCTTCAATACAGCATCCTTGGGGATCAACCATGGCTTAGCCCATGCTACAGGAGCAAAATTCCATATCCCTCATGGACGAGTAAACAGTATTCTAATGCCATATGTCATCCAGTATAATGCCAATATCAGTGCTCGTGGCCTAGGTGACGGTGATAGAGCAACAGCTATCCGATACCAAGAAATTGCAAAACTGATTGGTTGCAGTGCTACAAGTCCTGTTTTGGGTGTTCGACAGCTGATTGACGCTGTGAAAAAATTGCAACGAAAACTGGATTTGCCGATGACCTTACGGGAGTATGGTGTGTCTGTTAGTGATTTTAATCAGTACAAGGAAGAAATTGCAGCAGCAGCGGTAGTAGACAAGTGTACGGCGACAAATCCACGACAACCGAGCACGGAAGAAGCTTTGGTAGTTTTGGAAAATGCTTTCTAGATTTATGTTGATAATTACCCTACTTCGTGTTATAATATACTAACTAGGACGTTATCGGAACTTCTACTTTGAAAGAAGGTGGACGAACTGGAAGAAAAACAGAGAATGATACAAGAGTATGTTCCAGGGAAGCAGATAACCTTGGCCCATCTCATTGCGAATCCTGATGAAGTCATCTATGAAAAACTAGGATTGCTAGTCGATAAAAAAGGAGCCATTGGCATACTGACAATTACTCCGAGCGAAGCTTCTATCATTGCAGTGGATCTTGCGACCAAAGCAGCGGATGTACAGATAGGTTTTGTCGATCGATTTAGTGGCTCTGTTGTTATGACAGGAGATGTTTCTTCTGTGGAGGCAGCCCTAGTAGCTGTGTTACAAGGCTTGGAGGAGATTCTTCATTTTTCAAGTACAGTTGTAACACGGACATAAGTTGTCAGAAGAGGTGGGTATGAAAGGTAGAATACTAATAGCAGACAATGATCCAATGGTTAGACGTGATGTCAGACAAATATTGGAAAAGGCTGATTTTGAAGTTGTTGCAGAGGCTAGCGACGGTTTCGAGGCAATTGAATTAAGTCAAAAATACCGTTCGGATTTAGTTGTGATGTCTATCCAGCTACCTCTATTAGATGGTTTGACAGCCTGTAAAAAAATATTGGATGATAATCTGGCCTATAGTGTTCTCTTGTTAACTACCCAAAGTGATGAACAGTATATCGAGAAAGCCAAAAGATATGGTGTTAGTGGTTACTTAGTAAAACCTCTTGATGCTAAATCATTGATTCCTATGGTGGAAGTATGTATTGCAAGAGGTAGACAATTTCAGCACTTGACCAGTGAAATGGCTAAATTGACGAAGAAAATCAATGACCGTATCATCATTGAAAAAGCAAAAGGCTTATTGATGTCCCGTGATCATCTATCAGAATCAGCAGCCTTTAAGCATATTCGAACCATCAGTATGCAAAAGCGAGTTCCCATGGTGGAAATTGCTAAATTGTTGGTTATGCATGATGAGTTTTAATAATAGATATACAATACAGTGAACCAAGTCCTGTGATAGTAAGCAGTATTACAGGATGCTAATCGAATAGAAGAGGCTGACAATGATGTAAGCCTAAAAGCAATGACGCTTGAAGAGTGATAATAGACGAGTTCTATTAGCATTTCTTTAAGTGTCTTTTTTTGGAGGTAAGGTGATGTCCGATAAGATTTTAAGTGTTGGCATTGATATTGGTACTGCTACTACCCAACTGGTGTTATCTGAATTGACTGTGGAGAATATTGCCTCCGTTTTCACTATTCCACGTGTCTATATAACAGATAAGAAGGTTCTATATAGGAGTGAAATTATCTTTACTCCCATCTTTGAAAATCTTTTGATAGATGTTGAGTCTATAAAAGAATTTGTCCGCTTGGAATACCAAAAAGCAGGTATTTCTAAAGATATGATTCAGATGGGGGCTGTCATCATAACGGGTGAAACAGCTAGAAAGGATAATGCTAGTCAAGTCTTAGAGGCTTTGAGTGGCTATGCTGGTGATTTTGTTGTTGCTACTGCCGGTCCAGACTTAGAGAGTATTATCTCTGGAAAGGGAGCTGGTAGCTATCAGTACTCTCAGGAACATCACACTTCTGTAGCAAATATTGATATTGGTGGTGGAACATCCAATATCTCTGTTTACCGAGAGGGTGATTTGATTGATACAGCGTGCTTTGATATTGGTGGCAGGCTTGTAAAAATTGAACCTAATAGTCACAAAATTACCTATATTGCTCCAAAACTTCAAGAAATTATTAGCCAAGAAAAATTACAATTGGCAGTAGGGGCTCAACTTAATGGTCCAGATTTAAAACGCTTAATAGATATTTTGGCATCTGTACTGGAGCAAAGTTTGGGTCTAGATACAAATAGTCCATACTATGAGTTACTTCAGACTAATCATGGTTTGAAACTAGATTATCCTGTCAAGTGTGTTTCGTTCTCGGGAGGAGTAGCTGATGCTATTTTCCAAGCAGATCCTTCTGTTAGTGATTTTCACTATGGTGATATAGGGATACTACTTGGAAAAGCGCTAGCACAATCGAAAATATTTTCAGACAAGCAGGTAATTGAGTCAGTTGAAACCATTAGGGCTACAGTAGTTGGTGCTGGTAGTCATACGACAGAGGTAAGTGGGAGCACGATTACCTACATTTCGAAAATTTTGCCAATCAAGAATATCCCAGTTTTAAAATTATCTAGTCAAGATGAGATGGGGTCAAAGCAAATGCTGGCAGAGGCCATTAAGGAAAAAAGCCGATGGTTCATGCTTGAAAATGAAGTTCAGGAATTAGCGCTGGCCTTAGATGGTATCAAAAGCCCAAGTTTTGTCAGGGTACAAGAATATGCTCAGGCTATTCTGGAAGGGATGAAAGATAGTATTGACCGAGGAATTCCTTTGTTGGTTGTTGTCAAGGAAGACATGGCAAAGGTACTTGGTCAAAGCTTGTTTGCATTGTTGCCTAAAGATTATCCCTTTGTTTGTATCGATTCAGTTGATGTGCAAAATGGAGATTACATTGATATTGGCAATCCGCTAATCGAAGGGTCGGTTTTACCAGTCGTTGTAAAAACCCTTGTATTTAGTTAAGTAGTCAATATCAAAAGGAGGATAAATTTAATGATATTAAAAACGAAGTTATTTGGTCGAGTCTATGAATTTCATTCTGTTAAAGAAGTCTTGGCCAAGGCTAATGAATTCAAATCAGGAGATCATTTGGCTGGCGTTGCTGCAGAGTCTGCAGAAGAACGTGTAGCAGCTAAGGTTGTTTTGGCTCAGCTCAAACTTTCTGATTTGTTTAATAACCCAGTTGTTCCTTATGAAGAGGATGAAGTAACGCGCATTATCATTGACGATGTTAATCTTCGGACCTATGAAAAAATCAAAAACTGGACGGTTGAAGAACTGCGTGAGTGGATTCTTGATAATAAAACAACAAATATTGATATTCAATGGTTGTCACGTGGTTTAACTTCAGAAATGGTTGCTGCAGTAGCTAAGCTCATGACCAACTTAGACTTGATTGTAGCAGCGCAAAAGATTGTCATTACTAAGACTGCAAATACTACCATTGGTGTTCCAGGTACCTTCTCATCTCGCTTGCAGCCTAACCACACGACGGATGATCCTGATGGAATCATGGCTTCAACCATGGAAGGCTTTGCTTATGGATGTGGAGATGCCTTGCTTGGTTTGAACCCAGTTGATGATTCAGTAGAAAGTACCAAACGGATTTTGCATAAGTTCAATGACTTTATTGAAGAATATAAAATTCCAACTCAGCATTGCGTGCTGGCCCATGTAACGACACAGATTGAGGCCATGAATCAGGGAGCTCCGACAGGATTGGTCTTCCAGTCTATTGCTGGATCTGAGAAAGGAAATACAGCATTTGGTTTTGATGCTAAAATCATCCAAGAGGCTCGTGACACAGCCTTGAAAGTAGGTACAGCAGCAGGTCCAAACGTTATGTACTTTGAAACAGGTCAGGGATCAGAATTGTCCTCAGATGCCCATCATGGAGCTGACCAAGTAACTATGGAAGCACGTTGTTATGGTTTTGCAAAACGTTTCGATCCATTCCTTGTTAATACTGTAGTTGGTTTCATTGGTCCAGAGTACCTCTACGATTCCAAACAAGTTATCCGTGCAGGTTTGGAAGACCACTTCATGGGTAAATTGACAGGTATTTCAATGGGATGTGATATCTGTTACACCAACCACATGAAAGCTGATCAAAACGATGCTGAAAACCTACTTGTTCTCCTCGGTGCTGCAGGTGTCAACTATATCATGGCTATTCCACATGGTGATGACATCATGTTGAACTACCAAACAACTGGCTATCATGAAACCGCTACCATGCGTGACTTGTTAGGCAAGCGTCCAATCAAAGAATTTGAAATTTGGATGGAAAATATGGGCTTGATGAAAGATGGTCATCTGACTGAAATTGGTGGTGATGGCTCTGTCTTTATGAAGTCAAAAATATAGGAGGAAGTTACTGTGAATGAACTAGAATTAAAAGAAATGATTCGTTCCATTTTGAATGAAATAACTGAAACGCCAGTTGTACCAGAAAAAATGGACACGCCTTCCTCTTCACATCAACCGAAGCAAGAAGATAGCCAAATTGAAGATGGAATCATTCCTGATATTACCGAGGTGGATATTCAGAAACAATTCCTTATTCCAAACGCGATCAATGAAGAGGCTTATCGCAAGATTAAACAATTTACGCCAGCTCGTTTAGGTTTGTGGAGAGCAGGAAATCGCTATAAAACACAAACAATTCTGCGCTTTAGAGCAGACCATGCTGCAGCTCAAGATGCAGTATTCTCCTATGTATCAGAAGATTTTGTCAAAGAGATGGGCTTTATTCCTGTCCATACCAAGGCTTCTTCTAAGGACGAATACCTAACTCGACCTGATTTGGGAAGAATTTTCCCAGAAGATCAGCAGGAAATTATCAAAAACAGCTGTAAGAAGAATGCCAAAGTTCAAATTGTTGTCGGTGATGGATTGAGCTCGTCAGCCATTGAAGCAAACGTAAGAGATTTCCTTCCAGCTTTGAAGCAAGGTTTGAAAATGTTTGGTCTAGAATTCGACGAAGTACTCTTTATCAAACACTCTCGTGTTGGAGCTATGGATCACATTGCAGAATTGACAGGTGCAGAAGTTGTTTGTATCTTGATTGGCGAACGTCCAGGATTGGTAACAGCAGAATCTATGAGTGCCTACTTGGCCTATAGACCAACGATGGGGATGCCCGAATCACGTCGGACTGTTGTATCCAATATTCACAAAGGTGGAACTCCTGCGGTAGAGGCAGGGGCATATGTTGCGGAAATCATTAAAAAGATTTTGGACAATAAAAAATCAGGTGTTGATTTGAAATAAAAAGGAGGTCCTATTGTGATAAACGAACGTTTGGGAGCATCTGTTCTTAGTGCTCTACTTATTTCCAATGTTGATGCCAGTCTGGCTGCTTCTTTGGAGTTAAAACCTCATCATCGAAGTTTGGGAATTATTACTTCAGATTGTGATGATGTAACCTATGTTGCACTGGATGAAGCAACCAAGTCTGCAGATGTTGAAGTGGTTTACGCTAGAAGTATGTACGCGGGTGCTGGGAATGCATCAACTAAATTGGCTGGTGAAGTCATTGGTATCTTAGCAGGTCCAACTCCCGAAGAAGTTCGGAGTGGCTTGGATGTTGCCATTTATGAAATTGAAAATGGCGCAAGCTTCTATAGTGCTAATGATGACAATACTATCCCATATTTTGCCCATTGTGTTTCCCGTGCAGGTTCTTATCTTTCCCAAGGTGCAAATGCAGATGAAGGAACCGCCATTGCCTACTTGATTGCACCGCCAGCCGAAGCCATGGTTGGTCTAGATGCGGCTCTAAAAGCTTCCGATGTAACCATTGGTGCCTTCTATGGTCCACCAAGTGAAACAAACTTTGCTGGAGGTCTTCTCGTAGGTTCGCAATCAGCTTGTAGAGCTGCCTGTGATGCCTTTGCTAGAACAGTCATCTCTATTGCAAGCAACCCGAAGAATTATTAAAGGGGGATTAGATGGCTAAAAGAGCACTAGGACTAATTGAAGTAAAAGGGTATCTAGGTGCTGTTGTAGCTGCCGACCTAGCTGTAAAAGCAGCCAATGTCTCCATTATCAATATTGAGAAAATCAAATCTGGTTTGAATACCGTACATATTACAGGAGATGTTGGCGCTGTAAAAGCAGCAGTAGCTGCTGCAGTCGCAGAACTCGAAAATAAATCTTTTTATCGTGGTAGCCATGTCATTGCTAGCATGGATGAGCAGACTGAAAAATTGATTAGGGCTGAGAAGAAACTCAAAAAAGAAGAGCCTCTTCCAGTCGAAGAGCGAGCTATTGCCGTAGAGCAAGCTGTGCCTCTCGCACAATCGAAGGAAGAGGTTGCTGTTTCTGCAAATCTTGTAGCTAGCCCTGAGCCATCAGAAAGGACAGAGCTAGTTAATGAAGAAGCTACTGAAACAACGGAAGTAGCGGAAATGCCTACAAGCATAGAAGAGGAAGCGGTCGAAACACCTTTTGTTCCTAAGTTTTCACAAACAGAGCTGGAAAAATTAAAAGTTGTCAAACTCAGAAGCATTGCCTACCGTGAAAAAGATATTCAATTAAGCAAAAAAGAAATAAAATTTGCTAACAAGCGTCAGCTTGTCCAAGCCTTGATGGAACTCTCTAGAAAGGAGTAATACTGAATGTACTTAGAAGATAAGGATTTAGTATCAATACAGGAAGTTCGCAACCTTGTTCGCCAAGCAAAAAATGCTCAACGTGAACTAGCGCAGATGTCCCAAGAACAGATTGATACGATTGTCAAAGTCGTTGCAAAAGCTTGTTACGATGAGCGTGAACGACTGGCTAAGATGGCTGTTGAAGAAACTGGATTTGGTCGCTGGCAGGATAAAGTTATCAAAAATACAGTGGCTTCAAAGGTGCTTCTGGAGCATATCAAGAATATGAGGACTGTAGGTATCTTGCGCGAAGATACAGAGAAAAAGATTATCGAAGTTGGTGTACCAGTTGGTGTGATTGCTGGTCTGATTCCTTCGACAAACCCGACCTCTACTGTCATGTATAAAGCCCTCATCTCCTTGAAGGCTGGAAACAGTATTGTATTTTCTCCACACCCAAGCGCCTTGAAGTGTATTGTTGAAACAGTGGAAATTATTAAACGCGCTGCTAAAACAGCTGGCTGTCCAGATGGAGCCATCAGTGTTATCGAAAAGACTTCCATTGCAGCAACTAATGAGCTCATGCGCCACAAAGATACAAATCTTATTTTGGCAACGGGTGGTACAGCTATGGTAAAAGCAGCTTATTCATCTGGAACTCCTGCGATTGGTGTAGGACCTGGTAATGGACCAGCCTTTATCGAACGGAGTGCGGATATTCCAACAGCTGTTCGTCATATTATTGAGTCTAAAACCTTTGATAATGGTGTGATTTGTGCCTCTGAGCAATCTGTCATTGTTGAAGAGGACATGAAAGATATTGTTATCGCAGAATTTAAAAAGCAAGGTGCTTACTTCTTACCACCTGCTGATGCTAAAAAATTGGGAGAGTTTATCATTCTTCCAAGCGGTGCAATGAACCCGAAAATGGTTGGTAAGACACCACAAATCGTTGCTGAACGAGCAGGTATCTCGGTACCAGCAGACGCAAGGGTCTTGATTGCAGAAGAAACACGAGTTGGAAAAGATGCACCATATTCAATGGAAAAACTAGCTCCAATTCTTGGTTTCTATACTGTTAAAACCTGGGAAGAGGCTTGTGATTTAAGTATTAAAATTCTGCATCATGAAGGGGTTGGACATACCCTGTCCATCCACTCTAAGAATGATGAGATTATTCGTGAGTTCGCCCTGAAAAAACCAGTTTCCCGTCTATTAGTCAACACCCCTGCAGCTCTTGGTGGTGTTGGTGGCACAACAGGTTTGTTCCCAGCCTTCACCTTAGGATGTGGAGCAGTCGGAGGAAGTGCAACATCTGATAACGTTAGTCCACACAACCTTTACAATATCCGTCGAGTTGCTTACGGAACATCTGAATACACAGATTTCTTAAAAGCAGAAAATTTGATGGATAGTTATAAGGGAACAGTTGCGGAAGCAACAAGGGAAACGCTCTCATCTTCAAGTCTTAAAGAAGATGAACTGGTTGAACTACTTGTAAAACAAGTATTAGCTAAATTAAGTCAATAAAAAATAATTTTTGGAGGTCATAACAATGGCAAGTGCAAACGCATTAGGAATGGTAGAAACACGCGGCTTGGTTGGTGCAATCGAGGCAGCAGATGCAATGGTCAAAGCAGCAAACGTTACCCTTGTTGGTAAAGAACAAGTTGGTGGCGGCTTGGTGACTGTATTGGTACGTGGAGATGTTGGCGCTGTTAAAGCTGCAACAGATGCAGGTGCAGCGGCAGCAGAAAATGTAGGTGAGTTGGTATCTGTACACGTCATCCCACGTCCACATTCAGAAGTAGAAGTTATTTTACCACAAGCTAAAAAAGAAGAAGAATAAAAAATCGGAGGACATAACAATGGCAAGTGCAAACGCATTAGGAATGGTAGAAACACGCGGCTTGGTTGGCGCAATCGAGGCAGCAGATGCAATGGTCAAAGCAGCAAACGTTACCCTTGTTGGTAAAGAACAAGTTGGTGGCGGCTTGGTGACTGTATTGGTACGTGGAGATGTTGGCGCTGTTAAAGCTGCAACAGATGCAGGTGCAGCGGCAGCAGAAAACGTAGGCGAATTAGTATCTGTACACGTCATCCCACGTCCACATTCAGAAGTAGAAGTCATTTTACCAAAATAGCGAGTAAGTGTACTGGCTACCTAGATGTGTAAAAGGATTTGGGTAGCCAGTTGATTAAAAATCGTTAAAGGATGTGAGTGTATGTCGGTTTTTACAGAAGTAAAGATTAGAAAGCTACTCAAGGAGCTTTCTATTGCTGACGGAGGAGTTTTCCAGTTAGGTGAACATGAAAAACTGACTCCATCAGCAAGAAGTTACTTGAATGACCATCATATTCGAGTGGTCCAAACGCGTTCCAATAATCAGCAACTTACGACATCTCCACAAGCGATACATCAAAAAGTAACTACTTTAGAAGATTCAGCAATCTATCCACTATTATTTCGTCTAACGACACTGTATCCACATTTTCTTAAAAGTAAACGTGAACTCTATCTTTCATTCGAACAATCAAAATTTGAGAAAGTCAGCAAAGTATTGACAACGATTGAAAGTATGGTATCTGGTCAGATACTGGATGAACTTCACGATTATGATGACCTACTACCGTCGGTGACAGAACTGGATGAATATAGTCAGCAAAGGGAACTGGATTTTAAAAAGCTTTCCTTAACCTGTGCTGTAACGAACTGGAAACTAGCTCTGTACGAAACTTACATAGCCTTAGCTACGCTTGAACAGGAGCTATCGCTGATAGGTTCTCGAGAAAATGATGTATATTTGGCTAAGCTAACTCATTTATTGCATTCTACTCAGATTTTCCTATGGATGACAATGGATGAGTGAAAGGTAAGGTGTGATTAGAATGGAAATAAAAGAGCTAATTGATAAGATTGCTACAAGAGTTCAGGATGAATTAGAAGGAAGTTTTGAAATTGAGGCGAGTGGACGCCATATCCACCTTTCTCAAGAAGATTTAGAAACCTTATTTGGAAAAGATTATTCTCTAACCAAAGCCAAAGATTTATCCCAACCTGGACAATTTGCTTGTAAAGAACGTTTGACAATTTTAGGTCCAAAAGGTTCCTTCCAAAATGTGGTGATACTCGGTCCTGTTCGTGGTGCGACACAAGTTGAAGTATCGTTGACAGATTGCTTGAAGCTAGGTGTCAATGCTCCTATTCGTGAGAGCGGACAGATTGAGGATACTCCAGGGATTGTCTTGATAAATGGAAGTAAGGTAGTATCTCTGGATAAGGGATTGATTGTTGCTAAACGTCATATTCATATGACACCAGAAGATGCCGCGAAAGCAAATGTAGTGAATAAGGAAATTGTGCAAGTAAAAGTAGGTGGAGAACGAGGACTAATTTTTGATGATGTAGTCATTCGAGTTCACCCTAAGTTTGCGACCTTTATGCACATTGACTATGATGAAGCCAATGCTTGCGGATTTAAAAAAGGAATGCGTGGTCGCATTATAAAAAAAGGATAGAGATGGGGTAGAAAGGGTTAAAAATGGATAATTTAGAATTTTTAGTTCAAGAGATTACCAATCGCCTTCTAGACCGCCTTAATGGTAGTTCCCATCACATCAAACTGTATCTTATTGGCGATAAGACAGTGAGCGGGTTTTCAGAAGAATACCGTATTGTGCAGGGTATTGATGAGGCAGAGCATATTATTGCAAATGGTTTGCCCTTAGATTCCCTCTTGCGAATTGCTCAGCTTTGTCCCAATAGTTCAGAAGAAACGGAAGTTGTTAATAGTCTATTAGCTGGTAGAAAGGTTCTGGTTTCAAATGAATCTTTTGACCTAGAGTGCTACAGACAGTCAGCCAAGAAGTTGCTTTACCAAGAACTACTTCAGAGAAAATTGAAACTGGAGCAATATGGTGTGCAGTTTTACTCACAGAAAGACTTGCCAGCCTTATTGAAACAAGAACATATTGAGGTTCAATCCACTCATCACACTACTGAGAATAAAGGTTCTAAAAAACCAAAACTCATCACAGAATCTAGGCTGCGTGCCTTAGATTTGGAAGATGATGGAATGTTTCATATTGAAAAGGGAACCATTATAACAGCCTTGGCGCGCGACTATCTAAATCGTCGTAGAATAACAATCATAGAATAAAAGGAGAGAGAGTATGTTTGTTGGAACAGTAAAAGGGAGTCTTTGGGCTACTAGAAAAGATGAGAACTTAAATGGATTGAAGTTTTTAGTGGTCGAGCGCCAACTAAATGAACAACAAACAGATCCATCTTTGGTTGTTGTCGCAGATTGCATCGGTGCTGGGGAAGGTGATCAGGTAATGGTGACTACAGGCAGTGCAGCTAGAGTTAGCTTGAATAGAGAAAATGTTCCTGTTGATATGGTCGTTGTCGCAATTATCGACAAAGTTGAGTACACAGCTGATGCAGAATAAATTCACTAGAAAGTGAGAAGGGGAATTATGAGTATAAATGAAATCATCATCTACATCATGGTCCTATTTATGTTGGTCGGTGCAGTTGATAAATGTATCGGAGGGAAATTAGGACTTAGTGAAAAATTTGAGGAAGGTATCATGGCCATGGGGGCTTTGGCACTTTCGATGGCCGGTATTATGGTTGTTGCACCATTATTAGCGGATATTCTCAAACCAATTATTGTCCCACTATATGGCATGGTTGGAGCAGACCCATCTATTTTTGCTACAACATTCATTGCTAACGATATGGGCGGAGCACCATTAGCTCTTAGTCTAGCTGATGATCCTGTAGTTGGAAACTTTGCTGCCTATGTATTAGGTTCTATGATGGGGCCAACTATCGTATTTACTATCCCAGTTGCCTTGGGAATCATCGAGAAAGATGATCGTCCACTATTGGCTAGAGGTATTTTATACGGCTTAGTGACAGTTCCGGTGGGTTGTTTAGTTGGAGGATTCTTGGTTCCAGGCTTATCTGCAGGAACATTGATGATTAACCTCATTCCAATAGTGATTGTTTCTGCATTGATTTTTGTTGGTCTATTATTAGCACCAAATGGAATGATAAAAGGATTTGAGATTTTTGGTCATATCATTGTAGTGATTGCAACTCTCGGTTTGGCCTTTGGTGCAGCACAGCTATTGACAGGTAATGAATGGTTAAATAGCCTCTATCCGAGTGGAGCTGAAACTCTTATGGAAGCCTTTGGTGTAGTTGGTTCCATTGCAGTGACCTTAGCAGGAGCCTTTGGTTTAGTAGCTATCTTTACAAAGGTTGCCAACAAACCACTCTCAGCAATTGGTAAATCTCTTGGTATGAATGAAGTCGGTGCAGCAGGCCTAGTTGCATCTTTGGCCAACAATATTGCCATGTTCCAAATGATGAAAGACATGGACAAACGAGGTAAGATTATTAACGTTGCCTTTGCTGTATCAGCATCATTTGTTATCGGCGATCACTTGGGCTTCACTGCTGGTCAAAATCCAGATATGATTCTTCCGATGATGGTCGGAAAATTGGTTGGTGGTGTAACAGCAGTCCTACTTGCTTTTGTGCTCACTAAAAAAGAAGCTGAGTAGAGGAGGACTTTATGAGTGACATCAATCGTAGCCAGATAGAAGAACTGGTTAGAAAAATTTTATTAGAAAGTTTTGTAGCTGGAGATGCCTTTAAAAAGTCTAGTTCGACAGGTATCATTTCACTAAGCCTGCCTCATATTGAGGTTAGACCTGAGGATCGTTTAGACACAGGCAATAGCAAGGATGTAGTCTATACCCGTGACCTCCTAACTTTGGAAGAAAGTCCTCGTCTGGGACTTGGCTTAATGACAATGGAAAAAACAACCTTCCCATGGCATCTTGACTATGATGAAGTGGATTATGTCATTGAAGGACAATTGGATATTATCACTGGCAATGAGGTGATGACCGCTGGTCCTGGTGAAATTCTCTTTATTCCTAAGGGAAGTGATATTCAATTTTCTGTCAAAGATAAGGCAAGGTTTATCTATGTAACCTATCCTGCGGATTGGCAAAATCAATAAAAATTTGGCTCTTTGTCAACTGTAGTGGGTAGATGAAAAGCTAACACCTAGAGAGGACGAAGTTCGTTCTCTCTTTCTTTATGTTCAAAGCAATCAAAATACGTTTTTTAAAATTTTCAAAGTTCCTGAAACCAAAGGCATTTCTTTTAATGACTTTGATGAGATTGTTGGTAGCTTCCAGTTTGGCGTTCGAATAAGGCAATTCCATGGCGTTTAAAACCTTTTCTTTATCCTTTAGAAATGTCTTAAATACCGTCTGGAAAATAGGATTAACATTGGCTATTTCCTGTTCGATAAGGTCAAAGAAATGATCTGAGTTTTTCTCTTGGAAATGGAACAAGAGAAGCTGATAGAGTTCATAGTGCTGTCGTAGTTCCTCTGAAAAAGACAGTAGTTTTTCTAGGATTTCCTTGTTAGTCAAGTGCATGCGAAACATAGGGCGATAAAATCGTTTATCGCTGAGTTTACGGCTATCTTGTTGTATCAATTTCCAGTAGCGTTTCAAGGACCGGTATTCCTGCGATTTTCTGTCGAATTGATTCATAATTAGAATACGAACGCGGTTCATAGCACGGCTAAGGTGCTGCACAATGTGAAAGCGGTCCAGAACAATCTTGGTGTTTGGAAATAGCTGTCTAGCCAATTTGTAGTAAGGACTAAACATATCCATGGTAATGACTTTGACTTGATTTCTAACCTTTCTAGGATAGCGTAGAAAGTGGTTTCGGATGGTTGCTTGTGTTCTTCCGTCTAGAATAGTTATGACATTTAGGGAGTTGAAATCTTGAGCGATAAAGCTCATTTTCCCCTTTTTGAAGGCATACTCATCCCAGCTCATCACCTCAGGTAAGGTATTCCAATCTGTTTCAAACTTGAACTCATTAAGCTTTCTCATAACTGATGAGGTTGAGATAGATAGCCTGTGTGCAATATGTGTCATTGCTTGATTTTCGATGAGTAATTGAGCAATCTTCTGGTTAACAGCGACGGAGATTTGGTGGTTCTTCTTGACAAGAGGAGTTTCAGCGACCGCTATTTTTCTGCAATCTTTACACTTGAAGCGACGCTTTCTAAGTCGGATAAGCAAGGGATAACCAGCAGTTTCTAGGTAGGGAATTTTGGAGGGTTTTTGGAAGTCGTATTTTGCCATTTGTCCCTTGCAGGAGGGACATTTAGGGGCTGTATAATCCAAATGACCATGAAGTTCTAAGTGAGTTCCCATATCATATTCATTAGAGATAGTGATATTTTTGTCTTTAATTCTGAGAAGATTTGTGATAAGATTTAGTTGTTCCATATGAGTCTTTCTAAT
Organism: Streptococcus sp. 29887; assembly: GCF_032595075.1. Lineage (NCBI taxonomy): Bacteria > Bacillati > Bacillota > Bacilli > Lactobacillales > Streptococcaceae > Streptococcus > Streptococcus iners. The sequence goes on along the minus strand of NZ_CP118735.1, from coordinate 1,328,242 downwards.
GTGAGTTTGGTTGCTTTTCATTATAGGCCATATGGGACTTTTTTTCTACAATCAAAAAGACTCCATAATATCCATAGAGGATTTACCCACTACAGATATTATAGAGCCAAAAATTTTTAAAACAAAATGTAAGCGTTATCGCAAAAAGCGATATGATTGAAAACAAAAAATAGAGGAAGATTATTATGACAAACAAATGTAATGTTACCGAATTTATTGGTTCAAACCCTATTGGTGATACTATTGGATTGGTGATTGCAAATGTCGATCAACAGGTACTTAGTGCGATGAAGTTGGAAAAATCTTACCGCTCACTTGGTGTGGTAGGTGCTCGTACTGGTGCTGGTCCTCACATTATGGCGGCAGATGAAGCAGTAAAAGCAACCAACACAGAAATTGTAAAAATTGAATTACCTCGTGATACCAAAGGTGGTGCTGGTCATGGTAGCTTGATCATCTTTGGTGGTGACGATGTTTCAGACGTGAAACGGGCAGTAGAAGTAACCCTTGGAGATATCGCCCGTACCTTCGGTGATGTCTATGCCAATGAAGCAGGGCATATCGAATTGCAATATACTGCTCGTGCTAGCCATGCTTGTCAAGCGGCTTTCGGTGCAGAAGTTGGTCGTGCCTTTGGTCTCATTGTAGGTGCACCAGCAGCAATTGGTGTTGTAATGGCTGATACAGCTGTAAAAGCTGCAGATGTTGATGTAATCGGATATGCTTCTCCAGGAAATGGAACAAGTAATTCAAACGAAACCATTCTCTTCATCAGTGGTGATTCTGGTGCTGTTCGTCAAGCTGTGATTTCTGCACGTGAAATCGGTAAAGAATTATTAGGTACGCTTGGTGATACTCCAGTTAACTCTCAACCTTCATACATCTGATAGATAGGGAGAAAGAAATATGAAATCAAAACGTTTTGAGGCATTAAGTAACCGCCCAATCAACCAAGACGGATTTGTAACAGAGTGGGTTGAAGAAGGTCTTATTGCAATGGAAAGCCCCAACGATCCAAAACCAAGTATCAAAATTGTCAATGGTAAAGTGGTTGAATTGGATGGCAAACCAAAAGAAGAATTTGACCTGATTGACCAGTTTATTGCAAACTACGGTATTGATTTGGCCCATGCAGAAGAAGTCGTGAAGATGGACTCGAAAGAAATTGCTAATATGATTTTGACTCCTTCTGTACCTCGTTCTGAAATTGTTAAATTGACCAAGGCTATGACTCCAGCTAAAATTGTTGAAGTCGTGAGCCACATGAACGTAGTTGAAATTATGATGGCTGTTCAAAAAATGCGTACCCGCAAACAAACAGCTACTCAATCACACGTTACCAACGTAAATGATAACCCTGTTCAAATTGCAGCGGATGCGGCAGAAGGTGCCCTTCGTGGATTTGCAGAGCAAGAAACAACAGTTGCGGTTGCTCGCTACGCCCCATTCAACGCCCTAGGGATTATGATTGGTTCTCAAGTTGGTCGTCCAGGCGTATTGACCCAATGTGCCTTGGAAGAAGCAACCGAGCTGGACCTTGGTATGAGAGGATTCACAGCTTACGCTGAAACCATTTCTGTTTATGGTACTGAAGATGTCTTTACAGATGGTGATGATACCCCTTGGTCTAAAGCCTTCTTGGCATCTGCCTATGCTTCTCGTGGTCTGAAGATGCGTTTCACATCAGGTACTGGTGCAGAAGTGCAGATGGGACAAGCAGAAGGCAAATCCATGCTCTATCTTGAAGCTCGTTGCTTGTATATCACAAAAGCAGCTGGTGTACAAGGTACCCAAAACGGTTCTGTATCTTGTATCGGTATTCCTGCGGCCGTTCCAAGTGGTATCCGTGCAGTCATTGCTGAAAACTTGATTGCTACCATGCTTGACTTGGAATGTGCTTCTTCAAATGACCAAACCTTTACTCACTCAGACCTTCGTCGCTCTGTCCGCACCTTGATGCAATTGGCACCAGGTACAGACTTTATTAACTCAGGTTACTCTTCTACACCAAACTACGACAACATGTTTGCTGGCTCTAACTGGGATGCAGAAGACTACGATGATTATAATATCTTGCAACGTGACTTGCGTGTTGATGGTGGTTTGCGTCCAGCTCGCGAAGAGGAAGTTGTTCAAGTTCGCCGTAAAGCAGCCAAAGTTATGCAAGCCCTCTTCAAAGGTCTTGGTTTGCCAGCTATTACAGATGAGGAAGTTGAAGCAGCTACCTACGCCCATGGTTCAAAAGATATGCCAGAGCGTGACAAGGTTGAAGACATCAAGGCAGCTGTTAATCTCTTAGAACGCGGTGTACAAGGCGTAGACCTCATTAAAGCCCTTGCCAATAATGGTTTCCCAGATGTTGCCAATGAGCTTGTAAATCTCTTCAAACAACGTGTTGCTGGAGATTTCTTGCAAACATCTGCTATCTTTGACCGCAATTGGAATGTTATCTCTGCAATCAACTCACCAAATGACTATGTCGGTGTCGGCACAGGTCACCGTCTGGTTGGAGAAGAGTGGGAAAAAGTGAAGAACATTCCAAATGCCATTGATCCACGTGATATTTAGGAGGTAATCATTATGACAACCATCAATGAGGACGTACTACGTTCCATTATTGCAGAAGTAATCAAGGAAGTTGGCCTGACAAATCCTACTCCTGCAACTCAAACTACTACAACTACCAAGAAAGAAGTCCTGCCAGAAAAGGCTGTTGTTCGCACCATTGGCGTTGCCAAACCAAGCCAATCTGTTGATGAAGTGGTTATTGCAGTTGGTCCTGCTTTTGGCACACAACAAACCAAGACCATGGTTGATATCCCTCATACCGAAGTGTTACGACAAGTGATTGCAGGTATTGAAGAAGAAGGCTTGAAAGCGCGTGTTGTCAAGGTTTATCGTTCATCAGACGTTGCCTTTGTGGCAGTAGAAGGCGATCACCTATCTGGTTCAGGTATTTCAATCGGTATTCAGTCTAAAGGAACAACTGTTATTCACCAAAGAGCTTTACCACCATTGAGTAACTTAGAACTCTTCCCACAAGCACCACTGCTGACAGCAGATACCTATCGTTTAATTGGTAAAAATGCTGCTAAATATGCCAAAGGTGAAACACCAAACCCTGTTCCAACCTTGAATGACCAAATGGCTCGTCCTAAGTACCAAGCCTATTCAGCCTTGCTTCATATCAAAGAAACCAAGCTTGTTGAAAAAGGTCGTCCAGCTGATGAAATTGAATTGATTTAAGAAAATCTTCAAGGAGAAATCGAAATGAGTGAATCAGTAGAACTATTAGTAAGAAAAATCTTAGAAGAGATGAATGGACACGACAAACCTGTAACCAGTGGTCTACCAAAAGGTACAGAAGCTACTGCAGCAGACTATCCGATTGCCCAAAAACACCCAGACTGGATTGTTGTTGGTGATAACAAGAAATTTGAAGACATTACTTTGGAAAATATTGTCAATGGTAGTATCACTTCAAAAGACTTGCGGATTAAGCCAGAAATCCTCTTAAAACAAGGTGAAATCGCGCGTAATGCTGGTCGTGAAGCTATCGAATACAATTTCTCACGCGCGGCAGAATTGACCAAGGTACCAGATGAACGTGTATTGGAAATCTATAATGCCCTTCGTCCTTACCGTTCTTCTAAGCAAGAACTATTGGACATCGCAAATGAACTTGAAAATGTTTATGGAGCGAAAATCTGTTCAGGATTTGTCCGTGAAGCAGCAGAACACTATGAACGCCGTAAGAAACTAAAAGGTGATAACTAATCTGAAAATCGAAAGGAGGAAGAAGGAATGAAGTATATTATCGGTATTGACATTGGAAATTCATCAACTGAGTCTGCCTTAGCTCAGCTATACGATAATGGAACCGTCCAGTTTCTGTCCTCTGCGATTGCAGATACAACTGGTATCAAGGGAACAAAAGAAAATGTTCATGGCATATATCAGTCCCTGAAATTACTCTTAGAACCAACCAATCTTAGTATCAAAGATATTTCTTTGATCCGTATCAATGAAGCAACTCCCGTAATTGGAGATGTTGCTATGGAAACCATTACGGAAACTGTCATTACAGAATCTACCATGATTGGCCACAACCCAAGGACACCAGGTGGACTTGGGTTGGGGGTTGGTTATACCGTTGACATCTTGGACTTGATCAATAAGCCAATGACAGATAGCTATATCGTTGTGGCTTCTAAGCAAGTCGATTTCGATGCGGTGGCCCAACTTATCAATGCCTATGTTTCAAGAGGATATAAGATTGTCGGTGCAGTCTTGCAGGCTGATGACGGTGTCTTAGTTAATAATCGCTTAGAGAAAAAGATACCGATTGTAGATGAAATTTCCTATATAGATAAGGTGCCTTTAGGAATGTTGGCGGCGGTTGAGGTTGCAGAAGTTGGTAAAGTCATTTCCCAACTCTCCAATCCTTATGGTATTGCGACGGTCTTTCAGCTTGATGCACAAGATACCAAGCAGGTCGTTCCGATTGCCCGTGCCCTGATTGGAAATCGTTCAGCCGTTGTTATAAAAACACCAAAAGGAGATGTTCAAGCAAGGACAATTCCAGCAGGAACTATCAAGATTATTGGTCAGCAACAGAACACCAGCGTTGATATTTCAAAAGGTGCAGAAGCCATTATGGACCATGTTTCCCGTATTCAACATATCGAAAATGTTCTGGGGGAAGCGGGAACCAATGTGGGTGGTATGCTTGAGAAAGTCCGGCTTACCATGGCAAATTTAACTGAGAAACAACTGGATCAGATTAAGATTCAGGATATTCTGGCAGTGGATACTTTTGCTCCTATCACCGTAAAAGGTGGTCTTGCCGGAGAATTTTCAATGGAGCAGGCCGTTGGAATTGCCTCCATGGTTAACTCTGACAGATTACAGATGTCCCTTATTGCTCAGGAAGTTGAAAAGGAATTGGGTGTACCTGTTGAAATCGGGGGAGCTGAGGCCCACTCAGCTATTCTTGGAGCTTTAACAACACCAGGTACTAGTCAACCAATGGCTATTCTAGACCTTGGGGCTGGTTCCACAGATGCCTCCATTATTAACCAAAAAGGGGACATCCAAGCTGTTCACCTAGCTGGTGCTGGTGATATGGTCACCATGCTCATCAATACGGAGTTAGGTCTTGAAGATAGGCATTTGGCAGAGGATATTAAGAAATACCCCCTTGCCAAGGTAGAAAGTATTTTCCATATTCGCCATGAGGATGGCAGTGTCCAATTCTTTGACAAGCCTCTGAGCGGAGATTTATTTGCCCGAGTAGTCATCGTCAAAGACACTGGAGAATTAGTACCGCTTGACACAGACTATTCTATCGAAAAAATCAAGATTGTTCGCCAGACAGCCAAAGAAAGAGTCTTTGTGACCAACGCCATTCGGGCCTTAAAGACAGTCAGTCCGACGCAGGACATCAGGGACATTCCATTTGTGGTTATAGTAGGTGGTTCAGCCTTAGACTTTGAAGTACCGCAGTTGATAACCGATGCCCTATCTCAGAGCAATATCGTGGCAGGTCGAGGAAATATCCGAGGAACTTCTGGACCAAGAAATGCAGTAGCAACAGGTTTGGTACTTTCATACTGTAAAGAAGAGTGGGGTGATGCTTATGTTCTATCAAGCAACTAAGCCAGTTATTCTAATTTACAAGTTGGGAAAGGTACCTGAAGAAAAGTTGACTCAGTTAGAGCTTGGTATGGAGGAAGAAGGAATTCCATTTTTAAAAGAAACTATAGAGCTTTCTTCGGAAAGTATCGTTTCTCTGGCCCATCAAGCTGCTCAGTCCTCACCACTCTCGGTTGGTTTAGCTATCAATGAAAGAGAAATTGTTCTCCATTATCGAAATTTACAAACGGAACAGTTTTTCTATCGTTTAAGTAACTATCCAAACCAGTCTAATCGTGTCTTAAGGATTTTAGGGACTAATGCAGCTAAACTTGTTAAAGGAACTCCATTGATACAGGATTCTGCCTTGGAAACATCCTTTTAGAAATAGGTAATCGGAGAGAAAAGATGACACAAAATCAAATCGATGAAATCCTGATTCAAAGAATCATTCAAAAATGTCAAGAGCTCTTAGAAAAAAAAGATGATTTACACAGCATAAATCTCTATGACCTAGCTTTTGATATTGTAAATCGTGCCAGAGAAAAAGCACAGGAATTGAAAGTACCTGTTGTGATTACCCTGGTGGATGCAGGTGCTCATGTAATCCTATCCTATCGCATGGAAGATTCCCTTTTGGTTAGCTACGATATGGCCTATAAAAAAGCCTACACAGCTGTTGGCATGAAAATGCAGTCAAAAGACCTAGCTCTATTAACAAAACCCAACCATTGGCTCTTTCAACTAGAAACAATGTCAGAAGGTCAGATTGTTAGTTTAGCAGGTGGAATTCCTATTTATTCCAAGGGACGGATTATCGGAGCAATTGGTATCAGTGGCGGCAACGCTATAGAAGATCAAACAATTGCCGAGTATGCAATTGAAGAAATAAATCTAAAATAATATTAGAAGGAGATTCTCACGATGGAGAAATACATTGGTGAATTTTTAGGCACAATGGTTCTGATAGCCTTTGGTACAGGCTTCGGATCCTCAATTAGTTTAAAACACGCCCTATCCAAAAATATGTCCCCTAGTTTTCTAACTGTAATCTTTGCCTGGGGCTTTGCCGTAATGTGCGGTGTTTATGTTGCTGGTTTCTTTGAAACAGGTGGGCACCTAAATCCCGCAGTCACAATCGCTTTTGCCTTAGGCGGCTTGTTTGATTGGAGTATGGTGGCAGGTTACATCATTGCACAAATTCTCGGCGCCTTTACTGGTGCAGCAATCGTTGTTTTGCATTACTATCCACATTTCCAAGCAACAACAGCTGAGGAAGGGAATTCAGTCGGTATTTTTGCCACTGGTCCAGCTATTCCCAACACAACCTTTAACTTCTTGAGTGAAGTAATCGCGACCTTCTTCTTCATTTTCGTTTTGTTATTGATGAATACTGCAGGTTTTGCAGTAGGTCTTGCTCCTGTTGTAGTTGCTTTCCTAGTTATGGCCATCGGCTTGTCATTCGGTTCAACAACGGGTTATGCCATCAACCCTGCGCGTGATTTCGGTCCTCGTTTGGCCTATGCCCTCTTACCTATTCCAAATAAGGGCGGAGCGAATTGGGGCTATGCTTGGATTCCAATTGTTGCACCAACTGTTGGTGCAACTCTAGCTGTATTCGTATTTAAAGCCTTGGGAATGGGCTAATCCCTCTCTCATTGCAGAATGTGTTTGAAGAAAGGACGAGTAATGAGGAAAATTTTTGCAATCAATGCTGGTAGTTCATCTTTAAAATTTCAATTATTAGCCATGCCTGATGAGGAAATCATCGCTAAAGGTATATTTGAAAGAATTGGAGAACCGGAATCGGCATTTACTTTGGTTTACAAAGGACAAAAGGAGACAGAAAAACTAGTTCTTTCAAGTTATAAAGAGGCAGTAAACTATCTACTAAAAAGATTAGATGAAAAAGGGATTATACAATCCTTAGCAGATATTGCTGGAATTGGGCATCGTGTGGCCCATGGTGGTGATTATTTTAAGGCATCGGCTTTGGTTGACGAAAGTGTCTTGACAAAGATTGATGAATTGTCCTTCTTAGCTCCAAGTCATAATCCAGCAAACTTAGAGGTTATTAAAGCCTTCAAGGAGCTTTTGCCAAATACTCCAAATGTGGCAGTTTTTGATACAGCCTTTCATCAAACCTTAAGCGAGGAATACTACCTTTACCCTCTACCTAGAAAGTATTATGACAAATACCGTTTACGCAAATACGGTTTCCATGGCACCAGCCATAAATACATTTCTTTAATTACCAAGGAAGTATATAGACAGCAAGCTCTTGATACGGATCAGTTGAAGGTCATCAGTTGTCATCTTGGCAATGGAGCAAGTATCTGTGCCATTAAGGGGCAACAATCCATCAATACTTCCATGGGCTTCACTCCTTTAGCAGGGCTGATGATGGGATCCAGAAGTGGTGATATTGACCCAGCCATTCTTCCTTTCCTAATGGAAGAAGAAGGCTTGACCCCTAGTCAAATCACAGCCATTCTGAATAAAGAGTCTGGCCTATTAGCTGTTTCCGAAATTAGTAATGATTTGCGTGATATTGAAGAAGCCTATCATAAAGGCTATTCTCAAGCCATCACAGCAATTGAAATGTTTACCAATCGAATTGCTCATACCATTGCGACCTATATGGTAGATTTAGGTGGAGCAGATGCCATTGTTTTCACAGCAGGAATAGGTGAAAATTCCAGATTGATACGTGAGAAAGTCGCAGAAAAACTTTCTGTTTTCGGTGTGAAACTTGATCATGAAGCAAATGAAAGTAGTAAAAAACTGATTAGTAAAGATGATTCCAGTATCAAGTTATTTGTGCTTCCAACCAATGAAGAACTAATGATTGCAAGAGATACAATGGAATTGATCTCATAAAATTACATATTTCCTCCATTCTAGCCCTAATGAAAGGGCTAGAATTTTTTTGTTTGAATAAAAAATAAAAAAATCGCATAAAAATACAAAATAATTGTTGACAAGTGTATAAAATTACTATATACTAGACATATCTTTTGAAAAGAGGAAGAAAATATGGAGAAAATTACTTTCAAGGTCCGATGATTCATTAGGAAAAATGACATCGTTTCAATAAAGAAGGAAAAAGAGGGTAAAAAATGAAAAAACTATTTACTTTAGCAGCTACCTTGTTAGCTGGATTTACACTAGCAGCTTGTTCTTCAACTAGCTCATCTTCAAGCCAATCAACACTCGAGAAAATTAAAGAAAAAGGAACCTTGGTTGTAGCGACAAGTCCTGACTATGCACCATTTGAATTCCAAACGCTTGTTGATGGCAAAAACGAAGTTGTTGGAGCAGATATTATGCTGGCACAAAAAATTGCGGATGAGCTCGGTGTGAAGTTGGAAGTATCAGCCATGAGCTTTGACAACGTTTTGAACAGTGTCCAATCTGGCAAGGCTGACATTGCAATCGCTGGTCTATCTTACTCTGAAGAACGTGCAAAAGTTTTTGACTTCTCAGAAAGCTATTACCAAATCGCTGACGTTCTACTTGTTAAGAAAGAAAATGCTGAAACCATCTCAAGTGTTGATGCACTTGCAGGAAAATCCTTGGCTGTTCAAAAAGGTTCAACTCAGGAAACATATGCAAAAGAAAATATGGCAGATGCCAAAATTGTTTCATTGACACAAATGGGTGAAGCGGTAAATGAATTGAAAACTGGCAAGGTAGAAGCAGTCTTGATGGATTCTCCAGTTGCGGCAGGTTATGTTTCACAAAATAGTGATCTTGCTATTGCATCAGCACAGTTTCCCACCATTGATGAGAACTCAAAAGTTATCGCCCTTCCAAAAGGAAGCACAGACCTAAAAACTGAGATTGACAAGGTCATCGCAGAAGTGAAAGCAAGTGGCGAATTTGATACCTTCCTTGAAAAAGCAGCAACTTATACAGCTGTTGAATAAGTCAGACAAACAATCATCGGAAACGGTGGTTGTTTTTGCATACAAAAAAGAATGAAGTTTTGAACTCCATTCTTACATGCTCTTATTTTACCCGCTCTAGATAGAAACTTGTCAAGCGTGGAACAGTAATTGTCGCGCCATTTTCATCTGGATAGAGGCTAAATGTTTCCATTGGAATAGCATTAGAAGAGAAGACCAGTTTGTACTCGCTGTCAGCTGGCAAATCCAAGTGGACGTCAAACAATTCTTGATCGTTAAAATTATGAATGGTCAAGATTTCTTGGTCATCACTCATTCGCGTAAAGGCATATAGACTAGCTTCGCTATCAATTTTCACCCACTTAAATCCTTTATCGTAGGCCTGGTAATCATATTTCCAAAATGCATCGTGCTCACGATAGAAAGTAGACAGGGTCTTCATCATTTGGTAGAAAGAATCATGGATTGGATATAGTTTAAGTCCCCAGTCCATTTCAGTGTATTCATGCCATTCACGGATGTGGCCCCATTCATTGCCCATAAAGAGTAATTTCTTACCTGGATGAGCAAAATAGAAGCTGTAGTAAACACGTGCCAAATGAAACTTGTCTTCGTAATCTCCATTCATTTTATCAATGATAGATAGTTTTCCATGAACCACTTCATCATGGGACAATGGCAAGAGAAATTGTTCATTCTGGTTGTAGTACATGCCGAAAGTGATTTCATTTGAATGGTATTTACGATAGACGGACGGACGTTCAACAAATTTCAAGGTATCATTCATCCAGCCCAAATCCCATTTCATATCAAAACCGATACCACCGTCTTCGAGAGGATGGGTTACCTTAGGGAAACTTGAAGAATCTTCTGCAATCATCATAACACCCTTATAGTCGGTGTGAACCATGGCGTTGACACGTTTGATAAAATCAATCGCTCCATGGTTAATCTTGTCATCTTCCGTTTCCCCACGCCAGTAGAGCAGGTAGGACAGGGCATCCACCCGGATTCCGTCAAAATGGAAGTTTTCCAACCAGTATTTGAGATTAGACAGAAGGAAAGAACGCGTCAAGCCCTTACCTAAATCAAAGTTAGCTGTTCCCCACTGGTGATTTTCGCGGTCTTGTTCGTGCGGGTATTCGTAGAGCCAACTACCGTCAAATTGATAGAGGCCATGGGCATCCTTACAAAAATGAAGTGGAACCCAATCCAGAATGACCCCAATTCCAGCCTGGTGACATTGATCAACCAAATACTTGAGTTCATCTGGCTTGCCATAGCGACTGGTAGGGCTGTAATAACCTGTAACCTGGTAGCCCCAAGATGCATCTAGAGGATGCTCAGTGATTGGCAAAAGTTCAATGTGAGTGTAGTTATTTTCCTTGACGTGTTCAATGAGAAGCGGAGCAATTTCCTTATAGTTATAAAAGGCTTCTAGTGGTGCACCACCCTCATTTTTGTTGGCAAACTTCTGTTTCCAGGAACCCAGGTGAACTTCGTAGATAGAAACAGGTTGATCCTTGAAATCGTAATTGACGCGATGGTACATCCAAAGATCGTCTTTAAATTTGTATCGCGGATTGTAGGTTGTAGAAGCAGTGTTGGGACGTTCTTGGCTGAAAAAGGCATAAGGGTCAGCCTTGTAAATTTCCCGACCATCGTGGGTGATAATCACATACTTGTAGTCCTCGAAAGATTTCAAACCTTCAACATAAAGCTGATATACACCGTCAATTTCATGCTGTAAGGGATGGGTTCGTTGCCAGTCATTAAAGTTTCCAACCAAGAAAACTTCTCTAGCATTTGGAGCATAGACACGGAATTGAGTGCCAAGGATTTTATTGCGCTCCTTCACCAAATGAGCACCCATTTTTTCATAAAGAGTGGTATGCTCACCGGAATTCATATAGTATAAATCCAAATCAGTAAATTCTGTCATAGCAATCTCCCTTGTGGAAAAGGAGTGGACGTTGGTCACACTCCTTTCCAGTTTGTTACAAATCTTATCTAGCCACTGATTTCACGGTAGAGCCAGATGTATTTCTCAGCAGAAGCAGTCCAACTGAAATCACGTTCCATAGCCTGTTTGACCATAGCGTACCAGTCTTCTGGACGGTCATAGTAGGTCTGAAGTGCCAAATCATATACTTGACGCATATTGTAGGCATCACGACCACCAAATGTAAAGCCAGTACCTTCTTTGCTGTCAATATGATACGGTGTAACTGTATCGACTAAGCCACCTGTTTCACGCACCAATGGAAGTGTTCCATAGTGCATAGAGATCAACTGGCTGATACCACATGGTTCAAACATAGATGGCATGAGGAAGAGGTCACTTGCTGCATAAATTTGGTGGGCAAGCGGTTCATTGTAGCCACGGTAGAAGGCAAATTTTTCAGGATAGGCATGTTTGAAATGGTTAAAGGCATTTTCAACATCCGCTTCACCATTCCCCAAGATAACAAATTGGACATGGGCTTGAAGAAGATGGCTGAGCACCTCAGTTAAGAGATAGAATCCTTTTTGCCAGGTCAAACGAGAAACGATACCAATCATCAGGACATGTTCATCCTGTGGGAGGCCAAACTGCGCTTGTAAAGCCAATTTATTGGCTTTCTTATCAGCGATCGTTTCTAGTCCATAGTTTTTCACAAGATAGTGGTCTGTTTGACTGTCCCAGCTATCGTAATCGATACCATTGACAATACCGACCAAGTCATGCTTGCGAAGTTCGAGGACGTGTTGCATATTTTCACCGAATTCTTCGGTCAAAATTTCACGCGCATAGGTATCTGAAACGGTTGTTACCTTGTCAGCATACAAGATACCCAATTTCATAAAGGAAATGCACTCGTCATGGAAACGAGCAATTCCATCTAAGTAGTAGCTATAGTCCATGCCAAGAGCAGACCAAAGGGCTTGCTTATGGAAAATGCCTTGGAAAGCTAGATTATGGATGGTGAAGACATGCTTGATAGCACGGAATTCCTCACGGTAGCTGTAGAAAGTACGGCAGAGGAATGGAAGTGCAGCAGTATGCCAGTCATGTGTGTGAATGACGTCTGGGAAGTAGTTGAGTGCCTCTAATAGACGACAGGTAGCGTGTTGGAAATAACCAAAGCGCATAGCATCATCGTCATAGCCATACAGTTCATCACGTTCAAAGAAGTCACGGTGTTCAATGAAATAGAAGGTAACACCATCGATTACTTGACTGTAAACATTAGCCATGGACTGAATGTCGCCTGCACGAACATCAAAACTAGACACATAGTCAAAATCAGCATGGTTATTGATAGCAATTTTCTTATAGAGTGGTAGAACCACACGGACATCCAACCCCTGTTTTACCAATTCTTTTGGCAAGGATCCGATAACATCGGCCAAACCACCAGTCTTGATGAATGGAAGTCCTTCAGATGCAACAAAGAGAACAGATTTTCTTGTCATGATTTCTCCTAGATGATTTGATGTGCTTTGATGTAGGCTGGATTTGCTTCACTGCCCTTAATATCTGTAGAATGAACAATCTTTGTCGACTTGTCAATGATGGCATTTTCAATGGTAGTACCGTTCTTGATAGTTACACCATTGAGAATGATAGAGTTTTTAACGACAACTCCTTCTTCAATAATCACATCACGGTCAATGACGGAGTTTTCTACCTGACCATTGATGTTGGCACCATTGGCAATTAAACTACGTTTGACTTCTGCCAGTGGACCATAGAGAGTAGGTGAAGAATCGCTTGTTTGCGTATGAATTGGCCAATCATTCTTGAAAAGAAGTTTACGAGTATCACGGTCAATCAAATCAATCTGTGTCTTAAAGAAAGATTCCACATTGTTGATACAAGCTACAAAGTCACGGTGTGCATAGCCCATGATTTTGTATTGATCCACTGTATCACGAAGAATGTCTTTCAACCAATAGAGTGATGAAACCTTGTTGGCACGTTTGATCAACTCGATAAAAGTTGTGCGTTTCATGATGTAAGCTTCTAATGAAACAGGACGGTTTTTATACTTGCCGTGGTTTTCTTCAAAAGCAACGACACGTTTGTTATCGTCAAACTTCAGGGTTTGGCAACCGATGAAGTTTTCTTTTGCATCGGTGATATTCTTGTAGAGAACTGTAATATCCGCCCCTGTTTTCTCATGCTCTTCCATGACGTTGGTAAAATCTTGGCTGTAGATGAAGTAAGAAGGTGCAATCAACACATATTCTTTGGTTGAATTTTCAATGAAATGAAGGTTGTCAGAAAAGGCATTGATATCATGTTGATAAACAGAGTTTGGATCGGTCACGCTGTTGAGCAAACGAAGAGAGCCACGTTTACTGTTGATGTTGTAGTGTTTACCTGTACCAACGTGCTGGATAGTTGAGCGCATACGAACAGGCATATAAACTTGGAACTCTGTAATACCTGAGTTTGACATATTTGATAGAACGAAGTCAATTAGTCGATAGCGTCCCAAAAAACCAAAGGCTTGTACGCCACGATGTTCCATTACGTCACCAAAGTGTACATTGTTTCCTTCAATATTTACAATTCCTAGAGTATTTCTTAACATAGCAATCCTTTCTTACTTGGTTACATTCTTATCAATCAAGAGGATATTATCAGCGTCACCAGAGAGTTTGGTTCCATCCGCAATCTTAATGTTTTCAGCAACGATGACATAGTCTAGCTCAACTCCCTCACCGATGACAGCACCAGGAAGAAGGACGGAATTTTTAACGACAGCTTCTTTGCTTACTTGAACATCAGTCGAAATGACAGAGTGCTCTACATAACCATCGATGACAGCACCTTTATCAATGTAGGCTGACTTAACAGTTGCGGTAGCACCGATTACTTGAGCTGGAGAGCCCTTGTCTTCTGAGTAAATTCTCCATGAACGGTCTGAAAGATCCAAGTCACCTGCGTGGTCAATCAAGTCCATATTTGATTCCCAAAGGCTGTTCACAGTACCAACGTCCTTCCAGTAGCCACGGAATGGATGGGCGATAAGGGTACGACCGTCTTCCAAGTATTTAGGGATGATGTCATGACCAAAGTCGTGTGAAGATGTTTCAGATTTATCATCCTCTTGGAGATACTTTTTCAAGGTCTTCCAAGTGAAGATATAGATACCCATGGATGCCAAGTTGCTCTTAGGATTTGCAGGTTTTTCTTCGAATTCTTCGATACGATAGTCTTCGTCGGTGTTCATGATACCAAAGCGAGAAGCCTCTTTGATTGGCACTTCGATAACAGCGATGGTTGCATCTGCTTTTTTCTGAATGTGGGTATCAAGGAGCTTGTCGTAGTTCATCTTGTAGATGTGGTCACCTGACAAGATCAAGACATATTCAGGATCGTTCAAATCAATGAAATCGATGTTTTGGGTAATTGCATCCGCAGTACCTTTGTACAAACCAAAGCCTTCAATCTTCTCACTTGGAGGAAGGACAAAGACACCAGAACCTTGCACATCCAAGCCCCAACGTTGTGATTGAGCAACGTAAGAGTTCAAGAGGACAGGTTCGTACTGGGTTAAAACTCCGACAATATCGATACCTGAGTTGGCACAGTTACTGAGAGGGAAATCGATAATACGATATTTTCCTCCAAATGCGACCGCTGGTTTAGCGACTTTCTTGGTCAAACCTTCTAGACGTGTTCCACGTCCACCAGCAAGAATCATAGCTAACATTTTATTTTGAGCCATCTAACCACTCCTTAATATATATTATAAGCAAATTATAACATAGATATAAAAAAAATGAAAGCGTTTCCTTAAAGAAAAGAGAAAAACTTTCAAATTTCTTTCTGGATACTTTCATAAGATTATTATAACATATTGTTTTTTGTATGTCTATATATGATTGTAATTATTTTTTATCAAATTTTACTTCTTCCAGAAGGTGGTTGATAAATTTTTCGCCCATGTCTGATAGCATAGCTTTTTCATGCTGGATATAGACCAATTCGATTTCATCATCAAATTCTAAAGGAATTGAAACAATGTTATCTCCATTGAGATTAGAATTGAGGATACCGGTTGCAATGGTATAGCCATCTAGACCAATCAGTAGATTAAAAAGGGTAGCACGGTCAGAAACGACAATCGATTTCTTGTGGTGCTCTTGTGCTAATATTTCTTCAGCAAAATAGAAGGAGTTGTGGATACCTTGCTCGTAGCTAAGATAAGGGAAATCAGATAATTCGTCCAAAGTTATCGATTTCTTCTGTGCCAGTGGATTTGTCTTGCTGACAAAAACGTGGGGCTTGGCAGTAAAAAGATGGGTATAGGATAAGCGATTGTCGTCCAAGAGTTTTAGCAAAACATCTCGGTTGAAATGGTTGAGGAAAAGCACGCCTATCTCTGAACGGAAGTTTTTGACGTCATCGATGATTTCCCAGGTCCGCGTTTCCCTTAGAAAGAGTTCATAATCTTCCAAGTCCGTATCTTTTAAGAGGGAAACGAAAGCATTGACAACAAAAGCATAGTGTTGGGAAGATACGCTGAAGAGTTGGCGTTTAGCATTTGGATTTTTGTAACGATCCTCAAGGAGTTCAGTCTGTTCAACGATCTGGCGGGCGTAGGAAAGAAATTCAATACCATCCTTGGTCAAGGTAATCCCCTTGGAATTGCGGAAGAAAATCTTGATGCTAAGTTCCTTTTCCAAGTCGCGTACGGCATTGGAAAGACTGGGCTGGGTGATGAAGAGTTGTTTGGCAGCCTCATTCATACTGCCGGTTTCTGCGATTTTGATAATATAGTATAATTGTTGAATTCTCATACCTCTATTGTATCATGATTTGACAAATAATTCTAAAAAATGTATAATGCTGAAAATATATCCTTTAACTGAGTCCAGAGAGGCGAAGAAGGGAACGTGATAAATAGGGCAGATACTGCCTTCTTTTCGTGTAACCTTGCTAGCCAGCAAGGTTTTTCTCTTATATCGACTTTCTTGTTTTCTGCATTTGCATAGAATAGGAGAAAAGATGATTTTAAAAGAACAAATGTTGCTTGTTGAACAAGTCCAACTTGCCCCACGTATTTTTGCTATGACCTTACAGGGTGAGATGGTTCAGGATATGAAGATGGGGCAATTTATCCATATTCGTGTTCCTGATGATTCCATGCTTTTGAGAAGACCAATTTCTATTTCCGAGATTGATAAGGTCAACTCTCAATGCAGGCTCATTTATCGAGTGGAAGGTCAAGGGACGGAAGTCTTTTCTAAGATGACTGTCGGACAACATTTAGATGTCATGGGACCGCTTGGGAAAGGGTTTGAAGTGGACTTTCTTACAGCAGGTGACAATATTCTCATTATTGGAGGGGGCATCGGTGTTCCTCCCTTGGTCGAGGTGGCCAAACAGGCTGCGCTCCGTGGTGTTAATGTCACGTCAGTCATTGGCTTTGCCACACAAGAGGCAGTCATTTTGGAAGAAGAATTGGCGTCTTATGGACAGGTCTTCGTCACAACGGATGATGGTTCCTACGGGCGTAAGGGGAATGTCGCAACAGTTGTCGAACAGCTGACAAACGACTTTGCAGCCATTTATTCCTGTGGAGCACCTGCTATGATGAACTATGTTGATCAACGCTTTCAGGATCATCCTCATGCCTACATCTCCCTTGAGGCGCGCATGGCTTGCGGAATGGGGGCTTGCTATGCCTGTGTTGTCAAACCAAAGCAGGGACAAGAATATGAGAATAAGCGTGTCTGCAAAGAAGGTCCTGTCTTTGCAACTGGCAGTCTGATGTTATAGGAGGGTAAGATGAAAGAACGATTAGCCATATCCTTGCCAGGCTTGGACTTGAAAAATCCCATCATTCCAGCCTCAGGTTGTTTCGGTTTTGGTCAGGAGTATGCGGGCTACTATGACCTCAACCAGCTTGGCTCCATTATGATTAAGGCTACTACTCGGTATCCTCGTTATGGCAATGCGACTCCCCGTGTGGCCGAGACACCGGCAGGTATGCTCAATGCCATTGGACTTCAAAATCCAGGTGTTGAGGCGGTCTTATCCGAAAAATTACCTTGGCTAGCGCAGCATTTTCCAGACTTGCCAATTATTGCCAATGTGGCAGGTTTTTCCAATGAAGAATATGCCTATGTGTCAGGGAACATTTCAAAAGCTCCAAATGTAAAAGCCATCGAACTCAATATTTCCTGTCCCAACGTGGATCATGGCAACAATGGATTGCTGATTGGTCAGGTGCCAGAATTGGCCTACGATGCTGTAAAGGCTGCGGTAGAAGCTTCCTCTGTGCCTGTCTATGTCAAATTAACACCGAGCGTGGCGGATATTACCCTCTTGGCTAAGGCTGCTGAGGATGCTGGAGCCAGCGGTTTGACCATGATTAACACCTTGGTTGGTATGCGTTTCAATCTTAAAAATCGCCAGCCAATCTTGGCAAATGGGACAGGAGGTATGTCAGGTCCAGCGGTCTTTCCAGTAGCCCTAAAGCTTATTCGTCAGGTGGCACAGATGACCAAGCTTCCAATCATTGGCATGGGGGGTGTGGATTCAGCAGATAAAGCACTTGAAATGATGATTGCCGGTGCTTCAGCCATTGGGGTTGGAACAGCCAACTTTACAGACCCATTTGCCTGTCCAACCATTATCAAGGATTTACCAAAACGTATGGATGTTTATGGGATTGACACCTTAGAAAATTTACGCCAAGAAGTTAGAGAAAGCTTGGGTAAGCGTTGACAAAAATAAAATAAAAGAGTATGATTATACTCAATAAAAATCAAAAATCAGACTAGCTCCAACAGTCTGGGAATAGACTGTTGGAGGTCGGAAATTAGACGAACTTGGTTCGTGACCGTAAGATGCAGATAGAACACTGTTCCTTATTATATTTCAAGGGAACAGGCTGAAAAGATCCACTGGACCTTTTCACTCATCAAATCAAGTCAACAACGTCTGAGTTTGATTTTTGACGAGTATAAGAAGTAACATCGTCCTTTAACCACGTCCAGAGAGGCTGAAAAGGTAGCATAATATAGCTTGAAAGTTGATTTTCAGGCTGATTTCGTCTACCTCCCTGTCCAGTCTGGCAGGGTTTTTGTGTCGATTTGGAAAGGAATTATATGAAAGAGAAACGTCCAATTATCGCCTTAGACTTTGCGAGTAAAGGGGAAGTTCAGTCCTTCCTGGAACAATTCCCAGCCCATGAAAAACTGTATGTGAAAGTGGGAATGGAACTCTACTATGCGGAAGGTCCGAGTATTATTTCTTATTTAAAAGACTGCGGTCACAGCATTTTCCTTGACCTAAAATTGCACGACATTCCCAATACAGTCGAATCTGCCATGCGGGTTCTGGCAAACCTAGGTGTGGATATGACTAACGTCCATGCGGCTGGTGGAGTTGAGATGATGAAGGCTGCCCGCAGAGGATTGGGGGCGGATGCTGTCTTAATCGCAGTCACTCAGCTGACTTCTACTTCCGAAGAGCAAATGCGAAGCGACCAGAATATCCAGACTAGTTTGCAGGATGCGGTTGTTCACTATGCTCAAAAGGCGACACAAGCTGGTCTTGACGGAGTCGTTTGTTCTGCCCATGAAGTGGCGTTGATTAAAGGGGCGACCAGTTCTGACTTTGTTTGTCTGACACCCGGAATTCGTCCAGCAGGTGGTGAGGTCGGCGATCAAAAACGAGTTATGACACCGGTTGAGGCAGCCAGAATTGGAAGTGACTATATCGTGGTTGGTCGTCCCATTACAAGAGCCGACCATCCTTACCAGGCCTACTTGGCTATAAAAGAGGAGTGGAATCGTGGATAAGGTTTATCAGGTTCTAATCGATAGACCTATCGGGTATATTGATAAATTTGGCAACCAGTATCCAATCAATTACGGCTATGTTCCAAATCTATTGGCTGGAGATGGTGAAGAGCAAGATGTTTACATCATTTCCAAAGTTGTTCGGCAGCCCTTGACATCTTTCGAGGGGAAATTGGTCGCGATTATACATCGCAGAGATGATGTTGAGGATAAATGGGTTCTGACAGGTCTTGATGAAAAACTTACCGTGACAGAAATAAAAGAGAAAACCAATTTCATTGAACAGTATTTTGATTCATGGATTGAAATGGTGGACTAGAGGTTTTGAATTTTAAAGCAACATTTTAGGAATAGCTTGACTATCCGGCGGGATGGTCTTGCTCATCAGTACGCGTTTAAACATATTAGGAGGTCTATTATGACACTAGCAACAGAAATCGCATCACACTTGTTGGACATTAAGGCAGTTCACCTGCGTCCAGAAAAGCCATTTACATGGGCATCAGGTATTAAATCTCCGATTTATACAGACAACCGCATTACCCTGTCTTATCCTGAAACACGGAACTTGATTGAAGATGGCTTTGTTCAGCGTATCGAAGAAGAATTTCCAGAAGTCGAAGTTATTGCAGGTACTGCGACAGCAGGTATCCCACACGGAGCTATCATTGCTGACCGTATGAATTTGCCCTTTGCCTATATTCGTAGCAAACCAAAAGAACATGGGGTTGGTAATCAGTTGGAAGGTCGCATTTTCAAGGGACAAAAAATGGTGGTCATCGAAGATTTGATTTCAACAGGTGGTTCTGTATTGGATGCTGTTGCAGCGGCAGAGCGTGAAGGTGCAGACGTTATCGGTGTGGTGGCCATTTTCACTTACGAATTGCCAAAAGCAGAGCGTAATTTTGACAATGCTGGCGTCAAATTGGTAACGCTCAGCAATTATTCAGAACTCATCAAGGTCGCAAAAGTACAGGGCTATATCAATGCTGATGGCTTGACCTTGCTCAAGAAGTTTCGCCAAAACCAAGAAACGTGGTTAGAAGATTAAGTAGTCATGTTCAAACGCACGATTTCTGGGAACTTATCTTCTAAAATGGTATAATGGAACCTACAGTATGTTTGACATACAATTTTTGACCGTATGAGGAGAAATACATGATTTCAGTTATCGTGCCTTGTTTTAATGAAGAAGAGGCAATTCCCTATTTTTACGAGGCTATGGAAAAGGTTTGTAAGGAAATGGGGGAAAATTTTGAATATATTTTTGTTAATGATGGTTCCAAGGATGGCACCTTAAAAGTCTTGCGTCACTTGTCTGGTCGAGATCAAACTGTTCGCTACCTTTCGTTTTCAAGAAATTTTGGTAAAGAAGCAGCCCTTTATGCTGGCTTGCAGGCAGCTCAAGGTGACTTGGTTACTGTTATGGATGTCGATTTACAGGATCCACCTGAGATGTTGATAGAAATGAAGGCTATGCTTGAAGCCAATGCAGATTTAGACTGTGTAGGAACCCGTCGTGTTAGTCGTGAGGGTGAACCTCCTATTCGTAGTTTTTTTGCTAAATTATTCTATAAATTGATGAATAAGATTAGCCAAGTTGAAGTAGTTGACGGTGCGCGTGATTTCCGACTTATGCGTCGTCACATGGTCGATGCCATTCTCTCTGTGTCTGAATACAATCGTTTTTCAAAAGGTATTTTTGCCTGGGTTGGTTTTGAAACGGAATATCTGCCCTACAAAAATGTTGAGCGAGTGGCTGGTGAAACCAGTTGGTCATTCTGGAAGTTGCTTTCCTACTCGATTGAAGGGATAATCAACTTTTCAGATACACCGCTTAATATTGCTTCCTATACAGGATTTTTCACCTTCTTGTTGTCCTTGGTCTTGATGGTGATTGTAGTGGTTAAAACCTTGGTATTTGGTGATCCAACAATCGGTTGGCCATCAACTATCTGTATCATCCTATTTTTAGGTGGTTTGCAGTTGATGACTATCGGTATTCTTGGTAAATATTTGGCCAAAGTCTTCTTAGAAACCAAGAAACGCCCTGTTTATATTGTCAAAGAAAAAAGTTCAAACTAGGAGTTGTGTATGGAACATTCAGCCTGGCATGAATTGATTAAGGAACAGTTGCCCGAACATTATTTCGGTAAAATCAATCAATTTTTGGACCAAGTTTATACAAGTGGGACCGTTTACCCGCCTCGTGAGAAGGTATTTGCAGCCATTCAGACGACGGCATTAGAAAAGGTCAAGGTGGTTATTTTGGGACAGGATCCTTATCATGGACCTGGTCAGGCTCAAGGCTTGTCCTTCTCTGTACCCAATTCGGTACCAGCTCCGCCATCGCTCCAAAATATCCTAAAGGAATTGGCAGATGATATCGGGGTCAAGCAGGAACATGATTTGACAGGTTGGGCGGAAGAGGGTGTTCTCTTGCTAAATGCTTGTTTGACTGTGCCAGCTGGTCAGGCCAATGGGCATGCAGGGCAAATCTGGGAGCCTTTTACAGATGCTGTTATTAAGGTGGTCAATGGCTTAGACCAGCCTGTCGTCTACATTCTTTGGGGAGCTTATGCTCGCAAAAAAAAGGCACTGATTACCAATCCCAACCATTTGATTGTCGAATCAGCTCACCCAAGCCCTCTATCAGCCTACCGAGGATTTTTCGGAAGTAAGCCATTTTCAAAAGCAAATGCCTTTTTACATTCAAAAGGAAGTTCAGAAATTGACTGGCTGCGTTAAAAGCAGTTGGCAACCAAAGGAGATGTGAATGTTATTAGTAAAAAATGGTCGTGTAATTGATCCTCAATCGGGATTAGACAAAATTTGTGATATCTTAATTGACGGAAAGAAAATCGTCAAGATTGCTGAATCGATTTCGGAAGATGTGGAGCAGGTTATTGATGCGACAGGTTTGGTGGTTGCACCAGGCTTGGTCGATGTTCATGTGCATTTTCGTGAGCCAGGTCAGACCCACAAGGAAGATATTCATACCGGGGCTCTTTCTGCGGCTGCAGGCGGCTTTACCTCTGTGGTCATGATGGCCAACACCAGTCCGACGATTTCGACTGTCGAAACACTGAAGGAAGTATTAGAATCTGCCAAAAAAGAAGCTATTCACATTTACAGTGTAGCAACCATCACCAATCAATTTGATGGGCAAAACCTGACAGATTTTCCTGCCTTACTAGAGGCTGGTGCGGTAGCCTTCTCGGATGATGGTATTCCTTTGACAAATGCTGGCGTGGTGAGAAAGGCTATGAAATTAGCCAAAGCTCACGACTGCCTCATCAGTCTGCATGAAGAAGATCCTGATTTGAATGGTATTTTGGGGCTTAACGAGCAAGTGGCTGAAAAGCATTTCCATGTCTGTGGAGCAACTGGCGTGGCAGAATACAGTATGGTTGCGCGTGATGTCATGATTGCCTATGAAACAGGTGCCCGTGTCCATATCCAGCACTTGTCTAAAGCGGAGTCAGTCAAGGTTGTCGAATTTGTTCAAGGCCTAGGAGCTAAGGTAACAGCAGAAGTAGCACCCCAGCATTTTTCACGGACTGAGGACTTACTTTTGACAAAAGGTGCCAACGCTAAGATGAACCCGCCGTTACGCTTGGAGAGCGATCGGTTGGCAGTGATTGAAGGATTGAAATCTGGTGTTATCTCTGTTATTGCAACGGATCATGCTCCTCATCACGCGGATGAAAAAAATGTAGAGGATGTTACCCAAGCTCCGTCAGGAATGACAGGTTTAGAAACTTCACTGTCACTTGGTCTAACTCATTTGGTAGAAGATGGACACCTCACTCTCTTGCAATTGCTGGAGAAGATGACTATTAACCCAGCTAAACTCTATGGCCTTGATGCTGGTTATCTTGCTGCACATGGTCCGGCAGACCTCGTTATATTTGATCCGCATACAGACCGTTTGGTCACAGCAGATTTTGCTTCTAAGTCAGCCAATTCTCCATTTGTTGGAGATAGCTTGAAGGGCGAGGTTCGTTTTACAATATCGGATGGTAAAATTGTGTTTGAGAAATAAGAAGTAAGCGGATTGGGCAACTAATTCGCTTTTCTCGAACATTTTTTCTATAAAAACGATTTCAATGTTTCTATTTATGTTGAAAAAGTGTATAATAGTCTTGTGAATTATGCACAAGAAAGGTTTGTTTATGAAAAAGAAAGATTTCTTATTACCAGTCATGTCCACTCTCTTGTTGGCTCCATTCGTCTTGGCTCAACAAGTGCAAGCAGCTGAAACGACTTCATCAGCTACCACGACAAGTTCTACAGCAAGTAGTCAAGAGGTAGCTCCAAGTACTCAAGCGACTGCAGAACCAGCTAGCACAGCTACTACAGAGGCTGTAGAAACAGTTACAAGCAACGAAATTGCTGATACAACAACAGTAACTGAACCAACTGAAACTGTTGAAGCGGTCATTATTCATACTAATGATGTTCATGGTCGTATTCTTGAAGATACCCGTTCTGGTGTTATCGGTGATGCCAAGGCTGCAGCTGTCATTGAAGAAGAGCGTGCAAAAGTTGAAAATACCATCGTTGTAGACGCTGGCGATGCCTTCCAAGGTTTGCCAATTTCTAACTCGACCAAGGGTGAAGATCGTGCCAATATCATGAATGAGGTTGGATACGATGCTATGGCTGTTGGTAACCATGAATTTGACTTTGGTATGGAACAGGCTATCAAGTACAAAGAAACCTTGAATTTCCCACTCCTTAGTGCCAATACCTATGTTGATGGCGCGCGTGTCTTTGAAGCTTCAACCATTGTTGATAAAACTCCAACAGTTGTTGGTGATGAGTTTGTTGTGATTGGTGTGACAACGCCTGAAACAGCGACTAAAACCCATCCTAAAAACGTTGAAGGCGTTATTTTTGCGGACCCAATCACTGAAGTCAACAAAGTTGTTGACGAAGTAGAAGCGCGTGCCTTAGCTGATAACAGAGTTTATAACAACTACATCATCCTAGCTCACTTGGGTGTTGATACAACAACTCCTGTTGAGTGGAGAGGTTCTACCTTGGCACAGGCTCTTTCTGAAAACAGCAAGTTGGCTGGCAAACGTGTCATTGTGATTGACGGACATTCTCATACAGTCGAATCAACAACCTATGGCAACAACGTAACCTACAACCAAACAGGTTCATACTTGAACAACATCGGTAAGGTAACCTTGAAATCTAACCAATTGCTAGCTGAAGCAGGTCTGATTTCTGCAGCCGATGCTAAGAATGTGACACCAAATGCCAAAATTGAGGCGCTTGTGGCTGAAATCAAAGCTAAGTACGAAGCTGAAAATGCTCAAGTTGTTATTGCCAACAATCCAGTGGAATTGAATGGTGAACGTTCAAACGTCCGTGTCCGTGAAACAAACTTGGGGAATGCGGTGACAGATGCCATTTACGCTTATGGTCAAACAGGTTTCTCTAATAAAACTAGCCTTGCTGTGACAAACGGCGGTGGTCTTCGTGCAACTATTGCTAAAGATCAACCTGTCACAAAAGGTGATATTATTGCTGTCTTGCCATTTGGTAATATCGTTTCTCAAATCACTGTAACTGGTCAGCAAATTGCCGATATGTTTGCCAAGTCTTTGTCTGCAACCTTGCAGGCTGATAAGGAAACTGGTGCTCCTGTATTGGATGAAAATGGTCTTCCACTTTTGGAAGCTAGCGGTGGTTTCTTGCACATTTCAGGTGCCCAAGTATTCTACGATACAACCCTACCAGCTGACCAACGCGTTCTCTTGATTGGTATCCTCAATCCTGAAACAGGCCTCTACGAAGAATTAGATCTAGCAAAAACATACTACTTAGCAACCAATGACTTCTTGGCAGCTGGTGGTGATGGCTACACTATGCTTGGTGGCGCTCGTGAAGAAGGTCCTTCAATGGACAGTGTCTTCGCTGAGTATTTGAAATCCGCTGACTTAACCGTCTATGAAGTTGTTAATCCAAACTCTCGTCTAGTTTCAGTTAACTCGACTTTGGATACAGATGGTGATAATTTCCCTGACTACATTGAAGTATTGGCAGAAACTGACCCAACTGATGCTAATTCAAATCCAGAAACACTTGTTAAACCAGTGGAAAAACCAACGGCTCCATCTACACAAAAAGATGCACAAACTGGTGGTCAAACACAGACACCTGTGACAGAAGGACAGCAAGCATCTGTTGCTAAAACAGCTGTTAAACCAGCCTTGGCTGCTAGTACTCCAGTTGCTACTTCTAAAACAGCTACTAGCTCAGCAGCTAGCCTGCCAAATACCGGTGACCAATCAAGCCTAGCACTTAGTCTATTTGGCCTTGGTCTTGCTGGACTTGCAGTGTCTGTTCGTCGCCGTAAAACAAACTAATAGAATGGCAGAAACAGGGTCTTAGGGCTCTGTTTTTGACTGGAGGAAATATGCAAACTGTATTTGACTATCAAAAAGAAGGAAGTCTACCAATCCTTACTTCCTATGTTTTGCTCAGTAATTCGCCTAGACGCAAGCAATTATTGGAGTTTCTAGCCCCTCATATCCAATCCGTTGAAGTCGATGAACGGGGGATTGAAGAGCGCTTTATGAAAGAATTTGCATCCGATGATTTTTTAACTCGAGCTGCAAAAACCTGTTGTGAGATTTCCAAGGCTAAGTCGGATATTGAATTATTGCCTGGTCATATCTATATTTCTGCAGATACCATTGTCGTGTCAGATGGACAGATTTTTAACAAGCCTCAAGATTTGATGGAAGCTGAAACCATGCTACGTTCCTATTTTGGTAAGAGCCATCAGGTTGTGACCTCTGTCTGCCTGCGCACAGATCATTCACTGGATGTGTTTTACACATTGGCACAGATTGATTTTGTGGACCACTATCCAGCACTAGAGGAGGTCATTCAGTCCTACATTCACGAAAAACAGCCACTTGACAAGGCAGGTGCTTACGGTATTCAAGAGCTAGATCCGCGCTTTGTGGCTGGCATTTCAGGGGATATTCACACCATCATCGGCCTGCCCGTAGCCGAAGTTTCCCGCAGGATTTTCGCCCATCAGTCTTTTGAAAAATAGCAGAGCTGAAAAGTTTGTTTGTGGTATAATAGAGGTCGAAAAGGAGAGTTTATGACAGTAGATATCGAAAAATACAAGCAACTCGCCCAGCAGAAACAGGGAGAACATCGAAAATTTCTAGCTAACCTCAAGAAGAAAGCACCCAAAAATCTGGACAGAATTGTTCAAGATATCCATGCGGAAGTTTTTTCGGAAATTGACTGCACAGAGTGTGCCAATTGCTGCAAGACCTTGGGCCCGCTTTTTACAGAAGCTGACATTACTCGAATTGCCAAGCATTTGCGCATGAAATTACCTGTTTTTGAGGATATGTATTTGCGCGTGGATGAGGATGGCGATAAGGTTTTTCAATCCATGCCCTGTCCCTTCCTTGGAGGTGATAATCTCTGTAGCATCTATGATGCTCGTCCTAAAGCCTGCCGAGAATTTCCACATACTGATCGGAAGAAAATATACCAAATTAACAATCTAACCATAAAAAATACTCTTATCTGCCCAGCAGCCTACCTCTTTGTTGAAAAGTTGCGCGAACGAATGTAAGTTTTATAGCGGTTGGTATCATCTTAAAGCAGTTGGTGGTAATATAGAGTGTTATTTCTGTTTATCAGACGAAAGTTATTCATAAGTGGTAACAGATATAGCTAATAACTATATCTTTTTGCATAGAAAAAGTATTAGTCAAGATGGAAAAAATAGTGTAGAATACAGAAAAAGTCCAAAGGAGCTATCACTATGACTAGAGAATTTTCATTTGAAACCCTTCAATTGCATGCAGGACAAGAGGTTGATCCTGCTTCAAAATCACGTGCTGTACCAATTTACCAAACTACTTCTTATGTTTTTGATGATGCACAAGAAGCAGAGGACTTATTTGCTTTACGTAAACTAGGAAATATCTATACTCGTATCACCAACCCTACAGTTGCTACTTTTGAGAATCGTGTAGCAGCTTTAGAAGGAGGAATCGGTGCTTTAGCGA
Organism: Streptococcus sp. 29887; assembly: GCF_032595075.1. Taxonomy (NCBI): domain Bacteria; kingdom Bacillati; phylum Bacillota; class Bacilli; order Lactobacillales; family Streptococcaceae; genus Streptococcus; species Streptococcus iners. The sequence continues at coordinate 1,300,833 of NZ_CP118735.1, read as the reverse complement.
CTTCTTCAGGGATGGCAGCTATCACCTATACTATTCTAGCGCTGGCACATGCTGGAGATCATATTGTGGCGGCAACGACACTCTATGGTGGAACTTTTAACCTATTCAAAGAAACTCTTCCACGTTATGGAATAACAACAAGTTTTGTCGATATTGATGATTTTGAAGCAGTAGAAGCTGCCATTCAAGACAATACAAAGCTTGTATTTATTGAAACCCTTGGGAATCCTGTTATCAATATTCCTGATCTTGAAAAATTGGCAGAAATTGCACACAATCACCACATCCCGCTTGTTTCAGATAATACCTTTGCAACTCCATATTTGATTAATGTATTTTCTCATGGTGTTGATATCGCAGTTCATTCTGCAACCAAGTTTATTGGTGGACATGGTACGACCATTGGTGGTGTGATTGTCGATGGCGGCAAGTTTGACTGGGCGGCATCTGGTAAGTTTCCTCAATTTGTTGAAGAAGATCCAAGCTATCACAACATTAGTTACACTCGTGATATTGGTGAAGCAGCATTTATTGTAGCAGTTCGTGTACAATTACTTCGTGATACAGGTGCAGCCCTTGCTCCATTTAATGCCTTCTTACTTTTACAAGGATTGGAGACCTTGTCTCTCCGTGTAGAGCGTCATGTATCAAATGCTGAAAAGATTGTTGATTTTTTGTTGAATCACCCTAATGTTGAGTCGGTCAATTATCCATCGCTTCCAGATAGCCCTTATAAGGCTTTGGCGGATAAATACCTGCCAAAAGGTGTAGGCTCTATCTTCTCTTTCCAAGTAAAAGGCGGAGCAGAAGAAGCTCGTAAGGTTATTGATAGTTTGGAAATATTTTCTAATTTAGCAAACGTTGCTGATGCTAAATCATTGGTAGTTCATCCAGCTACAACCACGCACGCTCAGTTAGCTCCAAAAGATTTGCTTGCTGCTGGTGTCACACCAAATCAAATTCGCCTATCCATCGGACTTGAAAACGTCGATGATTTGATTGTAGATTTGCAACTTGCACTTGATAAATTATAAGCTATGTGTTAATTTGCTTGACTTCATTCTTTATGAATAAATAATAAAAGGAAATATGGCGTGTGAACCATTTTCCTTTTTTATATTTGTTCTAGTTCTTCCAGTCCACTATCAGTTAGTCGGTAGATTCTTTGACAAACTTCTTTCAAGAAACGTCTGTCGTGTGATACGCATACCAAGCCACCTGGATAATCGGCGAATAGTTGACGAATATATGGCTGAGAAGTAGGAGAGAAGTTTCGACTGGGTTCATCTAATAAGAGAAAATTGGCTTGATCAAGAACCATTTTTAACAAGAGTAACTTGGCTTTTTGTCCCCCTGAAAGTTCACAGATCCTGTGATGAACTTCTTGTCGTGTAAACTGCAGACTGGCTAGATGTGTCAAGATAAGTTGTTCCTGCTCACGATTGCCATTTTCTAATAAAAAATCAAGTGGAGTTTTAGACTCATCAAGGACTTCTGAATAGTGCTGAGGCATGTAGCCCAATTTTATATCTGCTCGTTGCCTGAGTTCTTGATAGATTATCTTTAGAAAACTAGATTTACCAATTCCATTCAGGCCAATGATACCAATCTTATCTTGCCCATTTATGTTGAAATGGATGTTTTGAACGAGTAGTTGCTCGTCAATCTTTAATTGAAAGTTTTCTAAGTGGAGTACTTGTTTTCTAGCTGGTAATGGTGAAATGTCTGAGAAGAAGAGGGAAATGGCATCTTCATGAAAAGGAACTTGTGTGAGATTTTCCTTCATTCTTTCATAGCGTTTTTCACGCGATAAGACATTCTTCATTTTCTTGGCAATGAGGCGTCCCATAGTAGCATCATGTGTATTGAGCAAGGTATTGCGCACCTGTGATTTTTGTCGTAGGTGCTTATTCATGGCCTTGTCAAATTCTTTTTTGTTATTCCGTGCCTGTTGGACTTGTTTCTGATAGGCTTGTTGGCGTCTCAATGCGTAATCCTGGTAATCTAGTTCTTCAACCTTGGTCTGAGCAAGTGTTTTCTTTTTAACCGATTCTAGGTGAATGATTTTTGTGGCTGTTTTGCTGAGGAAGTCTTCATCGTGAGAAACAAATAGGATGGTCTTTGGGCTCGTGATGATATAGTTTTCAAGCCAAAGTAAGGTATCTAAATCCAAGTCATTGGACGGCTCATCCAGAAAAATAATATCAGATGGAGTTGCTAGAGATTTGATCAACTGAATTTTTAATTTTTCTCCGCCAGACAGGCTTCCAATCAATTGCTGGCTGGAAAACCGTACGCTGTCAAACTGGAGCTGGTCAGCATAGAGGTAGAGTAGACCGTAATCAATATCACTGTCCATATCTCCAAAGAAGTAGTCGTTCAAGGTTAGCTCTGCTATTTCCAGTGGAAGACTTTGGGGAATATAGACTGGCGAGTGAAAATATCGGTGAATATTGCCTGATAGGAGTAGGTAGTCTGTGACAAGAGCTGCATCCATTAAGGTTAGTAGTAGACTGGATTTGCCATTTCCTTCTTCGCCGATGATGGCTATTTTATCGCCAGGGTTGACAATGAGGTTTAGGTCCTGAGCCAAGGTTCTTAAATCTTTTTGATGGTCGAGAGATAAATGTTGAGTGCTTAGTAGCATAAGGCCTCCTTTACAAGAAAAAAACACACTACCTATTTAGTAGTGTGTCGAAATCTGCTCAAAAAGACCCTATTCAAGGAATAGAGGGAACAGAAAAATGGACGCAAGAAAACTACTAAATAAGTATAGAACTTAAATTGAGTTTACTTGTTATTGTCCATTTCTCCCTACCTCGCTTGCTACATTTGTTTTAGTATAGCATATCGATAAAAACTTGTCAATATACTGTTTTTGTACAGAAATCTTGTCGAAGAATGAAGAAAAAATGAATTTTCTTTCATCAGGAGAGTAAACAAACGTATTTTTCGCTAGGCTTAGGTTATAATAAGAGAAGCTGTGTTTAGACAGGACTCTAAAGCAATAGCTAAAAAATAAGGAAATGAAAATGTTATGGATATTTTATTAAGTGTTTTTCCAATTATTCTCTTGATATTTTTGATGATCAAGATGCGTTTGGCAGCCAGTTATGCCTTGCCAGCGATTGCAGGCTTGGTTTATTTGATTTTGTTGGTGTATTTTAAGACGGATTTTGCCTTGTTAAATTCAGGCTTGGTCACAGGTTTTTGGGCTACCCTAACGCCGATAACAGTGATTATGGGAGCGGTGCTATTTAATAATTTTCAACGAAAAACAGGAAACCAAGCTATCATCAACAGATGGATGTCTAGTTTGACACCCAATCCTGTTGCTCAGATGATGATTATCGGTTATGCTTTCGCCTTCATGATTGAAGGGGCATCTGGTTTTGGAACTCCCGCAGCAATTGCAGCCCCCATCTTAATTGCTTTGGGATTTGAACCCATCAAGGTTGTGCTAGCAGTATTGATTTTTAATTCGATTCCTGTATCTTTTGGTGCTGTCGGAACGCCGACTTGGTTTGGATTTGGTTCTTTAGGTTTGACCAGTCAGCAGATTGGAGAGCTGGGCTTAAAGGCAGCTCTAATTCATTTAACCGCAGGCTTGCTCATTCCCTTGATTGCCCTTCGTTATGTCTTTTCTTGGTCACAAATCAAGGCCAATCTCCTCTATATTTATTTGACTGTCTTTGCTTGTGCCCTGCCCATGACCCTTTTGGCCACTATCAACTATGAATTCCCATCTCTTTTGGGAGGAGCAATCGGTTTTCTTATTTCAATCTGGTTAGCCAAAAAACAGATTGGCTTGAATTCGGTCGAAAACAAGAAAAATTTTGTGGAACAAGTTACAGCAAAAGAACTCTTTATGGCTACTCTTCCCTTGATTTGCTTGGTTTTGATACTGGTGATAACCCGTGTTCCTCAGCTAGGGATTAAAGGCCTGATGAGAACGGATGCCCTGCTTTTAAGTACAGATATTGGCTTTGCTAAGCTAGAAATTACAAAGGCTCTGAAATTCACATTAGCCAATGTATTTGGTACTAGCTCGACAGAGTCTTATGAATTGCTTTACGCACCAGCATTCATTCCTTTCTTCCTCATTGTGTTGACCCTATCGAGCCTCTATCCGAGTATGAAAGGTCAAGCATGGAAGATGATTGGACAAACCGCCAAACAGGTGTCGGAACCCTTCTTTGCCCTTCTAGGTGGTGTGACTATGGTAAAATTCATGCTACTTAATGGTGAACAGTCTATGGTATCCATTATCGGGATGTCCTTGGCAGCAGCAACTGGTCCATATTGGGGTCTCTTCGCCTCCTATCTAGGTGCCATTGGAGCCTTTTTCTCAGGTTCTGCGACAATTTCCAATCTCATTTTTGGAGGCGTTCAACAATCCATCGCCACGCAAACAGGTCTGAACATGACCAGCATTTTGGCCATGCAGTCTGTCGGAGGAGCAATGGGGAATATGACCTGTGTCAACAATATCATTGCGGCCTCATCCGTTTCCGGAGTGCGTCGTCAAGAAGGATTTATCATGCAGAAAACAGCCGTGCCTATGTTTATCTACGGAATCATTACGGCTTTAGTTGGATTGTTTTTATAAAACAGGGAGCGGGAAAGAACTCGACTGGTCAAAAAAAGAGTTCGTCTTCCCGCCCCCGCACAGTTGATTAGGTCAGATTTGGAGTGTAAAACACGAACAAATCTGCCAATCAACCACTGCGCTGAGATGTTTACACGAACCCTGAGAAGCGAGGTTGGGCTTGAGCCCAGCCTTTTTGATGTTTGCCTTACTAGATGAATAGGAATGGCTATTCTCATCTATTCAGATTTGTGATAAAATTGACCTACCGAGATGAACTAGTAAGGAGATATTCATGGCGATCGAAGGAGTAGAGCAGGCGGCAGTATTAGAAATTGACAATCAGATTCGGCTTCGTAGATATGATGGAATTCATGATTTTGCTTTGATATGGCATCAAGATTTGGAATTGGTCTGGCTGATTGATGGTGATCAAGAACGCTATAGTCAGGACTTGCTCGATCGTATGTATGATTATTTGTCTAAAAATGGCGAATGTTACTTTATTGAAATTTTTGAAGACGATCAGTTTATCCCAATTGGTGATGTGACGCTGTTTGCAGATGATTTTGCCATTGCCATTGGAGATAAGCGGTATTGGAAAAAGGGAATAGGAACCAAGGTATTGCAGCGAATGATTGATCGAGCAAGGGAGCTGGGCTTTGTGGAAATACTTGTCGAAGAAATTTATGATTGGAATACGGGCTCCCGTAAACTATTTGAGAAATGTGGCTTTGAAGCTGTTGAAAAGACAAAGAAAGGTTGGTCCTATAAAAAGAATTTATAAATCATTGTGAGATGCAAAAAAAGCCTTGACTGTTAGTCAAAGGCTTTTTGTTTAGCTTAGACGTTCAAGACCTTATCAAGGAAGTCTTTCAAACGTGGGTGTTGTGGGTTATCAAAGATTTGTTCTGGAGTACCATCTTCAAGGAACTCACCGCCATCTGTAAAGATAACGCGGTTGGCAACCTTGCGGGCGAAGCCCATCTCGTGGGTTACAATCAACATGGTCATACCTTGTTCTGCCAAGTCCTTCATAACATTTAGTACATCACCAACCATCTCAGGGTCAAGGGCAGAAGTAGGTTCATCAAAGAGCATGATGTCTGGGTTCATAGCCAAGGCACGAGCGATGGCGACACGTTGTTTTTGACCACCAGATAGGCTATCAGGCATGGCGTCACGCTTGTCTGCCAAACCAACTTTTTCCAGCAATTCCATACCAACTTTTTCAGCTTCTGCCCTATCCATCAACTTATGTTCGATAGGTGCAAAAGTAATATTATCAAGGACAGTCATGTGTGGGAAGAGGTTGAAGTGCTGGAATACCATGCCGACATTGGCACGGAAGGCATCAACATCTGTCTTAGGATCTGTCAAATCATATCCATCCACTGTCACCTGACCACTTGTGATGGTTTCAAGCAAGTTCATGGTACGAAGGAAGGTTGATTTACCAGAACCAGAAGGACCGATGATACAAACGACATCGCCTTCATAGAACTTAGCAGTAATACCTTTCAATACTTCGTTTTTTCCATAATACTTGTGCAAGTCATGGACGTTAATTTTCAATTGAGCCATTATTTGCCTCCTTTTTCAAGATTACGAGCCAAGCGCGTCAAGAGAGTGATAACTACCAAGTAGATAATGGCAAGGATTGCGTACATACGGAAGGACTGATAGTTACGAGCGATAATAATTTTACCTGCTTGGAAGAGCTCCACCAAACCAATCGCAGAGATGATAGTTGTATCTTTCAACGTGATAACGAATTGGTTAATGAAGTTTGGCAACATGATTTTACCAGCCTGTGGCAAGATAATCTTACGCATGGTTGTTCCGTAGGAAATACCCAAACTGCGTGAGGCTTCCATTTGACCAGCAGGAACGGCTTGAATACCACCGCGAACAATCTCAGCGATATAAGCACCAGAGTTGAGGGACAGGGCAATGGTACCAGCGACGAAGTCGTTGATTGGAGATTGCTGACCTGTGATAGATTCGATTAAGTTAGGAATACCCCAGAAGATGAAGGCAGCTACAATCATCAAAGGAATTCCACGAACCACATCAACAAACACAGATGCAGTTACACGGAGGGCTTTGATTGGACTAACCGCGAACATACCGAAGATAATACCAATAACAATAGCGATAGCAAATGAGAGTAGTGCAAGACCAATTGTGATACCAAGACCAGAGAGTAACTGACCGTAGTTGTTTTTCAAAAGACCCGCAATGGTTGTTTCATCAACAGTAGATGTAGTAGAGCTTGTTTCCTCAGTAGAATTGAAGTACTTGTTCAAAATTTCATCGTACTTACCAGATTGGACGAGAGCAGCCATACCGTTGTTGAACATTTCAATCAACTCTGGGTTTGTCCCTTTTTTAACAGCGAAACCGTACTCGCCAGATTTTTCACCAGGGATTGGAGTTGCAAAGTCGCGACCTTGTTGGATGGCGTAGAGAAGCACAGCTTCGTCATCCATTAGGGCATCAATAGAACCAGAATTCAAGCTGTCATACATACCAGAAGCTTCATCAAAGGCTTTGAGAGTGTAACCGTACTTGTCTTTGTTGCTCTCTAAGAATGTGTATGAAGCAGTACCGTTTTTAGCACCGACAGTTTTGCCTTTCAAGCCTTCGTAGGAAGTAATATCGCTGCCATTTTTAACAGCAAGAAGAATATTTGATGAATAATAGGCATCTGAGAAATCAAAAATCTCTTTACGAGCATCAGTGATAGACATACCAGCGATAACCGCATCAGCTTGTCCAGCTTGAACAGCGTTCAAGGCAGCATCGAAGCCAGGGTTTTGGATGGTAATGGTAAAGCCTTGGTTTTCTGCAATAGCCTTAATCAATTCCATATCAATACCGACATATTTACCAGTTTCATCTTGGTATTCAAATGGGGCAAATGAGGAATCCGCTACAATGGTGTAGCTTGCTTTTACAGGCGTTGCTTTTGCAGTGGCACTACCAGTCAAGCTAAGGCGTGAAGAGTAGTCAGTTGTTTCAGCAGAAGCAGTTGTTGTTCCCAACCACTTGTTCATGATTGTTTCATATGTGCCATCTTCTTTCATGGCTGCAAGTGCCTTGTTAAAATCTTCTACAAGGTACTCATATTGGCTGCCTTTTTTAACAGAGAAACCAAAGGAACCAATGGCTTCACCAGCGATGTCGATGCTCAGGTCTTGACCTTGTTGGATAGCATATTGGATAACTGCTTCATCGTCCATAACTGCATCAACAGCACCAGCTGAAAGGCTGTTGTACATCAAATCGCCTGTATCAAAGGTTTTAAGAGTATAGCCGTACTTTTCCTTGTTTTCCTCCAGAAAGGCTTGGGCAGCGGTACCGTTTTTTACACCGACAGTTTTACCTTTGAGGTCTTCGTATTTAGAAATCGTGTTTGACTTGGTTGTAGCAATAACGATTTTTGTATCGAAGTAGGGATCTGAGAAAGTAAAGACTTTCTTGCGAGCCTCTGTAATGGTTGTACCTGCCATAAGGGCATCGGCAGAACCGGCTTGAACAGCGTTAACGGCAGCATCGAAGCCTGGGAAAGATTGGTTAACTTTCCAGCCAGAGCGCTTGATAACTTCGTTGATGATATCAACATCTAATCCTTTGTAAACTTGGTCTGAGTCTTTAAACTCGAATGGTGCGTAGGCATTATCGAAAACAATATCAATAGTATCGTCAGCCTTAACGCCTGTAAAAATAAAGAATATCGGCAGTATGCTTGCCAATAACATGAATAGTTTTTTCTTCATTTTCATACTCCTTCTATATAAAATAACTGTCCTAGTATACCATATTCTGAAAATTTTTGCAAAATCTATCAATTCCTTATGTTAGAAAATATAACATTCCAAGTCATTAAATTGTGAGAAAATTTAATGTTTTTTTGAGAAGATGTCTAGTGTTCCATTGATTAAACTTGTGTTACAATAGTTTTATGAACGATTTAATCAAGCACAAGTTGGAGTTACTGCCGGACAGTCCGGGTTGTTACCTCCACAAAAACAAGTACGGTAAGATTATCTATGTGGGCAAGGCCAAAAACCTGCGAAATCGGGTTCGGTCTTATTTTCGTGGTGCCCATGATACCAAGACAGAGGCCTTAGTATCTGAAATTGCCGATTTTGAATTTATCGTGACAGATTCCAATATCGAGGCTCTCTTGTTGGAAATCAATCTCATTCAGGAAAACAAACCACGCTACAATATCATGCTCAAGGACGACAAGTCCTATCCTTTCATCAAGATTACAAAGGAACGTCATCCAAGGCTAATCATTACACGGCAGATTAAGAAGGATGGCGGGCAGTATTTTGGTCCCTATCCCGATGTGGGTGCGGCCAATCAAACCCTCAAACTGCTAGAACGGCTCTATCCTTTCCGTAAGTGTAAAATCCCTGAGAACAAGTACTGTCTTTATTATCATTTGGGGCAATGTTTGGCTCATGGGGAAAACCTGCCTAGCCTGTCTGACTATGATAAGATGGCCAAAGAAGTTGCTCAATTCCTGACTGGTCATGATGATAAGATTGTCAAGGAAGTCCAGGACAAGATGAAAGTAGCAGCTGGCAATCTGGAATTTGAAAAGGCTGCGGAATACCGAGATGTCCTCCAATCCATTTCAACCCTGCGGACCAAGCAGCGTGTGATGGCCCATGACTTGCAGAATCGAGATGTCTTTGGCTACTATGTAGATAAGGGCTGGATGTGTGTGCAGGTTTTCTTTGTTCGTCAGGGAAAACTAATTGAGCGGAATGTCAATCTCTTTCCCTACTATAATGATGCGGACGAAGACTTTTTGACCTACATCGGTCAGTTTTACAGGGACCAGCAGCATTTAATTCCATCTGAAGTGTTGATACCGCAGGATATTGACCAAGAAGCCGTAGAAGCTCTGGTGGCGACCAAGGTGCTTAAACCCCAGCGTGGTGAGAAGAAGCAACTCATAGCTCTGGCCACCAAGAATGCCCGTGTCAGTCTGGAGCAGAAGTTTAATCTCCTGGAGAAAAATCTGAAGAAGACCTATGGTGCAGTCGAGAATATCGGTCAGCTTTTGGGAATTCCGACGCCTGTGCGGATTGAGGCCTTTGACAACTCCAACATCATGGGGACCAGTCCTGTGTCGGCCATGGTGGTTTTTGAAAATGGGGTACCTAATAAAAAAGAATACCGCAAGTACAAGATTAAGACGGTTGAGGGGCCGGATGATTACGCCTCTATGCGTGAAGTGTTGCAACGCCGTTATAGTCGGGTCTTGCGAGATGGTTTGACAGCACCTGATTTGATTATCATTGACGGTGGTCAAGGTCAGGTAAATGTCGCCAAACAGGTCATCGAGCAGGAGCTAGGCATGTCCATTCCTATTGCAGGTTTGCAGAAGAATGACAAGCACCAGACCCACGAGTTGCTTTTTGGAAATCCCTTAGAGGTGGTTGAACTGCCCCGTAATTCTCAGGAATTTTTCCTTCTTCATCGAATTCAAGATGAAGTGCACCGCTTTGCCATTGAGTTTCATCGTCAGGTTCGGTCAAAAAATTCCTTCTCATCTAAATTGGATAGCATAGAGGGTCTGGGACCAAAACGCAAACAGGCTTTGATGAAGCATTTCAAGTCCATTGGCAATATCCAGTCAGCCAGTCTGCAGGAAATCGCAGAAGCTGGTCTACCTTATAAGGTGGCGGAGAAGGTGAAGGAAACTTTATCAGATAGAGATGAGAATTGAAAAAATGGTTCAATTATGGTAAAATAAAACGATATTGCAAAATAAGGAGAAAGCCATGGCTTTTGGAGAAGTAAAACATAAGAAAACATTTTTTGAAAAGGTGACAATTATCATCGTTATTGTGATGGTGCTAGTAACCTTGGCTGGTTTGATTTTACCAGCTATCAATGCATTGATGAATTAAGAACCTGTACACACTTCAGCACTTCTATAGTAAGGTTAGCTTTCAGTTCCTCATTGTTAGTTTTTTTCAAAATACAACTGTATTTCCCTAAAAACTGCTTTGTTTAACTTGAAAAGAATTCTTATATTTGAATTTTGCTTGTGATACAGATTATAAAACGCTTCTAAGCGTTTTTTTCTAGGAAAGAATAGGTAAATTATGAGTATGTTTTTAGATACAGCCAAGATTACGGTCAAGGCTGGTAAGGGTGGCGATGGCATGGTGGCCTTCCGCCGTGAGAAGTATGTACCCAATGGCGGTCCTTGGGGTGGTGACGGTGGTCGTGGTGGTAATGTGGTCTTTGTCGTGGATGAGGGCTTGCGCACCTTGATGGACTTCCGTTACAACCGTCGTTTTAAGGCTGACGATGGCGAAAAAGGCATGACCAAGGGAATGCATGGGCGTGGCGCAGAAGATATGTTGGTCCGTGTTCCTCAGGGAACTACTGTACGCGATGCGGAAACTGGTAAGGTTATTACTGACTTGGTGGAGCATGGCCAAGAATTTATCATTGCCCATGGCGGACGTGGTGGTCGTGGAAATATCCGTTTTGCGACACCTAAAAATCCTGCACCAGAAATTTCTGAAAATGGGGAGCCAGGTGAAGAACGCCAATTGGAATTAGAATTGAAAGTTCTTGCTGATGTTGGGCTTGTTGGTTTTCCATCGGTTGGTAAATCAACCCTGCTCAGCGTGATTACGGCAGCCAAGCCAAAAATTGGTGCCTATCACTTTACAACTATTGTTCCAAACTTGGGAATGGTTCGGACTAAATCTGGAGAATCTTTTGCAGTTGCAGACTTGCCAGGTTTGATTGAAGGAGCTAGCCAAGGTGTTGGACTTGGAACCCAATTCCTTCGTCACATCGAGCGGACACGGGTTATCTTGCATGTCTTAGATATGTCAGCAAGTGAAGGGCGCGATCCTTATGAGGATTATGTAGCCATTAACAATGAATTGGAAACCTATAATCTTCGACTAATGGAACGTCCGCAGATTATCGTTGCTAACAAGATGGATATGCCAGAAGCAGCTGAAAATCTGAAGGAATTCAAGAAAAAATTAGCAGCTAACTATGATGAATTTGATGAACTGCCACAGATTTTCCCAATTTCTGGTATTGCCCACCAAGGTTTGGAAAATCTCTTAGAAGCGACAGCCGAATTGCTTGAGAAAACACCAGAATTCTTGCTCTATGATGAATCTGATTTCCAAGAAGAAGAGGCTTACTATGGCTTCAACCCAGATGAACCAGAATTTGATATCAGCCGTTCAGATGATGCCAGCTGGATTCTATCTGGTGATAAGCTAGAAAAACTCTTTACTATGACCAACTTTGACCGTGACGAATCAGTTATGAAATTTGCCCGCCAGTTGCGTGGCATGGGTGTCGATGAAGCCCTCCGCGCACGTGGAGCAAAAGACGGCGACACCGTTCGCATCGGCAAGTTCGAATTCGAGTTTGTGGATTAGTGAAAAAGTCCAGTGGACTTTTTCAGCTGGTCGCCTTGAAATACGAAAGCGACCATGTCCGGGGGATAGTTTTAACCCGAGCCAAGAAATTCAAAAGCGAGGTAACCAACCTTACTAATTCCGTACAGGCAGTAACATCGACTGCCTGTACTCCATGTCGTAACGTTGGAACTACCTCTAAGTTCTAAAGGACTTGATGTAGTACGGTAGCCGCTATGGCGGTCTACTTACCAACCTTACTAATTCCGTTCAGGGAGTAATAACGACTGCCTGTACTCCATGTCGTAACGTTGGAACTACCTCTAAGTCCTAAAGGACTTGATGTAGTACGGTAGCCGCTATGGCGGACTACCTACCAACCTTACTAATTCCGTACAGGCAGTAGTATCGACTGCCTGTACTCCATGTCGTAACACTTCCGATAAGTTGGCATGGATTTAACTGGGGAACTCGAAGGCGAGGTAGTCTTGGAATAGGGTGTTTCAGCTGCTTGCTTTAAACTTGGACGAGTAAAAAATAAGTAATGATAGAAATTTGGAGGTGTCTATGGGTGATAAACCGATATCCTTCAAGGATAAGGATGGAAATTTCGTTTCTGCAGCAGATGTTTGGAATGCTGAGAAATTGGAAGAACTTTTTAACACGCTCAATCCCAATCGTAAATTGCGCTTGGAAAGAGAGCGTATAGCTAAAGAGAAAGAAAATGAGTAAACTTGACCTGTTAGTTTTCAAATAACTAGCAGGTTTTTGGTATTGAATTTTAAAAATGTTAGTGAATGTGCTATAATATAATTAGGGAAAATGCTCTGTTTTTCGAATATATCATACGAGGTTATATCTCAATCAATAGAATATGGAGAAAAATATGAGCAAAAAAAGACATCCTATCAACCCAATGATGGACATTGCAGCTAAAAAAGTGTTTAGCGATCCAGAGGTAACCACAGATTTCATTGAGGCATTTCTAGGTTTCAGACCAAAAGAGGTCAAAATTATGAATGGAACCCTAGCTGATTTGAAGAAAGAGCAAGATGGCTACTTCACTACGACCGTTGATGTGCTTGCTTCCTTAGAAGATGATACTCAAGTGGTGATTGAAATCCAAGTCGCCTACCAAAGAGGCTTTTTGAAACGATTGTGGACCTATATTTGCCAACACCTGGTCGCAAACCTGCCCAATGTTCGACAAAAAGTTGCCAAAACCCATAAGATGTATGATAAAATTCAACCTGTCTATGCTATCGCCGTAGTTGCAACCAACTACTTTAAAGATGAAAAACCAGTCCGTTCATTTATTATTACGGATTCAGAAACAGGTCAGGTCTTGCAGTTTCCATTTGGTAAACAAGAACAAGCGAGAAAGCCCTTCGAGATGGTCATTGTAGAACTGAAGAAACTAAAATTAGGAGAAATGGATAGGAAACAACAGCTTTGGATGGAATTCTTCTCTAACAAAGAATTTAGCTTAAAACAAACCAGTGCTATCCAAAGGGCAGAGTATCTTTTGGATGTGAATAATTGGACACAGGAGGAAAGAACAATGATTGACACATGGAACCGAAATGCCGCTAGTTATTACGAAACTATGCAGGAACGCTTTGAAGAAGGCTATGAGGAGGGTGTTGAAGATGGTTTTGAGAAAGGTGCGGAGCAAAAAACGCAAGAAGTTTTGACTTCTCTTTTTCAAGTTGGCATGTCTGATGATGATATTTCCCTAGTTCTGAAAATCCCTATTGAGCAAGTGAGGCTGTTGCGGAAAGATATTGTCACAGAAGAAGGTCCTGAACAAGGCAACTAATCTTGAAATACTCCACATGCATCACGCCGCTAGTTATTACGAAACCATGTAGGAACGCTTTGAAGAAGGCTATGAGGGGGTGTTGAAGATGGTTTTGAGAAAGGAATAGAGAAAGGCATAGATACCGAAAAAACTAGACACCATCAAACGGATGTAAAAAGCAAATATGTCTGATGACATGATTGCTATTGCAACGGAGTTTACAGTTGAGCAGGTAGCAACTTACCGCAGTCAATTCTAATTAGAGGAAAGTCCTGAACAAAGCTCTAATCTGAATTGATAACCTTAAATAGATAGAGAAATATATGCAACAAAACTTTTTAAGGTATGTACTGACCTTAAAAAGTTAGAAAACAGTATTCGTGAAAGGATTTAGTTGGCTACTGAACGGGAGTAAGAAAGAACTCTATATTTCAAAGATGAGTTCGTCAACAAGTCCTTATTTCCAGTTGTTGAGCTGAAACAGTCTATCCCCAGACTATTTCACTCCACTGGACTGTTAAAGCCAATCAACCACTGCGCTGAGATGTTGACACGAACTCTGAGAAGCGAGGTTGGTCTTGAGCCCAGCCTCTTTTTTTGATGAAAATTGAGTTGCCTTTTGATGCACATGCCGATTGAGAATATCAGGGGATTACGAGAAAATGTAATTTTAGAAGAGGGGACGGAGTAGCATAATCGATTTTCACTGGATTGTAAACGGTTAGGCAAGCATTCAGATCTTGTTGCAGGCTTTTGAGGACAGCATTATACTATATAGTAGAACTCTGTAGATAACAGGGTTCTTATTTTTTCTCCCAAGCATTTAGGTGAAAAATATCAAAAGCATGATAAGAATTTGTGAACAATAGCCCCCATAGTAAGACAAATTCTACCCTTCTTTCCAGTTTCTTACTGTTGATAACCTAGACAATCACTTATCAATTTTTCTCCAAATCATTCAACTACTCTAGCAGTTGGATATGCTCATCCCGTGGAAATGAGCAATTATCTTCATATATAAATGCCACATTCGGGCGCGCCATTTTCCCCTCTTCAGACTTTACACAAAAACATATCAAACAAGCCTGCTAGATGTAATTCTAAATTTCAAATAATTTGGTAACGTTAACAAATTTATTGATGAAAAAAATGTTGAAAAAATTTTATATTTCAAAACTTTTTTCTTGATTTAAAGCAGTTATTATTGTAAAATACAAAAGTTGTTACCGAAGTTTCCATGTTTTCTTACAGAAAATTTGAAAACTTAAGTAATCAATATAATAAAAAAGGGGGAAGTTTTTTCGAATGCAAAAAGCAAAGAAAAAATCATTTGATTGGTACGGAATGAAACAACACTTTTCAATCCGTAAATATCATTTTGGTGCGGCCAGCGTATTGCTTGGTATGTCACTAGCAATGGGTGCTGGTGCGCAAACCGCTAAAGCAGAAACAACCGCTGCATCATCAGAAACGACGACAGCGACTACAACGCTTGTTTCTTCAACAGAAGCAAGTGCAGAAGTAGCACCGTCAACTACAACTGAAACGTCAGCGACAGTTGCGTCAACAGAAGCATCAGCAACGGTAGCTTCAACTGCCACTGAAACATCAGCGACAGAAGCTGCAACGACAACAGAACCATCTACAGAAGTAGCGACAGCAACTGAGCGTACAGCTACTATCAATTACATCGTTAAGTATGTTCTTGAAGATGGCACACTTGTAAATGCAGTAGTGAAATCAACTACAGTTACAACAACAGATGCAAGTGCAAAAACGACTGTTGAAGTAGTAGCAGAATTGCCAGCAGGTTACGAATTGGCGAATGGTCAAGCATCTACAGTATCACAAGAAGTGACTGAAGGGGCTGAAAACCTTGTAGCAGTGAAAGTTGTTAAGAAAGCAACTGCAACAACTTCAACAACGCAAGCACCAGCAACAACTTCAACAACTACTAAAACTGCAGCAGCGCAAACACCTGTTGCTGAAGCTAAAGTAGTTCTTGAGCAAAACATCTCAGAAGCTGAAGTTTTGTCTGATGAAGCTGACCGCCTTGTTGCTACATCTGATAGCGATAATACTGCATTGAAAACAGCGGCTAACGCAACAAAATTAGCAGCGAGTGAAGCAACTAAAGTCTTGAAAGACTCAGTAACAACTCTTGAAAATGTTAATGAACAAATCAATGCAGTTCGTACTAATGTTGAAGCCTTGGCTTTGGAATTGCGTAAATTCTTGGGAACTGAAGATATCCAAGTATCACTTGAAGTTGCAGCAGGTGCATCTATTGGTTCAGGAACAGGGGTATTAGTAGAAGCACAATCAACTAAACCTTCTATGGATGATCCAAACGGAGCAAGTGTTGCCTCAAAAACAGATGGCACAATGACAGGAACGAAGGTTGCAAATTACTACACATTCCACTATGCAGCCCTATCAAGCTGGTATGATGCAGTGCGCCCAGGATTTTATCCATATGGCTTTACACCAGATAAAAAGCCGACACCAGATGAAACTAAGGCAAATCCTTTAAAATATGGTAGGACTGACAGTGCCTATTTCCGTGCTTCAGCAACTGCTGATCCAGCTACCTCACCAATCTTGGTAGAATTAGTTACTAAAGACGGAACGGTCCTAGAATCTAATTATTTGAATGTTGGAGAGTCTGCAAACTTTACGACTTTCCAAGCAACTTCTGGTGTTGATTTGCCTATTGTTGTAAGTTTTGTAGGAGAAACGAAAACGGACTCGACAGCTGGTACTCTATCCTTCCAGTTTGACAATAACACTGTTCAATCAAACGTTCTTGTACCTAGGTTAGTAGAACATCCTACATACTATAGCGTAAAAGATTCTGGCAAGGATCTGGCGACTTATACAATGGTTTCACAGCCTGGACTTGTAAATACTCCATCTGGTGTACGTGAGATTCCAGGTTACAAATTTGTCGAAACGACGACAACAACAAAATCTTATCCAAAATATGCTGCAACAAGTTATGTTGACCAGACGCGTGAGCCATTTGGTTCACCAATTGGTTCGAAGCTAGTTGCCACTCCTGTAGATAAAGATGGTACAGTTACAAAAGACCTTTACTTAATCGATCCAACGTCAACTGCTACTCCAAGTTATACTTTGTTAAGCTCAGATGGTTTCATGAAGTTGATGGAATCTTCAGTCATAGCTCCAGGTGCTACCAATACAAACTTAGTTTTGAATCCAGAGCTTTTGACTAAGTTCAAGGTAATGCAGATTCCAGCTAATACAATTGGTAATCTTGCAGATGATGCAGTTAATACGGGCACAGTCGTAACAGATCCTGCACAGTTTACGCTAGCAAACGGGAACATCTTTGAAATTTTGATGAATCCAAATGCAAAAGAAGGCGAATTGTATGTCTTCCGTGTTCGTGCGTTAGATGCAGCTGGAAGTAGACTTCAAACTCACTGGATTAGAAAGGCTAATTCAGGAGAAAGAGTAGTTGTTCCTCAAAAATTGGAAGAAATAAAAATAAAAGATTGGGATAGGGTGTTACAAGGTCAAGCAGGTGATGCAAATGTAACTCCTTATACTGCAGCAGACGGTAAGACTTACTATCCTATTCTTGATGAATTTGGAAATCCACAAGGTATTCAATTGACCTATGCCGGCTACTTCCAGAACTACACATTAGGTAACTCGCCTGGTACAGTTACTGATACCATTACAACTCATTGGTACACACCAGTTCCACAAGAAGCTATCATCCGCTACCAAGTTCAAGGTGCGACAGACTTCTTGGAAGATTCAGGTACCTTGACAGGTAACCCAGGTACAGATATCACTTACTCAACTGAAGATACCATTAACAAGTATAAGAAATTGGGTTATGACCTTGTATCTGACAACTTCACTACTAAAGCTGGTCAAGATTATGACTACGATGAAACTGTGAAGCAAGAATTCCTTGTTGTCATCAAACCTCGTATCGTTGATATTCCTAAGACTGCTGTACCAGGTGAGCCAGTAGATCCAACAGATCCAAACTCACCAGTATGGCCAGACACTCTTAAAAACTTGGAAGCAACTCAAGAAGTTACTCGTACAGTTGAGTACAAGTATGAAGATGGTACACCAGTTCTTGTAGATGCTGCAGGTAATGTATTGCCAAAAGGTTCAACAGAAGGTACACCACTTGTTAAGACTGAAACTGTAACCTTCACTCGTCCAGCTCAAGTAAACCTTGTAACTGGTGAGATTACTTACGGTGACTGGGTAGCAGATACAACAGATACACTTAAAGGAAATGTTCTTCCAGAAGTTTCAGGCTATACAGCAAGCCGTACAACTCTTGAAGGTGCTGATGCGCCAATGACAGAAACAGTCAAGGATAAGACTGTAACTGCAACTGACGCAGACATCAACGAAGTAGTTTACTACAAAGAAAATCCTAAGTATGGCGATGTTGTTGTGAACTATGTAAACACAGACGGTAAAGTGATTGCCTCTCCTGTTGTTGATACAAACGATGCTCTTGTAGGTACAGAGTACTCTACTGCTGACCGTGTACCAGAGAAAATCGTTGAAGATGGTACTGGCGATGTTTACTACTACAAGGAAATCAAGCCAGAAGATGCAGCTAAAGAAACCGGCACAGTCGTAGAAGGTACTACAGAAGTAACTTACGTCTACGAAAAAGCAGGTAATGTTGTCGTGAACTATACACTTGCTGACGGTACAGTTATTAAGGCACCAGTTAACGATGAAACAAATCAAAAACCAGGTAGTCCATACGATACAAAAGATAACAAACCAGAAACGATTACTACTACAGATGGCAAAGTTTACAAACTTGTTCCAACTGCGACTAAAGGTAACGAAACGGGTGATGTTGAAGCTGGTAAGACACTTGAAGTAACCTACATCTACGAAGAAGTTAAGTCTGACGTCGTTGTAGAATACTACAACACAGCTGGTGAAGTGATTGCAGCAACTGTTGTCGATGAAGATGACAAGTCTGTTGGTACTGTCTACAACACAGATGAAGACAACCGTCCAGAAACTATCACAACAGCAGATGGCACAGTTTACTACTACAAAGAAGTGAAAGACACTTCTGCACCAACAACTGGTAAAGTAGCAGAAACAACAACAACTGTTCAATACGTTTTTGAACAAGCTGGTAACGTTGTTGTTAACTACAAACTCGAAGACGGTACAGTTATCAAGGCACCAGTGAATGATGAAACAAACGCTAAGCCAGGTACTGAGTACAACACAACTGATAACAAACCAACTACTATCACAACAGAAGACGGTAAGACTTATGAGTTGATCCCAACTGCAACAATCGGTAACGAAACTGGTAACGTTGAAGCTGGTAAGACAACAGAAGTAACGTACGTCTACAAAGAAGTGAAAGGTAACGTTATTGTTAACTATGTGGATGAAAATGGTAACCCAATTTCAGGTGTAACTGATGCTGGCAAAGAAACAGCAAGCACAGTAGAAGACACTCCAGAAACATCTACAGGTACTAAGTACGATACAACTGACCTCCGTCCAAACACAATCACTACTGCAGACGGTAAAATCTACAAACTTGTTCCATCTGCAATTCCTTCAAATGAAACAGGTACTGTTACACCAGGTACAACAGAAGTGACCTATGTATACGAATTGGTACAAGGTGATGTCATCGTTCATTACGAAGATAAAGAAGGCAACAAGATTGCGGCGGACGTGACAGATACTCAGATTTCTGATACAGGTACACCATACGACACAACAGATAACAAACCAGAGAAAATCGTCAACGCTACAACTGGTGAAGTTTACTACATCTTGCCTAAGGATGAAGTAAAAGCTGGTTCAGCATCTGAAACTGGTAAGGTTGTAGAAGGTACGACTGAAGTTACTTACGTTTACGAGCCAGCAGGTTCAGTAACCGTTAACTATGTCACAACTGATGGTACAGTGATCAAGTCTCCAGTTAAGGATGAAGAAAACGCTGAACCAGGTAAGACATACTCAACAGAAGACAACAAGCCAGAAACTATTACAACAGAAGATGGTAAGACATACAAACTTGTTCCAAACGCAACTAAAGGCGAAGAGAACGGTACAGTAACTTCTGGTGAAGATAAGCAAGTCACTTACGTTTACGAAGAAGTGAAAGGTAACGTTGTTGTTGAGTACTACAACACTGCAGGTGAGAAGATTGCCGAAGATGTTGAAGATACTCCTGCATCATCAACAGGTACAGCCTACACAACTCTTGATAACAAACCAGCTAAGATCACAGCAGCTGACGGTACAGTTTACTACTACAAAGAAGTGAAAGCTGACTCAGCAGCTGAAACTGGTGACGTTGTTGAAGGTACGACAACAGTTAAGTATGTTTACGAGCCAGCAGGTTCTGTAACAGTTAACTATGTAACAACTGACGGTACAGTAATCAAATCTCCAGTTAAGGATGAAGAGAACGCTGAACCAGGTAAGACATACTCAACTGAAGACAACAAACCTGAAACAATCACAACAGAAGATGGTAAGACATACAAGCTTGTTCCAAACGCAACTACAGGCGAAGAAAACGGAACAATCACTTCTGGTGAAGATAAGCAAGTCACTTACGTTTACGAAGAAGTGAAAGGTTCAGTTGTTGTTAACTACATCGATACAGAAGGTAACGTTATCAAAGCACCTGTAACAGATACTCCATCTAGCTCAACAGGTACAGCTTACGATACAACTGATAACAAACCAACTACTATCACTACAGAAGATGGTACTACTTACGAGCTTGTTCCAGTTCTTACAAAAGGTTCAGAAACAGGTAAGGTTGTAGAAGGTGAAACGGTTGTAACTTATGTTTACCGTAAGGTTGTTGCTCCAACTCCAGACGTGAAGACAGGTTCAGTTGTTATCCGTTATGTTGAAGCAGGTAACGAATCAAACGTTCTGAAAGACCCAGTTCTTGACGAGAACGCAGTTGTAACAGGTACTAAGTACGATACGACTGACGAAGGCGACAAGCCAGCTGAAATCGTGAAAGACGGCGTTCGTTATGTATTGGTTCCATCTAAGACAACTGCTGTAGATCCAAATGGTAACCCAGTTACTGAAACAGGTGAAGTTGCTGAAGGTACAACTGTAGTAACCTACAAGTACCAGAAAGTCGCTAACTGGATCCCACAAATTCCTGCAACACCAGAGAATCCAACTCCAGTTAACCCAGTAATCCCTTATCCATTCGATCCAACTAACCCAGATAAGCCAATTGATCCAACAAGACCTTACCCAGGTGGTGAAGTTCCATCAATTCCACATGTTCCAGGCTTCACACCAGTAGATCCTAAGACAAACGAGCCATTGAAACCGGTTGATCCAACAGATCCAAGCAAGGGTTATGTGCCACCAACTCCAGACGAGTCAGGTATCGACACACCAATCCCTTACGTTCAAAATGGTAACGTTGTGGTGAACTATGTGACAGAAGATGGTACAGTCATTAAGGCACCAGTTCAAGACGAAACAAACGCTCCAGCAGGCAAGTCTTATGACACAACTGATAACAAGCCAACTGAGATTGTTACAGAAGATGGTTCACGTTATGTCTTGATCCCATCTAAGACAGTTGGTTCTGAAACAGGTACAGTTGAAGGTGGTAAGACAACTGAGATCACTTATGTGTATAAGAAAGTCGCTAACTGGATCCCACAAATTCCTGCAACACCAGAGAATCCAACTCCAGTTAACCCAGTAATCCCTTACCCATTCGATCCAACTAACCCAGATAAGCCAATTGATCCAACAACACCTTACCCAGATGGTGAAGTTCCATCAATTCCACATGTTCCAGGCTTCACACCAGTAGATCCTAAGACCAACGAGCCATTGAAACCGGTTGATCCAACAGATCCAAGCAAGGGTTATGTGCCACCAACTCCAGACGAGTCAGGTATCGACACACCAATCCCTTACGTTCAAAATGGTAACGTTGTGGTGAACTATGTGACTGAAGATGGTACAGTCATTAAGGCACCTGTTCAAGATGAAACAAACGCTCCAGCAGGTAAGTCTTATGACACAACTGACAACAAGCCAAACACTATCACTACAGAAGATGGTACAACTTATGAGCTTGTTCGTGTGGAAGGTTCAGAAACTGGTACTGTTGAAGGTGGTAAGACTACTGAAGTAACTTATGTTTACCGTAAAGTAGAAACACCTGCTAAGAAGGTTGTAACAAACCACGTTGACGAAGACGGTAACCCAATTGCACCGCAAGAAGAGGGTACAACACCTAACAAGTCAATCCCAGGATACGAGTTCACAGGTAAGACTGTAACAGATCCAGATGGTAACACAACACACATCTACCGCAAAGTAGAAACACCTGCTAAGAAGGTTGTAACAAACCACGTTGACGAAGACGGTAACCCAATTGCACCGCAAGAAGAAGGTACAACACCTAACAAGTCAATCCCAGGATATGAGTTCACAGGTAAGACTGTAACAGATCCAGACGGTAACACAACTCACATCTACCGTAAAGTAGAAACACCTGCTAAGAAGGTTGTAACAAACCACGTTGACGAAGATGGTAACCCAATTGCACCGCAAGAAGAAGGTACAACACCTAACAAGTCAATCCCAGGATACGAGTTCACAGGTAAGACTGTAACAGATCCAGACGGTAACACAACTCACATCTACCGTAAAGTAGAAACACCTGCTAAGAAGGTTGTAACAAACCACGTTGACGAAGATGGTAACCCAATTGCACCGCAAGAAGAAGGTACAACACCTAACAAGTCAATCCCAGGATACGAGTTCACAGGTAAGACTGTAACAGATCCAGACGGTAACACAACTCATATCTACCGTAAGGTAACTAAGGTTGTGACAAACCACGTTGACGAAGACGGTAACCCAATTGCACCGCAAGAAGAAGGTACAACACCTAACAAGTCAATCCCAGGATACGAGTTCACAGGTAAGACTGTAACGGATGCCGACGGTAACACAACTCATATCTACCGTAAGGTAACTAAGGTTGTGACAAACCACGTTGACGAAGACGGTAACCCAATTGCACCGCAAGAAGAAGGTACAACACCTAACAAGTCAATCCCAGGATACGAGTTCACAGGTAAGACATATACTGATGGTGATGGTAATACATATCATGTTTACCGTAAGGTAAGCAACCCTGTTGCACCAAAACCAGAAACTCCTGCAAGTCCAGCGCCTCAAGCGCCTGCGACACCAAAACCACAGGCTCCTGCAGCTCCAGCTACACCATCAGCTCCAGCAACAACTGCTAAAGCTGGTGCGGCTCAATTGCCAAACACTGGTGAAGCTTCATCATCAGCAGCAGTACTTGGTGCAGGTATGCTTATCGCAGCTCTTGCTCTTGCAGGTAAACGTCGTCGCAACGAAGACTAATAGTTTTAGTAGTAGAAGGATTCCCCCTTTACTATATAAAATGAAGAAATAAGAAAAGTTTGGCTTTTCGGAAAAATGGTCCTTTGGACCATTTTTTTTTTTATTATCCTAAATTTTGCTATACTAGACATAGAATATTTTAAGAAAGTGTGGTGGCCGAATGAAATTAGTCTATACAGATATTCGTAATCCTCTGACACAGTATCTGACAGAGCAGGCGGCAGTATTTGCCAAACAAGGGAAGCGTGTTTTTTATATTGCTCCTAACTCCCTATCATTTGAAATGGAACGCAAGGTTTTGGAATACTTGCCAGAGCAAGCTACTTTTGACATTATCGTGACACGTTTCGGTCAATTAGGACGCTATTTGTTGATTGATAAGGTAGAGAAAGGGCTGTCGCTTGATGATGTAGGCTTGGCCATGGTTTTTTTCCGTGTCTTATCACAGTTTAAAGATGGTGATTTGAAAGTTTACGGGCGTCTAAAGACAGATTTTGGTTTTATCAATCAACTAGTAGCACTATATAAAGAGTTGCAAGGGGCCAATATGTCTGTCTTAGACTTGGAAGCCATGGGTTCTCCAGACAAACAGGCTGATTTGACCAAGATAATTCTGGCAGTAACTGATGTTTTGGTCAAAGAAGGCTTTGAGCACCGGTCCAAGTTAGCACAGCTGATTAGTATGATTGAAACAGGTCAGTTAGATCAGCAGTTAAAAGATATAGTCCTTGTTATAGATGGCTTTTCTCGTTTCTCAGCAGAAGAGGAGGCCTTGGTAAGCGCCTTAAATGAACGGGTATCGGAGATTTTGATAGGTGTTTATGCTAGTAAAAAGGCTGTAAAGGCTGCTTATATTGAAGGAAATGTTTACCAGGCCAATGTTGATTTTTTGCGTCACTTATCCGCCCAGTTTAGCAGCAAAATTGACTACATTGGTCAGGAGCCTGTTTTGGATAGTCTAGGTAAAATTTCCAAGAATATGGAATGTCATTACGATTATAGTGGTTCTCAGCTTGCCCTAACGGAGGCAGATCAAAGTAAGCTTGAGATTTGGAAAGCTATCAATCAAAAAGCTGAAGTGGAGCAGGTTGCAATCGCCATTCGTCAGCTACTTAGCCAGGGTGTTCGTTACAAGGATATTCTTTTGTTGGTTGGCGATGTTGATAGCTATCATTTACAAATTGGCAAGGTGTTTGATAGATTTGACATCCCCTACTATTTGGGGAAGGCAGAAGAGATGAGTCACCATCCCCTCGTGCATTTTGTTGAATCACTCCAACGCTTGCGTCGCAATCGTTTCAGACCAGAGGACCTGCTCAACCTTCTCAAATCAGGCTTGTACGCCAGTATTTCTCCAAAGGAACTGGATCTTTTTGAATCTTATGTGCAATTTGCAGATATGAAGGGCCAGGCTGCTTTTTCACGGTCCTTTTCGGTCAATAGCAGAGCAGACTATGATGAGGAGGTAGTTAAGGAGAAGGGGCTTATCTATGATTTGAATGTCTTAGAACCTCTGCGGGCCAGGATTATGGAGCCTTTGCTGACCTTGTTTAAGGCTGGTCCGCAAAAGGCTAGTAGTCTACTAGAGAAATTTATGGTCTTTTTAGAGGCTGTTCAGCTAACTCAAAATATGGAAGTGCTCACTAAAGAGCTAGGTGAAGCAGAGCAGGATAAGGCGGAACAAGTCTGGAATAGCTTTATCCATACTCTTCATTCTCTTCGTCAGATTTTTGGTCATGAAAAGATGAAGTTGGATGATTTTCTGGCTATTTTACAAGCTGGAATGCAGGCCAGTCAGTATAGGACTGTTCCAGCAACAGTCGATGTGGTCAATGTAAAATCCTATGATTTGATTATGCCTCATACTGCCAAGTACGTTTTTGCTATCGGTATGGGCCAGGCTAATTTCCCAAAAGTTGCTAAGAATACCAGTCTTTTGACCGAAGAAGAGATGGCCAAGGTCAATCTGGTATCAGCTAGCTCCTCTCGTTTTGACTTGGTCAGTCGTGACAATATTAAGAAAAACCACGCTACCATGATATCCTTACTAAATGCGGCTACGGAACACTTGGTTCTTTCTGCACCTCAGATATACAATGAAGGTGAAGATCCTCAATCCCCTTATATAGGCCTTCTCGTCGAGCTGATGAAGTTTCAAGTGATACCGCATGGTCGAACACTCAGGCCAAATCTTCAAGATGTCGGCTACTATAAAGGCTTGCTCTCTCAGTTAAAAGAGCCAGCCCTCTCAAGCCTTGAACAAGACTGGCAAGGTCAATCAGCTTTTTGGACTAGTCTGGTGTCCGAACTAAAAGAAAAATTTGCAGCAAAAGATCTTTCTATTCCTGAAATCAAGGATGATATCAGTCCAATCGCCTTAAGTGAAGATACTCGAGCAGTTCTCTATCCAGCAGATAAGCCTTTAAAACTATCGGCCTCTAGTTTGACCAATTTTTACAATAACCAGTATCTCTACTTTATTCGCAACGTCCTACGCTTGCGGGAGCAGGAAACCATTCATCCGACAGTGACCCAGCACGGGCTATTTCTGCATCGTGTCATGGAACGCTTTGCTATGGACAAATCTAGTGATAGTTTTGAGCAGAAGTTGGATAAGGCTATTTCTGACACTCAAAATGAAGCGGAGTTTAAGATGTTTTATAGTCAGGATGCCGAAGCGGAGTTCACGGGGCAAGTTTTAGATACGATTGCTCGCTCTACAGCGACTGTTCTAAGGGATAATGATTTGGTCGCTATTGATGGTCAGGAAAAGAGTTTCCGTGAGGAACAAGCTATTAAAATCCTAGATACTCAGGGCAATCGGCCAATTCATATCAATGGTACTATTGACCGCTTGGATACTTTATTGATAAATAATGCTGTAGGTATCGTAGATTACAAGTCCAGTGATCAGACCTTCTCATTGGCTGATTTTTACAATGGTTTGAAACCACAATTGGTCACTTATTTGGAAGCTGTGCGCCATCTGAAAGAAACAAAAGAAAAGGCTGCTTTTGGAGCTATGTATCTACATTTACAAAATCCTCTTATCCGATTAAAGGATACGAAGAATATGGAAGACCTAGAGCAGCTTGCCAATACCAGTTTAGTCTACAAGGGTTTATTTATTAAAGGGGAAAGTCAAGGTCTTTCATCCCTTTATAAGACAGAGAAGCAGACCTATGAGAAAGAGGAATGTGATATTCTACTGGAGCATAATCGACATCTCTATCAGAAGGCTGCTGAGGAAATTCTCAATGGTCGCTTTGCTATTAACCCTTATACAAAAGATGGACGTTCGGTTGCTGGTGAGCAACTTAAGGCCATCACTGGTTTTGAGGCCGATCGACATATGGGAATGGCTCGTCGTTTAGTCAAGGAAACAAAACGAGAGAATTGGCTAGAGAGAATGAAAGGAGAAGAGGACTAATGGCTTTTGAACCATTTTTAAGTGCAGAAGAAATTCGTGCTATTCAGTTGGAGGAGGCTGCTTCTGCAAAGAAGCCCAAGCGGACACCTGAGCAGATTGAAGCTATTTATAGTCATAGTCAGAACATACTTGTTTCAGCGTCAGCTGGTTCTGGCAAGACCTTTGTCATGGTGGAGAGGATACTGGACAAGCTACAACGTGGTGTGGGGATTGAAGAGCTTTTTATCTCTACTTTTACAGTTAAGGCAGCAGGTCAGCTAAAGGACCGGATTGAGGACAATCTTAATAAAACCATTGCTGCGACTAGCGATATGGACTTGAGGCGGCACCTATCAGCTCAGTTGGCTGATTTGACCAAGGCTGATATCGGGACCATGGACTCTTTCACGCAGAAATTAGTCACGACCTATGGCTATAGTCTGGGTATTTCGCCTCAGTTTCGTATCCTACAAGATGAGGTTGAGAAATCTAGTTTCAAAAAAGAAATTTTTAGTCAGATTTTTGCAAACTATTTAGAAAATGACAAATCAGGGGACTTTCGTAAACTGGTCGGCAATTTTTCAGGTAGTCGGAAAGACAATAGCGGTTTTCGTGCAGTCGTCTACCAGATTTACGATTTTAGCCAATCAACTAGCAATCCGACCCAATGGCTAAAAGAAAAGGCTGTTCAGTCAGAACTTTATAGCCAGGAAAAAATTGACCAGATGCTTGAGCAAGACTATAAGCAAACTGTTTTGGACCAGCTTTATGATGCTGCAGATTTTTTCCATTACCATGTGGAGTGGGGGAAAAAAGATTTTGGCTCTGCTCCATATTTTGCTAATGTTGAAGAGGTTGTGGGTCTTTTGACAGATTTAGATGGCTTGGGTCTAAAGGACTTGATGGAACGGGTTGAAAAAATTCTACTCATCAATAAACAATCAAATGGCAGGGGGTTGACAAATGCTAAGCGTCCTAAGGATGAGCATTTACTAGCTTTTAAGGAAGAATATAATGCTGGTAAAAAACAAATTATTGAAGGCTTGCGGGAGTTAGGGCAGGAAGTCTATGAATTGAACTTGCTTAAAGACTACCAGCTTCAAGCTCTGCCTTTGTTGGAGCTTCTGCGTGATTTTGTTTTGGATTTTTCACAAGCCTATTTGGAGTTGAAAATCAGGGAAGCTGCCTTTGAATTTTCGGATATTGGGCATTTTGCCATTCGGATTTTAGAGGAAAACGAGGACATTCGCCAGTATTTCCAAGACAAGTACCATGAGGTAATGGTGGACGAGTACCAAGACAATAACCACAGTCAAGAGCGAATGTTGGATTTGCTGTCTAATGGGCACAATCGCTTCATGGTAGGGGATATCAAACAATCAATCTATCGCTTCCGTCAGGCTGATCCGATGATTTTCCAAGAGAAATTTGAACTTTATCAGTCTAATCCAGAGGCAGGAAAATTGATATTACTCAAGGAGAATTTCCGCAGCAGTATCGAGGTTGTAGAAGCTACTAATGCGATTTTTACTCGCCTTATGGATAAACAGGTGGGTGAAATTAACTATGATGGCAGCCACCGCCTAGTCTTTGGTAATAGTGAAAACCCTACTTATAAGCCAGAAAATCAGATGGAGTACTGGCTCTATAGTCAGAAGGAAGATAAGACTGATACAGAGGATAGGGAAGAGGAGGTGGCCATATCAGCTGGCGAAGTTGAAATGGTGGCTAAGGAAATCTTACGTCTGCATAAGGAGAAGGACGTAAAATTTGAAGACATTACGCTATTAGTCCAAAAACGAACTCACAATCATCTGATTACAAGCATTTTTGACCGGTATGGTATTCCCTTAGTGGCTGATGGTGGGTTAACATCCTATCTGAAATCCTTGGAAGTCATGGTCATGCTAGATACCTTGCGGGTAATTAACAATCCGCTCAATGATTATGCCCTAGTAGCCCTTCTCAAATCTCCTATGTTTCGATTTGATGAGGATGAATTGACCCGCATTTCCCTACAGGCTAATACAGGATTTTTCTATCAAAAGATGGAAGAAGCAAAACAAATAGAAGGTATCAAAGATGATACGGACCAAGAGAATTGTGCTAGGAAAAACTTGATTACAAAAGGTTTGCAAACTAAGATTAGTCATTTCTTGTCAGTATTGGATAGCTGGCGTTCTTTTGCCAAGCTACATTCTATCCATGATTTGATTTGGAAGATTTTCAATGAAAAATTCTACTACGACTATGTGGGGACTTTGCCAAATGCCAGCAAGCGACAGGCTAATCTTTACGCCCTGGGTTTGCGTGCTCATCAATTTGAAAAGACTGGTTACAAGGGATTATCTCGCTTTATTGCCATGATTGATCGTGCCTTGGCCAACGACAAAGACCTGGCAGATGTTCAAGAATTTGTTCCGGAAAACGCAGTGCAACTCATGACTATTCATAAGTCAAAGGGGTTGGAGTTCAAGTATGTATTTCTTATGAATATTGATAAGAAATTTAACTTAGAGGACCATTACCAGTCTGTTATTATCAGTCGAAAAAATGGACTTGGGGTTCAGTATCTGGCAGATATGAAAAATCGGGTAAGGAGTTCATTACCCCAGGTGCGCGTGCTGATGAATACTCTTCCCTATCGTCGTAATTTGCAAGAGCTGAAAATTGCCAATCTATCTGAACAAATGCGCTTGCTCTATGTAGCCCTGACCCGAGCCGAGATAAAACTCTACTTGGTTGGAAAAGGGGACAAAGAAAAACTAGCAGATCGGTACGACGGCAAACAAGAAAATGGTGTCTTGTCTAAATCAACAAGAGAAAATATGGTCAGCTTTCAAGATTGGATACTAGCTATTGACGCTGCCTTTGCTGGTCAAGACCTTCACTTCAAGAAAAGATTTGTGACGGATGAGGACATGGAAGAAGACAGTGAACAAGGGGGAGGCCACCAAGAACAGACAGAGCAAGAAACTGTGGAAGAAGGTGCAAAAGAAGCAACTGAAACCGTAGAGGTTACTGTGTCTGAACAGTTACTACTAGAGCAAGCTGACCAAACTGATCAAGCCAAAGAGGTGAAGTCGGATCAAATAGAAAAAATCCAGTTAAAAGACATTGAGATTGGTTTGAAATTATTGTCTTCTGTCCAAGAACTGAATGCCAAATACAAGTCAGCTATAGAATTACCAAGTTTACGCACTCCAAGTCAAATCAAGAAACTCTATGAGCCTATTTTGGAACAAGAAGGAATGGAAATCATGGATAAGTCCGATACAAGGCAGGACTTGGCAAAATCCAAAACAAAACGGACCTTCAACTTGCCAGATTTCTCCAAGAAACCAAAAATAACTGGTGCCCAAGTCGGTTCAGCAGTCCATGAACTTATGCAACGCTTGGACTTGTCTTGGTTGGTAACAGAAGATACGGTAAGAGAAGCTCTAGAAGCTGTTCATGCAGATCAGGCTGTTAAGGACAAGATTGATATTCAAAAGATCTTGGATTTCTTTGATACAGATTTGGGTCAGGAAATTCTAGCCAATACCGACAAACTACACCGAGAAGCTCCATTTGCAAGTTTGCAGATAGATCCTGTATCACAGGAAGATTTTGTCCTTCGCGGGATTATCGATGGCTACCTACTCTATGATGATCACATTGTCCTCTTTGATTACAAGACAGACAAGTATGACCAACCAAGCCAACTCAGCCAACGTTACCAAGCTCAAATGCAACTCTACGCAGAAGCATTGAAAAAAGCCTACAAGATAAATCGTGTAGACTGCCATTTGATTTTGCTTGGTGGGGAGAGGATTGAAGTGGTTGAAGTTAAAATATAGTCATTTAGTTTTTCTTTTATTACTTCGACGCAAGAGGAAACTCCGTTTCCTTATTTCCAACTTCAAACATTCCACTGGATTGTTTGAACTCGCTTTGCAGTACTCTGCAGGGGTAACTTGCTCCGCAAGTGCTATCTCCAACCTTGCACAGTCACTCGACTGTATAAGCTGTCTGCAGCTATTGAGGCGAACTTTGTTCGCTATATCTCCAACCTCCAAAGGTTCCCCGAACCTTTGGAGCGAGTACTAAAAGTAAACTAAAAGACTATAAACTAAAAGCGAGTGATTAAACTCGCTTTTTCTGTTTGGTTAGATTGAGGCCGAATGGGACAAGATTTTCTTCTTTTTTCAAAATCCGCTGGATATTTTCCTTGTGTCGAACGATGACAAAGAGCCCCAAAAAGACGATGATAATGGTAAAGAGCCAGTCGTAGCTAGGTAGGATAAATTTTAGTGCTGGAAATAGCAGAGCTCCTAAGATTGCTAAAGCGGCAGCCAATACGCTGGAGAAGGAAACCATGGATGTCAAATATAGTGAGCTGGCAAAGATTAGAATGAGATAAAGACAGAAAGCAGGTGCGATGCCCAGAAGCATACCAGCAGATGTTGCAACCGCCTTACCACCTTTGAATTGGGCAAAGATAGGGAAAGTATGTCCTAAGACAGCCATCAATCCAAAGACAATCGGAGAAATTCCTTGGGCATGAAAGATGACGGGAAGCAAGGCTGCCAAGGTTCCCTTGAGGAAATCAATGACAAATACAATGGTCCCGGCCTTCGGACCTAAAATACGGAATGTGTTGGTTGTTCCAGTATTTCCCGAACCATGTTCACGAATGTTGATATTGAAAAAAGTTTGACCTATCCAAAGTCCTGACGGGATAGATCCCAATAAATATGCAATAAATAGTAAAATAAGATTGACTAACATGTTTTCATTATAGCATATTTTCATCTGATTTAGTCCAAAATCTTATTTTGTAAGCTGTCTCAGCCGATAGGAAACAGAAAAATTTTGCAAAAATGCCCAAAAACTTGTAATATAGAAAGGATGATAAGTATGGAGGTCAGTTTTGGCTAAGAAAGAGATTAACATAAATAATTATAATGACGATGCCATTCAGGTACTGGAAGGGCTAGATGCCGTCCGCAAACGCCCTGGCATGTACATCGGCTCGACAGATGGGAATGGGCTTCACCACATGGTCTGGGAGATTGTCGATAACGCTGTCGATGAGGCTCTCTCCGGTTTCGGTGACCGAATTGACGTGACCATTAACAAGGACGGTAGCCTGTCCGTTTCCGACCGTGGACGCGGAATGCCTGTCGGTATGCACGCTACAGGTAAGCCAACCGTTGAAGTTATCTTCACCGTTCTCCACGCAGGTGGTAAGTTCGGTCAAGGTGGCTACAAGACCTCTGGTGGTCTGCACGGGGTTGGTTCTTCGGTGGTCAATGCCCTGTCCAGCTGGTTGGAAGTTGAGATTACCCGTGACGGTGCTGTTTACAAGCAACGGTTTGAGCAGGGCGGCAAACCAGTCACGACTTTGGAGAAGATTGGTACCGCTCCAAAATCAAAAACAGGTACAAAGGTTACCTTTATGCCTGATGATACCATCTTCTCAACGACGGATTTCAAGTTCAACACTATTGCCGAACGCTTGAAAGAATCAGCCTTCTTGCTCAAACAAGTCACCATGACCCTGACAGATGAGCGGACGGGTGAGCAGGAGGAGTACCACTACGAAAATGGTGTCCAGGACTTTGTATCCTACCTCAACGAAGACAAGGAAACCCTGACTCCAGTCCTCTATTTTGAAGGAGAAGATGCAGGATTCCAGGTCCAAGTGGCCATGCAGTACAACGATGGTTATTCAGATAACATCCTGTCCTTCGTTAACAACGTTCGGACCAAGGACGGCGGTACCCACGAAACAGGTCTTAAACTAGCCATTACCAAGGCCATGAACGACTATGCTCGTAAGACCAACTTGCTCAAGGAAAAGGACAAGAACTTGGAAGGCTCTGACTACCGTGAAGGTTTGTCTGCGGTCCTTTCTATCCTTGTGCCAGAAGAGCATTTGCAGTTTGAAGGACAGACCAAGGACAAGCTGGGCAGCCCGCTTGCTCGTCCTGTGGTGGACGGCATTGTATCGGACAAGCTAACCTTCTTCCTTTTGGAAAATGGGGAATTAGCTTCAAATCTAGTCCGCAAGGCCATTAAGGCGCGTGACGCCCGCGAGGCCGCTCGTAAGGCGCGTGACGAATCCCGAAACGGTAAGAAAAACAAGAAGGACAAGGGGCTTTTATCAGGAAAATTAACCCCAGCCCAGTCCAAAAATCCAGCCAAAAACGAACTCTATCTGGTCGAGGGAGATTCGGCCGGAGGCTCTGCCAAACAAGGCCGTGACCGCAAGTTCCAAGCCATTCTACCTTTGCGTGGTAAGGTTATCAACACTGCCAAGGCTAAAATGGCGGACATCCTCAAAAACGAAGAAATCAACACCATGATTTACACCATTGGTGCAGGTGTTGGTTCAGACTTTACGCTGGAAGATGTCAACTATGACAAGATAATTATCATGACCGATGCGGATACGGACGGTGCCCACATTCAGACTCTCTTGCTGACCTTCTTCTATCGCTATATGCGACCGCTAGTAGAAGCTGGTCGGGTTTACATCGCCCTTCCACCCCTCTACAAGATGTCCAAAGGCAAGGGTAAGACTGAGAAGATTGCTTATGCTTGGTCTGATGGGGAATTAGAAGATCTCCGCAAGGATTTTGGCAAGGGCTTCATCCTCCAACGCTACAAGGGTCTTGGTGAGATGAATGCCGATCAGCTCTGGGAAACAACCATGAACCCTGAAACCCGTACCCTTATCCGTGTCACCATTGAAGACCTAGCCCGTGCTGAACGCCGTGTATCCGTCCTCATGGGTGACAAGGTTGAGCCACGCCGTAAGTGGATTGAAGACAATGTGAAGTTTACCTTGGAGGAAGCGACAGCTTTTACCAAATAATCTCAGGGAAATTTGAGGTGCAGTATGGTTTTAGAAAATAAATTGGGGATTGAAAATTCGGCTGAATTAGCTCGGCTTGAAGAACAAATCAGCAAGAAAAAAGCAGCTCAACTGTTCGAAACTGGCCAACTGTTCCAGATAGAAGTTGGGACTTTTGCAGGTTTGGCACACATTCATCAGGCTTTATTTGAGGATATTTATGATTTTGCAGGTAAAATTCGTGATGTCAACATTGCCAAGGATAATTTTCAATTCGCTCCACGAATCTTTCTTGAGCAGTCTTTGGCCTATATTGACAAGCTACCTCATACAACCTTTGACGAAATCGTTGAAAAATATGCGGATATGAACATTGCACATCCATTCCGTGAAGGAAATGGTCGCAGTATGCGTATCTGGTTGGATTGTATGCTCCGAGTTAGTCTAGGTAAGGTAGTTGATTGGAATAGCATTGATAAAGATGAGTATTTTAATGCCATGGTTAGAAGTCATGTATCAACAGGAGAGCTTAAATATCTGTTATTGCAAGCCTTAACGGAAGATCTTGGTCAGGCTACTTATTTCAAGGGTATTGACCATTCTTATTACTATGAAGGATACAATCTTTATCGCACTGCGGATTTGTAATTCTAGCACAAGCAAACTATGTGAGGTCTTTTATGCCACAAAGAGTAAAATTAACTGACCGTTTTCAAAAACGGTTGTCTGAATGGGCTCAAAAGCGTAAGCCATTTAAAAACAAACAGGAATTAGAAGATAAATTTGACCAGGCGCTTGAAACTTGGAAATCGTCCAAGACTAGAGAACGTGCAGAGGCCTTGTTGTCTGATCAAGGGAAATTGGAACATTTTCTACAAGATACCGAGAAGAAATTGGCGCGACTTCCATTTGGCGGGGACAAGTTTTCAGCCATTCCAGGAATGATTTCCATGGTTAGAAGCTATGTTAAGCGAGAATATACGACCTTACCAAAAGGAGCTATTTTAGCTACAATCGGTGCCTTAATCTACTTTTTCAGCCCTTTGGATGCCCTGCCTGATTTCCTATTCGGACCAGGTTTGCTGGATGATGCCTTTGTACTTAATGCCTGCCTCAAATTAGTTAAGTCAGATGTGGATGATTTCAGAAACTGGCAAGCAAGTCAGCGGAAGGTGGAAGAGTAGCTCTGCTATTTTACGAGGAGAAAGAAGATGTTAGAGAAAGTTGAACGATTAATAAGTGAAATTAACCGTATTCATCTTGAGTATTCACAGGATTATTTTGAAACAGGAAAAGTTGAGAAAATCAATCTCAAGCATACATTTGCCAAGGTGCCTACCCAGCCTATTCTGACCTATCGGCTTAACTTACACGAGGCTATCAATGACTATTTGATGCGTGCTGATGTCAAGGATATTGCTTATTTTTATCGTGTCAAAACATCGGAATCCATTTTGGATAAGATTGAGCGTTTTAAGGAGAGAAATGAGGGATATCCTGTCAACTCCATTCTCAATGATATTTTCGGTGCTCGTATGATTTTGACTTCTGAGGAAATCGCGGAGGTCATGGAGCGTCTGGATGACTGGCAGGAAAAATATGGACTGAAAAACTGGTACCTGCGAGATAAGGACGACTATGTCGGTATTCATATCTATTTCAAAAATAAGAGTAATTTCTACTACCCATGGGAATTGCAACTCTGGGATGAGAAGGATGTAGAAGGCAATATTGCCAGTCATATCAAGTATAAAAGGAAGTTTGTGGGGTAAAAAATGGAGTGGAAATTAGAGTCAGATGTTAATGACTGGGTAAAAGGTCAGTTAGACCGTATTGGTTTACGAAAGTTGCAAGACTACAATGAAGAATCAGGTATGAGCTCCTATATGAAAGAGGCTCTGAGAGGGTCTGCGAAAACGGAGTCTAAAGCTAATTTTGGTAAACCAGACTTTCATGTAGAAAAATATAGTCGCCCTGTTATCTTTGAAAATAAATTCTCAGCAAAAAAATTACTTGCTGAAAATAAAGAGGGTGTTAAATACGATGACAAGTCAATTGGCACTTATGCAGTTAATGGTGCTCTGTATTATGCCCGAAATATGATTGCTTCTGGTAAATACAGCGAGGTCTTTGCGATTGGTGTGGCTGGTGACAACGAAGAAAATGTTTCTCTCAAAGTTTACTATGTCTTCGGTTCTGCTCTGAATGCCTATAAAGAATTAACAACCGTTCAAACTCTTGATTTTCTTGAAAATGAGAAGAGTTTTGAAACGTTCTACAAGAACGCTGTTCTGACAGAAGAAGAAAAACACCAGATTTTAATTGATAGTCAAGCGGCCTTGCAAAGTTATGCCAAGAAACTCAATCGCCTGATGCACAATCATAATATCACTGCTCCACAGAGAGTTCTCTATGTATCTGGTATGCTTTTGGCCATGCAAGATATTGAAATGCTTACTCCAAATGGTGACAAAATTAAGTTAGACGACGGTCTACTTCCTGACAATTTATTAGGGAAACAAGTCAAAGATAAGCATGATGGCGAATTGATTGTAACGCATATTTCAAATTTTCTAGAAAACAGAGGGATTGAGAAAACCAAGCGTGACTTGATGATTTCTTCTTTCAAGGAAATCTCAAAAGATGCTCAGCGTGACGAAAAGACAGACCTTGATAAAGAAGTTGCCAAGTTGATTGATGGTCAGGCAAGTGTGACCAAACAAATTTTCACCTTTATCTATGAATACATTTTCAAAGCTATTGACGGTTTAGGTGGCCATATTGACATTATGGGGGAAATGTATTCTGAGTTTCTCAAGTATGCCCTTGGAGATGGTAAGGAAATTGGCATTGTCTTAACGCCGCCTTATGTGACCAAGATGATGTCACAGATTTTAGCGATTAAAAAAGATAACAAAGTCATGGACTTGGCGACAGGTTCAGCAGGGTTCTTGATTTCTGCAATGGAATTGATGATAGAAGATGCCAATGCTATCTTTGGTAAGGCGACCACGGCCGCAAATGAAGCTATTGACGCACTTAAGAAAAACAATCTTCTCGGTGTTGAGCTAAACGCAGAGATGTTTACCTTGGCGGCGACCAATATGATTTTACGTGGTGATGGTTCAAGTCGTATTGAGAAAGGTTCAGCCTTTAACCGCCCAGAAAGTCTCTTTGAAAACTTCAAGGCTGACCGTCTGTTGTTAAACCCACCTTTTTCTTATGATGAAAATGGACTGCCTTTCTTAGAACATGGTCTTGATAAGATGGAAAAAGGAGGCTTAGGTGCGATTATCATCCAAGATTCAGCAGGTTCTGGTAAAGCTACCAAGACAGCCCAATCTATTCTTAAAAAGCATACCATGCTTGCCTCAATCAAGATGCCGGTTGACCTTTTCGTGCCAATGGCAGGGGTGCAGACGTCAATTTATATTTTTGAAGCTAAGACCCCTCACGATGTAGAACGCCCTGTCAAATTCATTGACTTCCGAAATGATGGCTACAAGCGAGCCAAACGTGGGATTTCAGAAGTGGATAGCCCTGTTCAACGTTATCAAGACATCATCAAGATTTACAAGGCAGGCAGTCGAGCTAAAGTAGAGGCAGATTGGGATTTGGATGCTGTCCATATAGAGGATTTTATCAGTCTGAATGGTAATGATTGGAATTTTGAGCAACACCAAGTCATTGATACTAAGCCAACCTTAGAGGATTTCAAAAAGACCGTTGCTGATTACCTTTCTTGGGAAGTGACCCAACTCCTCCAGCAAAAAGGAGAAGACGTCACAAAAAAGCCCTAAGCCCTCGCCTAGCCAAACTAGACAAAGAGTTTGAAGAGGCAGGGGGAGAATGGCGGGAGTATCCTGTTTCTAAGTTGTTTAAAATTAAAAGTACCCTTAGTTTTAATAAAGATATGCTTACAGTAGGTGACGGATATGATTATGTTACAAGAACTTCTCAAAATCAAGGTATTTTACAGTCAACAGGATTTGTCAATCAAGAAAATGTTAATGATGCAGGTGTATGGAGCTTAGGTTTGTTACAAATGGATTTTTTCTATCGCAATAAACCTTGGTATGCAGGCCAGTTTGTTCGGAAGGTAATCCCTTTGATATCCATGACAAGACATTATGTTCTTTACTTCCAAACTTTACTAAATAAATTAAAACCAAAATTGTTATCAGGGCTTGTACGAGATGTTGATGAAACCTTTTTATCATCGCACTTCATACTACCAATGAAAAATGGTGAAATTGATTTTCTGTATATTGAAAATTACATAAAGACGCTCGAGGCTGAACGCATCGAGACGCTCGAGGCTTACCTAACAGTAACTGGACTTAAAGATTATCATCTTACAAAAAATGATGAGAAAATACTTGACACATTTACAAGACTGACCGATACTGAGAGTAGAGTAGAGTAGAGTATTTGGGTATATTGTCGTTATCTCCAGTTTCAATGAGAGAACTTTTTCCGTCAATCCATCAAGGGCGACGCTTAAAGAAAGATGATCAAATTCGAGGTGATTTACCATTTGTTATGGCTGGTACAACCAATACAGGCATAGTTGGTAAGATTGGCAATGATGTAAGAAAGTTTCCAAAATATTCAATTACAATTGATATTTTTGGAAATACATTTTATCGTGGGTATGAATTTGGAGCTGGTGACGATACTGGTGTATTTTGGAACACAGAAAATACTAAACCGAAATCTTTATTGTATTTGAAAACAATTATTGAAAAACAGTTGCTTGGTAAGTATGATTTTGGACATAAACTTAGGGCATCGCAAACATACGATATGGAATTTCAAATTCCTACCCAAAACAATCAATCTGATTATACCTTCATGTCCGATTTCATTAAAGTTATCGAAAAATTGGTGATTAAAGACTTGGTTGAATGGACAGACAAGAAAATCCAAGCAACGAAAGAGGTTGTTGCTCAGCATTAACAATTTGCTATGGCAGACAGGCGAGCGTGAGCGAGCCCAAAATGGATAATCGCCGCCGTAGTGAAAGAAGCTAATAACCTTGTTATTAGCTTCAGGGAAGTTGGAAGACTTTGGCGTCCAACTTAGGAATGGAACTCCAAAGGAGGTCGCTTCCGTCCCCACTACCTAAGGCGATTATCAAAAAAAATAAAAAAATTTTTTCGACAAGAAACAAAGAAAGGAATGTTTGGTTGCTAGAAACAACTGAACACGCCCTAAAGACTGTGTCAAAAAGATAAATCGTCTAGAAAATCAGGATTTTCTGCCGATTTCCTATTTTGACTTTGTCTTTTACGGGCTTTGTATCTTAATTTATGTCTAACATTCAAAACATGTCCCTTGAGGACATCATGGGGGAGCGTTTTGGTCGCTACTCCAAATACATTATTCAGGAGCGGGCCTTGCCGGACATTCGTGACGGTCTCAAGCCCGTACAACGTCGGATTCTTTATTCTATGAATAAGGACGGTAACACCTTTGACAAGGGCTACCGCAAGTCCGCCAAGTCAGTCGGGAATATCATGGGGAATTTCCACCCGCACGGTGATTCCTCTATTTATGATGCTATGGTCCGCATGAGTCAGGACTGGAAGAACCGTGAGATTTTGGTGGAGATGCACGGGAACAACGGTTCCATGGACGGCGATCCGCCAGCGGCTATGCGTTACACTGAGGCTCGCCTATCGGAAATGGCTGGCTATCTGTTGGCCGACATCGAGAAAAAGACCGTGCCTTTTGCCTGGAACTTTGACGATACGGAAAAAGAACCTACGGTGCTACCAGCTGCCTTCCCTAATCTCTTGGTCAATGGAGCGACAGGAATTTCAGCAGGGTATGCGACTGACATCCCGCCGCATAATCTGGCGGAGGTCATCGATGCTGTTGTTTACATGATTGATCATCCGACAGCTAAATTAGAAAAGTTGATGGAGTTCTTGCCTGGACCAGACTTCCCAACAGGTGCCATTATCCAAGGGGCTGACGAAATCAAGAAGGCCTATGAAACAGGTAAGGGCCGTGTCGTAGTCCGTAGCCGTTGTGAAATCGAGCAACTTAAGGCTGGTAAGAAACAGATTGTCATTACTGAAATTCCTTACGAGGTCAACAAGGCTGTTCTGGTTAAGAAGATTGATGATGTCCGTGTCAATAACAAGGTGCCAGGTATTGCCGAGGTGCGTGATGAGTCAGACCGTACAGGTCTGCGGATTGCCATTGAGCTGAAAAAAGACAGCGATGAGCAAACCATTCTCAACTATCTTTACAAGTACACCGACCTGCAAATCAATTACAACTTTAACATGGTGGCGATTGACAATTTCACACCGCGTCAGGTCGGATTGCAGAAGATTCTGTCCAGCTACATAGCCCACCGCCGTGAGATTATCATTGCCCGGTCTAAGTTTGACAAGGAAAAGGCAGAGAAACGCCTCCATATCGTAGAAGGCTTGATCCGTGTTATTTCTATTTTGGACGAGGTCATTGCCCTTATCCGTGCCTCTGAAAACAAGGCGGATGCTAAGGAAAACTTGAAAGTCAGCTATGAGTTTAGCGAGGAACAGGCAGAAGCAATCGTGACCTTGCAACTCTACCGCTTGACCAATACCGACATTGTGACCTTGGAAAATGAAGAAGCAGCCCTACGCGAGCAGATTCAGACCTTGGCAGCCATTATCGGTGATGAGCGGACCATGTTCAATCTCATGAAGAAGGAACTGCGTGAGGTTAAGAAGCAGTTTGGCAATCCTCGTTTGAGTGAATTGCAGGATCAGGCAGAAACGATTGAGATTGACACCGCCAGCTTGATTGTCGAAGAAGAAACCTTTGTCAGCGTGACCAAGGCAGGTTATATCAAACGGACAAGTCCTCGTTCATTCAATGCCTCAACCCTTGAAGAAATGGGCAAGCGAGAGGATGATCAGCTGATATTCTTGCAAAATGCTAAGACAACTCAGCACCTCTTGCTCTTTACCAATCTTGGAAATGTCATTTACCGACCTGTCCATGAACTGACAGATATTCGTTGGAAGGACATCGGTGAACACCTGAGCCAGACCCTGATGAACTTTGATACCAATGAAGAGATTATCTTCGCTGAACTGGTTGAGAATTTTGAAGAGGGAACTTATTTTGCGGTGACCAAATACGGTCAAATCAAGCGTGTAGAGCGGAAGGAGTTCACGCCATGGCGGACTTACAAGTCTAAGTCAACCAAGTATGCCAAACTCAAAGATGCCGAAGATGTGGTTATTACTGTATCGCCTGTGGTCTTGGACGACATCATGCTCATGACAGAAAAGGGCTACGCTCTACGATTTAACATCGAAGAAGTGCCGATCATCGGTGCCAAGGCGGCCGGTGTCAAGGCGGTCAACCTCAAGGACGAGGATGTGGTGGCTGCGGCCTTTATCAGCAATACAAGCTCCGTCTATCTCCTTACTCAGCGGGGTAGTTTGAAGCGGATGGCGACGGAGGAAATCCCTGTGACCAGTCGTGCCAAGCGTGGTCTGCAGGTCCTTCGTGAACTCAAGGCTAAGCCTCACCGTGTCTTTGCGGCGGGTCCAGTCTTGACGGACCAGGGGGATTTTGACCTCTTTAGCACGGCAAATGAAGATGAAACGACTAGTCAAGTTCTTCATGTCCAGTCTAAAACTGGCAAACTTTATGAAGTCGATGTGACCCAGCTCAGCCTGTCTGAGCGCACTAGCAACGGCAGTTTTATTTCAGACACCATTTCTGATGAGGAAGTGCTTAAGGCTTGGATTGATTAAGTATTTAGAATGAAAAAGAAATTCCTTATTTTGTTCACTATCTTAGTACTGATAGTCCTTGCCATGAAAGTCTTTCCTACCTTTGAGGAAGGGCTTCACCAGCTGATTGGTTGGTACTAATGGATATAGAACGAACCCGCTCCGGCGGGTTTTTCTAATGTTGCAAAATATTCTGAATTTTTCTTGTAAATCACTTTCAAAAGTAGTAAAATAATAAAAAATACCTTTGGAGAAACTATATGACAGTAAACATCGACTGGGAAAACCTTGGTTTTGCCTATATGAAGCTACCTTACCGCTTCATCGCTCATTTCAAAAACGGCCAGTGGTCTGAGGGGCAGCTGACTGAAGATGCAGAACTTCACATTTCAGAAAGCTCACCAGCTCTTCACTACGGCCAGCAGGCCTTTGAAGGCCTCAAGGCCTATCGCACCAAGGAGGGAAAACTCCAGCTCTTCCGTCCAGACCAGAATGCCGAGCGCCTACAACGCACAGCTGACCGCTTGCTCATGGAGCCTGTTCCGACAGAGCTCTTCATCAAGGCTTGTAAAGAAGTGGTCAAAGCCAATGCAGACTACGTCCCTCCCTATGGAACTGGTGGCACCCTCTATCTTCGCCCTCTCCTCATCGGTGTCGGAGACATCATCGGTGTGAAACCTGCGGAAGAGTACATTTTCACTGTTTTTGCTATGCCCGTTGGTAACTACTTCAAGGGTGGTCTGGCTCCGACCAACTTCCTCATTCAAGACAAGTACGACCGTGCAGCACCTAACGGAACAGGGGCAGCCAAGGTTGGCGGTAACTATGCAGCATCGCTCTTACCGGGCCAATATGCCAAAAAGCAGGGCTTCTCAGACGTGATTTACCTGGACCCAGCTACCCACACCAAGATTGAAGAAGTCGGCTCAGCAAACTTTTTTGGGATTACAGCTGATAACGAGTTTGTCACACCGATTTCACCGTCAATCTTGCCGTCTATTACCAAGTATTCTCTCTTGTATCTAGCAGAGCATCGTCTGGGGATGGAGGCAGTGGAGCGAGAAGTGCTTGTCGAAGAATTAGACCAGTTTGTCGAAGCAGGAGCCTGTGGAACGGCAGCTGTTATTTCACCAATTGGTGGTGTCCAAATTGCAGACAAACTCCATGTTTTCCATAGCGAAACAGAAGTAGGTCCAGTGACCCGTAAACTCTATGAAGAATTAACAGGCATCCAGTTTGGTGATATTGAAGCACCAGCAGGATGGATTGTCGAAGTGGAATAAAATTTTCTCCTATTCAGTTAGAGCTGGGTAGGAGTATTTTTATGCAATGCATCACAAGGAATAATTTTTAGATCTACTACTCTTTTGCACACTTTTTAGCAATAAATTTGTTATAATGGTAGGGATTAAGATATATTCCTTACACTTAGAAAGGTAAAAGATGTATGAATAAGAAATCAGATGACATTATGAATATTTTTGATTTGATCAAGCTATTTAAAAAGAATGCACTTATGATTGTCATTTGTGCCCTATTTGGTGGTCTTCTTATGGGCTTGTATGCAAATTTTGCAGTGAAACCTCAGTATGATTCAAGTGCTCAACTCTTAGTTGCCCAGGATCCGATTGATATTGGTAGTGGTAATACTTATGTACAGGCAGCCAACTCTATCCGAACAAATTTGGAAATGATTCCCACCTATCGTGATATTCTCTATGGAGTGCCAGTCCTTGGAAAGGTATCGGAAACGTTTGATGGTAAATATTCGGCAGCAGAATTGAAAGAGCGTTTAAGCTTTACTCAATCAGAAAACTCCCAGGCTTTTGTTGTTAAGCTCAGGATGGATGACGCAAAGGAAGCGCAAGCTGTTCTTGAAGAAATTACAACAGTTTTCAGTCAAACCTTGCAGGAAATCTATAGCAAAGGATTCGGTAAAGTGGTAGTCCTCTCACCTGCTTCTTATAATGGTAATAAGGTATCTCCGAATATCGTTAAAAATATCATTTCAGGTGTGCTAGCAGGTGTTTTTCTCTCATTTGGATTCATTCTTACTAGAAATCTTTTTGACCGAACTGTAAAAAATGATGCCTTGTTACAAAATCGTAACCTGACACTCTTGACTGAATTATACGATATGACTTCAAAAGAGATTAGTGACGCAAATTACAAATCAAATTTATAATACTAGAAAGTGATTCTACAAATGTTTTTCGGAAGAAGAAAGAAACAAAAAGAATTTAATAAGCAGCAATTGCAAGGGGCTCCGCTTTATTCAGCGACCCAGCCAACCAGTTTGAATGCAGAGCAGATTCGAGTTCTTCGGACTAACTTAGAGTATGCACAGTTGGATGGTAAAATCAAATCAATCGGTATTACCTCTTCTATACCGGGTGAAGGAAAATCTACTGTTTCAGCTAACTTAGCGCATAGTCTTGCTGCCACAGGTAAAAGAGTTTTGATAGTAGATGCTGATTTGCGAAAACCAACTGTTCATCGAACTTTTAAGGTTACTAATCAACGAGGTTTGACGGATATTGTTATCGGAAGAGAAGAGCTGTATACTCAAAATTTGCATTACCTTACAGATTTAGACTTGTATGTGCTACCTTCAGGCCCTATTCCACCAAATCCATCCGAACTCTTGCAATCTGAAAATATGAGCAAATTGATGACAGATTTGGCCAACTACTTTGATTTTGTTATCTATGATTTACCCCCTGTAAATAGTGTGACGGATGCACAAATCATTTCTAGAAAAGTAGATGGCATGATTTTAGTAGTTCGTCAAGGCTATGTCTTAAAGACTGAGCTTGAAAAAAGTTTACGGAATTTGAATAATGTTGAAGCAAAACTGATTGGTTATGTCATGAATGATGTTGCAAAAGAACAGAAGGATTCTTACTATGCCTATTATGGAAATGATGATGTCTTAGGTGATTCGAAATAAATGTTCGGTAGTCATAATAAAAAGAGTTGAGTGTGAAACTCAGCTCTTTTGACTAGTTATTTAGTTAAAATAGTGGTTAGAAAGCGTCCAATGGAATAGCTTGTTGGCAATACATAGACTTTAATAAAATAGCGGTGAAGAGGCAGTTCTGATTTGTAAAAAGTTGATAAATAAGGATTTTTAATGTACTCAAGCTTAGCTAGTTCCTGTCTAGCCTCT
This sequence comes from Streptococcus sp. 29887, assembly GCF_032595075.1. Classification (NCBI taxonomy): domain Bacteria; kingdom Bacillati; phylum Bacillota; class Bacilli; order Lactobacillales; family Streptococcaceae; genus Streptococcus; species Streptococcus iners. Next base: position 1,256,421 of record NZ_CP118735.1, on the reverse strand, counting down.
TGATAGGCATTCTTATCTTCAGCTTTCACCGCATTAGCAACCATTTGGAGTAAATCTTCAATCATTTTGAAGGTAAAATAGTCCTTATAGTCTGGATTTCTTTCCCCCATAATGCGATTGTTTTCCATAGATTTCCAATTGTTTTGAGGATTTGGAGTAGTGCTAAGCGAACCCTCTCTAGATCGATAGATATACAGTTTTTCCGGAACAGTAGTGATGTGGCGGGCGTGAACCATCAGTTCAAAATAAATACCTTCTCCCATTCCTTTTAAAAATCGGAACTGAATTCTATCTATCAATTCTCTTGAAACAATCCGTGCAGTTGGTTGGGTATTATGAAAGATGTCCTTGAGTTCTGCTTTGCCATAAATGGCCTTATGCCAAACAGACTTTGTCTTACCGTCAGAGGAAAAGGTGCCAGTATCGCAAAGAATTAGATCTGCCTGGTCCTTGATTGCCTGTAGATAGAGTTTTTCAAACATATCCTCCTTGACAAAGTCGTCCGAGTCAACAAATGCTATATATTCTCCTGTGGCTAGATCGATTCCTTTATTCCTTGCTTCACCAACCCCAGTATTTACAGCTGACTCAACAAGGGTAATACGTTGGTCTTTATCAGCATAGTTTTTTAGTATTGCCAATGATTGGTCGGTAGAGCAATCATCAATCAAAATCAATTCGATATCGCTTAAGGTTTGTTTTAGAATGGATTCAATACATTGACCAATGTATTGTTCGGTATTATAAACCGGGATAATAATAGATACTTTTGGCAAAACATTCTTCCTTTCTTTGTTTTTCATTATACCATATCGCGAAAAATAGTTTTATTTTTTAATGGACTGTTTCCAATATTTTCATTTTTTTAAACGAGATGGTATAATACTGTGTTAGAAATTTTTAGCCGAAAAGCAAGTGCGTAGTATTGTAGTTTTTTCCAGAAAGGATAGCGATGAAATGAAAAAGTTTTTTAGATATCACTCAAGAATGTTAGGGACGGTAGGTTTGTATGGACAACACACTATTTAATAAATGGGGAATATATTTTTTCTATTTTTCGATAGCTATTTATCCCCTCAGTATGATGATGAATATCGTTTTTCAACAGATAAACATTGACTTCCTAACAGGAAGAAGTATTTATATCGGATACGGTCTAGTCTATCTCTTTGCAATTATCGTACTTGTTAAATTTGGTTTTTCACTGAAAAGATTAGTGGCACTGTATTGCATATATATTTTATATTTCATTTTGTATTTGACCAGTCCTCAATCAGTTAAGTCGGTGTATACTAGCACAGTCATGATGATGATTTACGTCTATTACCTACCCTATTCAGTGCTTATTTTAACTAGAATAGGTGACTTTAGTCAGCTATTCTCTAGTAAATTGATTGAATACACGAATTATGTTATTATAGTCAGCTCATTTATTGCCAAGTATTTCTTTCAGAATCAGACCAATTATATGACCTTTTCTTATCAGCTGTTACCAATTTGGATGCTATTTACCTTTAGTTTCATTCGCCGACCGACACTGCTTAAGGCGGGAGTTGCCCTAGTTATGTTGCTAGAGGGAGTTATATATGGTGCTCGCGGCCCATTGATCTGGTTGGTTATCGGAGCAGTGGTCTATTTCATCTTTCTGGCGTTTGAAAACAAGTTCATCAGCAACCTATCCTTGAAGAAAATATCGCAAATCGTTCTATGGCTGGGGCTTTTCATAGGAATTTTCTCAGTTGCAAGAAAATCATTGCCTGCACTCAACATTGAAAATTCTTATATTTTAAATCGTTTGGAACAAGGGAACATCGGAGTGAGTACAGGTAGAAATGAGATGATTGACATAGCCATCAACTATTTAAAACAGATGGGCGGTGAAATCAATGGTTTGTTTTTCGACCGTACCCTCATGCCGGATAATATTTACGTTCATAATTTTATATTAGAAACCTATCTATCGTTTGGTTGGTTTATAGGTACACTAATTTTGATTTCATTAGTTTATTTTATTGGAAAAACCTTCCTTTACGCTAACAAAAGAAATAAAATGGTTCTGATTTTTGCCGTTCCAGCCTTCTTCTTAAAATATTTTTTAACCGGAAGTATGTATGAAGGAGATAGTTTTATCATTATGATGGCCCTTGTTTGTGCTATCTATAGTCATGCAAAACAAGAAAGAAAAATGTCTGATATTGACTAATCAAAAAAACTCTATTGTCCCATGCTATTGGTAGCTACGGAGCAATAGAGTTTTTGATTACTTGATCATTGAGAGAATATTTTTTTGAAGTATAAAGCGATTGAGGAGATAAGAAATTCCACTAGTAAGGATGACACTACATAGACCAAATAGTCCCCAGCTCATAAAATTAGTAATCCATTTTGTCAATGGAAGGAAAATCAGACAGGAAGTAGATACAGTTAGCATATCAACCAATAGTTGCCATTTTAGATGGTGTAACTGTGCCTGTAGGATATGCCGATAGCAGTACCAAATATAGTAAAAGAGGCTAAATAATAGTGATATACTTGTTCCGATAGCTACCCCAATGAGCTGCCAATGAAAGACTAGGCCAATAGAGATGGCTAGATTAAGGAAGGCTTCCGAATAGGTTCCAACTTGTGTCTCCTTAAAACTTCCTGCTGAAAAAACCAGTGTACGATAGGGCAAGCGCAGGGCGTAGATAAAGATAGCCAAGGTCATCAGATAACCAAACAAGGGCTGGTTATAATTCGTATCCGTTATGCGTCGGGTATATAGGATGACAAATGGCGTAATCAATTGGAAGGTAGTGCTTAACAAAATTGTGGCAGCGGTATGGATGGTCCATTCAATTTTCTTAAACTGTTCATGTAAAATGCTTGTATCTCCTAGATGGAGTGCTCGTCCCAAGAATGGTCGTAAACCGCTAGTTGCCGCGTTCAGAAAGGTCTTTATCCCCTGGAAAACCGTATTGTAGACAGCATAGACAGAAACCTGAGAAAGACTAGCAAAGAGTGATAGGATGACCACATCTGTACTTTCTTGAATGGTATAGGCGATATGCTGACCAATACCGTACCACTGTTGTTTGATTTTGTAGTTTTTGTCAATATGCTTTTTTGAGATTTTGTAGTGCTTATGGACGTAGTAACTAATGCAGATGGGTGGAAGTATGAACACGAGGGACGAAACAAATTTCACTAGGTAGATACTGTGACCACTGTTAATTAAGAAAATAGAAAGGGCTAAGTTAATGATATTAGCAGTTCCTTGCAATACTTCCTTGATATAAGCTCGTTGGTCGGAACCTAAAATAATTTGACTGGTAATACCTACAAAGAATTGCAGCAAGTGGGAGAGGGATAGTATCAAAGTTAACCCTATAATTTGAATATTGGAAACATTGCCAGTTAAGGTTTGAGGTAGGATTAAGCACAAGCAACCAATATAGACCAACAAGGCCAGACCAATCCGGCTGAAAAAAACTTTAGATTTATAGTAAATGGTTGATAATTGGTTAAAGTCCCCATCTAAAATTGGTTTATATAAACTCGCTTGAATAACGGTAGCCATTCCAAGATCGAGGAGACTGATTAAGTTGAGGTATTGGGAAATACTTGACATCAATCCGTTAATTTCTGAACCATAGGCAGTGATAAATAATCTTGGTAATATTAGACTGCAAATGATGGAGATACATTTATTGAGTAAGGAAATTAGTCCATTGAGTTTTAGTGATTTTGTATTCATAGAGCTTGCAACTTTCTAACAAAGGACAAATATTGTAATTACGTTTTTTTGATAAAGAGAACGAAATTTGATAAAATAGTAACAAATAATATCTTTGAATAGTAATATTATCTAGAAATAAGATTTTGTTTCACTTGTAATAGTTTTTTTAGTGCAGAATAGCCGAATAGGGAGCAGGTCCAATATAGAAATGGAACAAATCTAGGTTTGATTTGAATCGATTTCCATAATTGTTGACGAGTTTCTTTTACCTGGCCTAGTTTGAAGTAGCGCATAGCAAGATAATACTCCTGATAGGCCAGTAAGTCCTTTTCTGGAAGCGCCTGTAATGTTTGGTTGATGGCGCGTGCTTTTTTAGATACAATTTGGTAACCCTGAATGACCTTGGTAGAGTTTTTGGAAATACTGTCTTCTTGCACCTCATAGGCAACTAAATCTTCTGCCAGTTTGTAGCCCTGACTGACTTGGAGGAGTTTTAGAAACAAGTCCCAGTCCTGACAGCTGAGTAGATTACTATCTAATCCACCGACCTGTTGAAATAGCTCCTTCCTTACCATTAGGGTAGAGAATCCACCTAGGTTATTTTGCTTAATTGTTTCTTTTAGTGGAATAATTCCTTCTGGAAGGGTGTGGACCGCTTTTGCGCCGAAACCAGTCACAACAAAACCAACTTCCGGTCGGTCTTGTAAAATACGAACTTGTTTTTCAAGTTTTGTTGGTAGAAAATAATCATCAGAATCGAGGAAGGCGAGGTATTCTCCTTTAGCCTGTTCTACCCCTAAACTTCGACAAGCATTGGCACCACTATTTTCTTTTACAACAAAGAGTGAAAGATTGTCCTGTTGCTTTTGTAAGTCTTGAATGATCGAAACAGATTGGTCAGTTGATTGATCGTCAACAACGATGATTTCTACATGTGAATAATGTTGTTGATTGACGCTTTCAATAGCTCTTTGGATTAAATGTTGGCGATTAAAGTTCGGAATAATGACTGAGATAAGTGGTTTCATGAAAATATCCTTCTACGTTTCTACATTTAATATTACAACAGGATAGACTTTTTTTCAAATCTCGTCAATTGGTTTGAGTGATTTTCAGGACGCGCGTGAATGTTTTAAAATACTAGATTGAAATGTGAATTTAAAAGATTGATAAAGGATACATGATATATGACGAACCAAGCATATGACACTCCACTGGTTAGTGTCGTTATTCCAGTTTATAATGCCTCGCAGTTTATTGAAGAAACCATTCAGTCTGTCCTTAAACAGACTTATCAGCATTTTGAAATCATCCTTGTAGATGATGTTTCAACGGACGCATCGGTATCTATCATTAGAAAAATGATGGTGACAGATAAGCGCATTTCCTTGCTTGAGAACGATGTCAATACCGGCGTTGCTATTGCACGAAATAGGGGTGTTGCGGCTTCGACAGGTCGATTTATTTGTTTCTTAGATGCCGATGATTTTTGGACTCCGACGAAACTGGAAAAGCAGGTGGCCTTTGCCTTGAACAATGGCTATGCATTCACTTTTACTTCTTATCAATTTGCTGATGAGAGCGGGATAGCCCTAAAGGCACCACTCCATGTACCAGGCAAGATTTCTTATCAACAAGCGCTTGGTAATCATACGATTTTTACATCGACGGTCATGCTAGATCTCAATCAGCTTACCAAGAAAGATATTGAAATGCCGGATGTTCGTAGGGGGCAGGATATGGCTACTTGGTGGAAGATTCTCAAAATGACCGACTATGCTTATAGTATCGACGAGCCTCTCTCAATATATAGAAGAACATCGACATCACTGTCAGCTAATAAGTTTGTCGCTATAAGACGTACCTGGCATTTATTTAGAAATGTTGAAGGTCTGTCTTTGTGGCAAACTATTCCATTCTTTTTTAGCTATGCCATTAATGCTGTCAGAAGAAGATTATAAGGAGAAACGATGGTTGTACTAGTAGCAACATTAAATACGGAGAATGTACCTAAACTGATTGAAGAAATGAATTTAAAAGCAGTAGATACTATCGTGATCAACCAATCTAGTACTGGTAGAGAAAGGATCAACATTGACCAGTGTCAACAAGCAACCATTGTTTATAGTGAGCGACTTGGTTTGAGTGCTAGTCGTAATGAAGCTATATCTTATGCTCAGAGTGAGGATATCTGTCAGATTGCTGATGATGATATGATTTTTGTTGACAATTATAAGGAAATTGTTTGGGATGCGTATCAGGAATTTCCAGATGCAGATGTTATCGTTTTTTATGTCGATTTTGAAAACCATGCCGTCGCAAGAAGTAATATTCCCAAAGGTAGAATGTATTATCTTGATGCCATGCGCACCTCATCCGTCCAAATCAGTTTTAAAAAGTCTAGCTTAGAGAGTGTAGGTCTCAAATTTGATGAACGGTTTGGTATTGGGGCAACATATGGTTCGGGTGAAGAGAATATTCTCTTATTTGACGCGTTGAGAAAAGGATTAAAACTTTATAGCTATCCCATAAAGATAGCTTCCTTACGAGAAAGAGATTCTCACTGGGACAGGTCTCACACACCTGAAAATTGTCGAAAACGAGGTGCTATTTATAGGCGGATGACAAACTATTGGTACTGGATATTGATTGTCCAGTTTGCTATCCGAAAACGAAAGCAAATGTTACCAGAAATTTCCTTATTTGACAATATGTGCTATATGTTCCAAGGAGCTAGAGAGTTTGCTAAGTCAGAATAACAATTTATGAGAAAATTGCTTTCATAAACCTTATTTTTAAAATTTTGGATAAATCACCAAAATAAGTGGAACTTTTGTTGAGTTGTTTACCTACAGAAAATGGTTATTATTCACTTCGCCACAATGTGCGTGCAGGCATCACTGGTTACGCGCAAGTATATGGAAAATACACATCTGATTTCCAGAGTAAATTGAAATTTGATTTGCTATACATCAAGCAATATTCTATCCTGCTAGATGTTAAGTTATTACTAAAAACCTTTGTCATACTTCTCGATAAGACAAGTTCTCGCGGGAAATCACAGGAAGATGATAATGAAATAAATCTGGAGAAACTTGCTAAAACTATTAAAATCCTGACCTAGTTTTCAAAATTTGTAACTGCAGGTATTAGAGAATGCTCTATTGATTGAGAAATGAGGAAGTGTTTATGAACAAAGCATTAGAACAAAATAATGACAGTAGAAATCAGATAACTGATATAGCAAAGCCTGCAAATACCATCGCAGTTGTTGGTTTGGGCTATGTAGGAATGTCCATTGCAGTTCTGTTAGCGCAAAATAATAAGGTTTACGCTGTTGATATCCAAGAAGAACGAGTTGAGCAGGTTCGGTCTAAAAAATCTCCAATCCAGGATGATTATATCGAACGATTTTTAAAAGAGGAAAACTTATTCTTAGAAGCTACAACAGATGCTGAATCAGCCTATAAAGTAGCTGATTTTGTGGTGATTGCTACTCCGACCAATTATGACGATAAGACAAATTACTTTGATACAAGCTATGTTGAAAGTGTTATAAAAGAAGTCTTGGCAGTGAATCCTGATGCCCTCATGATTGTGAAGTCAACAGTTCCAGTAGGTTTTACATTGAGTGTGCGTCAAAAATACCAAACCGAGAACATTGTCTTTAGCCCAGAATTTCTTAGAGAATCGAAAGCACTCTACGATAATCTCTTTCCATCTCGTATCATCGTTTCCACAGAAATGACAGACTCTCCTAAGACGAAAATGGCTGCTCAATTATTTGGTGATTTACTGGCACAGGCTGCCCAGAAAACTGATATCCCAATATTGATAATGGGTGCCACGGAAGCAGAGGCCGTTAAGCTTTTTTCCAATACCTATTTAGCCTTACGAGTTTCTTACTTCAATGAATTGGATACTTATGCAGAACTGAATAATTTACGGGCAGAAGACATTATTAAGGGTGTTGGTTTAGATACGCGAATTGGTCAGCACTATAACAACCCTTCGTTTGGTTATGGCGGCTATTGTTTGCCTAAGGATACCAAACAATTACTTGCCAATTATCAGCAAGTTCCACAAAACATGATTTCAGCTATTGTTGAAGCCAATAGGACCCGAAAAGATTTTATTGCGGAACAAGTGATTAAATTTGCTGAGAAAAATCATGCTACTGCCAGTGATAAACCAGTAACTGTGGGTGTTTACCGTCTGACGATGAAAACAAACTCGGATAATTTTAGGCAAAGTTCCATTCAGGGCGTGATGAAACGTCTTCAGAAAAAGGGAGTAGATTTAATTATCTATGAACCAACTCTTCCCGATAACTCATTTTTTGAAGGGTGGAAAGTGGTGAATGACATCAAGCGTTTTAAGCAACAATCAACGGTCATAATTGCCAATCGCTTTGAAGAATGTTTGCAGGATGTTGAAAATAAAGTCTATTCTAGAGATATTTTCAGAAGAGATTGATGTGTATCATTTCAATCTACATGAAGGGCTAGCACTTGCAAGCTCTTCTATTTTTTTGTAGAATAGTAAAAGTGAGGTTTGAAAATGAGTAAAAAAGATAAAAAAATTGAAATTCAAATTGAAGATAGTAAAGTCTTGGTCAACAAGGAAGAATTTGCTGGTTACCGCCTTGTAATTGGAAAAAAGGTTATCGGTGAAATTGCGGAATTGGAAGAAAATAATTTTGCTGTTGTAAAAAATGGCAATACTGAAAGCTTTTATAAAAAACTAGAAAAAGCAGTCGGAAATATTATTGAAAATTATAATTTAAGTCACTAAAGGGCTTGAAATAGTCACTATTTTATGATAGAATAGTGACTGTTGGTGCTATGGAAAGATAGCGAAGAGGCTAAACGCGGCGGACTGTAAATCCGCTCCTTCGGGTTCGGGGGTTCGAATCCCTCTCTTTCCATGTCTAAGATACTAAGGGCGTCAAACGCACAGTAAAAATAGGAAGTTGACAGCAAATCCTGATTTGCTAGGCGACTTATCTTTTTTACACAGCGTTTAGCCCGAGTTCATTTCAGAATACTATCTTAGAAAAATATTTTGGGGTATCGCCAAGCGGTAAGGCAAGGGACTTTGACTCCCTCATGCGTTGGTTCGAATCCAGCTACCCCAGTCAAGGTACTAGATTTAATCTAGTTCGTCAAAGATGTCTAATTGTTGTTGTCCTTGCGTGTGCCTTAAATAAAATATATTTTATGTTGGGTCGAGAGACCTGATTGTCGGAGGTTTTTTTATAATGAACGAATTTGAAGATTTGTTGAACAGTGTAAGTGAAGTTACACCTGGTGATGTGGTAACTGCAGAAGTATTGACAGTTGATGCTGGTCAAGCGAATGTAGCTATTTCAGGTACTGGTGTAGAAGGCGTATTAACTCTTCGTGAGTTGACAAACGACCGTGATGCTGACATCAACGACCTTGTTAAAGTTGGTGAAACACTTGAGTTGCTTGTACTTCGCCAAGTTGTTGGTAAAGATACAGACACTGTTACATATCTCGTATCTAAAAAACGTTTGGAAGCACGTAAGGCATGGGACAAACTTGTTGGTCGTGAAGAAGAAGTTGTTACAGTTAAAGTAACTCGCGCTGTTAAAGGCGGTCTTGCAGTTGAATTTGAAGGTCTTCGTGGTTTCATCCCAGCTTCAATGATCGACAGCCGTTTCACTCGCAACACTGAGCGTTTCGTTGGTCAAGAATTCGATGCGAAAATCAAAGAAGTTGATCCAGCTGAGAACCGTTTCATCTTGTCACGTCGTGAAGTTGTTGAAGCAGAAGCTGCAGCAGCACGTGCTGAAGTATTCGGTAAATTGGCAGTTGGTGAAGTTGTAACTGGTAAAGTTGCACGTATCACTAGCTTCGGTGCCTTCATCGACCTCGGTGGTGTAGATGGTTTGGTACACTTGACTGAATTGTCACATGAGCGTAACGTATCTCCTAAGTCAGCTGTAACAGTTGGTGAAGAAGTTGAAGTTAAAGTTCTTGCAATCGACGAAGTAGAAGGTCGCGTATCATTGTCATTGAAAGCTACACAGCCTGGTCCATGGGATGGCGTTGAGCAAAAATTGGCAGCTGGCGATGTCATCGAAGGTAAAGTGAAACGTTTGACTGACTTCGGTGCTTTCGTTGAAGTATTGCCAGGTATTGATGGTTTGGTACACATCTCACAAATTTCACACAAACGTGTTGAAAATCCAAAAGATGCTTTGTCAGTAGGTCAAGAAGTAACTGTTAAAGTTCTTGAAGTAAACGCTGCTGATGAGCGTGTATCACTTTCTATCAAAGCTTTGGAAGAGCGTCCAGCAGCTGCTGAAGGCGAAGAAAAAGCTGAAAAACGTGCTCCACGTCCACGTCGTCAAAAACGTGAAGAAAAACGTGATTACGAATTGCCAGAAACTCAATCTGGTTTCTCAATGGCTGACCTTTTTGGTGACATTGAATTGTAATTCCAATAAAAACTTGCCTTGCGCAAGTTTTTCCTTTCCACCCTTAGTGTAATGGATATCACGTAAGATTCCGGTTCTTGAGATGGGGGTTCGATTCCCTCAGGGTGGATAAAAATACGCTTAAAACCCTTGATACACAAGGGTTTTTGTTATGTTTGCCCCAAATCTGCCCCAAATTTTTCAAAAAGATTTAGAATAGTTGCCTGATTTTCTCAAAGTCATTTTTTTCTGTTCTTGGAAAAGGTGAGTACAGGTCTTATCTTTATGTCCGGTCAGTTTAGAGAAGGTCATGATGTCAATTGCTTTTTGTTTTAGATAGCCGATATAGGTATGTCTGATGCTATTTGGAGTTGCTAGTTGATTGTGGCTATCTTCCTAATACCCTTCTTACTGGTTATATCTGAGGCTCTGATGAACAGTCTTTTCCTTAGATTGCCTCCGTAGCCTGTATTGAGATATCTTGGGTATGCTTTCCAGACATCACAATCATTTGGAAGGAAATTTGATTTATCTTAAAACAATAGCACGAATTTGAAATTATTATAAACATAGTGAAGAAGGAAAAGTCTATTCAGAGTTTATGCGATACTTGGAAAAAGTGTGAAAGATTAAGGGGCCTGTGATGATTATCATGATTTGTGAACGTGGAGCGATAAAAAAAGAGCCGTTTGGCTCTAGTCGAAAATGTAGTTATAAAGTTGGACGACTTTTTGAAAAGTCCATGTGTCTAGTTGGCTGATTTTGCTGGCGTTTCGTGCCCTAAAATCAAAGGTGTAAAGTTGCATTGGATTGACCGCCCCGTCTACCTTATCAGAAAGGATAGGGACAGCCAAGCCACGGCTTTCTAGTGCTTTTGCACCGTGAGTGATAGGGCAGACGGCAACAAATCCTGTCATCTGGCTGTACTTGTGACTAGAAACGACAAGTGCTGGTCTGCGCTTTTGGATTTCTTTTCCAAGTGATGGGTCAAAGTCAATCCAGATGATGTCTTGTTTTTGAGGTATATAATTATCCTTCATTGTCAAGTAATACCACACCTTCAAAGTTGTTGTCCATGACGAACGGTTCCATGTCATCAAATGGATTTGGGATTTTAGGTGCAAGTACGATGACACCATCAATGCCCTTATAGACGATAAATTCTTTGCCTTCATCTACATTTAATTCTTTTGGAATGGTGATTGCAAGTGAGTTACCAACTTTACGCGTTTTAACAGTATTCATAATATATCCTCCTATTTGTATATACTAAGTATATACAAAATAAAGAGGGAAGTCAAATGGAAAGAGGCATAAAATGACCGAAAAACTAGACAGCTACTAGTCGATGTAGCAGAAATGAGATATTTGGATGTCACAGATGATGACTGCCAGTTTTAGGAGAGAATCAGACCGAACACAAGAAAGGCCTTAGCTTTGGTTAAGTAGAGTTGATTGGGGCACCCAAGGTTTTTTTTGAGAAAAATAGGAGGGAGTATGTATCAACTAAGAAAATTAAAAAAATGGTTTGTCAGGACTTTTATATGTGTTCGTGATTGGTTGTTTAAAGATTTAGGACATTATAAAGTTGATTTTTATTGTAAAAAGTGTGATAAGGTCACTAAGAGATTATAAATTTTAGAAAGGCGGTGGCTATGAATAAGCGTATCAAGAAAGAATTACAAGAAAAACATATTAGAAAACTAAAAAGAGGCTGGTATAAAAAACTCAACCACGCTTCTTAGGGTTCGTGTCAACATCTCAGCGCAGTGGTTGATTGGCAGATTTGTTCGTGTTTTACACTCCAAATCTGACCATTACGACTGTTGCGAACAAAGTTCGCTCTATTTCCAACCTCAAAAGGTTCACTGAACCTTTTGAGCTGTGCGGGGGCGGGAGTGAAACAGTCTGGGGATAGACTGTTTCAGCTCAACAACATGAAATAATGACTTGTTGACGAACTCTTTTTTTGACCAGTCGAGTTCTTTCCCGCTCCCACTAGTTTTTTCTAAATAGTTAAACTTGATGCAGTGGTTGAGTGAGCTCTAATTCGCTGATGTTATCAGCTTTTATAGCCCTACTCAACTGTGCGGAGCTGGGCTAACGGCTCATCGAACCCTTCGGGTTACCGATTTTTGTCCCGCTCTCTTTTCGTCTGTAAATAGTGGTAGCGATAGACGGTATAGCGTTCAATAAGGCGGTAGCCTATTCCACCTAAAATAGCTTTGATGATAAAGACAAGGTGTTTTGATAGGGGTGCCTGGACAGTCAATCCGAAAAGGATACCCAAGATAATCCAAGCAAGTACCGCCCACCATAACTCTTTGAATGGAGTGTATTGTCCATCTCTTTCTTTGACTTCATTCGATACTCTAACTGCACAGCTAGATAAGATAACTATGGGAAGAAGAGAATTGGTGTTAAACGGTTCTGGTAAAAATGATGCTAGCAGGAAGATTTCAATGAATGAAAATAACAATAACCAAACTAAAATAGGTATTCTAAGAATAAAATACTTCATACAGCACCTCCTAGATTTAGTATATCAAACCAAGAGCAGTTGTGCAAATATTTATCTGGTTATTCTTAGGAAGAACTTGTGGATGCTTCAGTAGAGCTCTCTGTTCTACTCGTTGTTTCTGTCGTACTTGTTTGGATTTCTTGACTAGATGAAGTTTCTGTAGTTGTTGACGAACTGCTGTAATCTACTGTAGAGCTAGTTTCGGTTTGGTTAGGAGCTGTCGTTTCAGTACTAGAACTTGTTGGTGCTTGTATATTGATGGTTGGGCTAACTGCTGAAGATGTATTAGTGTTAGTAGAACTGGATGAGCTTATCGAACTACTAGGGTTAGTATGGGCAACAGTTGATTTTGCAGTGAAGGTATAAATGGTAATACAAGCAGTAATAATTCCTAAAATCGAACCGATGAAGGTTAAAAACTTTTGTAGTTTTGTTAAGGCAGAACCATGTTCTTTTCTATTTGTTGATTTCATGTGCTATCCTCCAAGTCCATCATAAAAAACCAAGTTTAAAACTATCTTAAAGATTGGCGAAAGGCATGAAAACGTGATAAAATAGGACTATTGCAAAAAAAGGAATGAAGACATGATTTATTTTGACAACGCAGCAACCACCCAGGTCTATCCAGAAGTTCTCAAGACCTATACGGAAGTGGCAACCAAAATCTGGGGCAACCCCTCCAGCCTCCACAACCTGGGTAGCCAGGCGACACGGATTTTAGAGGCATCTCGCAAGCAAATAGGAGAGCTTCTCGGCAAGGACAGCAAGGAAATCTTTTTCACCTCAGGTGGTACGGAAGGTGACAACTGGGTCATCAAGGGCGTGGCTTTTGAAAAGGCACATCTGGGCAAGCACATCATCGTGTCAGCTATTGAGCATCCAGCGGTAAAAGAGTCAGCTCTATGGCTCAAAACCCAAGGTTTTGAGGTGGATTTGGCTCCGGTCAATGTCCAAGGTTTTGTGGATGTTTCAGCCTTAGAAAGCTTGATTCGTCCAGATACTACGCTGGTTTCTGTCATGGCCGTCAACAATGAAATTGGTGCTATTCAGCCCATTCAGGAAATCTCCCAACTCTTAGCTGATAAGCCGACTATCTCCTTCCACGTGGATGCGGTGCAGGCCATCGGCAAGGTGCCAATAGAACAGTATCTGACAGACCGAGTTGATTTTGCTAGTTTTTCAGGTCACAAATTCCACTCTGTCAGAGGAGTAGGATTCGTCTATGTCAAAGCTGGCAAGAAAATCGCTCCGCTATTGACAGGAGGGGGACAGGAAAGCGACAAACGCTCAACCACGGAAAATGTGGCTGGTATCGCAGCTACAGCTAAGGCGCTCCGCTTGACATTAGACAAGGCAGCAGACAGCCAGAAACGCCTGGCAGCCACGAAGCAAATTCTGGTGGATGAATTGGGCAAGTATGCTGATGTAACAGTCTTTTCTGGGCTAGAGGACTTCGTGCCCAACATTGTGACTTTCGGGATTAAGAACATTCGTGGCGAAGTCATCGTCCATGCTTTTGAAGAACACCAGATTTACATTTCGACCACTTCAGCCTGCTCGTCTAAGGCAGGTAAACCTGCAGGTACTCTGATTGCCATGGGAGTACCGCAGAAGTTGGCTCAAACTGCCGTCCGTATCAGCTTAGACGATGATAACGACATGGGGCAAATCGAGCAATTTCTCACTATTTTCAAACAAATTTATCACAATACACAGAAAGTAAGGTAGTATGAACTATTCAGAAATTATGATTCGCTATGGCGAATTGTCAACTAAAGGGAAAAACAAGATGCGGTTTGTCAACAAACTCCGCAATAATATCAAGCACGTCCTTTCAGTCTATCCAGAAGTGACCGTTTATTTTGACCGTGACCGTGGTCATGTCTATTTGAATGGGGCGGATTATCAGGAAGTTTCAGCTTCTTTGAAGAAGATTTTTGGGATCCAAAATTTCGCACCATCTTATAAGATCGAAAAATCGGTTCCAGCTTTGAAAGAAGCGGTTGTGGAGATTATGCAGTCCATTTACAAGGAAGGGATGACCTTCAAGATTGCTGCGCGTCGTAGTGACCACAATTTTGAATTGGACAGCCGTGACCTTAACCAAGTCCTTGGAGATGCGGTTTTTACAGCCATTCCAAATGTACAGGTGCAGATGAAGTCGCCAGATATTACGCTGCGAGTGGAAATTCGTCCTGATGCAGCCTATATTTCCCATGAAGAAATCAAGGGGGCAGGCGGTCTTCCAGTTGGTACATCTGGCAAGGGTACGCTGATGTTATCAGGTGGTATTGATTCGCCTGTTGCGGGCTATTTAGCACTGAAACGTGGGGTTGAAATTGAAGCCCTGCACTTTGCAAGTCCGCCTTATACTAGCCCGGGTGCACTAAAAAAAGCCCATGATTTGACTCGTAAATTGACTGCCTTTGGTGGTAATATCACCTTTATCGAAGTACCGTTTACAGAAATTCAGGAAGAAATCAAGGAAAAAGCGCCTGAAGCTTATTTGATGACCTTGACACGTCGCTTCATGATGCGGATTACAGACCGAGTACGGGAAGAGCGTGGTGCCATGGTTATTATCAATGGTGAAAGTCTAGGACAAGTGGCAAGTCAGACCTTGGAATCCATGCAGGCTATCAATGCGGTGACAAATACACCTGTTATCCGTCCAGTCGTTACCATGGACAAGTTGGAAATCATTGATATTGCTCAAGAAATCGATACCTTTGATATTTCCATCCAGCCATTTGAGGATTGCTGTACCATCTTTGCACCAGACCGTCCAAAGACTAATCCTAAGATTAAAAATGTGGAGCAATACGAAGCCCGCATGGATGTAGAAGGTTTGGTAGAACGAGCTGTGGCAGGGATTATTGTAACTGAAATCACACCGAAAGAAGAAGTGCAGGATGAAGTGGATGGTTTGATTGCTGATTTATTGTAAGTAAACCAAAATATTTTTCAGAAATATAATGAAAATCTAGCGAAAGCTAGATTTTTTGCAACTTGCTCGGAAAAGCAAGATTTGTATGGTATAATAGTTTTTCACAAATATTTTTTCTAACAAAGGAGGAGTTATGAAAAAAGGAGCCTTAACAGGTCTACTCCTGTTTGGTATGTTTTTTGGTGCAGGAAACTTGATTTTTCCGCCTGCACTTGGTGTCTTATCTGGTGAGAATTTCTGGCCAGCTATTTTAGGATTTGTTGTATCGGGTGTCGGTATTGCCGTCATTGCCTTGATTGTCGGAACATTGAACCCCAAAGGCTATGCACATGAGATTTCACGCAAGATTTCGCCTGCCTTTGCAACGGTTTATCTTGTTGCCTTGTATTTGTCCATCGGTCCTTTCTTTGCCATTCCGCGTACGGCTACAACGTCCTTTGAAATTGGTATTGCGCCATTGTTGGGCGAAGCAAACCTTGGAATTTGGTTATTTGGTTTTACGGCTCTCTACTTTGTGGCAGCCTACCTGATTGCCCTCAATCCATCTCAGATTTTGAATAGTATTGGACGGATTTTAACTCCAGTATTCGCTATTTTGATTGTTATTTTGGTTGTTCTAGGAGCTATCAAGTATGGTTCGACCAGTCCTCTGCCAGCAGCAGAAGCTTACTCAGCTGGACAGGCTTTTGGTACAGGATTTATTGAAGGATATAACACTTTGGATGCTCTTGCGGCGGTTGCCTTTAGTGTGGTAGCTGTCAATACCTTGAAACAACTTGGTTTTTCAAGTAAAAAGGAATACATATCTACCATTTGGTCAGTAGGCCTTATTGTAGCCTTGGCTTTCTCAGCGCTTTATGTTGGTTTGGCCTTCCTTGGAAATCACTTCCCAGTCCCAGCAGATGTTTTGGCATCAGATACGAACAAGGGTGTCTATGTTTTATCTCAAGCAACTCAAGCTATTTTTGGACCAAGTGCTCAAATTTTCTTAGCCGCTATGGTTATCGTAACCTGCTTCACTACAACAGCTGGTTTGATTGTGTCTTCTGGTGAATTTTTCGCTGAGCGTTTTCCACGTTTTAGCTACAAAGTATATGCGACTGCCTTTACCTTGATTGGTTTTGGGATTGCCAATCTTGGTTTGAGTAAGATTATTGCCTTCTCTATTCCAGTTCTTTTGATTCTCTATCCAATTACCATCTGTATCGTTTTAATTACCATTGTCAACAAATTTGTACCGCTTTCAAAATATGGTATGCAGTTGACAGTTGGCCTAGTAACAGCTTTGTCATTGGTAGAAGTTTTGGCAGGTCAATTTGGTTGGACAGCTGTTTCAACAATCATTTCAGCTCTACCATTAGCCGGACAATCACTAGCATGGTTATTGCCTGCTCTTGTCGGAATCGTTCTTTCACTTTTCTTGCCAAACAAGCAGGAGAGCGAAGTTTTCGAAATGTAAAAAAATGATACAAAACACTTGCATTTGCAGGTGTTTTTGTTATAATAGGAGTGTTGACTATGCACACCCTGTGCAACCGCACGACTACCGTTTAAGTGGTTCGTCCCACGGTACTAGGCGAGTCTTCACATAAAATTCGGGCAAGGCCCAAAAATCATAGGAGGTGCATAATGAGCACATACGCAATCATTAAAACTGGCGGCAAACAAGTTAAAGTTGAAGTCGGTCAAGCTATCTACGTTGAAAAATTGAACGTTGAAGCAGGTCAAGAAGTTACTTTCGAAGAAGTAGTTCTTGTTGGTGGTGAGAAAACTGTTGTGGGTACTCCACTTGTAGCAGGCGCTACTGTTGTTGGTACTGTTGAAAAACAAGGTAAACAGAAAAAAGTTGTTACCTTCAAGTACAAACCTAAAAAAGGTAGCCACCGCAAACAAGGTCACCGTCAACCTTACACAAAAGTTGTTATCAACGCTATCAACGCTTAAGGCGTAGCTTGAAGCAATCATTACAGAAATTCGGAGGAATAACATATGTTAAACTTGAATCTTGCTAACTTGCAATTTATGGCCCACAAAAAAGGTGGAGGTTCAACGTCAAACGGTCGTGATTCACAAGCGAAACGCCTTGGTGCGAAAGCTGCTGACGGCCAAACTGTATCAGGTGGTTCAATCCTTTACCGCCAACGTGGTACAAAAATCTATCCAGGAGCTAACGTAGGTCGTGGTGGAGATGACACTCTTTACGCTAAAGTAGAAGGCGTTGTACGCTTCGAACGTAAAGGTCGCGATAAGAAACAAGTATCTGTTTACCCAATCGCAAAGTAAAAAGGTTCGGGGAACCTTTTTAGCAACTCTCCTTGAAATAAAAGAGAGAGTTGAGCTAGAAATAGCAAACAATAGGCTTTCCGAGATTTCGGAAGGCCTGTTTTTTTGTTTTGGTACCTAAGAACATTATAGTAGACGTATTGACCAGTAAATTGACCTTAGGAACGGTGAGACTAATGGAATTTACTCATCGTGTTGCATCTAATCTGTGTTATAATAGAAAGATAAGAATTGAGAAAGGACATGACAATGAATATTCAACAATTACGGTACGTTGTTGCCATTGCCAACAGTGGTACATTTCGAGAGGCAGCAGAGAAAATGTATGTGTCCCAGCCTAGTCTGTCCATTTCCATTCGTGACTTGGAAAAAGAGATTGGTTTTCAAATTTTTAACCGAACAAGTTCGGGAACCTTTCTGACCAAAGAGGGCATGGATTTTTACGAAAAAGCTCAAGCTTTGGTTAAGGGCTTTGACCACTTTGAAAATCGTTATTTGCAACCTGAAGAAGGGGAAAAGATTTTTTCCATTTCCAGTCAGCACTATGACTTTTTACCACCGTTGATAACAGAATTCTCAAAGGAACATCCTCAGTACAAAAATCTCCGAATTTTTGAATCAACAACAGTTCAAATTTTAGATGAAGTGGCCCAAGGATATAGCGAACTAGGGATTATTTATCTGAATGGTCGCAATACAAAAGGCATTATGCAGAAATTGGAAAAGCTCAAGTTAGAAGTGGAGGACCTGATTGCCTTTCAGACCCATATCTATGTCCGTAAAGACCATCCTTTGACAAGCAAGTCTGAGGTTGAGTTAAATGATTTAGTTGGTCTTCCGACAGTGCGATTTACTCAGGAAAAAGAAGCCTATCTTTATTACTCTGAAAATCTAATTGATACGTCAGACTCGTCTGTTACTTTTGATGTAACTGACCGAGCAACTTTGAATGGCATTTTGGAGCGGACCGATGCCTATGCGACAGGCTCTGGTTTCCTAGATAGTGAAAGTGTGAACGGGATTACGGTCATTCCAATTAAAGATCAAATTGATAATCGTATGGTCTATGTCAAACGAGCTGATGGGGACTTGAGCCAATGTGCTTTAGATTTTATTGAAATGATGCATCGATATTTTGATGCGAAGAAAGGTTAGTATGAGAAAGTTTGGATTTCCAATTCTGGCAGTTGTTTTGATATGTCTTGATCAGATTGTCAAGGCTTGGACAGTTGCCAATATTGAATTAGATACGGTTGAGCCATTTCTTCCAGGATTTATGAGTTTAGCCTATTTACGCAATTATGGAGCGGCTTGGTCCATCTTACAAAATCAGCAGTGGTTTTTCACGATTGTAACAATTGCAGCTGTGATCGGTTTGATTTGGTATTATGTGAAGCAAATTAAGGGTAGCTTGTGGACCTTGTTTAGCCTGGCTTTGATGATTGCTGGGGCCTTGGGGAATTTTATTGATCGAATTCGTCTTGGTTATGTAGTGGATATGTTCCACTTGGACTTTATCAGTTTCCCAGTATTTAATGTGGCGGACATGTGTCTGTCTATTGGTGTTGGAATTTTGTTTATTTGTATCATGAAAGAAGAGAGTAATGGAAGTAAGAGTTGAGATTGGTGGCATTCGTTTGGACAAGGCCTTGGCGGATTTGACAGATTTGTCCCGTTCAGTTGCCAATGAACAGATTAAAAATGGTCAGGTTTTGGTTAATGGCCAGCCTAAAAAAGCAAAATACAGTGTGCAAGCTGGTGACATCCTAACCTATCAGATGCCAGAAGTTGAAGAAATTGACTATGTAGCGGAAGATATTCCTCTGGAAATTGTCTATCAGGATGCGGATGTAGCAGTGGTCAATAAACCTCAAGGGATGGTGGTTCACCCATCTGCGGGGCACACATCTGGTACACTGGTCAATGCGCTTTTGTATCATGTCAAGGATTTGTCAGGTATCAATGGTGTTCTTAGACCTGGAATTGTCCATCGGATTGACAAGGATACATCTGGCTTGCTCATGATTGCAAAAAATGATGAGGCTCATACCAAGCTGGCTGCTGAATTAAAAGACAAAAAGTCGCTTCGTAAATACTGGGCGATTGTTCATGGGAACCTGCCAAATGATCGTGGAATGATTGAGGCACCGATTGGGCGTTCTGAGAAAGACCGCAAGAAACAGGCTGTGACAGCCAAAGGGAAAGAAGCTGTGACACGTTTTCAGGTTTTGGAACGTTTCGGAGATTATACCTTGCTAGAATTGACCTTGGAAACCGGTCGGACACATCAAATCCGTGTTCACATGGCTTATATCGGTCATCCTGTGGCTGGTGATGAGGCCTACGGCCCTAAAAAGACACTCAAGGGACATGGTCAATTTCTTCATGCCAGAACGCTTGGATTTACCCATCCGAGAACTGGGGAAGTAGTGGAGTTTACGGCAGAAGCGCCAGCTATTTTCCAAGAAACGCTTGAAAAACTGCGTCAGTCAAATGGCTGATGAAAACCTGTTCATCTTGCCCATTTTCCCAACAAATGCTATACTAGTAGACGATAAAAATGTAAGGAGTATGAAAAAATATGGAAACTTTACCAAATTGTCCAAAATGTAATTCTGAGTATGTCTATGAAGACGGCGCCCTTTTGGTTTGCCCTGAGTGTGCTTATGAGTGGAACCCAGCTGATGTGGCTGAGGAAGAAAGTGGACCTGTTGCAATTGATGCGAACGGTAATCGTTTGGCAGATGGAGATACGGTAACTCTGATTAAGGATTTGAAAGTCAAGGGTGCGCCTAAGGATTTGAAACAAGGTACACGAGTTAAAGGGATCCGTATCGTTGAGGGTGACCACAATATCGACTGTAAAATCGATGGTTTTGGTGCCATGAAGTTAAAATCAGAATTTGTGAAAAAAATCTAAGAGAAAGGACTGGTCAATCCAGTCTTTTGTCGTCTTTGAAAGGATAATATGAAGAATCAAACTATTTTATTCTATAGTCGGTGCTTGTTGGCAGTTTTGGCTATTACAGGAACGGTCTTGGAGATTTTAAAGTACGGTATCGGTATGCTTATGTACTATACGGTGCTTTCAAACCTCTTGGTATCTGTCTTTGCGGTTTATATGGTGCTTGCCATGAAGAAGGGTGAGGATTTACAGGCTCCTCGTTTTCTTCGTATAAAGGCTGCGGTAACCATGTCCATCATGATTACCTGTGTAGTCTATCACTTGATGTTGGCACCTCTCGCAGATGATTTTTGGCGAGTGGAAAACATGCTCTGCCACTATATTGTTCCGATTTATTTCTTGTTAGATACCCTACTTGTCGACCGTCAGCAACAGTACAAGTGGTTTGACCCGATTTGGTGGACACTTTTGCCAGTTCTCTACATGATTTTTGGGCTTGTTAATGGTCTTTTTATTAAAATTCCTATCCCTGATGCTAAGGACAGTCCCTTTGCCTATTTCTTCCTCAATGTTCCCAAATATGGCTGGCCTTATGTACTGACCTATGCAGGTACGATTTTCGTGGCCTATCTGGTTTTTGGCTTTGTTTTGACTGGTGTAAAATCCCTAAATGTCCGTCGCAGTCTGCTAAACAGGTAAGATTCTCAACAAAATCCGAAGATTTTTGGATTTTTTGCAGTAAGCATTTGTCCACGTAGGAAATTTGTGCTATACTTCTCTTAATCAATCCTTTAAAACCTGTCCAGAGAGGCAGACAAGGAGCAATGTGTTAAGAAGGTTAGTCTGTATGCTAGCCCATATTTTCATGGTCTCCTTGTATAAAGGGGACTTTTTCTATATTTTTTGGAGGTCTTTATGAAGACAAAGGAAATCGTTGACGATATGACCATGAAGCGGGCCATCACCCGTATCACTTATGAAATTATCGAGCGGAACAAAAATTTGGATAATATTGTTCTGGCAGGTATAAAAACCCGCGGGGTGTTCATTGCTAAACGCATTCAGGAAAGGCTGAAACAGTTAGAGGGGATTGATGTTCCACTGGGGGAACTGGATACCAAGCCTTTCCGTGATGATGTAAAAGTCGAAGAAGATACGACAAACATGACTGCTGATGTGAATGATCGTGATGTTATTTTGGTAGATGATGTGCTTTATACTGGGCGAACCATTCGTGCGGCTATTGACAACGTAGTTTCCTTGGGGCGACCAGCTCGTGTTAGTCTGGCTGTTCTAGTTGACCGTGGTCACAGAGAACTACCTATTCGAGCGGACTATGTTGGAAAGAACATTCCGACTAGCCGTTCGGAAGAAATCATCGTTCACATGGCTGAAATCGATGGCCAGGATTCTGTCCTCCTAGTCGAGGGAGCTTAGTCGTTTATTTTTCAACTCAATATTCTACATCTATATCATAAAGGCAGGTATCGTCATGACAATTACAAATGGTAAAGTTTCACTCAAACACTTGGTTACTATGGAAACTCTTTCAAATGAGGAAGTGCTCGGGCTTATTCAGAGAGGAATTACTTTCAAAAATGGGGAGCGGGTAGAGTTGGATAGGAAGTATTATGCTTCCAATCTATTCTTTGAGGATTCGACTAGGACCCATAAGTCTTTTGAAATGGCAGAGCTTCGTTTGGATATGGGCATGATTGACTTTGATGCGCGTACCAGTTCGGTCAATAAGGGTGAAACCTTGTATGATACGATTTTGACTATGTCAGCCTTGGGGGTCGACATCTGTGTCATTCGTCACTCTGAAGTAGATTACTACAAGCAGTTGATTGATAGCCCTACCATTCAGACTTCTATTGTCAATGGTGGTGACGGTTCTGGGCAACACCCAAGCCAGTCCTTGCTAGATTTGATGACCATTTATGAGGAATTTGGAACCTTTGAAGGTTTGAAGATTGCCATTGCTGGTGATATTACGCATTCACGAGTGGCTAAGTCAAATATGCAAATCTTGAAGCGTTTGGGTGCGGAAATTTACTTTGCTGGACCAGAAGAGTGGTATGCAGAGGAATTTGATGTTTATGGTCAACATTTGAATATTGATGATATTGTTGAGAAAGTAGATGTCTTGATGTTGCTCCGTGTGCAACACGAGCGCCATGATGGTGATGGTGGCTTTTCAAAAGAAACCTATAATCGCTTGCATGGCTTGACTGAGGAACGCTACAAGCGCTTAAAAGACAGGGCTATTGTCATGCATCCAGCTCCTGTCAATCGTGATGTAGAAATCGATGACCACTTGGTAGAGGCGCCAAAATCACGCATTGTCCGCCAAATGCAAAATGGTGTCTTTGTTCGGATGGCGATTTTGGAAGCCATTGTTAATGGCAAGGCTTAAGCTTTAACTGTTTAGGAATTTGTTAGACTTATCTTATTTAATGTCAACCTGTGAGTTGACGAATAGAAAGGCAAGTGCCAGGTCAATGGTTGCAAGCAACTCATTTCCCTACGCCTGGGAGTGGGAAAGAACTCGAAAATAAAAAAGAGTTCGTCAACAAGTCTTTAATTTAAGTTGTTGAGCTGAAACAGTCTATTCCCAGACTGTTTCACTCCCACCTCCGCATAGTTCCAACTGTCTGGGAGACAGTTGGGAGTTGGAAATAGAGCGAACACAGTTCGCATCAGTCGTAGAGGTTAAATTTGGAGTATAGAATACGAACAAATTTATCATTCAACCACTGCGCTGAGATGTTGACACCTGCTCTTAGAAATGGTGATATACTTTAATGCTATCCCTTGCACTAGTTTGTACAGTCAATTATGATCGAATTGATTGTACAAACGTCGGACTATTATTTAATTCTATCCGGAGAGATAGGAAATAGAAAGGAGAAGGGGTGTTTTTTGCTCGGATTTTGTAATTGAATTCGGGCTACGGACTGGGTCAAAAAGATAGTTTTTCCTCGAACGCAAGCGTTCTTGGTCAAACTCCTATTTTGCCTGTGTCCGCTTAACGCCCTTAATATCTTATTATTATGTCAAAAAGACGTTTAATTTTGGAAGATGGCACTATTTTTGAAGGGGAGGCCTTCGGTGCTGATATGGATGTGACTGGTGAGTTGGTGTTCTCAACGGGGATGACTGGTTATCAGGAATCTATCACAGACCAGTCTTATAATGGTCAGATTTTAACCTTTACCTATCCCTTGGTGGGAAATTACGGGATTAACCGTGATGATTACGAGTCGATCAAGCCGACTTGTAAGGGTATTGTGGTTAGCGAGTGGTCTCGTCGAGCAAGCAACTGGCGTAATCAGATGACCTTGGATGAATTTTTGAAGGCTAAGAAAATCCCAGCTATCTCTGGCATTGATACGCGCGCTTTAACAAAAATTATTCGACAACATGGTACCATGAAGGCGACTCTTGCAAATGTCGGTGATTCTGTGGAGCATTTGACAGACCAGTTGAGAGCGACTGTTTTGCCAACCAATAACATCCAGCAAGTATCTACTAAAACAGCTTATCCTGCGCCTGGAGTTGGGCGTAGTGTCGTTCTGGTTGATTTTGGCTTGAAGCATTCTATTCTTAGAGAGTTAGCCAAGCGTGATTGCAATGTGACAGTTGTCCCTTATGATACGACTGCTGAAGAAATTCTTGCCCTCCATCCTGATGGTGTTATGTTGTCAAATGGTCCTGGTAACCCAGATGATGTTCCAGAAGCTTTGGACATGATTCGGGGCATTCTTGGAAAAATTCCAATTTTTGGTATCTGTATGGGGCACCAACTCTTCGCCAAGGCCAATGGTGCTACAACTTACAAGATGAAGTTCGGACATCGTGGTTTTAACCATGCTGTTCGTGAAATTGCGACTGGTCGAGTGGATTTTACCAGTCAGAACCACGGTTACGCTGTGGCTCGTGAAGATTTGCCAGATTGTTTGATGATTACCCATGAGGAAATCAACGACAAATCAGTTGAGGGAGTGCGCCACAAGTACCATCCAGGTTTCTCTGTTCAATTCCACCCAGATGCAGCACCTGGTCCACACGATGCTAGCTATCTCTTTGATGAATTTATGGATTTGATGGATGGCTTCCAGAAGCGGCTGTAAATCGGTTGTTCATGATTGAGAAAATACATTATTGCCGAATGTCAGTTCGCCCATAGAGGCAACGAATAGAAAGGCGAGGGACAGGTCAATGGTTGCACGCAACTCATTTCCCTACGCCTGCCTCTATGTAGGTAAGGCTATCCCTTGCACTAGCAGTGAGGTTTAACTAATATCGAGCTAAACCTTACTGCGTCGGACTTATCTTATTTAATGTCGCCCATAGAGGCAACGAATAGAAAGGCAAGGGACAGGTCAATGGTTGCACGCAACCCATTTCCCTATGCCTGCCTCTATGTAGGTCAGGCAATTCCTTGCACTAGCTCGAAAATGGATTAATGTCGAATCCATTTTCTCACGTCGGTCAGAGCAAGTCGGACTACATGCAAGGCATGTGTCCTTCTACGCAAAGTCAAATGGGACCTTTGCTAACTCTGACACTAGCAGTAAGGTTTAACTAATATCGAGCTAAACCTTACTGTGTCGGACTATTATTTAATTCTATCCGGAGAGATAGAAAATAGAAAGGAGAGATACAGGTTCGAGTTTCCTATTCGAACACGCCCTAAGGACTGTGCGAAAAAGATAAACGTCGTCTTGATGCTTGAAGTATCAGCGTCGCGTTTCCTATTTTCGCTTTGTCCTCTTAGCGGGCTTTGTATCATACATTATGCCAAAACGTACGGATATTAAGAAAATTATGGTGATTGGGTCTGGTCCGATTATTATCGGTCAGGCTGCGGAGTTTGATTATGCTGGAACTCAGGCTTGTTTGGCCTTGAAGGAGGAAGGTTATAGCGTTGTCCTGGTCAATTCAAACCCTGCGACCATCATGACAGACAAGGAAATTGCGGATAAGGTTTATATTGAGCCAATCACGCTTGAATTTGTCACACGGATTTTACGGAAGGAGCGTCCAGATGCTCTATTGCCAACACTTGGCGGTCAGACAGGTCTTAATATGGCCATGGAATTGTCCAAGGCTGGTATTTTAGATGAACTTGGGGTTGAGTTGTTGGGAACTAAACTGTCTGCAATTGATCAGGCAGAGGACCGCGACCTCTTTAAACAACTCATGGAAGACCTCAAACAACCAATTCCTGAATCAACCATTGTGACGACAGTTGAAGAAGCTTTGGAATTTGCTACTGAAATTGGCTATCCTGTCATCGTTCGTCCAGCCTTCACGCTGGGTGGTACTGGCGGTGGTATGTGTGCCAATGAAGAAGAACTGCGTGAAATTGCGGAAAATGGTCTGAAATTATCACCAGTGACCCAGTGTTTGATTGAGCGTTCGATTGCGGGCTTCAAGGAAATCGAATACGAAGTCATGCGTGATGCGGCTGACAATGCCTTGGTCGTATGTAACATGGAAAACTTTGATCCTGTGGGAATTCATACAGGGGATTCTATCGTATTTGCCCCAACACAAACACTTTCTGATATCGAAAACCAGATGTTGCGCGATGCCAGCCTGAGCATTATCCGTGCCCTCAAAATCGAAGGTGGCTGTAATGTGCAGTTGGCGCTGGATCCACATAGTTTCAAATACTATGTCATTGAAGTAAACCCACGTGTGTCCCGTTCGTCTGCCTTGGCATCAAAAGCAACGGGCTATCCTATCGCCAAATTAGCCGCAAAAATTGCGGTTGGCTTGACCTTAGATGAAATGGTCAACCCTGTTACTGGAACAACCTATGCCATGTTTGAACCTGCACTTGACTACGTTGTGGCAAAAATTCCACGTTTCCCATTTGACAAGTTTGAAAAAGGGGAGCGTCGCCTCGGCACACAGATGAAGGCAACTGGCGAGGTCATGGCCATCGGTCGTAACATTGAAGAAAGCCTACTCAAGGCCTGCCGTTCTTTGGAAATCGGGGTTTATCACAATGAAATGTCTGAACTCAGCCAAGTGACAGATGACCAATTGGTTGAAAAGATTGTCAAGGCTCAAGATGACCGACTCTTCTATCTTTCAGAAGCCCTTCGCCGTGGCTATACAGTAGAAGAATTGGCTCAGTTGACCAAGATTGATGTCTTCTTCCTTGATAAGCTGCTCCATATCTTAGAAATCGAGCAGGAATTGGCAATCAATCACGATAATATCAACTTATTGAAAAAAGCCAAGAAATACGGTTTTGCAGACCGCAAGATTGCAGAACTCTGGGGCAGAACTGAATCTTACATCCGTCAACTGAGAACAGACCACAAGATTGTACCCGTTTACAAGATGGTGGACACTTGTGCGGCTGAGTTCGAAAGTTCAACGCCATATTTCTATTCAACTTATGAGTGGGAAAATGAGTCCATCCGTTCGGAGAAAGAATCTGTTTTGGTGCTTGGTTCTGGCCCAATTCGTATCGGTCAGGGTGTGGAGTTTGACTATGCGACGGTGCATTCGGTCAAGGCTATTCAGGCCGCTGGCTACGAAGCTATCATTATGAACTCAAACCCTGAAACGGTGTCAACAGACTTCTCGGTTTCGGACAAGCTATACTTCGAGCCGTTAACCTTGGAAGATGTTTTGAATGTGATTGACCTTGAGAAACCAAAAGGGGTTATCGTTCAGTTCGGTGGCCAGACGGCCATCAATTTGGCAGAGCCATTGGCCAAAGCAGGCATTCCAATCTTAGGGACACAAGTGGAAGACTTGGACCGAGCAGAAGACAGAGATTTGTTTGAAAAAGCCCTGAAAGACCTAGGGATTCCACAGCCACCAGGCCAAACCGCAACCAATGAAGAGGAAGCTCTAGAAGCGGCCCGCAAAATTGGGTTCCCGGTGCTTGTTCGTCCCTCTTATGTCTTGGGCGGTCGTGCTATGGAAATTGTCGAAAATGAAGCAGACTTACGTTCCTATATGAGGACGGCAGTTAAGGCTTCGCCAGAACATCCTGTCTTGGTGGATTCTTACATCGTCGGTCGTGAGTGTGAGGTTGATGCTATTTCAGATGGTAAGGATGTCTTGATTCCAGGGATTATGGAGCATATCGAGCGCGCTGGGGTTCACTCAGGTGACTCTATGGCAGTTTATCCCCCACAAACATTGTCTAAAGAGGTACAGGCGACCATTGCAGACTACACCAAACGCTTGGCAATCGGTCTTAACTGCATCGGTATGATGAATATCCAGTTTGTTATTAAGGATGAAACGGTCTATGTCATTGAGGTCAATCCTCGTGCCAGTCGTACGGTGCCATTCTTGTCCAAAGTCACAGACATTCCAATGGCTCAGGTTGCAACCAAATTGATTTTGGGACAAAGCCTTGCGGAACTTGGCTACCAAGACGGTCTTTATCCTGAGAGCAAGCAAGTGCACGTTAAAGCACCAGTATTCTCATTTACAAAATTGGCTAAAGTTGATAGTTTGTTAGGACCAGAGATGAAGTCAACCGGTGAGATTATGGGGTCAGACTTGACGTTGGAAAAAGCACTGTATAAGGCTTTTGAAGCAAGCTATCAACACCTGTCTGAGTTTGGTAATGTAGTCTTTACCATTGCGGATGAAGACAAGGAAGAAGCTCTTGGACTTGCCCAACGCTTCCATGAACTAGGCTATGGTCTGCTGGCTACGGCAGGTACAGCTACCTATCTGGCTGATAATGGACTATCCGTGACAACTGTTGGCAAATTGGGCGATGCTGCTTATCAAGATATTCCAAGTCTTGTTCGAGCAGGTAAGGTTCAGGCGATTATCAATACGGTTGGTAAAAAACGTGTAGCTGATGGCGACGGTCAGGTCATTCGAAGCTCTGCTATTGAAGGTGGAATCCCACTCTTTACAGCCCTTGATACAGCAGAAGCTATGATCAAGGTGTTGGAAAGCCGTAGCTTTATGACACAGGCAATATAGTATAATTAGAAAATAGCAATATAGACGACTTCGCAAGAGGCCGTCTTTTTGATATAATAGAGTTGTAATTATAACTAGTAGGATCGGCAAGGTAAATAAGGGAATAAAATGAAAATAGAAAAAATGACAGTAGAAGAGTTTTTACAACTGAAGAAGGATGCTCAGGTATCCTTGCTTCTATTTATTGTTTTTGGAGTTTTCTTGTTTTCAAGTATGTTTTATATTACAGCGATTGGGGCGAGAACACAAATGTACAATTCACTTGTGACGATGGTGTTTCTATCTGTATTGATGAGTGTAGTCAGACCCTATGTTTTTTCCAAAAATATATTAGAGAAAAAACAACCTGAGCTGAAGCAGTATTCGACAGAGGGCTACTCAGTTTCTAGTGCCTTTCTAAAAAGGGTTTTTCTAGTTTATTCGGTTGCGATAATTGTGGCTATTTTCGGTTTTGCCTCTGCCTACGCAACTCGGGTTGAGACCATCCTTCCCGATGATACTTTACCAAGTCTGGAACAGAAGTCTATTATTGAATTAGAGCTTGAGGAAGATCAATGACAAAGCAAGAATTACTGAATTTTGTGGAAGCTCACCAATCTGAAATAGGGGCATTTACAATTATGCCAGGAAGAAAATTTGGTGGGCAATTTACTCTCGGCTATTATTTTGATGAGGAGTCACAAAAGTATAAATTTTATGAAGTAAGTGAGCGTCAAGATTTTAAAATAAGGGCTGAATTTAATACGGAATCTGAAGCAATAGATAGACTATATCGAAAAATAGTTTTTCGTTTTAATTTAACTGCTCCATCTATTTATATTAACATGGAATCTATCGACTCTATCGAAATTATAGAGGCCTCTGTTTAGGGACTTCAAAGCCAACTTTCTCACATTGAAGTCTCAAGCCCAAGCCAAATTCAGCTCAACGCCCGTCAGGGTCAGGACTTTGTGGACTTGCAAACGGTCGAGTTTGGTAAAATCGCCAGCAAGGTCGAGAATAACATTACTATCAAGATGACGGTTGATGGTGTTGAGCAGAAGATACGAGTTGATGCGATTGGCTTTGATGAGGCAGGCAACATCCGCATCCAGGAATATACAACTGCCCAGAATGGTTTGAAAATCAGTCGTCAGAACCTCTTGGAAGACCTGTCCAAGTACGGCGGCACCATTGTCGGCGCAGGCAAGGGCGACTTTGTCGGCGGTGTTGAGATACCCAAGGGCACCCGGATTGATGTCGTGTCGCAGAAGACGGGGAATGTGACGATTGGTCCCGCACAAGTATCAGATATATACCTACCAACAGATTCTCGCTATGACCAACAGTTAATTGTGGACTATACAGAAACAATGGGAACAACATATACACAGACAGACATTAATAAATTAACAGAGCTAACAACCCATAATGCTGATTCCGATATAGCATTATTAGGATATTTTGAATTTGAAAGTGTTACCTCTTATGAGCAAATTGCACACGCAAACGGATATACCTATTTTGATGCCGGTAATCAAGGATGGGAGGCGATTACAAAGGTAGACCCTGAATTACCTTATAAGGTTAATGATGAGTTTCTTCTGAAACAGATTCAGGAAGGTAAAGATTTTGTGTTGACTTCTGATCCGTTTCTCGCAAGAGAATTGGCAGATACAAAGAAAATTGGAATTTCTTATGCAAATGAAATAGAGTTACTTGACAGACACGGTTATAAAATTTAGAAGTTCGGAAATTTTTGGAGGGCATATAAATGAGTGAAGACTATTTACCAATTAAAGAGAGTTTGGGTTACCAAAATGTTAAAAAAGCACTATGGAATGTATTTGCGGCAGATTTAGATGATATGTCCATTGATGAAAAGCCATTTGAAAGTTTTAGTTTCCTATTTCATTACAAAGATTATGAGATGACTATGCTTATTTCTGATACTGAGAAACATGTTCAATTTCAAGCAGGAGAAGGAGGGCTTTTTAGTATATCACTTCCCAATCCTAGATATCCAACAGCTTCATTTCAAAAAAAAGTTTCATTATCTTATCTGATTTCTGATAAACATATTAGTGATAAGTTAAGATGGTGTCTTGGTCAGGATAAGGAAGCCGTTGAGTATGCTATGAAAGTTCTTAAAGACTATCTAGATTCCAATGACACAAAGATTCTATTGGAGAGTCAAGAATTTTATTTGAATACAGCAACCATCGACTCTATCGGCATCGTAGACGGTCACCTAGAACTGTTATTGGCAGATGGAAACGCATGGCTTCCTGACACCGAACAAGACCACCTTCTCAAACTCCAAGAAAAGTTGAATAACTACATCCACTTTATTGAAAGCAAGCAGTATGTGGACAGCTACGGGGATGACTTTACAGAAAAGGTTATCAACCTGACTTTTCAGTATGCCCCATCAGACAATGGCCTTGCTTTCCTTGTGCAAGTTCAAAAAGTTCTACAGCCGACAGATATTCGTTTGAAGGTTGTTGTGCCAGAGTAGAGTTTTAAGTCCAGACAGGATTACCTTGTCTGGATTTTTTGGTATAATGGGAGGGTAGAAATATTCTTCATTGATACATAAGAAGCTAGGCTAGACTTGGTTTAAAGCGGAGCCTAGGAGTGGGAATGAAATTGGAGTTGTTATCTCTCACATCCATTTTGAAACAAGTTGAGCCGCTCTGCTATTACCACAAATTCAGCTCAACGCTCGTCAGGGTCAGGACTTTGTGGACTTACAAACGGTTGAGTTTGGTAAAATCGCCAGCAAGGTCGAGAATAACATCACGATCAAGATGACGGTTGATGGCGTTGAGCAGAAAATCCGAGTGGATGCGATTGGTTTTGACGAGGCAGGTGACATCCGCATTCAGGAATACACAACTGCCCAGAATGGTTTGAAAATCAGTCGTTAGAACCTCTTGGAGGACCTGTCCAAGTACGGCGGCACCATTGTCGGCTCAGGCAAGGGCGACTTTGTCGGCAGTGTTGAGATACCCAAGGGCACACGGATTGATGTCGTGTCGCAGAAGACGGGGATACAAACTCTAAAGGTTGCATCGGTTGCAGATGAATTGACTGTAATGGATATGGTATCAAAGTATGATGATATATACACTTACGAATTTAATGGGACAACAAATCCAGGGCCACTAACGGAACTTAGTTCAAGACCAAATCGTAATTTTTATGGTGGACGTTACAACACCATAGAGTTAGATGATGATATAGTGTTGTATAGAGCTGGTAGGGGGGATAATCCTATGGGGCAGTGGTTTGCAGCTGAACCACCATTTTCAAGGGCACAAGTTAGAATCGATACTGCTGTTAAAGATATTTGGACTACTCCAGATGGCGTGTATACAGGACAATCACCTATTGATAAAGTATACAAAATTAAAATACCTAAGGGTACTACAATATATGATGGACCAGTAGCTAGTCAAGGGGGGATTTATCAAGGAGGTCTTGATAAAATTCAAATTTTATTGACTCGCCATGGAATATTGAAGGGGTTGAAGTTTTGGATTCATTGTATATCAATCAATAGTATTCTCAAGGTTTAATGTATTAAGAGGTACAAATTTTATGATAGAAGAAGTAATTGATGCAATTAATGGACTTATTTATTTAATTGAAAAGTTTAAAATAAATGGTTTACAAGTTCAAGTAGATTATTTAAAACATCTAGAGCAGGAATTAATAGAAAATTCTGTTCCTAACCTGACTAAAAGACAAAGAATGACTATCTATAATCAATTGTTTCCGCCAAGAGGAGGTCTTTCTGATATAAATTATTGGACAAATGATTTTGAGTCAAGAAAACAGATTAATGAACAACTTAATACTTTGAAAACGGTGATTTCGGACTATCTACTATTGGATTAGTATCAAATAATAACTTGGGGCTGGATGTCGCAAAAGATATTGCTAAAAGTCGAGGTGGTGTTACACTGGAGTCAACAATTAAAGATACCAGTATTATTATGAAAGATTGGAATATAGAAGATACATCTACCATTGATGCTTGGGAAAGAGCATCAGATGTTTATGCAGAGCAAGTAACTGGGGAAGTTAGAGCCGTTGTGGGTAGTGAGTTACGAGAAGGAAATATTTGGGAAAATATTGAGTTGCCACGATTAAAAAACAATCCAAAGGTAACTAAAATTACAACAATTGATCCTAAGACTGGTTTAGAAACAGTAATATTTGAAAGAGGTCAATAAAAATGGAAATTACAGGAACAAATTCAAAAATTAAATTTGTATTAGATGATGGGATGATAGTTACTGCTGATGGAGAATTATTAACAGGTAGGAAATTCTATGTTTATACCTCTACAATGGTTTATGAGAGTAATAATCAAAAACTCACCAATGTTGAGAAAAGAAAGATTATTGTCGAAGCCCAACAAAGAACGTCGGAATCAGCTATGACGCTTGTGTTTGATGAAATCACACCCGAAAAAAATAATTTCTATGATTTGGATACAACAACCATCGACTCTCTCGGCGTTGTAGACGGTCATCTTGAATTATTACTAGCAGATGGGAACGAATGGCTTCCTGACACTGAACAAGACCACCTCCTCAAACTCCAGAAGAAGCTGAACAACTACATTCACTTTATCGAAAGCAAGCAGTATGTGGAAGGTTACGGTGATGACTTTACAGAAAAAGTTATCAATCTTACTTTCCAGTATGCTCCGTCGGATAACGGTCTTGCTTTCCTTGTGCAAGTTCAAAAAGTTCTACAGCCAACAGATATTCATTTGAAGGTTGTTGTGCCAGAGTAGAGTTTTAAGTCCAGACAGGGTCACTTTGTCTGGATTTTTTGGTATAATAGGAGGGTAGAAATATTCTTCATTGATACATAAGAAGCTGGGCTAGGATTGGTTTAAAGCGGAGCCTAGGAGTGGGAATGAGATTGGAGTTGTTTTCTCTCGCATCCATTTTGAAACAAGTTAAATATACACCCGAATGGGTTCAAAATGTTATAGATAACGACTTGGTATCATTTGTCAATGGTGATACACCAGGTTCGAATCCACTTAATATTCCAGGGGCTAAAACTTGGTCAGGGGCTGATATGACAAATTCTGAGAGTGAGCTACTTATGCCTACTATTGATATGCGAGGGCATTCATATGAAGACTTCCAAGCTTCAATTGCAGAAAAGGGATATTATGAAATAAAAAATCCTAATGTTTTTATTCCTAATGTTACTACAAGTCAGACTTATCCAACAGAGGGGATTGTCCGGATAAACCAATGGGTAGGAGGTAATAATTAATGAAAGACTATCAGCCAGTTAAAACAGGTTGGGAACTTGAGAAATATAAGCAAGCCATAAAAGAAGGTAAAGAGGATGAAGTGTTTCTTGGTGATGGCGAATTTATGATTCGTCATCGAGAATCTTTCTTTGAAGGTATTACAGATATGGAGGTTTTGATAAGATACTGTTTGTTTCCTTTGTATGAAGAGGGAGATAGAGATATCGTTCGTCGCACAGAAAATATTCTAAAAGATTTTGTAGCAAGTGGTGAGATAAATAAATTGTATCAGGTCTCTCAATATTTTAAAATTCAGAAATGGTTATTAAGTAGCTACAATAACCTTCCTTTTATTATTGAACTTGAACAATTTGTTCCGATTTTTTTTGAAAAAGTTGTCAAGATGCCTTTGGAAACAGAATCGGTTCGATATGGAGCGGTTTGTGCTTGGATGAGTGAAACACCAGAATTTCTTGAGTATGACAAAACAACAATTGATAGGATTATGAATAAGCTTAAGGAATTAGCCAACAAACCCCAAGTAGTCCCATCTCTTGAAGAAATTTTTCCGATTGAACTTGATCCAACCAAAATTGATTCTATAGGAGTTATAGAAAATCATTTGGAAATGTTATTGCTAGATAGCAACAAATGGCGAAAACCACTAGAAAAACAACACCTCCTCAAACTCCAAGAAAAGCTGAACAACTACATTCACTTTATCGAAAGCAAGCAATATGTGGAAAGTTACGGGGATGACTTTACAGAAAAAGTTATCAACCTGACTTTTCAGTATGCCCCATCAGACAATGGTCTTGCTTTCCTTGTGCAAGTTCAAAAAGTACTGCAACCGACAGATATTCGTTTGAAGGTTGTAGTGCCAGAGTAGAGTTATTTCTACAAAATGAAGACTACATTTTCAGTATTTCTGGTACAATAGACTTATGAAAATAATCGTCACAACCAGTCTTCGTATGAACCAAAACCTGATTTTACAGGCTCGGGAAATAGCAGCGCAGCTCAATCTAGACTATCAAGACCGTCGTAAGAGGTCAGTCCAGTCCATTCTAGCAGAAACAGAAGCTGACGCGGTGCTTGTGGTCTATCAGGACCAGCTAGTTTTGGAAGAAAAAAATGGACAACGCTTCTTTTTCCACCCTGACACAGCTATCTTGCGTATCAAGTCTGGAAGGGATCCGCTTTTGGAATTGCTAGGACCTGATAAACATACCGTCCTTGACTGTACCATGGGGCTGGCTTCTGATAGTATTGTCCTAGCTAGTGCGGGACATCAGGTGACAGCCTTGGAAAGTTCACAGCTTATTCATTTTATGGTGAGCCGCGGCCTGAAAGAGTTTGATAGTGGCAATGAAGCGGTTAATCAAGCCATGCGCTCTATTCAGACGATTTGGACGGACAGTCTGACTTACTTACTGACACAAGCAGACCAGTCAGTCGATGTGATTTATGTTGATCCCATGTTTTCGCAGGAGATAAAGGAATCGGATAATCTTGATGGTCTGAAACCATTTGCCAATTATTCGGCCCTGTCTGAAGATTTTTTGAAAGAATGCAGGCGTGTGGCCAGAAGAAAAATCATTATCAAGGCTCATTTTAGAGATGAAGTTTTTGAAGAATTCGGCTTTGAACGTCATGTCAGACCAAATCAAAAATTTCATTATGGAGAAATCATTTTGGAGGAAATTGATGAAAATTTTAGTAACAGGTTTTGATCCCTTTGGTGGTGAGTCTATCAATCCAGCTTTAGAAACCATCAAGTCCTTACCCCCTACCATAGCAGGTGCAGAGATTATAATTGTCGAAGTTCCGACTGTTTTTGATAAGGCTGCTCGTGTTCTGGAAGAAAAAATGGCAGAATTTCAACCTGATGTAGTGCTTTGCATTGGACAAGCAGGGGGACGTGTAGATTTGACACCCGAGCGCGTGGCCATTAACCAGGATGACGCTCGCATTCCAGACAATGAGGGACAGCAGCCAATTGACAGAACCATCCGTCCAGATGGCCCAGCAGCATATTTTTCAACCCTGCCAATCAAGGCCATGGTCGAAGCCATTCGTTCTGCTGGCATTCCAGCTTCTGTTTCCAATACTGCCGGCACTTTTGTTTGCAACCATCTCATGTATCAGGCCCTATATCTGGCTGAAAAATCTTTTCCTAATACTAAGGCAGGCTTCCTCCATATTCCCTATCTTCCTGAACAGGTATTGGACAAGCCAGGTGTTCCGTCCATGTCCCTTGAGGTGATTGTCAAAGGGATAGAAGCGGCCATTTCAGCCATTGTAGCCTATGCGGACAAGGAAGACATCAAAACTGTTGGAGGGGCGACGCATTGATGGATGTAAAATGGCAGAGCAGGCAACGTGTTGAGCAGATGGAAAGCATATTTCATTCCCAATTCCAGCTCGTTTCAGCATTGCAATCCCTTCTAGAACAGGTCGAAACAAGCCAGCAAGCATATCTGAAATTACTGGACTATTACCAAAGTCCGACCTTCCTAGAAGATATGGACTTGGCTGATAGAGGGGAATTTAAACATCTTACCTGCGGTGTCTTGAGTGAAGATGGTGTCTATAATCTGCTTATAGATAGAAAAGAATTAGCAGCCAAGCTAAGAGAATGTGCAAATTTTCTGGATGCGTAAGATTGGAGAGAAATGGTAAATAGGATTGAGAAAGTATTGGAATTATATAAGCAAGCTGTCTTGGAAAAGGATTTGGATCTCATGTTGTCCCTGTATTGTGACGATGTTTTGATTTACGATGTGGCTAGGCAGTGGTCTTTGTCTGGTAAGAAGGACTTGGCAGATATGGTGACTTCTTGGTTTCAAGAAATTGCGACGGATAGGGTAGAAGTGAGCTATTCAAATCTGGAAATTCAGTCTTCCCAGACCTGTGCCTTTGCCTATTTTGATACCAGCTTTTCAAAAATTGGAAAAGAGCAGTCTGTCACAGACCGTTTCACACTAGGCTTTATTTATGACCAAGGTTGGAAAATCAAGCACCAACACGCTAGTCACCCTTTATAAACCAAATAGCATTTGTTTGCATAAAAAACATTATGTAAACTCCATCAAACTACTTTCATACTATGAGAGTAGTTTTTGTCTTTTCTAGCCATTTTCTGATATACTGGATAGGTATTAAAATTTAGAAAGGTTCTGTTTTGGGTCATTCCCAAACGGTAGCCAGTCTTCTGGCTAGAGGTATTAGTTTCATGTCTCAAACCCACATTAACGTTATCGGAGCTGGTTTGGCCGGCTCAGAAGCTGCTTATCAGATTGCCAAGCGTGGCATTCCTGTCAAACTCTACGAGATGCGAGGTGTCAAGCCGACGCCCCAGCACAAGACCGACAAGTTTGCCGAGCTTGTTTGTTCCAACTCCTTCCGCGGTGATAGTTTGACCAATGCTGTCGGTCTTCTCAAGGAAGAAATGCGTCGCTTGGATTCCATCATCATGCGTGCTGGAGAGGCTCACCGTGTTCCTGCCGGTGGTGCTATGGCCATGGACCGTGAGAATTTCTCCCAAGCGGTCACAGATGAGATTCACAATCATCCATTGATTGAGGTCATTCGCGGTGAGATTACAGAAATCCCTGAAGATGCTATCACAGTCATCGCGACGGGACCTTTGACATCTGACGCCTTGGCGGAGAAGATTCACGCGCTCAATGGTGGCGACGGTTTTTACTTCTACGATGCGGCAGCACCAATTGTGGATAGCTCGACCATTAACATGGATTTGGTTTATCTCAAGTCCCGGTATGACAAGGGAGAGGCTGCCTATCTCAATGCTCCGATGAACAAGGAGCAATTCACCGCTTTCTATGAGGCCTTGATTTCTGCAGAGGAAGCACCGCTCAACTCCTTTGAAAAAGAAAAATACTTTGAGGGCTGTATGCCTATTGAGGTCATGGCCAAACGTGGTATCAAAACCATGTTGTATGGTCCGATGAAGCCAGTTGGTTTGGAATATCCAGAAGACTACAAGGGACCTCGTGATGGCGAATACAAGACACCTTACGCCGTTGTTCAACTCCGTCAGGACAACGCAGCTGGCAGCCTCTACAATATCGTAGGCTTCCAAACCCATCTCAAATGGGGTGAGCAGAAGCGGGTCTTCCAGATGATTCCAGGACTTGAAAATGCTGAATTTGTCCGTTATGGTGTTATGCACCGCAATTCCTACATGGATTCACCAAATCTATTGGAACAGACCTTTGCCACCAAGAAAAATCCAAATCTTTTCTTTGCAGGTCAAATGACAGGAGTAGAAGGCTATGTCGAGTCTGCCGCTTCTGGCTTAGTGGCCGGTATCAATGCTGTTCGTCGCTTCCGTGGCGAAGAACCCGTCATCTTCCCACAGACCACAGCTATCGGAGCTCTGCCATTCTACATCACCCACACGGAAAGCAAGCACTTCCAGCCTATGAATGTCAACTTTGGCATCATCAAGGAGCTGGACGGTCCGCGGATCCGCGATAAGAAGGAGCGTTATGAGGCAATAGCAGAGCGTTCTCTCAAGGACTTGGAAGAGTTTTTGACTTACTAAGATAATCAGCTATCCCCAGACACCTCCGGGTGTCTTTTTCCTATGTTAAAATCAAAAAATACTCAAACAAAAAACGAGTTTGTTCGGAAAATCCGAAAAATGACGTAATATAACTAAATTTTCTGAATATTTCAGAAAATCTATGGTATAATACTAAAAACACTGTTTAGAAAGAGATATCAATGAATAAGTCCTACTTTTATTTGGATATGAAAACGCATGAATTGGAAGTGCCATTTACTACTAGAAAACGCCGTGTCCGTGTTTTATTGCCAAAAGGATATGAGGAAGATACGGATAAAACCTACCCTGTTGTCTATTTCCATGACGGGCAAAATGTCCTGTACAGTAAAGAAGCCTTTTCAGGACATTCTTGGAAAGTCATTCCGACCATCAAGCGAAATCCTGATATTGCAAAAATGATTATCGTGGCCATTGACAATGATGGTGCCGAACGTATGCACGAATACGCTGCCTGGAAGTTTAGCGAGATGGGTATTCCAGGTGTCCAGTTTGGTGGCAAGGGTACTTTATATGCCGAATTTGTTATGGATGTGGTCAAACCTTTTATTGACCAAACCTATCGCACCAAGTCTGACAAGAGCCACACAGCCATGATTGGCTCATCACTTGGTGGCAACATCACTCAATTTATGGGACTGGCCTACCAGGACCAAATCGGTTGTCTGGGAGTATTTTCATCAGCTAACTGGCTCCATCAAGAAGCTTTTGACCGTTACATTGAGCGACAAGCACTGGATAAGGACCAACGAGTTTATATCTACGTCGGAACAGAAGAAGCGGATGATACAGATAAAACCCTGATGGCAGGTAATATCAAGCAATCTTATATCAATTCCTCGCTAACTTACTACCGTCAATTGATAGCAGGTGGAATTGATTTGGATAATATCGCCTTGGAAGTTGTTTCCGGTGCCGTCCACAACGAAGAAGCTTGGGCAGCTTATCTGCCAGATTGCTTGCGCTTTTTAAGCGAAAAGTGGTAATGTAACGAAATAGTTAGGAGAATGAATATGCATGTAGAATTTTTAAGTCATTGGTCAGGAAACCTTGGTCGTGAAATGAACGTCAATCGTTATGGTCACGCAGGTATTCCTGTGGTAGTGTTTGCTTCTTCAGGTGGTTCTTACAATGAGTATGCGGATTTTGGGATGATTGAAGCTTGTCGTGGCTCTATCGAGGCAGGTCATGTTCAATTTTTCACCCTAACCAGTTATGATAAGGAAAGCTGGTTGGCGGACTGGAAATCCATTCATGATAAGGCAGAGGCTCACCGTGCTTATGAGCGCTATGTGATTGAAGAAGCTATTCCATTTATCAAACATAAAACTGGTTGGTTCGACGGTATGATGACGACTGGTTGCTCTATGGGTGCCTACCACGCGCTGAATTTCTTCCTCCAGCATCCAGATGTTTTCACAAAAGTCATCGCGCTTTCAGGTGTCTATGATGCTCGTTTCTTCAACAACAATCAAGACTATGGCAATGACGATGCTGTTTATCAAAACTCACCATCTGACTATATCTGGAACCAAAACGACGGCTGGTTTATTGATAAGTACCGTCAGGCTGATATCATCGTCTGCACAGGTTTGGGCGATTGGGAACAAGACGGCTTGGACTCATTCTATAACCTCAAACGTGCCTTTGAAGAGAAGAATATCCCAGCTTGGTTCGATACCTGGGGCACGGATGTGGCGCACGACTGGGTTTGGTGGAGAAAACAAATGCCATTCTTCCTCCACTCAATCGGACTATAAGCTAGAAAGGACTACCTATGAATTATCTCGTTATTTCCCCTTTTTATCCAGAAAATTTTCAACCTTTCACCATTGAATTGGCTAAAAAAGAAGGCGTTACAGTTCTAGGTATCGGGCAAGAACCCTACGACCAACTGCCTGAGGAGCTCCGCCATGCCCTTACAGAATACTTCCGTGTGGAAGATTTGGAAAATATTGATGAAGTCAAGCGTGCAGCTGCCTTCTTGATATACAAGCATGGTCCGATTGACCGTGTGGAATCCCACAACGAGCATTGGTTGGAAATCGATGCGGCTCTCCGTGAACAATTTAATATCTTTGGAGCTAAGCCAAAACACCTGAAAAAGACTAAATTTAAGTCTGAGATGAAAAAATATTTCAAAAAAGCAGGTGTTCCAGTCGTTCCTGGTGTTGTTGTCAAAACAGAACGTGATTTTGGTAGAGCCTTGAAGAATGTTGGATTCCCCATGATTGCTAAGCCAGATAACGGTGTTGGTGCATCTGGTACCTTCAAAATCGAAAATAAAGAAGATTTTGATCGATTTATTGAAAACTGGGATAGAACCACTGTCTATTTCTTTGAAAAATTCGTCAATTCAAGTATTATCACTACTTATGATGGTTTGTTAGACCATGACGGCAATGTTATTTTTGAAACAGGCTTGACCTATACTCACACACCGTTTGAATTGATGCAAACCAAGAAGGACAATGCCTACTTTATCGAGAAGGAATTAGATCCAAAGTTGGTGGAATATGGCAGATCTATTATCAAGGCATTTGGTATGAGAGAACGTTTCTTCCATATTGAATTTTTCAAGGATGGGGACGACTACATTGCCATTGAATACAATAACCGTATGGCGGGTGGTTTCACAGTTGAAGCTTACAACTATGCCCATTCTATCGACCTTTTCCGTGATTACGCAAACATTGTAACAGGTGGTGATGTTGAAGAAAGACGATTCGATTCACAATACTGCTTGGTGGCAACTCGTCGTGATACAACAGATTATGTCCACTCAGCAGATGATATTCATCAGAAATTTGCTGATAAGATTAAGACTGTTAAACGCATGCCAGACGCCTTTGCGGAATTGCAAGGAAATGATGCCTACCTCCTTGTGACAGAGAGCAAGGAAGTGTTGGATGACATGATTGCCTATATTGGTTTAACAAAATAGAATGAATTGAAAGATGCCTAAAATGGTGTCTTTTTTTCTTTCCTTACAAAGCTGTAAGTTTACATGTCAGAACTGTAAGTGAGTACAGAAAGAATATTTTCTATAATAGACTTATAAGAAACAGAAAGAAGGAAATCTCATGTCATTCAAATTTTTACAAGCCAAACATATTTTTGGTAAAACACGAGAGAGCAAACGACTAGAAAAACAGGAAAAACAAGCTGAATTTCTATTCGAATTAGAACACGAACTCTTTCAACGCAACTGGATGTACTAGGAGGTTTAGGTGGTGAAATCGTATAATGCATATCAACTGAAACTCGCTATGGCTTGCTTAATGGTTTTGGATCATCTAAAAATCATACCAGATTTTATCCCAGACCAACTTAGCATGGTCTTTCACATGGTCACTCGATGTGTTGCAGTCTTTTTTGCCTACATGTTGGTGGAAGGGTTTCTTCATACGAGAAATATCAAAGCCTATCTTTTGCGACTATATGGTGCAGCAGGACTGATGGCCGCTGGAAATACTTTGATAAACAGTCTTTACCAATCAAAAGATATTTACATCGGTAACAATATCTTTCTAACATTGGCTGTTGGATTAACCATGCTTATTTGTTTGAAGGAGTTTAAAAATAATAGTAGACCTCGACAAGTGATTCAAGTTGTCCTAGCTGGTTTGTGCTTGATAGTCGGGGCAGCATTCACAGAAGGAGGGGCAGTTGTCTTACCATTTATTCTCATCACTTACTTAGGTCGTAAGACGCCGTTCAAAAGAAATCTCGCCTACATATTGTTTGCCTTTCTCTTGCTAGTATCTTCCTATCATCCCTATGAAACCATTGAAATGACCGTACAAATGATGCTCTACAATGCAGACTGGCTGTTTATTTTGGTCCTACCAATTCTTGGTCTATATAATGGACAAGCAGGGCCCCGCACAGCGTTTTCACGTTATTTCTTTTACATCTTCTATCCGCTTCATTTGTGGCTACTGGCAACGATCGCCTATTTTCTATAAACTTACAATCTTGTAAGTTTTAACGTCAGAACTGTAAGAGAATAGGTTGACTAAATCATCTATAATAAACTCATTAGAAACAGAAAGAAGGAAATTATATGTCATTCAAATTTTTACAAGCAAAGAGAATAGAAGAAAAGGTATTCTCTGAAAAAGAGAAGATTGAACTCATGGAACAAGCTGCATTCTTGGAAGAGCTTGCCCATGATTTGCAAAGTATGCGATTTATGGCATACTAGAGGGAGGAAACGATGAAAAAGAAAGTATTTAGCTTGCTGGCTTTGGGCAGTATAATGCTAACCGCTTGTTCTTCCTCTTCAGCAAGCCTTAGCTTTGATGAGGGTTATCAAACCTTTCATTACAAGAGAAAAGACTATGCCGTTAGCAAACAGGAAGTTGCCGAAGATAGTATTCAAGGAACAGAAGTTCAGTTTATGGAATGGCCCGTTGTCAAAGAAGAAGGGGCAGTGAAAAAGACAGTATCCTTGAATAATCTCTATGTAACCACTAGCAATGACTGGGCCATCGGTGTCCAGGATGGTTATTATAAGGTGGATTTAGAAGATAATATTGCTGAATCAGACCGAATCGACTATCAAGCATTACTTGATACAGTTGATTTATCCAAAGAAAACAATTAGGAGTTTATATGTTATTAGAAATCAATCATTTAGAAAAAGTTTACCGCACGCGCTTTTCAAAAGAGGAAACTCGTGCCTTGCAAGATGTGGATTTTAAGGTAGAAGAGGGCGAGTTTATCGCTATTATGGGGGAAAGTGGTTCTGGTAAGACGACTTTGCTCAACATTCTAGCAACCCTGGACAAGCCGACGAGGGGCTCTGTTATCTTAAGCAATCAAGACATCACCAAAATCAAGGAAAGCAAGCTGGCAGATTTCCGTTTGCGTAACCTAGGCTTTGTCTTCCAAGATTTTAATCTCTTGGACACCCTGTCCATCCAAGACAATATCTTTTTACCTCTGGTATTGGCCCGTACCAGCCATGAGGAAATGGAAAAACGTTTGAAAGTTTTGGCGCCAAAACTGCGGATTCAAGATTTGCTGAAAAAACGTCCTTTT
Organism: Streptococcus sp. 29887; assembly: GCF_032595075.1. Classification (NCBI taxonomy): domain Bacteria; kingdom Bacillati; phylum Bacillota; class Bacilli; order Lactobacillales; family Streptococcaceae; genus Streptococcus; species Streptococcus iners. The sequence continues at coordinate 1,212,719 of NZ_CP118735.1, read as the reverse complement.
GAACTATCTGGTGGACAGAAGCAGCGCGTGGCCATTGCCCGTAGTTTGATTACCCAGCCACAGATTGTCCTAGCAGACGAACCGACGGCGGCTCTAGATTATCGCAATTCAGAGGACTTGCTGAATTTGTTTGAAGAGATTAACCGTGACGGCCAAACCATTCTCATGGTGACCCACTCAGCCAACGCAGCCAGTCATGCCAAACGGGTTCTCTTTATCAAGGACGGTCGCATTTTCCATCAACTATACAAGGCAGGCAAGAGCAATCAAGACTTTGCCAAGGAAATTTCGCTCAATATGTCTGCACTTTTAGGGGGTGAGTAGATGTTTTACCTCAAACTTGCTGGGCAAAATATCCGAAAATCCATGGGTGTGTTTGCTCCTTTTGTTTTAGCCAGTCTGGTCCTCTTTACCTTGATTTGTTCTATGTTCTTACTCATGCTCAGTCCAGTAATGAAGACCATGGGCTCAGGTGCCATTTCTATCGGTCTTGGCGTGATTGTTCTGACCATTTTCTCGGTCATTATGGAAATATATAGCTTTAATTTCCTCATGCAGCAACGGACTAGGGAGTTCGGGCTTTACAATATGCTGGGGATGAACAAGAAAAAAGTAGCCTTGATAGCCAGCCTAGAATTGATGATGATATTCTTACTGGTTGTGGTTCTTGGTTCTGTCTTAGCTGGTGTGTTTGCAAATGTTCTCTACTTGATTTTTGTCAATATAACACATTATAGTGATTTGCATTTTGGAATAGCCCCTTTGGCCTTTGTCATGACCGCCTTTCTCTTTGCTGGTATCTTCTTTCTCTTGGAATTGCTAGCCATTCGGACCATTGGTAAGACCAGTCCGCTGATTTTGTTCCGAGCTAGTGAGAAAGGGGAGAAGGAGCCAAAAGGCAATGTCCTTCTAGCTGCTCTTGGTGTAGTGGGACTGGGTATTGGATACTACCTATCACTTTCATCTAAAGCAGAAGGTGTAGCTCTTATCTTTCGGTTCTTTATCGCTGTGCTCTTTGTTATTGCGGGGACCTATCTGTTCTACATCAGCTTTATGACTTGGTATTTGAAGGCTCGTCGAAAAAACAAGCGGTATTTCTATACGCCAGAGCATTTCATTACGACTTCGCAGATGATTTTTCGGATGAAGCAGCACGCAACGGGTTTGGCCAATATTACGTTACTTGTAGTCATGGCCTTTGTGACCATTGCAACAACGACTTCACTTTATACTGGCATGTCAAGCATGACAAGTGGTCTTTATCCAAAGGAAACATCTATTACCTACAAAGTTGCGGATAGAAGTCAGGGTGAAAGTGCCTATCAGCAATCGGTGCTCAGCCATTTTCCAGAAAAAGCGGAAGATAGTCTGTCCTACCTGACCTACCAAGCTGGTCTGGTCTATGACGGTGGGAAGGAGATTGTCATTAGTCCAGAAACCATTGCCAATCCAGACTTTAGCAAAATAGCCTTTACCTACTTCGTCACCCAAGATGATTTCCGGAAGTTGGGCAATGACCTGCCAGAGCTGGCTGCCAATCAAGTTGCCTTTATGCGTCCGAGCGAAAAACCATCGCTGAAGAAGCTTGTTTTGGGCGATCAAACCTTTGAGAATGTAGCCAATCTTGACCAGGCTATTTTCCCAGACATCACCAATACGCTAAATGCCGCCGTTATGGTAGTCAGTGATGACACTGTATTGAATACTGTTCGTGAGTATTATGAGTCCAATAATCCGCAAGGCTATCAGGTTAGTCTGGACTACCGTGTCTTTACTGATATGACCAATGAGGAAGTGGCCACTCTTGGTGAGCAGGCAGGCGATGCCTATAATATCAGTGATGCTAATGGAGAATCTTTAGGATACGTCATGCAGAAAACAGATTTCAATAATATGCTCATGGGCCTCAGAGGCGGTTTCCTCTTCACAGGCTTCTTGTTGGGTATTAGTTTCTTGCTAGGTGCTGCCTTGATTATTTACTACAAGCAGTACTCGGAAGGGCATGAAGACAAGAAATCCTACAAGATTCTACAAGAAGTGGGCATGAGTGCAGCAGCGGTCAAAAAGACCATTAACTCGCAAACACTTACGGTCTTCTTTATGCCACTAGCTATGGCGACCTTGCATTTCGTGATTTCTCTTGTTATGCTTAAGCAAATGCTATTGACCCTTGGTGTCACCTCTTCGCTTATGATTTATACCGTCAGCGGAATTACCCTACTGGCAGTCGCTCCGATTTACTTTGTCATTTACAAGTGGACCAGTCGCACCTATTACCGCATTATTGAACGGTAGAAGAAGTCTCGCCTTGTGCGAGATTTCTTGCATTTTCAGGGAAATGGTGTTACAATGGTAATACCAAAGGAATACTATAAGAGGTAAGAAAAATGGCAGCTATCACATTGAAAGTTTCTGAGCAGGACAAGCTCTTTATGCAGGCTATGGCAAAGTTTGAAGGTGTCAGCTTGTCAGAACTCATTCGGACTAAAACCCTTGAAGCCCTTGAAGATGAGTACGACGCCCGTGTGGCAGATATTGCTTGGGCAGAATACCAAGAAGACTTGGCGAATGGAATTGAGCCGATAACATTAGAACAAATGGCTGAGGAGTTGGGCATTGAGTTATAAGGTTATTTTGTCTGCTAAGGCCCAAAAGCAAATTCGAAAGTTGGATAAAACTGCTGCAAGTTTGATTTTGCGGTATCTTTATAAGCATATTGACGGGTGTGACAACCCCAGACAATACGGAAAAGCCTTGACGGCCAATCGTTCTGGCCAATGGCGGTACCGTATTGGCAATTATCGGGTCATCGTCAGCATTGAGGATGATAAATTGATCGTAACAGCCCTTGAAGTCGGGCATCGAAAAGAAGTATATAAATAAAAAGCCAAGACCTGTGTCCTGGCTTTTGCAGAATGAAGAAGATGAAAAAAGAGAAGATTTATATTGTTGAAGATGATGAGATGATTGTCCAGCTCTTGAAGCAGCATCTGGGCAAATCTTATCAGGTAGAAAGCGTGCAGAATTTCCGAGCTGTCAGTCAGGAAGTGACTGAAATCAAGCCTGATTTAGTCTTGATGGACATTAGTCTACCCTATTACAACGGCTTTTACTGGACGACAGAAATCCGTAAAACCATGACCATACCCATTATCTTTATCTCCTCTAGCGATGATGAGATGAATGCGGTCATGGCCATGAACATGGGTGGGGATGATTTTGTGTCCAAGCCTTTTTCACTAGGGATTTTGGATGCCAAAATCGGTGCCTTCTTGCGTAAGGTCAATCAATTCAGCAAATCAACTGACTTGTCTATCGACCAATTCCAGCTTAGTTTGGACGGGCGTTTTTCAAGCGAATCGGAACAGGTTCAGCTTTCGCCTACAGAAACCAAGATTTTATCCACCTTACTAGAAAGACAAGGGCAGATTGTCAGCAAGGAAGAACTCTTGGAAAAACTCTGGGAAAATGAAGAATTTATCGACCAGAATACCCTCAATGTCAACATGACTCGTCTGCGAAAGAAGGTGAGTGAAGTGGGATTTGACCGTATTCATACTGTTCGTGGCGTGGGGTACCTGGTCAAATGATAGCAAAATTTATCCGAGAATACCGTAGTTTTTACTTCACCTATCTGGTCTTGGCTGGTAGTTTTATCTTGCTCTTTTATCTTTACAAACTGCCCTCCGAATTTCTGCAAAAAGCTCTGCTATTGTCCCTAACCCTCTTGATCCTTCTGACTGCAGGGCTTTTCTGGAAGTTTCGCAACCGCATGAGAGCCTTGGAAGACTATGTTCATGAAGAAGCTCTGCCCCTGCTGAATAAGCCTGTGGACCTTGCCTATCTCAACTTGATTGAAGCGGAGAAGGAGGCGACGCGGGAGCAGCTTTTGGTCTATAAGTCACGAGAAGAAGACCTGCAAGCTATGGTTAAAATGTGGTCTCACCAAATGAAAGTGCCTCTGGCTGCCCTGTCTTTGATGAGCCAGACTGACAATCTCAACCAGCAGGATGTCGATCACCAGCTCTTACGCTTGGATAATTACATGGCAAATCTCCTCAACTACCTCAAACTGACCAACCATGCCAGTGATTTTCGCTTTGAGCAGGTAGAGGTGAGAGAAGTAGTTGTGGACTTGGTCAAAAAATACCGTAATCAGTTCTTGCAAAAAGACATTTCAGTGACCATCGATGGAAATTGGTTACTGAAAACCGACAGAAAGTGGCTCAGTTTTGCCCTATCACAGATCATCGACAACGCCCTCAAGTACAATAAGACAGGTGGTAAGGTAGCCATTGAACTGAATGAGGGAATTTCTATTTCCGATACGGGAATTGGGATTCTAGCCGAAGACATTCCACGCCTGTTTGACGAGGGATTTACAGGTTTTAATGGCCGTGAACACCAAAAAGCGACAGGTTTTGGGCTTTATTTGACAAAGCGTGTTTTAAGTCAATTAGATTTAGGCATTACAGTGGAAAGCCGAGTAGACGTCGGCACCACTGTAACCATCACCAAAGTACAGTAGGAGCTGTACTTTTTCCTTTTGAAAGCGTTTTGATTTTGTGATATACTGAAACTACTAGAAAATCAGGAGGTTACTATGTCACACCATCATGTTTTGCAAAACGGATCGGATATTCGTGGAATTGCTATCGCTACAGACGAATATGCTGTCAATCTCACTCCACAGGCCACCAAGGAAGTGGTTCGCGGACTTATTCATTGGCTGACCCAGAAGCCTGAACTTGCTCAAGCCTATCAAAAAGGACAACTCAAGATCGGTATCGGTCGAGATAGCCGCCTCAGCGGTCCAGACCTGGTTGCCGCCTTCACAGAAGAAGCGGTGCGTTTGGGCGTTCAGCTGTTCGACTTCGGTATGGCCACTACGCCAGCCCTCTTCATGAGCACCCAGTATCCGCAGTTCAAGTGCCACGCTGGTGTCATGATCACTGCCAGCCACCTGCCTTATTACTTCAACGGCATTAAGATTTTTTCGGAAAATGGCGGAGCAGAGCATGAAGATATTGACTTCATCCTCTCACATAGTGAAGACTTGCCGGCTTCTGACCTTGGAAGTGTGACCCAAGCAGACTTGATTACGCCTTATGCCCAAGACTTAGTTGGCAAAATTCGTACCGCTTGTGGCGGACAAGAAAAACCACTTGCCAATCTCAACATTATCGTCGACGCTGGAAATGGTGCAGGCGGATTTTTTGCTGAGAAAGTGTTGGCAGAGCTAGGGGCAGATACCACAGGTTCACAATTCCTAGACCCAGACGGAGCCTTCCCAAATCACGTTCCAAACCCTGATAACAAGGAAGCTATGGAAAGTATTCGTCAGGCTGTCTTGAAGCAAGGTGCAGATCTTGGTATTATCTTTGATACCGACGTTGACCGTGCAGCACTAGTGACCAAGTCAGGTCAAATTCTCAACAGAAATAACCTGATTGCTGTGCTTAGCCAGATTATCCTAGCTGAACATCCAGGTACCAGCATTGTGACCAATTCTCCAACCTCTGAACACCTTAAAGTCTTTATCGAAAGCCTGGGCGGCAAACAAATTCGCTATATTTCAGGCTACCGTAATGTCATCAACCGTGCTATTTTAGTCAATCAAGAAGGAGTTGATTGCCAGTTGGCTATCGAAACCTCTGGACATGCTGCCTTTAAGGAAAATTACTTCCTCGATGACGGGACCTATGTGGCGGCTAAGATTCTCATGCTCTTACCAAAACTGCAAGCGGAAGGCAAGTCCTTGGACGACTTGATCGCCCAGCTTAAACAACCGCTGGAAACCCAAGAAGTGCGGTTCAAGCTGGACGCCACAGACTATCGAGCACTGGGTGAACAGGTAATTGCTGATCTCAGAAATACCAACCTCGAAGGCTTTGCTTTTAACCCAGAAAACGAAGAAGGAGTGCGATTTGACCTGACTGAGCCTTATGGTGACGGCTGGCTCTTGCTCCGTATGAGCCTCCACGAGCCACTTTTAGTCTTGCAGGTTGAAAACGACCAGACTGGCTATATTCCTGCCGTTTTACGAACACTCTCAACCTTTTTGGACCAGTACCCAGCAGTTAATCAGGAAAAATTGAAAGAATTGCTATAATTGGAAACACGAGTAAGTTTGAGCTTACTCGTGTTGTTTTACATAATTTATATTACATAAAGTTATAATTTATCCAGAGCATTTTTTTGCTCATCGTTGACGATATGGGTATAGAGGTCGGTGACCTGGGTATTGGCATGGCCCAGTTGGTGACTGACCAGAACTTGCGACTTGGTGGCGTCGTAGAGGCGAGTTGCCAATGTATGACGGAGTTTGTGGGGGGTTACGCGTATCTTGAAGTCCGCAGAATACTTAGCCACCATTTTCTCAATGGAAGAAGCGTCGATGCGGTTAGGTAGACCACGGTACTCAGACAGGAAAAAAGCCGTATCCGTTTTTTCAGCCTTGTAGCGTTGCTGGCGAATGCCCATGTAGGCTTCTAAGTAAGGCTTAGCAAATCCTGCCACATTGACCGAGTCCCGCTTGCCACCTTTACGCGTTACCTCAATCATCATCATCTTGAGGTTGACATCACGGAGGTCCAAATTGACTGCCTCAGACAGACGAACGCCAGATGCCAAGAGAAGTGCCAAGATCGCCAAATCCCGCTCCTTATTTTTCTGGAAGGATGATAGGGCACGTTTGGACAGCTTAACCTGGTATTCCTTGTCCACATAGTCCAAAAACTCCGTGGTTTCATCGCCCAAAAAGAGCTTCTGCTTGATGTTCTCCGCCCGCGCCGCCAAGGTTTCCTTCTTCTTCTTGGTGGACACCTTCTTCATGACATTGCGGTAGAAGTAGGGCTCGCCTTGTTCGTTTTCCACTTCTTCGGTTAAATACTTGAAGAGACTAGAAAGTGCCGATAGGGTACGGTTAATGGTGGTCTGCGACACCCCATTCTGCGTGGTATTGGCGTTCAGCAGGGGACGCTCCCGCAGATAAAGAATAAAGGCTTCCATATCTTTTTTGGTCAAATGTTCCAGAATATCCAAGGGAATGTCAGCAATCCGTTCCACAGATACCAAATCCGAATCCTGTAACCATTCAAAAAAACGACGGTATTCTTTCAAGTATTCATACAAGGTTGTAAAACTGTAAGGCACAGATAACTTTGATTGGTAATATTCCAAGACATACCAAGGCATGATTTCTTTTAGCTGTTCAATTTTTTCCAGTAATAACTCACGACGCATGTATTTCTCCTGATTTTAGTTATATGAGTAGTATAGCATAACCTTATATAAGTTTCAAGAAAATTATAGTTTTTCGGAAAGATGTATGGGAGTATAGTTCGGGTCATAACCAAAAAAAATTTTTTAGGAAAAATCAGCTAAAAATGTACTTAATTCAAGGCTAAACTGGAAATTATAGATACCCTCATTTTTCCATAAAAATGTACTTTATTAACTAGAAAACTGGAAATTTTTTCAAAAGTACATTTTTCTAGTTAATTTGATACCTAAAACTATGTTTTCGGACATTGAGATACCCCCCAATTTTTATATAAATTTAAAACAGATCTATACTTTAGACCTGTTTTATTATTTCTTAAATTGAACAAAATGAGCTCGTTTTCCCCAAATTTCAAGTTGAAATTAGCCACCCATAGGAAATTCACTCGATACCCTCCCATTATACCAAACCAATCCAGACAAGGTAATCTTGTCTGGATTGGTTTATGGCAACATCTGATAGGATGAGCTCTTAGTTATATCTCTTTTTCTTAATTCCTTTCCGTTCACCAGACTTTCCTCGATGGAATTGGCAATCGACTGGTCTGCTTGACGAAAGGCTTATGCCACCGTGTTCAAGTAGTTATCCAGCTGCTCAACTGTCGAAACAATCTCTTGACTCACTGACTTAAGCTGACTAGTAGTGGAAGCTACCTTTTCTTTCGAAGCATCATCAGAGTCGAAAAAGTCTGCGCTATCTGCGATCATCCCAGACATATCCACATAGCTGGCTTCGATGCTTGTAAGCTGTTCGGGGTTAATTCTCTTTTGACTACTCATTCTGAAACCTCCTCAGTTTGTTTGAAATAGCGAAGAAAGTCTTCACGACTATTGACTTCATGTGCTTGACCGTCAATGGAGTACTCTACAGGAATAGTCACCCCTTGATAAAGATCTTCTGGCTGGGGATAAAAGAGTTCCAAATTATCCAAAATGGTCGCAATAGACTCGGAATCCTCCAATAGATAGATAGACTCTTTCTCGAGCAGGGCTTGATAGATTTCTGACTCCGTCTGTGCCAAGACCGACCGATCTATGGTACTTGTCTCCGGAATCACAATCTCACCCTCTTCATTGGTAGTCAAGCTAATAGTATTGTCCAGACCGTAAATTGCAATACCTTGGGAATTCAAATTAGTTTCTAGAACAGTGCTTAAGCCCCAGATATCAACAGGAAATTCTGTTGGTTCTTCCACATTCTCAAAAACCTCCCCTGTTTTAATATCTAAATAAACTGATCGTTTGGATTCACGGCCTTCCCCCACCTTACGGATAACTAGTCGGAGAACTATCTGAATGCCTAGCTGAGATATTTTTCGCCCTCTACTATCATAAATATAGTCTTTATCAAAGTTCTGGATCGCTTGATGGATATCAATCTCTTTTTGACGAATATCACCCTCTTCAGAAGTGTATACGATAAGTTTAAGATACTCTCCATCCTCCAGTTGATGCCTATCAAACGCTACTTCTCCCAAAAATCCTTGTTTCACAGAGCTCGATTCAGGAATCTCTTTCAAGCGAAAAGAAAGATAGGTGATATAGCCATTCAATGATTCAGGCCATTCTTCTTGATTGACATAGGGAGAGTATGCCAGACGTTTGTCAACTTCTTCCTTGGGAGTAGCTTCCCAGGTGATGAGGGCTGATGAACGCCCTTTCAAAAACTGGTAATCCTCTATGTAACTATCCCAGCTGGTATAGTCATAGTCCTTATTTATCTTACTGTCCTTGTAGAAATAGTAGCCCAGTCCAGAGACTAGGATAAAAACAGCACCCATGACGAGTAGAATAAGTTGTCGCTTACTAATTCTCATCCTACTGACCTCCTTCCTCCTCAAGAATATCGTACTTATTCTCAAGATAGTCCAATATTTATTATCCTTATTTCTATAAAATTATACCATTTGTTAATAACAAAATACAATATATGATAAAAATTTGTGTAGAGAATTTACCAATTAGAGGAAACATCAAAATATATTGGAGATTTTAATAAATAATAACTGAGGGTGGATGAAATACCACTTATTTCACGCTATGTTGGTATGTCTTCAAATACCTACTATCTCATAGAAAAAAATAGCATTACCCCAAAAAAATCCTTTATAATAATATAATGCGACCGAAAAAAATGTACTTTTGAAAGTGCAGAACTTTATCAAATTGTGGATGATAAATGTACTTTTCAAAAGAGATATCAAGAATAAGATAAACTAATCATTATGTACAATAAATAACCCTATTCAAAAGTACAAAATAAAAATAAAGTACATTTTTCAATCAATGTACTTTATGCTTCTATCCCAGTATTATCAAGGGTTTAGACCATGTAAGGTCAATTGTTCATAAATTTTTAGTTTTTGCTATAATACAAACAAATACGAAAGTATGTTTTATGCTTGATTTTGTTCCTATTAACCCTGATAATTGGCGAGTTCCGTTATCTGTTTCTCTTGACCAAGCGGAGTTTGTCGCCGATAAGGTAACGACCTTGGCACGTGCCTTTGCTTATCGAATGTTTGATAGTCAGGCTTATTTGATTTACCAGCAAGATTGTCCTGTTGGCCTGATTTTATATCATGATTTTCCTGAACGACAAGCCTATCTCATCTCTGAATTCTTTATTGATTCCAATTATCAGCGACAAGGTTTGGGTCGTCAGGCTATGACACAGTTGCTGGAAAAATTCCGCTCAGAAAGAAAATTTTCAGCTATTCAGCTCTGCATTTTATCCCAAAACACCCCAGCCAAAGCCTTGTATCAATCGCTTGGCTTTGTTGAAACTGGCGAATACGATGAAGACGAGATTGTATTGCGACTAGAATTCTAAAAAAATTTACACAATATAAATTATGTAAACATTATTAACTTCTGTGACTGAGTTGCAGGATTAAATCCATAGCTGTTTTTCGATTTCGGAAATAAAGTTTTATTCCACTGGACTTCAAGCGTTTGGTAAAGGCACTTTGGCTCAGTTTCATCTTCTCGGCAATTGGCTTTTGCTTAAATTCTTCCTGATAGACTTTATTGCTGATTAAGAATTCAAACAAGTCTGTTTGTGAACTATTCCAAGTAGCTTTGATAAAATCACTTGAAGTAAGTAAAGGATTGATAACACGGTCGATTTGCTTGTATTCAGAAGAAAAAGCAACTAGGCTACTACCATAATCATCCTTATCTTGAATGACCTTTATCGCTTTCTGTGCTTCCCAATAAGCAGGTCCATCCACTCCAATGCTTTGTTTTGGGTCGATGACTGTCAAAATTTTCCCCAGACCAATTCCAAATTTAATTTCTAGCTGATCACGAAAAGCCAGTTGAATTTGGTCAATCATTAAAAATATATGAGGGTTAGGCTTGCATAGGGCTTGAAATTCATCTCCCTTTGTAAGGGTAAATGGCGATGCCAAGTTCTGAGCGAAGGAATAGTTGATACTATTCATCTGCTGTTTTAGACCTTCTATAGTGTTCGAACGCTGGGAAACCTGTTTTGAATGGATAATATTTCCTATTATTGCGATATAATTCATGACTTGTCCTTTGTTTATCGTTATTTTTCTATTGTAACGGACATCACGAAAAATGTCGAGTATGAAGGACTTTTTTAAAACTTTCCTTTATAACGGAAATTATGAATGCGAAATAGCGCTCTTTTCTACCATCCTACTCCTATTTTCTATTGCTAAAACTTAACCACTTTGAACAAAAAAGTAAAAAGAAGAGATTATTTTCTCTTCTTTTTGGCTTTCTTGATTTTATTGGCTTGGCGTTTCATAGCTTGTTTCATTGCAAATTCACCGATTTTACCTTTCAAACCGCCTCCAAACATTTGGGACATATCTGGCATGCCAGCTCCTCCCATTAGTTGGCTCATATCAGGCATTCCTGCACCGCCCATCATATCTTCAAGAGCAGACATATCCATACCGTTCATATTTGGCATATTTTTAGGAAGATTATTTGGATTGATGCCCATTTGCTTCATCATTTTGCTCATATCGCCAGACATGACACCCTGCATCATGGTTTTAGCCTGATTGAAATCCTTGATAAATTTATTGACTTCGACAAAGCTATTTCCAGAACCGTTAGCAATACGACGGCGACGACTAGGCGTCAACAAATCTGGATTTTCTCGTTCGGCTGGTGTCATAGAGGATACGATAGCTCGTTTTCGTGCAATTTCACGCTCATCAACTTTCAAGTTGGCAAGGGCCGGGTTACCAGCCATACCTGGAATCATCTTCAACAAGTCTTCCATTGGTCCCATGTTTTGAACCTGGTCCAGCTGATCGATGAAATCGTTGAAATCAAAGGTATTTTCACGCATTTTTTCAGCGAGTTCTAATGATTTCTTCTCATCGTATTCTTTGCTGGCTTTTTCAATCAAGGTCAGCATGTCACCCATGCCCAGAATACGTGAGGACATACGGTCTGGGTGGAAGGTTTCGATGTCGGTGATTTTTTCACCAGTACCGGTAAATTTGATTGGCTGACCAGTAATGTGACGGACAGACAAGGCTGCACCACCACGTGTATCACCGTCAATCTTGGTCAAAATCACACCAGTAATAGCCAGCTGATCATTGAATTCACGCGCAACGTTGGCAGCTTCCTGACCAATCATGGCATCGACGACCAAGAGGATTTCATTTGGCTGAGCAAACTCTTTGATTTCTCTCAATTCGGCCATAAGGGCTTGGTCAATCTGCAAACGACCGGCCGTATCAATCAAGACATAGTCATTATGATTAGCTTTGGCTTGTTCTAAACCTTGACGTACAATCTCCAGGGCAGGGACTTGATTACCCAACTCGAATACAGGTACATCAATTTGTTGACCAAGGGTCTTTAACTGGTCAATGGCAGCTGGACGATAAATATCGGCCGCAATCAAGAGAGGACGAGCATTCTCTTCCTGCTTGAGTTTGTTGGCCAACTTACCTGTAAAGGTTGTTTTACCCGCACCCTGCAAACCAGCCATCATGATAATGGTAGGAATTTTTGGTGACTTGATAATGTCAGACGTTTCAGACCCCAATACAGCCGTCAATTCTTCATCAACGATTTTAATGATCTGTTGAGCGGGGTTCAGGGTTTCAATGACTTCGTGACCAATGGCACGTTCACGCACCTTCTTGATAAAATCTTTTACAACAGGAAGAGCAACGTCGGCTTCTAGTAAGGCCAGACGGATTTCCTTGGTTGCTTCTTGGATATCACTTTCAGAAATTTTCCCCTTACGACGTAGGTTTTTAAAAACACTCTGCAAACGTTCTGTTAAGCTTTCAAAAGCCATATACTTCCCCTCTTACTCTCTATTATCAATGCTGGTTAAAATGGCGATTTTCTCCTTCAAATAAGCATCTTCTGGATACTTAGTGAGTATTTCGTCGAAAATCTGACTACGCACCACATAGTCAGAATACATATGCAGCTTCATCTCATAATCTTCCAGCAATTTTTCTGTTCGTTTAATGTTATCATAGACCGCTTGACGGCTAACTTGAAATTCCTCAGCAATCTCAGCCAAGCTATAATCATCTGCATAATATAGCTCAATGTAGTTCATTTGCTTATCTGTCAGCAAGGCTGCATAGAATTCAAACAAGGCGTTCATTCGGTTGGTTTTTTCAATTTCCATAAGCTTTATTATATCAAAAATTCCGTCTTAAATAAATAGAAACATCTGCTTCCGTACCTAGAAAACAGATGTTGTTTACATAATTTATGTTATGTTGCAAAAATAGGAAAACATATACTAATTATTCTCCAGATAAAACTCGAATCGTTCACCAACATACTGGCTATTGACATACTCAAAGGCTTGACCGTCTTCCAGATAAGAAACCTGTCTTAAAGCTAGAATAGCTTGATTTTTCGAAATCTCTAAATATTTGGCAACCTTTTCATTAGCCAGTCGGGCAAAAATGGTTTGTTTACTTGTTCCGATCCGATAGCCATTATCAATAAGGGTTTTGAAGAAATGGTTAGTCACATCTTCCTTGGGAACGTTCTTAATCAAGCGTTCGGGAATGCTGGCTACCTCATAGACCACAGGGACATTATCAGCATAGCGAACCCGCTCCATCCGAATAACGTATTCTCCCTTGCCTAAAGCAAGTTGCTCAACTTCTTTCTCATTTGGTTTGGTACGAGTATAAGACAACAACTGACTGCTCGGCATTTTCCCTTGGAGTTGTACCAATTCAGTAAAAGAGGTTGTTCCACGCATCTTTTCTTGGACCCGTGTGCTGGCTACATAGGTGCCAGACCCCACCTTACGTTGAAGAACCCCTTCTTCGACCAGCAGGGTAATGCCCTGGCGCAAGGTCATCCGTGAAACGCCAAACTCGTCAGCCAAATCGCGCTCGCTTGGCAAACGCTGTCCAACCGCCCAAACTCCCTTGTCAATCTGTTCTTTTAATTTATCATGAATGGTAATGTATGCTGCTTTCATCTGTCTAGCCTTTCTTGCTTCTAGTTTACCAAAATATCAAGATTTTGACCAATATAGACCGATTTTTATCTGTAAAAATCTCGCAGACAAACAATCAAGCCCCTTTCCCTATAACAAAATCAGTAAAATCCATAAAAAAACGAACGCTTGTTTTCGAAAAATCTTCCATAGTTTGCAAAACAGATATTTAACAATTATAGTTTGGAAAATGTTCGTTTTTATGATAAAATAAGGAACAGTATTTGAATTATTTTCAAAATGAAAGGGAAAAACATGACAAAACAAGATGTCCAAAAAATTATTGTATTGGATTATGGAAGTCAATACAATCAGCTCATCTCACGTCGCATTCGTGAATTTGGTGTCTTTTCTGAATTGAAAAATCACAAGATTACTGCTGAAGAAGTTCGTACTATCAATCCGATTGGTATCGTTCTTTCAGGTGGTCCAAACTCTGTCTACGCTGAAAATGCCTTTGATATTGATCCAGAAATCTTTGAATTAGGAATTCCTGTCTTGGGGATTTGCTACGGTATGCAGTTGATCACGCATAAATTAGGTGGTAAGGTACTACCTGCTGGCGAGGCTGGAAACCGTGAATATGGTCAATCAAACTTGCAATTGAAAGCTGAATCAGCCTTATTTGCAAACACACCTGAAGAGCAATTGGTTCTTATGAGCCATGGTGATGCCGTAACGGAAATTCCTGAAGGTTTCCACTTGGTTGGTCTATCTGCTGATTGTCCTTTTGCAGCTATTGAAAACACTGAACGCCGTATCTACGGTATCCAATTCCACCCAGAAGTTCGTCATTCGGTATATGGCAATGACATTTTGAAAAACTTTGCTTTTGGTATCTGTGGAGCCAAGGGTGACTGGACCATGGAAAACTTCATTGAAACTGAGATCGAAAAAATCCGCCAGACTGTTGGGGACAAGAAAGTTCTACTTGGTCTTTCAGGCGGTGTTGACTCATCTGTTGTCGGTGTCCTTCTTCAACGCGCTATCGGTGACCAATTGACCTGTATTTTCGTTGACCACGGTCTTCTTCGTAAAAACGAAGGCGATCAGGTAATGGAGATGTTGGGTGGCAAGTTCGGTCTCAATATCATTCGCGTTGATGCTGCCAAACGTTTCCTAGACCTTCTTGCTGGCGTATCTGACCCTGAAAAGAAACGTAAAATCATCGGTAATGAATTCGTTTACGTATTTGACGACGAAGCAAGCAAGTTGACGGATGTTGAGTTCTTGGCGCAAGGTACTCTTTATACTGATATCATCGAGTCTGGTACCGATACGGCTGAAACAATCAAATCTCACCACAACGTTGGCGGTCTTCCTGAAGATATGCAGTTTAAGTTGATTGAACCGCTCAACACTCTCTTCAAAGATGAGGTACGCGCTCTTGGTACTGCTCTTGGGATGCCTGAGGAAGTTGTATGGCGTCAGCCATTCCCAGGACCAGGTCTTGCCATTCGTGTCATGGGTGAAATTACCGAAGAAAAACTTCAAACTGTTCGTGAATCAGACGCTATCTTGCGCGAGGAAATCGCCAAAGCAGGTCTTGACCGCGATGTGTGGCAATATTTCACAGTCAATACTGGCGTTCGCTCCGTAGGTGTCATGGGTGATGGTCGTACATATGACTACACCATCGCCATCCGCGCTATCACTTCTGTTGATGGAATGACTGCTGATTTCGCAAAACTACCATGGGAAGTCCTTCAAAAAATCTCTGTCCGCATCGTAAACGAAGTTGACCACGTCAACCGTATCGTCTACGATATCACAAGCAAACCACCAGCAACAGTTGAGTGGGAGTAAAACAGTCTGAGTATAGACTGTTTTACCCGTCGCCTAAAAATAAAAGAGCGTCGCTAGTCCAGTGGA
This sequence comes from Streptococcus sp. 29887, assembly GCF_032595075.1. NCBI lineage: Bacteria > Bacillati > Bacillota > Bacilli > Lactobacillales > Streptococcaceae > Streptococcus > Streptococcus iners. The sequence goes on along the minus strand of NZ_CP118735.1, from coordinate 1,197,082 downwards.
CTAATTTACCCGATGCCTAAAAACGAAAGAGCATCGTTGCCTGGGGATAGGCTCTATCAGCCAGTCCATCAAGACTAATTTACCCGACGCTATAGAAGAAAGAATAACTACAACCCGTAGAAAGCTAATTTCTACGGGTTTCTTGTAACTAAATTTTCCCTATTTCTACTTGCTTCCATTGTTTTTAAATGATACTATATAGACATAGAAAGGAGAGCTTTTTATGCAGAAAAAATGGAAATTTCTAGTTATTGGATTCTTTTTCATTATAGGAGTAACTGGTCTTGGTCTTCACTGGTTTGGTCAGGAGCAACAGCGCTTGCTAAATGAGCAGTTTAAGCCCTTGAATTTGCAAATCAATGCTGATACTGGAACCAAGATTGATGCTATTGGTGGTCCGCAAAAACCGAGGATTATTGGATTTTTTCAGAAAGACCAGACCACTGCTATCAGCCAGCGGATTACAGCTACTTCTGAAGAGGTAGCGAAAACAGCCAGTCCAGATGGTTTGACCCAGAAAGAATGGATTGTTCTCTATCCTCAAACTCGTACCAGTCCTTTTACGAATGCATCTGCCTACGCTCTTATGAAAACCACTATTACGGCAGATTGGTTACAAGTTCGGACTAGCCAGGAGGAAGAACTGGAAGTCTTTTATGAAAAAAACAATGAGAGTCTACTTACCTTACAAGATTTGATTGCGGATAAAGAAAAGTTTCGTGAACAGCTAGAGCAGGTCTTGGCTAGCTCTCCTGCACAAACGGAAGATGCCAAAAAAGTCCATGAAGAACTCCTCAAAACATTTGCTGTAGAAGATTGGTCGGATATTTCATTTGCCTACGAGCAGGAGAGTTTGGTATTGCCACAAGCCATCATTTCCATGTCTGTCTTTGTGGAGAGTTTGAACGACACCTACTTTTCAGACCAGACCTTGACAGCATTTCGAGCTCAAGTACAAGCGGATACCTCTTCTGCTACCACAATCTATTATCCCTGATTTGTCCCCCCTAGCCCAGCCTTCCAGTCCTTAGTCGGTTGGGCTTTTTAGAAAGGAACTGACATGAAGCTTGACTACAAACGTACCATTTATATCGGTATGGCATTTTTGGGTATTTCTGCTTTTTGGCAGCTATATGATGTGATTATCCCCTTGATTTTGGAAAACCAGTTCGCTCTGGATAAGACCTGGACGGGTCTGGTCATGTCCCTGGACAATATCCTCTCCCTCTTTCTCCTTCCCTTCTTTGGAGCCATTTCAGATCGGCTGAATTGTAAGTACGGTCGTCGGCTTCCCTTTGTCTTTGTTGGGACTGTCTTGTCCGTCATCGGTCTGCTACTGCTACCCTATGCAACTAATCAGCACTCCTTCTGGCTCTTTAATCTGGGCTTGGGAATTGTCTTGCTGGCCATGTCCATTTCCCGCGCACCTGCTGTGGCCCTCATGCCTGACCTAACACCAAAAGAATTGCGGAGCAAGGCCAATGCTGTTATCAATCTCATGGGGGCGGTCGGGGCCATTTTTGCCCTCTTGGCTATTCGCTTTCTGGTCGGCAAGTCTGACCAACCTGACTATACTGCTGTTTTCTTGGCTGTCGCATGCATCTTGTTGGTCAGCTTTGCTATTTTAGGTTGGAAAATCAATGAAAGGACCATGAGTGTGGATGAGATTTCTGAGACAATAGCAGAGCAGGCTAGTCAGAAACTTCCAAGGGAAGTCAAACGATCCTTTCTCTTCTTGCTGACCTCTATTTTCCTCTGGTTTATGGCCTATAATGGCATTACAACAGCCTTCTCTCGTTATGCTATCGCGGTCTGGGATATGTCTGCTGGTGAGGTAGCCACTTCGCTAATTGTCGCTACCATTGTTGCCATTGTCAGCTACATTCCATCAGGTTTTGTAGGAACTGCTTTGGGAAGAAAAAAGGCTATTCTGATTGGCATTTGTTTGGTTACTACAACCTATGGACTGGGGATTGTCTTTACCAGTTTTTCCCCTCTTGTCTATCTGTCCTTTGCTATTATGGGTATGGGCTGGGCTTTTATCAATGTTAATTCATTACCCATGCTGGTGGAGATGAGCCATCACTCGGATGTTGGCAAATACACTGGCATGTATTACACTGCTTCTATGGCTGCTCAGATTGTGACACCTATTTTGTCTGGTTTTCTTATGCAGTCACTTGGTTTTAAGATACTCTTTCCCTATGCTCTTATCTTCTCTCTTCTTTCCTTCGGAACAATGACTGTAGTTCGGCATGGTGATAGCAAGCTTGAAAAAGAAAGGCTGTAATGGATTATGATGTATTGGTTACTGAGCATTCTTGTATTTTTGCTTGGTTTGTTCTTCTACCTACTAGCTCCACGGAGGAAGGTGGTGGATTTTGAGCCTTTTCTAAACTGGGATTATGCCCACCGTGGTTTTCATGACAATGCAGGATCAGCACCTGAAAACAGCCTGCTGGCTATTCAGTTAGCGGTCGAGAAGGGCTACGGGATTGAGTTTGATATTCGACTGACCAAAGACGGTCAACTGGTCGTCTTTCATGATGAAACCCTCAAGCGAACCTCTGGGATTGACCAAAACATCGAGGAATTGACCTATGAGGAGCTACTATCTTTCAGCTTGTTCGCCAGTAAGGAGAGAATACCCTTGCTATCGCAAATCCTGTCGACAGTGGCTGGGCGCGTGCCTTTGATTGTGGAGCTCAAGTCGGAGTCCATGGAGGTGGCGGATTTGTGTCGGCGGACCATAGCAGAGCTGGATACTTATGAGGGATTGTTTATGGTAGAGTCCTTTAATCCCTTGGTGGTGGCCTATTTCAGAAAGCACCGTCCCAACTACTTCCGCGGACAACTATCAGGTAATCTCGAAGGCAAAAAAGGTGTTTCTTATACAGTCGTACGGCATTTGCTGTCCAATGTAATAGCTAGACCAGACTTTGTCTCCTATGATCATCTTTACCAAAATAATCTTAGTCTGCGACTAATGAAGGTTATTTTCGGTATTCCTTTGATTTGTTACACAGTCAAAAATCCACAAGAGTATGAAAAGAACAGATCCATGTTTGACCTGCAAATCTTTGAAGGTTTTGATCCAAGGCAACTTAATAAAAAACAGGAATAATATACAAGTCATCCCCTATTGTTCTTTAAACAGGGGATATCTTCTATATAACTGTTTAACAAATTAAACTTTTGTCTGGATTTGAAATATATTTTTTGCTATACTAATCATATGAAAACTATGACACTTGGAAAATTACTGGCATTACCCCATTTTCATCATTTTTATAACCTGCCTATTAGTGAAAATTGGGAAGGACTCGAAAATTATATAGTTGTTTTTGAACAGAATGGTCAAGCTGTATTTGTTGATTTGAATAGTGAAGTTGGTCACACTTACGAGGCACGTTTTGCTAGTCATTTTCATAAAGACAATCTTTTAGTTGGTTTGGGGGCTGTTCCTGTCAGCACCTGGCCTACTTGCCAAATCCTTACCATAGAGAAAAATAGCAATCAGAGGGGGATTGCCCTTGCTAACTTAGTTGAACATTACGGACACCTATCTGTTTTTAAGGAAATAGCAGAGCAGTATCGACTACGTGAACGTTCAACGATTTATGACCCCTACCGCTATTCCTATACCATTGATGAGAAGAAAATTGACAAGACCAGTCAATTAAATCTGGTACCCCGTAAAGAATACGAAAAAATTAGAGATTTTCATCCATTTTTACAGACAAATAGGGGAAATGTTTATGCTGTACCTTGTTACTACAAGGACAATAAAAGAAATCGAGAAACAAAAATCTATATCATGGGCTGGTATTTTTACGAGAAACAGTTAAAAATATCCTGGAAACCATCTCATTCCAGAAAAAGTCGATGGCGTTCCTCGATAGTTTCGGTAGATAAGCTGTCTGAACGCTACTTTTTCCAGGGAGAACTTTATAAGAAAGGCTCCTTTCCCATTTTCTTGGATAATCTCATCATACAAAATAAAACCTACCAAAAGCGGTTAGACACAGAATTCGCCGCCTTCATCAGTATCATTGAAAAACAAAAGCAAGCAGCCAAATTGCGCATAAAATAAGGCTGAGCTTAATGAGCCCAGCCTTATGATGCCAAGATGTGTATCTATCCCTAGGGTTGATAGACAATCTGATAATTTGCATTAAGAATCACACCGTTTTGATAGACAGAATAGTGAGTGTTGTCATTGCCTTCTAAGACATTATATGGAATGGTTTCCGTCCGTGTATAATTCCCCTCGATTACTCGCCAATTATTCTCGCCAAGAATAGAATTAGCATATTCGATGGTCTTTGGACCACTTTCTAGTTGAATACCAGTTTCTGTATTCTTGAGAGGATCTATACCCTCGCTAGACGGATTGCTGACACGGTAAAAGGCATCTACATCCAGTTCTGCCTCTCCAACCTTAGTCAAAATACGATCCCGTGTTGTATCGGTTGGATCAGCCCCAGCTGAATAAAGGGACTGGCTAAGAATAGTATCCTTAGGGATCATCATTAGACTAACTTCACCGATATTATTATCAATGTAGCCCGTTTCAAAAATTCCCTCAGTGATTTTTCCACGTCCTAATAAATTTTGACTGTCTGCAACCAAGCCCTTGATATTGAATATCAAGCTTTCTCCACGACTATTCTGCCATTTTCCAATGATACTATCATAGTTCCCTTGCATAAGTGAATCAATGTCCATGGAAAGAATGGTGGCAACTTCTGCCGAGCTTGAAGGAGCGGTCACACTACTGCTCGAAGAACTGGATACACTTGTCGTTGAACTGGTAGAAGAACTAGAACTTGCTTGATTTTTATTAGGACTACATGCAAAAAGAGTTGACAAAGTCAAAATACTTACTAAAATTAGGCTATAATTCTTTTTCATGTTGTTCTCCTATTCTCTATGAATGGTAAAACCAGTGGCCTGTTTAGTAGCCATAATGGTCATATCTGAGATTTGTACATGCTGAGGCTGATTGGCTACAAATAGGGTACAATTTGCAATATCTTCAGCCTGTAAAGCATCAATCCCTTGATAAACTCCTGCTGCCCTTCCCTTGTCACCATGGAAACGAACCTGACTAAAGTCAGTTTCAACAATACCAGGTTGCAGGGTTGTGACCTTAATATTTTTATCGATTGTATCAATCCTAATACCATCAGATAGGACCTTAACCGCTGATTTTGTAGCAGCATAGACCGCTGCGCCAGCATAGGCATAAATCCCAGCAGTAGAGCCAATATTGATAATATGCCCTTCGTTGTGTGCAACCATCTGGGGCAATATCTGACGTGTAACAGTTAACAAGCCCTTTATATTGGTATCGATCATGGTCATCATATCGGTTAAGTCATAGTCTTGAAATTTATCCAAGCCCAAGGCTAGACCTGCATTGTTCACCAAGATATGAACTTGTCCCACTTCTTGCAGTATCTGTTGGCAAGAATCAATAACTTGCTCACTATTTGTCACATCAAATGAATAGATGTAAACCTGAACATCATAATTATTCTCAAGATCACATTTTATTTCATTTAATTTATCTTTTCTGCGGCCAGTAATAATGACATTATCACCGTTCTTAGCGAAAGCGTAGGCGATGGCTTTCCCAATACCACTGGTTGCACCAGTAACCATACAATTTCTCATATTGATCATTCCTCATTCTGTCTATACAATCATTATATCATTTTTTAGCAGGAAAATAAAAACAACCAAGAAATTTTCTCGATTGTTAAAAGATGTTCATCAAACGCATCAGGTGCATATTAAAACGAACCTGTCTGGCGTAGTAAATATTTCCACCATTTACATAGAGTTTGCCACCGTGGAGGAGGGCAATTGGATGATAATAGGTATAGGTTTCTCCACTTGTATTTCCAAGACTAGGAGCTACTACTGTTTTTGAATACTCTTCAGCTAGAGCTAGGGTATGCTCGCCGCCGTTTTCAGCCACAAAATCAATATAAGCAGGTCCGAAATTGTAGGCTTGGACAGCAGTCCAGACCTCAACTCCTTTTTCCTCTGCTAAGCGTAAATTTTCTGATAAATAGACTATTCCTTGGCGGATACTTTCCTTACTATCTGTAATGGTATTTGTATAGCCTGTTGCAGATTCACTGGACTGCATAACATCTGCTTCTCTCCCCTTGGTTTCTGTGTAAATCATTGCCAAGACAAGTTCTTCATTGGCCCTGGTATCGTTCTCTGCTAGAACTTCTTGAACCATAGCCTGATAGGTCATTACTTGCTTGACATCCTGATAGGTCTGGAAGGTTTTTACTAGTAGAAAAGCAAGGGCGATAAGGCTAATCGCTCTTATTAGTTTTTTCATTTATTTGCTCTTTATGTCTTCGATATTTTTGATTAGAATGGAATAAGTTCCATTATCATTTTGGATAAACTCTACAGATTCAGCATCTTGATAGACGGCATTTGGAACAATCAACTCAATGCCATTTGAGAGCGAAAGTTTCTGGTTCTCAAACTTTTTCAGTTGACGACTGTTGTCAATCTCATCGAAGGAAATCTTATCTGGAATGACTTCTTTTAATTGATCAACAAAATTCAAACGAGCAGTCAAATTGTTATCAAAAAGCTGATCTGCCAATTTTTCAGGAGAAAGTTCATTATCTTCTTCTAAATTGTTGAAAATAGCAGACTTGACCTTGGACTGAAATTGGAAATCTCCTTGGTGAAAATTGTCCGCAATCTTTTGTGCGGTCTGTTCAACTGCTTTGATGGATTTCTTGGCAGAAATGGCTGGCGTGACCTGCAAGAGATTATCTGAAAAGTAATGAAGAAAGGCACCGTTGTGCTTAATCCTCTTTTCAATCAAATAATACTTACGTGTCTGTAGATTGATGATTAAGGCTTCATCTGGCGTAGAACCTGCTCCTGGTAGATTGTTTTGAGTGATTTTTAGCGGGCTATCACTTTCTGAACCAACGTGGGCCAGGTTTTCACGCAGGGCAATTCTTAGAAAGGCGAAATGCTCCACACCATTTCTCTCAAACTCAATGAAGATTAAATCATTGGTCTTGAGATTTTCTGAAATGGAAAATTCTTCTTTCCAGAGGCCAGCAATCTTGACAGAATTGGTCAGTAAATCCTCTTTTAAGTAATCAAGAAAAGGACTATCTGGCTCAAACTGTCCGGTTTTGGCTTCATCAGAAAACACACGCTCGATTTTCTTGCGCAAGTATTCTTCAATTTTGGGACTGACAGTCAAAAGCTGGTCGGCAAGGACCAGCTCTGTGTCATCAGGACTAAATTGATGTATAATCGCTTTTTTTACAAATATATCCATTATAAACCTTCGTAAAGTGGGAATTGTTCTGTCAAAGCACGGACTTCTTGACGAACTTCTTCAAGAACTGCTTCGTTTTCAGCATTTTCAAGTGCTTTGATTGTTAACTCAGCAACCTTGCGAGCTTCTTCTACTCCAAAACCACGGGCAGTAATGGCTGCAGAACCGATACGGATACCGCTGGTCTTAAATGGTGAGAGTTTTTCGTAAGGGATTGAGTTTTTATTTAGGGTGATATTTACTTCATCTAGGAGATGTTGAGCAACCTTTCCGTTTTCAACGACTTTGGTCACATCAACCAAGAAGAGATGGTTATCTGTTCCACCTGTGATGACCTTGAAATTAGGGTTGGCAAGGAAGACTTCTGCCATTGCCTTGCTGTTATCAATAATTTTCTGAGCGTAATCTTTAAAGGCTGGGTCTAAGACTTCTTTGAAGGACACAGCTTTCGCAGCGATAACATGCTCAAGCGGACCACCTTGGATACCAGGGAAGATGGCTGAGTTAATTTTCTTAATGAGCGCTTCATCGTTGGTCAAAATCAAACCACCACGAGGTCCACGGAGGGTTTTGTGGGTTGTAGTCGTTGTGATATGAGCATGAGGAACTGGGTTTGGATGGAGGCCAGCTGCTACAAGACCAGCGATATGGGCCATATCCACCATCAATTTAGCACCAACTGCGTCTGCGATTTCACGGAATTTTGCAAAATCAATGGTACGGGCATAGGCTGAAGCACCTGCTACAATCAGTTTAGGCTGCACTTCTTTTGCCTGCTCTAAAATAGCATCATAGTCAAGCAAACCAGTTTCTTCGTCAACGTTGTAAGCCACAAAGTTATAGGTTTGTCCTGAGAAGCTTACTGCAGCACCGTGGGTTAAGTGACCACCGGCTGACAGGTCCATACCCATGACAGTGTCACCTGGCTCGATTAAGGCCATGTAAGCCGCGCAGTTGGCTTGGCTACCTGAGTGTGGCTGAACGTTAGCATATTGAGCACCGAAGATTTCTTTTGCACGTTCAATAGCAAGACTTTCGATGACGTCAACGCACTCTGTACCGCCATAGTAGCGACGACCTGGGTAACCTTCTGCGTATTTATTGGTCAAAATAGAACCTTGAGCTGCCATAACAGCTTTAGAAACAACGTTTTCAGACGCAATCAATTCGATATTGTTTTGCTGACGTGCTTCTTCTGCTTTAATAGCCTCCCAAACTTCTGTATCAAATTCTTTGTAGTCTACTTTGTCAAAAATCATTTACGGTACTCCTTTGTATTGGGCTAAATGTGCTTGATAAAACGCTTCTGCATTTTATCGGAGTGATAGCCATTCTTTTCGTAGAAAAGATGGGCTTGGAGACGACTTTCAGCAGAATTGAGGCGAATAAAATGGTAGCCCTCTTTCTGTGCAATTTGCTCAACGGCTTTCAGCAGACTTGCTCCAATTCCTTGTCCTTGATGAATAGGCAAAACAGCTAGTCCGAGAATATTGAGGCCTGTATCCGAATAGAGACTTTCATAGACTTGTGCGTGAATGTAACTTTGCACTGCGCCACTTATGTCATCTATATAGACCAACAAGATATGCCCCAATGTGCTCGTGCATCTTAAAAACTGTCGCTCAGTTTGTTCCAATGAACAATCATACCCTAAGGATTGAGCATTGATTTCTCGGATGACTACCAAGTCACCTTTCTCAATGGGACGAATCATGAAACTACCTCAAATTCTATTTCGGGAATGGCTTTCTGAATCTCTTCGCGACTGATAGCACCTTGGCGCAAAATCCGCGCTTTCTGTCCAGAAAGGTCCAAAATCGTTGAATCAATGCCTGTCAGAGCTTGGTCATCCTCAATGCCAGGCAAATCAACTGAAAATTGTGCCTGGATGTCCGAAAACTTCTTGCCACTTTCGTTTCCTGAAAAATTGGCGGACGGTCCAATGAGTGGGCCAGTCTCTGAAATCAAACGTAAGGTTTGTTCGTGATTGGGAAGACGAAATCCAACAGTATCCAGTCCAGAATTAACCCAAAAAGGAACATTTTTGTTCGCTTTTAGGATAATTGTTAGGGGGCCTGGCATGAATCTATTATACAGTTTTTCCAGAAAATAGGGTGGATTTTGACTGAAAAAATAAATATCGTTCAGGTTTGATACATTTAAGTTCATGGCCTTATCTCTCGGACGCTGTTTCAACTGATAGACACGATTGACTGCATCTTCATTCAAGGCTTGCGCAAAGAGACCATAGACCGTTTCAGTCGGCAAAACAACAGCCCCACCACTTTCGAGGATTGTTCGGAGTTTATCCAATGTCATCTGCCACAACCTTTCTATCCTGACCGAATTGGTCTTTTATAACGCGAACACGCTTTTCGGGAAAATGCAGGGCCAGTAAGTCTGTTAAAGCCTGCCCTTGCTTGTAGCCAATTTCAAAGTAGAGTTTTCCATTTCCCTTCAAAAATGTCCCTGCCTGCTCCGCAATTTGTCGATAGATGGCCAGCCCATCTTCTTCTGCGAACAGGGCTAAATGTGGTTCCGATGTTAAAACATTGGCTCCAACTTCGTCCTTGTCGTCTGGTGAGATATAAGGTGGATTGGAAACAATGATATCAAATTGACCTGTCACAGCTTGCAAGACATCCGACTGTATGAATTGAACAGAAACCTGATTGCTTCTTGCATTTTCCTGAGCCACTGCCAAGGCATCTTCTGAGATATCTACTGCTACCACTTCCCAATCAGGTCTAGCTTTTGCAAGGGAAATAGCTATGGCACCGCTTCCTGTACCGATATCTAAGATACGCAAACCTGCTCTGCTATTTTCCTGCAAAATCAAATCGACCAATTCTTCCGTTTCAGGTCTTGGAATCAAGACTCGCTCATCCACCGCAAACTCTAAGCCATGAAAATCAGCCTTGCCGATAATGTACTGGGCAGGTCGGTGTTGGGAAAGTTGCTGAAAAATATGGTTCAGTAGCTCTTGGTCAGCTGTACTAACTTCCTGTCGGAGCAAGAGGAGAAATTCCGTAAAATTCAGTCCTTTTAAGCCTCGAAAGGTGAAGGACAGGGACTCTGCCTCTTCACCTATTGCTACTAATTCTTCTTCGTATGCTGCAAATAATTGAGCGTAATTCATTATTTATTAAGCTCTTCCAGTTTTTGTGTTTGGTCGTAGAGTACAAGGGCATCAACAACTTCGTCCATCTTACCAGACAAGATGGTATCGAGCTTCTGCAAAGTCAAGCCAATACGGTGGTCTGTCACACGGTTTTGTGGGAAGTTGTAAGTACGGATACGCTCTGAACGGTCACCAGTACCGATGGTAGATTTACGCTCTGCATCCTGCTCATCTTGGGCAATTTGTGCAAAGTGGTCAGCTACACGGGCACGGATAATCTTCATAGCTTTTTCACGGTTTTTCTGCTGGGTCCGTTCTTCCTGCATTTCCACCTTGATGTTGGTTGGCAAGTGAACGATACGTACGGCAGTCGCAACCTTGTTGACGTTCTGTCCACCAGCACCAGACGCGTGGTAGATATCAACACGGAGGTCTTTTGGATCGATGTCATACTCCACTTCTTCGACTTCTGGCATGATGAGGACAGTCGCTGTTGAGGTGTGGACCCGACCTTGGCTTTCTGTCACAGGGACACGTTGGACACGGTGAGCTCCTGACTCATACTTGAGTTTTGAATAAACGGATTGGCCAGATACCATGGCAACCACTTCCTTGATACCACCGACACCATTGTAAGAAGCCTCCATGACTTCAAAACGCCAACCTTGGCCTTCTGCATATTTTTGGTACATGGTCAAAAGGTCACCAGCAAAAAGGGCAGCCTCATCTCCACCTGCAGCACCACGGATTTCCAAGATGATGTTTTTGTCATCGTTAGGGTCTTTGGGCAAGAGAAGGATTTTCAACTTTTCTTCGTAAGCCTCTTTATCAGCTTTTGCTTGTTTAAGCTCTTCCTTAGCCATTTCTTCCAAGTCAGCGTCACCAGAAGATTCCTTGATCATTTCCTCGGCATCAATGATATTTTGAAGAACCACTTTGTATTCACGGTAGGCTGTTACTGTATCACGAGTCGCCGCTTCTTCTTTGGACAACTCCATAAAACGCTTGGTATCGCTGACCACATCAGGGTCAGACAACAATTCACCAAGTTCCTCGTAGCGGTCTTCCACCGCCTGTAATTGATCGTAGATGTTCATAAGATTAAGATACAAAGCCCGTTAAACAAGCACAGTCAAAATAGGAATTTTGACCAAGTGTTACAAACACTTGGAGAAATTATCTTTTTGACACAGCTTGTAGGGCGTGTTCAATTCCTTTCTATAATATATAGGTCATGAAATAGGCACAGTTCGTAGCCCGAATTCAGTTCCTTTCTAAAAATTTGGAAAGAACACACTTCTAGTTAGCTTGTAGGGCGTGTTCAATTCCATTAAGATATTAACGCCGTTAAGCGACTCAAAGGAAATTAGGAATTCTGACGTGGAAACTTCGGTTTCTAGGAAGAGTTATCTATTTCCACAGAGTCGTAGGCGTATTCAGTTCTGTTCGTATTGTCACAGGACTCAGCTAGAATAGGCACAGTTTCTAGCATGTGTTCATTCTTTCGATAGATGGTTTACTTGCGCTACATCTCAATTTCCGGCGAAAAATAATGTTTGCGGCAAACTGGGATGTAGGTTTCATTTCCACCGATTTGAATTTGAGCGCCTTCATAGGTTGGCTTACCATCTTGCGTTCGCAAAACCATAGTGGCTTTCTTGGAACAATATTGGCAGATTGTTTTAATCTCATCCAATTTATCGGCCAACAGCAACAAGTGTTTGGAGCCTTCAAAGAGCTCATTGCGGAAATCATTTTTTAGACCAAAGGCCATAACTGGAACATCCAATTCATCTACCACTCGTGCCAAGTCATAGACATGGTGGCGACGAAGGAATTGGGCTTCATCAATCAAAACACAGTAAGGACGAGGTTCCATTTTCTGAATGAAACCAAAGATGTCCATCTCATCATCAATTGCTACTGCTTCACGTCGCATACCAATACGACTTGAAACAACACCAAAGGCATCGCGGGTATCCAAGGCAGAAGTCATAATGACGACAGGCTTACCCTGCTCTTCATAGTTATGGGCAACTTTAAGAATTTCAATGGTTTTGCCAGAATTCATCGTCCCATATTTATAGTATAATTGAGCCACTTTTCTCTTTCCAATCTTAAAATTTCACTCTTTCCATTTTATCATAAATTGACCATTTAGGAAATAGAAAAACAAGCCCGATTTGAGCTTGTTTGTTATTAGAACCAAGGTAATGATAAGAAATTTCCGACACACTCAAAAATAATTTTAGCAGCTTTTGGTTTCCACTTGTACAACATGACACATCCATAGATTAAGCTGAAGAAGGAGAATGTGATCAATAATGGGCCTTGCCATATACTTTTGGCAAAAACAGTTGCCACTAGATACAAAAACAGACCGGCAAGCATGAATGAAATCATCATACGATAAACATAGTTCATAAGCCAACACCTCCTATGTACGTGTAGAATAGCACAAAATGTAAGCGTTGTCAATTATTTGCTTATAGAAAGCAAGTGAAATTTATGCTATACTGAAACTAGCAAAATAAAGGAGAAACCATATGCCATTTGTACGTATTGATTTGTTTGAAGGACGCACAGAGGAACAAAAAATCGCTCTTGCCCGTGAAGTAACTGAGGTGGTATCACGCAATACCAATGCACCAAAAGAAGCCATTCATGTCTTTATCAACGATATGAAAGAAGGAACTTACTTCCCACACGGCGAAATGAAACGAAAATAAGCAGAAACCCACTCTTGCACAGTGATATACTCTCCCTATAGTGGACATTGAAATAATAAAAGATTAAACAATGGCCTTGTCCCTCGTTCAAAGAGGGGCAAGGCCATTGTTGTGTTCTTGAAAATGTTCATTATTGTAAAAATAGATGTAGCCATCAATATCTGAAACCAACTCCTCAAAGGTCCCTTTATAGTTTCTAGTGAAAATTTTTGTTTTTTCACTGTCCACTATAAGGGGAGTATATCAGGATAGTCGAGAGGTTTTTTGCATAAAAATAATGTTCATTTTCGAAAACTTTTTATATAGAATAGACAAATAACAGAAGACTAAAAAGAGTGGAAAGATTTTGCAAATCAAAAAAGGAAGCTCGTCCAAAATCAGTCGGTTGGAAGTGAGCGCTCCCTTCTCAAAACAGTTTATCTTTTCTTTAGCCGTCCAAATGCCAATTCATAGCTCAAATTTGATTTAGCTTCTTGATAAAGAAAGAGAAAACACGCTTCCTCACTATCAAAAGAACTAGTATGAGGATAACTGCTACGTTCTATGGTCTCATCAACTTTCCATACGCCTTCGTCTTGGTAAACACCCTTCATAAAATATCCGCAATCTCCACCTAATGGAGTTTGATGAATACTAAATCCTGGGCCCTCATATCGACGAAAACACTTCTCATAAATCCACCAAAACTCGTCTGCTTTCATTAGTTTCTACCTCCTAAGTGCAAGCTCATGATAAAAAGGTACACTGGACCTTTTTATTTCTTATCATCTTCATCCATGCTGAGTACGCTGAGGAAGGCTTCCTGAGGGACTTCGACGGATCCAATGGCTTTCATCCGTTTTTTACCGGCTTTTTGTTTTTCTAAGAGTTTGCGTTTACGGGAAACGTCACCGCCATAACACTTGGCCAAAACGTTCTTGCGAAGAGCCTTGATGTCGCTCCGAGCCACGATTTTTTGACCGATAGCTGCCTGGATTGGCACTTCAAACTGCTGACGAGGGATAATTTTCTTGAGCTTATCCACGATAATTTTCCCACGTTCATAGGCAAATTCCTTGTGGACGATAAAGCTGAGGGCATCGACCTTGTCACCATTAAGGAGAATGTCCATTTTCACCAACTTGGATGAACGGTATTCAGAAATCTCATAGTCAAAGCTTGCGTAGCCACGAGTTGAGGACTTGAGTTTGTCAAAGAAATCAAAGACAATCTCAGCCAGCGGAATTTGGTAGATGACATTGACACGATTATCATCGATATAATCCATGGTTACAAAGTCACCACGCTTGCGTTGAGCCAATTCCATAACTGCACCGACATATTCCTGTGGTACCATGATTTGTGCTTTAACGTAAGGTTCTTCAATATTGGCAATCTTGGTTGGGTCTGGGAACTCTGACGGGTTGGCTACATCAATCATTTCTCCGTCTGTCATATTTACATGGTAAACTACCGACGGAGCTGTCATGATCAGGTCAATGTTAAACTCACGCTCAATTCGTTCTTGGATAACATCCATGTGCAAGAGCCCCAAGAAGCCACAACGGAAACCAAATCCTAGTGCTTGCGATGTTTCAGGTTCGAACTGCAAGCTGGCATCGTTAAGCTGGAGCTTTTCTAAAGCTTCACGCAAGTCATTATACTTATTGGAATCAATCGGATAGATACCGGCAAAGACCATTGGGTTCATCTGCTTGTAGCCCGCTAGTGGCTCACTGGCAGGATTTTCAGCCAAGGTCACCGTATCACCGACACGGGTATCTGCAACTGTCTTGATAGAGGCTGCAATGTAACCAACATCACCAGTCGCCAAGTAATCACGACCAATTGCTTTGGGTGTGAAAATCCCCACTTCCGTCACATCGAAAGTCTTACCATTGCTCATCATCTGAATGGTATCACCAGGTTTTACCACACCATTGACGATACGAACTTGCAAGATAACGCCACGGTAAGGATCATAAACCGAGTCAAAAATCAAGGCTTGAAGCGGTGCAGCGACATCACCAGTCGGTGCTGGAACTTTCTCTACGATTTGCTCCAAGATTTCCTCGATACCAATACCTGCCTTAGCCGATGTTGGTACAGCTTCTGAGGCATCCAAACCAATCACATCTTCAATTTCCTGACGGACACGTTCTGGGTCTGCTGCTGGCAGGTCAATCTTGTTGATGATTGGTAGGATTTCCAAGTCATTATCCAAGGCCAGATAAACGTTAGCCAAGGTCTGTGCTTCAATCCCTTGAGCTGCATCCACCACCAAGATTGCTCCTTCACAAGCTGCAAGAGAACGAGATACTTCATAGGTAAAGTCCACGTGTCCCGGCGTGTCAATCAAGTGGAAAATGTAGGTTTCCCCATCTTTAGCCTTGTAATTAAGCTGAACAGCGTTCAATTTGATGGTAATCCCTCGCTCACGCTCCAAGTCCATACTGTCGAGCAACTGGGCCTGCATTTCTCGGCTAGATACTGTTTCTGTTTTTTCAAGAATGCGGTCAGCCAAGGTTGATTTTCCATGGTCAATATGGGCAATAATGGAGAAATTACGGATTTTCTCCTGTCGTTTTTTCAATTCTTCTAAATTCATGTTTCTTCCTCTACAAGAGTATTACTCCTCATTATATCAGATTTAGTGATAATTTTCCATAAGAAAAACACCTAGAAACTAGGTGTCTGCTCTGCTATTTCCCCAACCATAAGGCGATTTCACGGTGAGCGGCTTCTATGCTGTCAGATCCGTGAACAACATTTGCCACAATACCATCAATTGGTGCAGTGGCGAAATCTCCTCGAATGGTTCCAGGCAAGGCATTGACTGGATTGGTAGCCCCCATCATATCTCGCCAAGATTTGACGACTTCAGGTCCTTCTAAAATCCCAGCAATGACTGGTCCGCTGGTCATGTAGTCAACCAAGAGCGGAAAGAAAGGTTTGTCTGTTAAATGCTCATAATGTTGAGCGACCAAGTCCTCCGTCGCTGTCATCATATTTAGGTCACGAATGACAAATCCACGACGTTCCACTCTGCTGAGAATTTGCCCAACCAGCCCACGTTTGATAGCGTCAGGTTTGATAATGAAAAATGTTTGTTCCATAAAAACCTCCTAAATCTCACTCAGGATAGCATCCCAAGCCTGGTCATAACCATGGCGGGTTTCGGATGAAAAGACGACAAATTGGTCATTTTTATCGAAATCCAATTTCTTTTTGATAATGGATTCATGCTTGTTCCATTTACCACGTGGAATTTTATCTGCCTTGGTCGCAACGATGATGACTGGAATTTCATAGTATTTTAAAAACTCATACATTTGGACATCGTCAGCCGATGGCTCATGGCGCATATCAACCAAGCTAACTACCACACGCAAATTATCGCGACTGGTCAAGTATTCTTCAATCATTTTGCCCCATTTTGCTCGCTCAGCCTTAGAAACCTTGGCATAACCATAGCCTGGCACATCGACGAAACGAATTTTGTCATCGATATTGTAAAAGTTTAACTGTTGGGTCTTACCTGGTTTTCCTGAAGTGCGGGCCAGATTTTTTCTTCCGAGCAAGGTATTGATGAAGGAAGATTTTCCGACATTTGATCGGCCAGCCAGGGCGATTTCAGGAATATCGTCATCAGGGTATTGGGCCTTTGAAACTGCACTAAGCAGAATTTCAGCATTGTGTGTATTGATTTCCATTCTTTACCTCTCATAAATAAGGGGGAGAAAGCCAGTTGCTTATCACCCCTAATGATCATTTTTAGGCAGTTTCTAGCAATGGTTTTTCCTTGCCATCTACTGCTGCTTTTGTAACACGAACACGTTTGACGTCATCTTGACTTGGAACTTCAAACATGACATCCAACATGGTTTCTTCGATAATAGAACGAAGTCCACGCGCTCCTGTTTTCCGCTCAATCGCCTTCTCAGCAATGGCCAACAAGGCATCCTCATCAAAATCCAACTCTACATCATCGTAAGACAAGAGGGTTTGGTATTGTTTAACCAGAGCATTCTTAGGTTCCGTCAAAATACGCACCAAGTCCTCGGTTGTTAACTGGTCTAAAGCCGCAAATACAGGCAAGCGACCAATCAATTCTGGAATGATACCAAACTTTTGAATATCATCAGCAATGATGTGTTGCATGTAAGAATCTTTTTCATCAATAGCACGATTGTTTTGACCGAAACCGATGATTTTCTCACCTAGACGTTGCTTGACAATTTCCTCAATCCCGTCAAAAGCACCACCTACGATGAATAGAATGTTTTTTGTATCCACATGGATCATTTCTTGGTTAGGATGCTTGCGTCCGCCTTGTGGTGGCACGCTGGCAACTGTTCCCTCAATGATTTTCAAGAGAGCCTGTTGGACACCTTCACCCGAAACATCGCGGGTAATGGACACATTTTCACCTTTTTTGGCAATTTTATCAATTTCATCCACATAGATAATCCCTCGTTCTGCGCGGTCAATGTTAAAATCTGCCGCCTGCAAGAGTTTAAGAAGGATATTTTCCACGTCTTCACCAACATAACCCGCCTCAGTAAGAGCGGTCGCATCAGCAATAGCAAACGGGACATTCAAACTTTTAGCCAAGGTCTGAGCTAGGAAGGTTTTTCCTGAACCAGTCGGACCAATCATCAGGATGTTTGATTTTTGCAGATCAACATCATTCTCATCACGGCTATCCTGGAAATTTATCCGCTTGTAGTGGTTGTAGACTGCTACTGCCAAGGCGCGTTTAGCACGGTCCTGTCCGATAACATAATTGTTTAAAATATTGAGTAATTCCTGTGGCTTTGGAGTGTCAGCCAGGTCAGTCAATACTTCTTCTGCCAATTCTTCGCGAATAATTTCCTGAGCCAGCTCCACACATTCATTACAGATGAACACATTGTTTCCAGCGATAATTTTTTTTACTTCTTCTTGATTTTTTCCGCAAAATGAGCAATAAATTAACTCATGGTTATGCTTAACAGCCATTTATCTCCTCTTTCATATCTCTTATCTAAACAAAAATCCATATACAGCATGGATGCTATTGACTAAATTGGTAAAAGCGTTCAATAGAAACAAAATCGCTAAACCAAATCTTTTCTTTTTAAAGGCTTGAATTGCACAAAGAACACAGATTCCACATAGAAATGCTGTAAACAAACCGAATAAACTTCTCTCCATGCCTATTTCTCTCTTCTTTTATAGTTTTTAATGATGAAATCAACTGGATTGGCTTCATCTTTTGGACGAAATTGTTCACTTTGTAACTGGAAATCTTCCATTGGAAAAACTTCTGGAAAGAAAATATCACCGTCAAATTGCCCGTGAATATGTGTTACAATCAATTCTTCGATGTAGGGTGCAAAAGCAGTGAAAATTTGACCACCACCAATTACAAATAGAGTTCCTTCTTGTTGATGGTACCAGTCTAGAACAGCTTCTACATTGTGCAAGACTGTGACTCGGTCATTCTCAACTTGATAGGTTTCATCACTTGTCAGTACTAAGGAATGACGATTTGGAAGAGCACGTTTTCCCATACCATCAAAAGTCACACGCCCCATCACCATTGCATGACCAGTAGTCGTTTCTTTAAAATGTTCTAGGTCAGCTGGCAAAGACCAGGGCAATTTATCCCCTTTTCCAATCAAACCATTTTCATCTTGAGCCCAAATTGCCACAATCTTTTTTGTCATTTTCTCTCACTTTCCGTCCTATCATTCTATCAAAAATTCATAAAAAATGCACTTACCAAGTAGGCCAAGCGCAAATTTTATAACTAGAACCAATCCCTCAATTTTAGACAGTGTAGATAGACGAAACTCTACTGATTGCTGTCCCACATCTTAAATTGCTAAATCGAATGTAAGTTGTTCAAACTGTCTGAGTGAGTGAAACAGTCTGGGAATTGACTGTTTCAGCCCGAGCCTAAAAATAAAGAAGCGAGGTAAAAGAACGAAGTTCTTCACTGCTAATCCAGTTAAATCGCCAAGTCAAATTTAAGTTGCGGTTTAACTGGATTGTAGTCCACCAACTCAAAATCTTCTGCCTTAATATCAAAGAAATTGGTGCCATCTGGGACGTTGAGAACTAAACGCGGTTCGACTTCCGACGGGGTACGTCGGAGCAATTCCTCTGCCTGTTCAAACTGGTTGTCGTAGATGTGAAGGTTGTTGATAAAATAGAAAAATTTTCCAACTTTCCAACCAAAATGCTTGGCAATCATCATCTGAAGGGCTACATACTGCATAGCGTTGATATGATGGGCTACCAACATATCATTTGAGCGCTGGGTCAAGGTTGCATCCAGATATATACCCCCATCCACTCGTCGAACATCAAACATGGTCTGAAAGGCACATGGCAAGAGACCTGCAGATTGGTCAAAGGCTTCATAATCCCAGAGGGAAATCACATTGCGACGGTTCCAAGGATTTTCCTCCAGCTGTTTGAGGATTTTTGAAATGATGTCATGCTTTTTCACGATAGCCCCATAGCGTTCGCCAATGGTTCCAGTTCCATCCACTTCCCAGTCATTCCAATACTGGACACCGTATTTTTCCTGCAAGACAGATAAATCATTGGTCTGGTCTTGGTAAATCCAGAGAATTTCTTTTATAGCTGACTTGATTGGGATAGGTCTTAATGTAGTAATAGGGAACTCGCCCTTTGCCAAGTCATACTCTGCAAAGGCACCTGTAATGTACTTGGAATTGGCAATATTTCCATCCTTGTACCGTGGGCGAGCATTTTCTGAAAAAACGCCCTCTTCCATAATCTTACGAATGTTTTCTTTAAAAATACTATCTGCTTTTGTCATGGTTTTAGTATAGCAAATTCTAGCAAAAAACTCCAGTTTTGAACTGGAGTTCTCATTTATAGAGCAAGGGGTAAAGGTTGAGCTGGAATAAACCAGCTAGGGCAGTTACTAGGCTAAACAGTATAAAATACAAAGCAACCAAGACAATACTCAACAATATCTGACGAATATTTTTCATATAAATAGCCGTTGGTAAGCTAGCTAGACCGAAAAAGGGAATGATGAAAAAAGCTAGTTTGAAATTCGCATTTACAAGATTGAACCATTGCCCTATTGGTAAAAATAGCATGATTACGAGAAAAGCAGCAATACTATAGAGGACAATATTTAGCCGTCTTAATAGGGTCATATTCATAAATAACTCCTTCTATGGACCGAAGAGAACATAGCCCAAGCCAAAGAACAAGGGGAAAGAAATGATCAATAGAATACTGATGATACCCGTCCACAATTTTTTATAGTAAATCGACAACATGAGAATGAGTGCCCCAAATATTGGCAAAATCATCATGGTCGCTACGTTGCCCCAACTCGATGGGAAAAACCAGTCACGAATCCAATTATCAAGGAAAAAGGCAGACAGTAAAATCAAAAGCCCGACTATAGTTAGATAGTCAATTAATTTAGATATGTTTACTTGTTTCATACACCAACACTCCTTTCTCTTTTCACTATTATTGTACCCTTTTATTAACCAACTTTCAATATATGTATATAAAGAAAGTGTGACAGCGGAATTGAAAAAGCAGGGGGATGCCCTGCTTTTTTGGCTCTATAATATCTGTAGTGGGTAAATCCTCTATGGATATTATGGAGTCTTTTTGATTGTAGAAAAAAAGTCCCATATGGCCTATAATGAAAAGCAACCAAACTCACATTAGAAAGACTCATATGGAACAACTAAATCTTATCACAAATCTTCTCAGAATTAAAGACAAAAATATCACTATCTCTAATGAATATGATATGGGAACTCACTTAGAACTTCATGGTCATTTGGATTATACAGCCCCTAAATGTCCCTCCTGCAAGGGACAAATGGCAAAATACGACTTCCAAAAACCCTCCAAAATTCCCTACCTAGAAACTGCTGGTTATCCCTTGCTTATCCGACTTAGAAAGCGTCGCTTCAAGTGTAAAGATTGCAGAAAAATAGCGGTCGCTGAAACTCCTCTTGTCAAGAAGAACCACCAAATCTCCGTCGCTGTTAACCAGAAGATTGCTCAATTACTCATCGAAAATCAAGCAATGACACATATTGCACACAGGCTATCTATCTCAACCTCATCAGTTATGAGAAAGCTTAATGAGTTCAAGTTTGAAACAGATTGGAATACCTTACCTGAGGTGATGAGCTGGGATGAGTATGCCTTCAAAAAGGGGAAAATGAGCTTTATCGCTCAAGATTTCAACTCCCTAAATGTCATAACTATTCTAGACGGAAGAACACAAGCAACCATCCGAAACCACTTTCTACGCTATCCTAGAAAGGTTAGAAATCAAGTCAAAGTCATTACCATGGATATGTTTAGTCCTTACTACAAATTGGCTAGACAGCTATTTCCAAACACCAAGATTGTTCTGGACCGCTTTCACATTGTGCAGCACCTTAGCCGTGCTATGAACCGCGTTCGTATTCTAATTATGAATCAATTCGACAGAAAATCGCAGGAATACCGGTCCTTGAAACGCTACTGGAAATTGATACAACAAGATAGCCGTAAACTCAGCGATAAACGATTTTATCGCCCTATGTTTCGCATGCACTTGACTAACAAGGAAATCCTAGAAAAACTACTGTCTTTTTCAGAGGAACTACGACAGCACTATGAACTCTATCAGCTTCTCTTGTTCCATTTCCAAGAGAAAAACTCAGATCATTTCTTTGACCTTATCGAACAGGAAATAGCCAATGTTAATCCTATTTTCCAGACGGTATTTAAGACATTTCTAAAGGATAAAGAAAAGGTTTTAAACGCCATGGAATTGCCTTATTCGAACGCCAAACTGGAAGCTACCAACAATCTCATCAAAGTCATTAAAAGAAATGCCTTTGGTTTCAGGAACTTTGAAAATTTTAAAAAACGTATTTTGATTGCTTTGAACATAAAGAAAGAGAGAACGAACTTCGTCCTCTCTAGGTGTTAGCTTTTCATCTACCCACTACAGTTGACAAAGAGCCGCTTTTTTCAATTTAGTTATAACCTAAAGCAAGCTTATACTGCTTTTGTGCTTCGGCATAACTGAATTTTTGTGAATAATGTAAGATTTTGTTTGATAACTGCTGCCGGTCTTCAATAGGTAAACTTGCTAGATTTTTCAAGACTTTCACAAGATCTTCAACACTATCAAAACCACATTGTTGGTAAATATCCAATTCTTCTAAAACTTGATTATGTCCAAAATCAACCCTGGAAAGTATAGGTATCAAGCCAAGTCCAAGACATTCTACCATTGCGTTAGCAAACATTTCACTAAGAGAACAGGATAGATAAGCACAATATTCTGACCGTGGTATTTGACTACTAGGGACAAAGCCTTTGAAAATCACGTTGTCTGGAATCGTGTGCTGTTCTTTTAATGCTTGAATTGCTTCAACCCGACCTCCATAAATATGAAGCTCTAAGTCAGGAACTTCTCTCATAGCCTGGATTGCCATAGCCACTCGTTTGTGATCATAAATATTACCAACCAGAAGTAGCTTATTGCTCTTCAAGCCTCTAGGCGGCTGCTGAGCTACTTGAATGGCAATTGGAGGCAGGAACTCTGCTTGAATGCCATCTTTAGCCAGTGGCTCAATAATGTAGGGACTTGCAACAAAAATTTCTTTCCCAAGTTTAACATTGTAGTCTTCGACATTTTTTTGTGAAAAGTAATGGTTGTAATGAAGGATAAAGCGATAGGTAATGCCTTGATCTTGACAAAATGTTTCTAGCGTCTGGCTAATAAACTGGTCATTTAAGACTATATCTTGATCAGGAACTATTCTGTCTGACAGAAAGTTCACAAATAGATCGATCATGGTCCATTTTTGACCTTGGTAAAAATAGTAACACTCCTTATCTTCAATTCTCCCTTGTAGGACAATATTGCCATTTCTATCATAATAACAGAAGCTGTCATCCGAAAAATTGGTAAAAAACGGCTTTTCAAAAACTGAAGTTACTGCTTTTAATTCTAAATTTTTACTCCGTTCGATGATGGATAAAATATTTCCTTCAGCTGTTAAGTTCAGGTCAAAGTAACCCTCGTCAGTTGTGTACATAGCTGTCGTTGGAGAGAAAATTTGCTTATCCTTCCATATGATGTGCTTTTTTGTTAAATCAGCTTCAAAGTCATCTAATTGATAGGTGCGCAGGCAAGTGTCAATATCCGAATAAAGGTGAGGTAAGATAATGACATGATCCAGTTTATAGCCTTGTGCTTGAAGCTGTTCCTTCCAAAATGGTGTTGAATAAGGAGTTCCGAGCAAAAGGTAGTTGGCAATACCCAAGTCATTTAATACGTTTTGTCGAAAAACTTGTGTGGTTTCATAGCCAAACGTTTTGTCCGACATCCAACTTCTCAAGGTATATAGTGTCACATGTGTTCTCCCTTTTGGATATTCTAAGCTTTCACGGTTGTATGTGAAAAGTAGATATTTATCGAATTTGACCGCGGAGCTACAGAGAGACTAACTCGTTTGTAATAGTAAGTTACTACAGTTACGCCTTCCGCAACTGTACCAGTTTCAGCTGTATCAACCCTGGTGAATTCATACGGTACAGGGTTTTCTTCAAGATCAACTGGTTTGGTATAAACATAGTGCTGGACATAATAGACTTGACCATTAGCAATCTCTAGCTCAGGAGTAACAACACCTTCTTGGGTCACTATGTTAGGGATAAGAAGGGCTTTTTGCGCAGTTGAGCTTAAATCCATTGTGACAGCTTCGGATTCAACTAGTTGAGCAGTTGAACTATCAAAGCCTCTCTCACTTGCATAGCGGTCGCTTAGGAATTTACCATCCAACTGAGAACCGGTCAGCGGAATATACACATCTAAGGTTTCTGCCGCAACTGTTGCTTTTCCGTTTTCAATCGGACTTGTTAGGCCTGTCAGGGTGTTAAGAGCTTCTAGTGGCGCAACCCTCATAGTGGCTATCCGTGCATTGTTTAAAACCTTATCAGCAGTAGTATCGTATTGAAGATTCGTAGACTCTGTAGTCACCTGTGTATCTATTACATTGCCTTTGTAGTCCTTGGTTGTGGTGGTTGTTTCGATTGCTACAACCCCTTCAGCAACAGTTGAACCTGTCAAAATTTCTTGACCAGTACTTTCATCTACATAGCGTGTTATGACTTTACCAGTAATCTCTCGCTTGCTCTCTTCTACGGTATTGGCAGGTTTGACGGATTCTACTGGTAGTACTTCTGGTTCAATTTTTTGGATAATTGGTTTAACTTCTACAACTTTTGGCCTGTAATAATAGGTGATGGTCTGTACTTCTTGATTACTAGATCCCACTTCTTCTCCAACCACACGACTGAATTCATATTCAGCTTCAGGTACGATAGCTCTAGATGGTCTTGTATAGGAATATCTATAATCTGTATAATCCCTCGTACCATATATGGTAGTATTATTACCTCTTCCAATTTCTTCAATATTTTGAGAAGATTCATCAAATCCTTCCTTGCGAACGTGATCCAGTGTTTCAGCAATATTGTCAGGATCCCCTGGATTGCTTGGAGAATAGATACGAACACGGCTAGTCACACTATCTAATAAACCTTGAGCTGCATTATTTTCAACAAGGCCAGTTTGCATGTTCTCAGGGTCAGGGTTAATCCAATGTGTTGCAACAGTCCGCTTCTTAGCAATCTCTACCTCTTTGACAATCTTATCTGCTTCAGTACTGTAGTCAAAGCTAGCAGGAGTACTCGAAATTTGGGTGTCTACAGTATTGCCCAAGGCATCCTTAGTTACCGTCGTCTTCTCAAGGGCAATAACCCCTTCTTTTACAATGGTTTCAGGAAGAATTTCTTGACCTGTCACTTCATCGATATAGCGAGTAATAACTTTACCCTTGATTTCTCGTGTTGTTACTACAGTCGTATTCGGTACTTTGCGATAGATGTACGTTACATGGTTTTCACCCGGTAAGACCTTACCAGATACCGCTCCATTGACAGAAGTATATTCGTATAATGCACCTTCAAACTCGATACGATCTGGTCTTAGATTGCTTGCATCGTAGCTTGCATTGGTTTCACGCTTGGTTTCTTCAATATTTGAGATTCCATCAGTAATTGTTTCGGTCCGTTCAGTGAAGCTTACAATCGTGTTTACTAGAACTTTTGATGGTGCCAGAACCTTACCTTCCTCATCAGAAAAGTGTACATTTACTGTACCAGTTTCAAGAAGGGGCTCGAGTTCTTTACGGGTTACAACAGGTTGACTCACTTTGCGGTAAACATAGGTAACCACCGTTTCACCTGCCACAACTTTGCCTGTTTCGGTACCTTGAACAGCCACATATTCATAGGTTTCACCATTGTATTCCAAGCTAGTTGCCTTAACTGAGGCTGCGTTGTACGTAGCATCGCTAGCTACTGTATTTTCTTTAATTTCTTCAACACCGTCAGTGGTTACCTTGGTACGGAAGGTTGTTGAAATGATGGCATTTACCAATTCTTTCGAATCTGCAAGCTTATTGCCAGCCTCATCGACATAATGAACTGTTACCTTACCAGTTTCTTGGATTGGATCAAGCTCTTCACGCGTTACAACAGGTTGAGCCACTTTACGGTAAACATAGGTTACATTTGTTTCTCCAGCAACGACTTTACCAGTTTCATTTCCTTCAACTGACACAAACTCATAGGTTTCACCATTGAACTCCAAAACAGCTGCCTTTACTGCTACCGCATTGTAAGTTGCATCACTGACTACCTTATTTTCTACAATTTCTTCGACACCATCAGTGGTTACCTTGGTACGGAAGGTTGTAGAAAGAACAGCATTTACCAATTCTTTCGAATCTGCAAGTTTATTGCCAGCCTCATCAACATAATGAACTGTTACCTTCCCAATTTCTTGGATTGGATCAAGCTCTTCACGAGTTACGACAGGTTGAGTTACTTTACGGTAAACATAGGTAACTTCTGTTTCACCTGCCACTACTTTGCCTGTTTCACTACCTTGAACAGTCACAAACTCGTAGGTTTCATCATTAAACAAAATAATATCGACTTTAAGTGCAGTAGTATCATAGTCAACCTCAGTAGGTACAGTGTTTTCTATGACTTTCTCTACACCATTGATTGTCACTTTAGTACGATAAGTGGTGGAAACAACTGAATTTACTAGCTCTTTGGAATCAGCTATTGTGTTTCCGTTTTCGTCAACATAGTAAACTGTTACCTTCCCTTTGTTCTCCTGTGACTCAGCTTTCAAATCTGCTGAGGTTAGAGTATTTGGACTTGTAGGTGTTTCTGCAGGTACAGATGCGATTTCTGGGTAGTATCCAACATATTCCCAACAAGTATCTGTTGCTGGTTTATAAGTGAAGCGAGAATTAAGTTGAAGGGTTACATTTTCAACCAAGTCAAGGAAGGTAGTTGAATTGGCAAGAACCGGACTAGAAACTCCTACACCTCCTGCAACTAATAGTGCAATCGCAACATGTTTACCTGTTTTACGGTTCTTAAACAATAAGTATCCGCCTAATGTTAACAATCCTAATCCAGCAATGGCAATAGTTTTCGAGCCTACAGAACCTGTCTTTGGCAAAATAGACTGAACAGATTTTGCAGGAATTCCAGTTATCTTCGATACTGTTTGCGCAACAGTTGACGGTGTTTGAGGTTTTGGTGTGACCGTTACCTTTGGAGGAACTGGAACTTGGGTTTCAACTTGAGGTGTGATTGGAACACTCGGAACTTGTGGCTCAACTTGTGGTGTGATTGGAACACTCGGAACTTGTGGCTCAACTTGTGGTGTGTTTGGAACACTCGGAACTTGTGGCTCAACTTGTGGTGTATTTGGAACACTTGGGATTTGTGGCTCAACTTGTGGTGTATTTGGAACACTTGGGATTTGTGGCTCAACTTGTGGTGTGATTGGAACACTTGGGATTTGTGGACTAGGTGTCGGAGTATTAGGGCTAGGAAGATTAGGAACTAAGGATGGTGAAGTTGGAATAAGCGGTTGTTCCGGCTCTGGATCTACAGGAACAACTTGGCAACTACCAGAATGTTTATATACAGCAACAAAACCTGTGATCCATTCAAAGTTTCCTGTATCAGGATTGATCCAAGAAACTTGTTCATCAATCTTTCCTGATTTAATTCGCGCTTTTTGTTCTGCTGTTAAATCATTGTAATCCACTCGGCTAATCGTGGCATCTACTGTACGATTGGTTTGAACCGCTTCAGAAATACTGGTTTCGTTTGCAGAGATCAATGATGATCCAGCAAGTACACCAACTGTACCCAATAGAGCAACACCTAGACCTTTGACGGCCTTGTGTTTACGAAAACCGTACCTATGTTTCTTTTCCATGATTCTTCCTCCTATTAAGGTTTGAAATACTGATACCGTTTACATCGCCATTATATCACTTAATAATAATATATACAAATAATATTAGAATAATCTATTAAAAAAAACCTATCCTCTATATCTGTATGTTCTTGATAGTATCACTGTATTTTCAAACCGATAAGTTCGATATTATTGTTCTGGAAACGAAAAATAGCAAGGACAAAAAAAGCAGGGAATCCCTGCTTTTAACGATTATTTCAGTACTAGTGATGCGGCACCAAGGACACCAGCATCATTGCCACGTGTTGCCAAGACAATCTGCGTGCTTTCCTTGATTTGTGGGAAGCTATTTTCAGCAAAGACCTTGCGAACACCGTCTAACAAGAAGTCACCTGCTGCAGATACACCACCACCCAGGACAATGTAGGCTGGATTGAGCACAGCCGCAATATTGGCACAAGCCACACCTAAATACTCAGAGAAATGGCGGTAGACAATCAAAGCCAAATCATCGCCTTCTTTCGCCAAGTCAAAGACATCTTTAGCCGTCACATCCTGACCGTCATCAATCATCTGTTTGAGTTTTGCCTCACCGGCGTATTGGTCTGCATAGCGACGGCTGAGGTTGACAATACCTGTCGCCGAAGCAACGGTTTCCAAACAACCTTTTTTACCACAGGTACATGCAAATGGAGCTTCAAAGTCAACTGTGATGTGTCCTAACTCACCTCCTGCTCCCTTTACGCCACGAATGAGGTTTCCAGCTGCAATGACACCACCACCAACACCAGTTCCAAGGGTCATAAAGACAACGTTGGGATTGTTGTTCCCAGCACCAACCCACTGCTCACCGAGGGCTGCTACGTTGGCATCATTGTCGATAAAGAATGGCAAACCAAGGGCAGTTTCAAACTGTTCTTTGACCAGCTGCAAGGTCTTCCAGTTGAGGTTATAGGCACCGATAACAGTACCAGCTTCACTATCCACTACACCAGGTGAGCCCATGCCAATTCCTAGGAAATCGTCCTTGGTTAAACCATGAGTTTCAAACCGCTGCTTGATACTGTCAATAATATCAGGAACAATGTGACTTCCCTCATCCAAAATATTTGTCTTGATAGACCATTTTTCTTGAATTTCTCCCTCAGTAGTCAAAATGGCCAATTTAACAGAAGTCCCACCAAGGTCAATACCGATAATTTTTTTAGACATAATCATCACCTCAAATGTATTTTCTTTATTATAACACAATGCAAAGGTTTGCGTAAAGCCTTTTCATGAACTTGTACGAACAAAAAAATTTTGCCCTATCTGAACAGATAGAGCAAAATCAAAAATTGAATATGTAAAATAAAACGACCAATGGAAAAGAGCATAACTGTCGTAAAATTGCTACCTTCCTTGGTTCCATTATAGAGAAAAAGAGTGGAGATGAAGGTAAAGCCCGTAGCAAAGCCCACCATTTGTACATCGTGATAGGCCTGACTGTAAAAATAGAGTGAAACAGCTAGCAAGAGCATGGATAAAACCGTCAAGATTAAGCGCAAAGCATTCATTTTTTTGGTCATAAAATAGCTATAGAGGGCTGCACCCAAGGTCACCAAGAGATAGATGACCATATAAGACATGACAAGAACTTTCATCTAGCCCTCCAGTTCGCTCAGATACTCATACCGCTCATATTTTTCCAAGAGCAGGTCGTTCTTCTCATCCAATTCCTTCTGCAAATCGGACAATTTTGTAAAGTCACTGCCACAGGTCAACATTTCCGCCTCGATTTCCGCAATCCGCTCCTCCAAGCCAGCAATATCCTCTTCGATGGTCGCCCATTCCTGCTTCTCAAAGTAAGACATCCGCTTCTTGGTTTCTTTTACTTTCTCGGATTTCTCCTTTGGTTTTTCCAAGGAAATGGCAGAGCTGGAAGTCAGAAAGGCCTTCTCATCCAGATAGTCTGTGTAGTTGCCAAAGAAGGTCTGAATGCCGTCGTCTTCAAAAGCCAAGATTTTGTTAGCCACCTTGTCCAAGAAATAACGGTCGTGACTGACGGTAATGACCGGACCAGCAAAGCCCTGTAAGAAATGTTCCAAGACTGTCAATGTCGCTATGTCCAAGTCGTTAGTCGGTTCGTCCAGCAAGAGAACATTGGGCCTTTGTAAAAGAATTTTCAGCAAGTAAAGTCGCTTCTTCTCCCCGCCTGATAACTTTTCAATCAAGGTCCCGTGGGTATTGCGAGGAAAGAGGAATTGCTCCAAGAGTTCTGCGATAGAAACCATACCAGAAGTCGTTTTTGCTTCTTCTGCCACTTCCTGCAAGAAATTGATGACCCGCTTGCTTTCATCTAAACCTTTAATGGTCTGAGAAAAATAACCGATACGGATGGTTTCCCCAATATCTACCTTACCGCTGTCTGCCTGTAAGTCGCCTGCAATCAGATTGAGTAAGGTTGATTTTCCTTTTCCGTTATCACCAACAATGCCAATACGATCCTTGTTTTGAATGAGCAGGTTAAAGTCTTTTAAAATGGGCTTGTCAGGATAGGAAAAGCTGACATTTTCAAAGTTAATGACTTTTTTACCGATACGAGAGGTTTCAAAATTGATTTCCAGTTCGCTATCGTCTATCTTGTTGGCTAAATCACCTTTGAGGTCATGGAAACGATTGATACGAGCCTGTTGCTTGGTAGCACGGGCTTGAGGTTGTCTACGCATCCAAGCCAACTCTTGTTTGTATAGTTGTTCCTTCTTATGTCGAAGGGCGGCATCTCGCTCGTCCTGCTCTGCCTTTAAGCGAACGTAGTCCTGATAATTTCCCTGATACTCAGTTAAGCTGGCGCGGTCTAGTTCGAAAATCCGTGTTGCCACATTATCCAAAAAATAGCGATCGTGGGTGATAAAGAGGACAGATTTCTTGGTATTTTTCAAGAAAGTGGTCAACCACTCAATAGTATCAATATCCAGGTGGTTTGTCGGTTCATCCAGCAAGAGCAAATCCGCATTGCCAAGGAGGACTTGAGCCAATTGCACTCGTCTGCGCAGACCGCCTGACAATTCGGCAACGGTCTTGTTAAGCTCTGTTAAGCCAAGTTTGGACAGAACGGTCTTGACCTGGCTTTCAATCTCCCAAGCGTTGAGAGCATCCATTTCTGCCATAACCTTTTCTAGTCTGGCTTGACTGCTTTCATCATAGTTTGACAAGAGCCGTTCATACTCACGGATTAACTGGGTTTCCCGTAAATCCGAAGACAGAACAGTATCTAAGACAGTTTGGCTTTCATCAAAATCAGGCTCTTGGGTTAGGTAAGAAATTTTATAGGCATTCTTAGTCTGGAAAGGGGACACATCGCCATCAAAACCAATGCGGCCTGACAAAACATCCAGAAGAGTAGTCTTTCCAGTACCATTGACACCAATAATTCCGATACGGTCGCCTTGGTGAATGATAAACGAAAGGTCTGCAAAAACCGTCTTATCTCCAACAGACTTGGTCAGGTGTTCAACGATAAAATCACTCATTATCTAATCTCCCTTTTACAAATGCCATAATGGCTTCGACTTCATTTGGTAATATTCCTTCTACGATTTCGTACTCGACCTCTTTGAGCAAATTTCCCAAGACAGGACCAGGTTTGAGGTCAAATGCCTTCATCAGATGACCACCATTGACAACAATTTCATGCTTGTCGTGGATGGTCAATGCTTGATCAATTTGGTCAATTGCTTCAAAATCAGTAACAAAACCTTGTGCCTGACGGAGTTCCTCTACCAAGTACAAGAAGTCTTTGCCATACTTGAAACAGATTTGTTTAGTGACAGGTCCTGCTTGGCGGAGCTGGTAAATCTCTACCAGCTTGACCACTGTACGTTGGAAATCATTGCTGGTTTTCCATTTTTTCAGGAAGGACTTGATGTTCTCGATACCTAGGCAGACAAAGAGCAGGGCCCAGGCTTGTTCAGAAGTTGAAAATTGGAAATCTTCTGCCAGACTGGTCAACATGCTTTCAAGCTTTTCTCCCTTGTCTGCTAGGTCAGGCAAGAAATTGTAGGCCTTGGAATCAATCAGAGCACGCAAGCCTTTTCGCCAATAATCTGACATCAAAAGCTTGTCAAACTCGATAAAACTTCGCTCCACGGAGATTTTTTCCAAGAGCGGTGCGGTTTCCACCATAGCTGTAAATGTCGTCGGCTCAATCTCAAAGTCCAAGGTCGCTGCAAAGCGAAATCCACGCATGATACGGAGAGCATCTTCGTTAAAACGCTCAGCCGGGATGCCTACAGCCCGTAGGGTGCGGTTTTCTAAGTCAGTCATCCCATCAAAGAGATCAACGATTTGGGCTTCTTCATCAAGAGCAAAGGCATTAACAGTAAAGTCTCGGCGTTTGAGGTCCTCTTCCAAGGAACGCACAAAAGAAACCTGACTGGGACGACGATAGTCCACATACTCTTCCTCTGTCCGAAAAGTCGTGATTTCATACTCTTTTCCGCCTTCCAAGACTAGGACAGTTCCATGCTCAATCCCCACATCAATAGTCCGCGGGAAGATTTGCTTGGTTTCTTGCGGATAGCTGGAAGTGGCAATATCAACATCATGAATAGGTCTGCCGAGAATGGCATCACGAACGGAACCACCAACAAAGTAGGCCTCAAAGCCAGCTGCTTTAATTTTCTCTAAAATCGGCAAAGCCTCCTGAAATTCAGAAGGCAGATTGGTTAATTTCATAGTAAATGTTCCAAACCATATACAAGTTGTGAGCGTTTAACCACCTCTTTAATGCCGAGGTTGACACCGCCCATAAAGGAAATACGATCATAAGAGTCATGACGGACGGTCAAGCCTTCACCCTGTGCCCCAAAAATCACTTCTTGGTGGGCAACAAGGCCTGGCAAGCGTACTGAGTGGATACGGAAGCCGTCAAATTCTGCACCGCGCGCACCGGCAATCAGTTCTTCTTCATCTGCTGCACCTTGTGCTTGTGACTGACGGACTTGGGAAATGAGTTCGGCCGTTTTGACAGCTGTTCCGCTCGGCGCATCCTTCTTCTTGTCATGGTGTAATTCGATGATTTCAAGATTTGGGAAATACTTAGCTGCCTGAGCTGCAAATTGCATAAGCAAGATTGCTCCAATCGCAAAGTTAGGAGCAATCAAGCCCCCCAAGCCTTTCTCAGCAGACAAGGCAGTCAATTCTTCAATTTCATCTTGGGTAAATCCCGTTGTTCCAACCACAGGAGCAAAGCCGTTTTCCAAGGCAAAACGAGTGTTTTCATAGGCAAATTTTGGCGTTGTAAAATCCACCCAGACATGAGCGTCTAGGCCAACCACTTCTTCTTTTTTCTTGAAAACAGGAACACCATCCACTTCTGTTTCTGTCGCAAATGGGTCTACCAAGGCAGCCAGAGTCAGTTCTGCATCACCCTTGACCATCTCAACAGCGGTTGAGCCCATTTTCCCTTTAAATCCTGCGATAATTACCTTAATTGTCATGCAAACTCCTATTCAATGATGGGAGAAATACCAAAGGCCACTGCCCCTTCTCCCAAATGCGTACCAATGACTGAACCAAATGATACGATTGGCAAATCACTACCCACTCCTGCTTCTTCCAATTGCTGTTTAAAGTTTTCAGCCTTTTCAGGT
Organism: Streptococcus sp. 29887; assembly: GCF_032595075.1. Classification (NCBI taxonomy): domain Bacteria; kingdom Bacillati; phylum Bacillota; class Bacilli; order Lactobacillales; family Streptococcaceae; genus Streptococcus; species Streptococcus iners. The sequence continues at coordinate 1,163,919 of NZ_CP118735.1, read as the reverse complement.
GCGTTGGCATGAATGATAGCAATCTGAAATTGTCCATCTTTAGTTTGTTCTTGGAGAATTTCGATTAAACGCTTAATGGCTTTCTTCTCCGTCCGAACTTTTTCATAGACTTCAATCTTACCCTCACCTGTAAAATACAGAATAGGCTTGATGCTCAAGAGATTGCCCAGCAAGGCTACGCCATTGGACAGGCGGCCACCTTTCACCAGGTGATTGAGGTCATCAACCATGATAAAGGCAGTTGTCTTGCCAATTTCTTGGTTCAATTTGCCAATAATTTCTTCAAAGCTCTGACCTTCATCGGCCCATTTGAGTACATTTTCAACCATCATACCTAAAGGTGCTGAAGTTATTTTTGTATCTGGGAAGGCAACCGTCAGGCCTTCATATTCTTCTGCCAGATACTGGATATTTTGATAAAAACCTGAAATGCCTGATGATAAAAACAAACCTAGCGCATGCGTATAGCCTTTTTCTTTCAAACTTGTCAAAATGTCGTCCAACTCCATCAAACTTGGTTGGCTGGTCTTTGGCAAATCCTTTGATGAGGCCATTTTTTGATAAAATTCCTCAACGGTCAAATTTTGCCCTTCGATATAATTGACGCCATCAATGTTGACTGGAATATTTAAGACAAACAAGTCCTCGCGTTCTATCCCTAAAACAGCCGATGAGTCCGTAATAACTGCTAATTTCATATTAAAACTCCAAATTTACACCTGGTGCATCAAAAGCAATTTCTGTAACATCATAGGTCATGCGTTTCAACATATCCAATAGTGGCTCAACTAATGTCCGTTTTTCTTCCTCTGTAAATTCTGTCGGTTCATTGACGTAACGACCTTGTAGATGAACCGCCTGGCTCATAGCACCAGAAATAACAAAATGGTTCAAAACAATGATGAAACGCAAAATAGTAATCATTGATGTTTTATTTTCTTCTTCATTGCGTTCAAGTAGTTGGAAATCAACATTTAATTTCGTTTCTGGAACCCCATTTTCCTTTTCCCAAGCATGATTGCGGGCATCAAAGTGATACTGATTGACAAATTCTTTTTCGCGAATGATTTCCATGTCTAATTTCTCCTATAAACAATACTATGCTTATTATATCACAGTTCAAGGGAGAATTGGGAAAAAATAAAAGGAAGAAGGCGAAAATACTATCTTTCAACTTCTTCCCAAAAGGTAATGAAAATTGACCTCGGTCAATCTGTAAATATGGAGGAGGTAAAACTATCCGTTAATCCGACATAGGCTTTCAAAATAGCATCTTTCAAACCTTGGCGATTAAATCCTGCTTGCTTATTCTTAGCGGCCTGATAATCTTTATCAACTGCCTCCGCCATCAGCCTACTCAGCGTTTCAATATTATCTATTGTTTCAGTCTGACCATTGAAGCTAATCGTGATGGCTTTCAGTCTATCCTTCTTATCCCAGCGTTCTTTATACATAGCTTTTTTGAAGCTTGCATAATCCGTAAATTGTCCAGCAAATATTTTTTCAAAAATAAACTGATCAGATAGTAGACGACCTGCCGCCTCTGCTTCCGCTTTTAGCTTGTCTGTTGCATAAGGAATAAAGCCTTCTTCCCAACCTTTTGCTGCTAATAGCTCCAAGGCCGTTTTACGGAATTGTAAACCACCAACAGTACCACTATTATTTTGCAAGCCTGCATAAATCGGATAATAGAGCGGTACGAAATAATAGTTCTTCAAATTTTCACGCAAATAGTCTTGTTCCAGCAAAAGTGAGGATTTGGCAACTAGTGCATGGTCAATCGCATCGTTGATAGTGGTAATGTTCAAGTTAGCCAGTTCCTCATTACTCAATTTCCTAATACGATCATGGGTGTTTTGGTAGTTTAAAGACTGGCTGACAGTTGCTTCATTGGCTGGGACCAACTCTATCTTGTTAAAGAAGTAAGGATAAGCCTCTTTCCCCTTAGTGGCAATGGCTTGGATTTCAACTGCATCCAAGAGGTAGGTCACATCAAAGACTCCTTTTAGATAGGTTTGTAAATCCTCTTTTGTTTTGAAGCGACTACTTGAAACATTGTGTGGGGTATTTGGACTATGTTCATTCATGAAATTAAAGCCATAGTAATAAATACCTCCACCAGCTGATGACTGCAACAAGCCCATAGCATAGGATTCTGCATCTTGACCAGGACGACGCTTATGACCATCCAACATGATGGTTTCATCATAGTTATGGACCAATTCATGACTCATAGTTGAATCCCCTAGATCAGATAACATGTCCCGATTTGAAAATTTCACAAAGGTTTCTGTATCTGAAAAGGCACTATCTCTTGATTGTCTATGCCATTCATTCAAGGCACCTGCCAACTCCTGAACATAGCGGTATTCCTGATCATATTTACCAGCCCACCGCCGTTTATCAGCATGGTCTTCAAATGCATTTGAATCCTTGATCCAGTAACCATCCCAAATTTCAGTTGAGCGTTGGATAAACTTATCTCTCAGATTAGAATCTGCCATTTGATACCACATATCCAAAAAGTCACCTAATCGTTTCCCGTGTTTCGGTATCAGACTTGTCTGTACTGTCTTAACTGCTTGGTAATATTGTTCTGGATTGGTCTTTTTCAAAGCCGTATCCACATATCTTCCGTAACCACCGAAGGCTACTGTTGCCATTGAGCTCATTACGAAAATATCATCCTTCTCCTTGATATTAAGCAATGGCAAGTAGTATTTTTCATAACGTGGAATACGTCCCAAATGACTATATAGACTGGTGTCAATGCTAGAGTTTGCATTGGATGGAATTTCATAAACAAAGGCATTGGTCGCTTCTTTAAACCACTTCCTTGAATCAGTTTCTCCCAAGAACAATTTCTTATTGTATTCCAAGAAATCACGAACTGTTCCAAGTTGACTAGAGAGTGCTCCAAAACGTTCCTTATGAATAGCTGCATTATTGGCAAGTGTTAATCTGTCAAAATACATATCTTCGTAGCCATTTTGCGAAACATAGAACTGATCATCATGCTTGGTGAGTTTATCCGTAAATGACCTCAACCAGCCTAGAGTATCTAATTGACGCTTATAGAAATCCGCATGATGGAGCACAATATTCTTGATATTGGTATCTCCATATTTAATGCCATATAGCCTATTGAGGTAGGCAAGAGCGAACATAATTTTTTCTTTATCTGCCAAGAATTCTTTTTTAATGACATCCCTGACAGCCTTGCTTGTGGTATCAACTACCTGTCTATTGGCCAGCAAACCTTTGATATGGACTTCGAGATTGTCTTTAACTTCTGCAAAGGATTCATCTAAATACAAGTCTTTTAGTTTAGCGGTCTTGTCTGCAGTTTGGATATGTAAGATGTCAGCCATCTCTTGGCTGTCAAGATCAACCTGAGAAAATGCTGTCACTAGTTCATCAATGAAACTGGTTTCCAGAGATAGTAATTGTTCTGGTGTATAGAGGAGTTGTTCACCTAAGCGGTATTCAACAACTTTGGTATTGCCGTACTCTCCCTTAAATACCAAAGGTAGAGTTTCTGAAGTTCCATCTTCATAATGGATCAGTAATTTGGTCAAGGAAGCGTGTTGGTCATAGATATTTGTTGCTACTCCATCCTCATTCAAGGTCAGAACTGACTGGATAGGCTTGCTATAGAGATTACTTGCTTCATCAATCAAGTTACCATATTTAACAATCGTATTCCGGTCATAGAATGGCAACAACTTAGACGTGTTTTCATAGGCAGTTCTTCGTTTAGCCTGAGCATTTTGAACCTGGTTATAATCGATGGTCTGCACTGAATTCGACTGACTGTCGCTATTTTCCTGTCCTGTTGTGGTTGGTGTTGTTGGAATTCCCCATGCCTTGATTTTCTCTAGCACGGCTTCTTGAGAAAGGCTTGTAGACTGAATGGTAGGATTTGGTTGGCCTGTTGCATGACCTTCAACACTATAGAGATTGCTTATGGTGGACCATACTGTAGCAGATTGAGTTTGACCCGAAGCGATGATGCCGCCATTTGTGACAGATACACCTGTCGCTATATTATTCAAGAAAGACATTCTAGCTAAGCCAACCACACCACCTGTGTCAGCAGTTTCTGTCGCATGGATATTTCCAGTGACATAGGAATTTTTTATCACAGCACCTTGCGCGTTTGCTACAATTCCTCCAATTCCTTGTCCACGTCCACTTGCAGTTTTAGCACCAATCGCAACAGTAGCCCGCACCTTATCAATGGTTGAACTATTTAAAATCCCTGTAACACCACCCATATGATAAGTTTCGTGACTTGCTGTATTGCTCAGGTTGACATTAACAATGGAATTACTAATAGTCGTGCCGTTTGTGGCGTTATAGACAATGCCAGCAATATTTTGTTTGGCAGTAATATTTCCCGAAATAGAAACCTTATCGATTGTCGACTTGTCTGATTTCTTAGCTAGAGCAGCTACTTCCGTTCGCTCATTTGAAATCGCCACATCTTTTAAAGAGATATTTTCTACCCTTGCATTCTTGAGCGTGCTGAAAAGCGGTCTATCCAACTGCAAAATAGAATAAGTCTTATGGTCACCTAGACTCTTCAGACTACCAGTAAATTCTTTGGTAATGTAGGTGTCAGTTGAAACCGACTTATCAACTACCATATCCGCTGCTAAATAGTAGGTTCCGCTAGGATTAGTATTGATGGCTTCTACTAATTCACTAAATTTACTGTAGGCACCCTCTTGTAAAACGAGCCTATCAACTGTAAAGGTATGGTGTTCATCGAAACTATGATTATTCTGATTGAATTTCACTAATTTTGGATGAATAATGCTCACCTTAATGCCATTGACATCATTCTCAAAGTTATCGACGGGGAGGTAGATATCTTTATTGTTTTCAGTAGCAATTTTAACAAGATAATTTTCTGTAGAAGTTGGAAGATTGCTCAAGGCTGTAACTCTTGTTTTTTCTCCACTTTCATCCACCTGATATAGCTCAATACTCTTGTAAGATCGAAATTCCAGCAACTTATTCTCTAGTTCAAATTTTTCTGTTCTGAGCTCTTCTTCCACATCATCACTACCTAAATTATAGGTAAATCGTGTTTTTACTTCATAGTCAGTGTTCAGCAGCAAGTCGGCAAATGGAACCTTGTATAGCTCTTCTTGTGTTAGAATTTCTTTTTCTGTGACTAATTCATCCCCTTTGTATAGAGATACCATAGCCTTGACAAATGTAGAATCATTGTCTATCAAAGTATAGCTTACTTCTACACTCCTATCATCTACATTTTCTTTAAGAATTGATAAAACTAACTCCGGTTTGGTTTTAATAGGTTCTTCTGGTTCTTCCGTAACTGGAGAACTTGGGACTACAGGCTCTGTTGGTTCCTCGGGTAGAACTTCGGATTCTGTTGATGGTGGGACGGGAGCTTCTGGCTGTTCAGTAACTGGAGTTACTGGAGCAACTGGAGCAACTGGGACTACAGGCTCTGTTGGGTCCTCGGGTAGAACTTCGGATTCTGTTGATGGTGGAACGGGAGTTTCTGGTTCTTCTGGCTGTTCAGTAACTGGGTCACTCGGAGCAACTGGGACTACAGGCTCTGCTGGTTCCTCGGGTAGAACTTCGGATTCTGTTGATGGTGGAACGGGAGTTTCTGGTTCTTCCGTTACTGGGGCACTTGGAGCGACGGGATCCGTTGGAGTTTCTGGTTCTTCCGTTACTGGAAAACTTGGGACAACTGGATCTGTTGGGTCCTCGGGTAGAACCTCGTCCTCTGTTGATGGTGGAACGGGAGCTTCTGGCTGTTCAGTAACTGGGGCAATTGGGACAACGGGATCTGTAGCTTCCTCGGGTAGAACTTCGCCCTCTGTTGATGATGGCGCCGGAGTGACGGGAGCTTCTGGATCTTCAGTAACTGGGTCACTTGGAGCGACGGGATCTGCTGGTTCCTCGGGTAGAACTTCGGATTCTATTGATGGTGGAACGGGAGCTTCTGGCTGTTCAGTAACTGGAGTAACTGGGACTACAGGCTCGGTTGGTTCCTCGGGTAGAACTTCGGATTCTGTTGATGGTGGAACGGGAGCTTCTGGATCTTCAGTAACTGGGGCAATTGGGACAACGGGATCTGTAGCTTCCTCAGGTAGAACCTCGTCCTCTGTTGATGGTGGAACGGGAGCGACGGGATCTGTTGGTTCCTCAGGTAGAACTTCGGATTCTGTTGATGGTGGAACGGGAGCTTCTGGATCTTCAGTAACTGGGGCAATTGGGACTACGGGCGCTGTTGGTTCCTCAGGTAGAACTTCGGCTTCTGTTGAAGGTGGAACGGGAGCTTCTGGATCTTCAGTAACTGGAGCAACTGGGACTACAGGCTCTGTTGGTTCCTCGGGTAGAACTTCGTCCTCTGTTGATGGTGGGACGGGAGCTTCTGGCTGTTCAGTAACTGGATAACTTGGGACAACGGGCTCTGTTGGTGCCTCAGGTAGAACTTCATCTTCTGTTGATGGTGGAACGGGAGCTTCTGGATCTTCAGTAACTGGATAACTTGGGACAACGGGCTCTGTTGATTCCTCAGGTAGAACTTCGGATTCTGTTGATGGTGGAACGGGAGCAACTGGGACTACAGGCTCTGTTGGTTCCTCGGGTAGAACTTCGGATTCTGTTGATGGTGGAACGGGAGTTTCTGGTTCTTCCGTTACTGGGTCACTTGGAGCGACGGGATCTGTTGGGGATTCTGGAAGAACTTCGCCCTCTGTTGATGGTGGGACGGGAGCTTCTGGATCTTCAGTAACTGGAGTTACTGGAGCAACTGGGACTACAGGCTCTGTTGGTGCCTCAGGTAGAACTTCATCTTCTGTTGATGGTGGAACGGGAGCTTCTGGCTGTTCAGTAACTGGGGCAATTGGGACTACGGGATCTGTAGCTTCCTCAGGTAGAACCTCGTCCTCTGTAACTGGTGGTGCCGGAGTGACGGGAGCTTCTGGCTCGTCCGTAACTGGGGCAATTGGGACAACTGGATCTGTTGGTTCCTCAGGTAGAACTTCGGCTTCTGTTGATGGTGGAACGGGAGTTTCTGGCTGTTCAGTAACTGGAGCAACTGGGACTACAGGCTCTGTTGGTTCCTCAGGTAGAACTTCATCTTCTGTTGATGGTGGGACGGGAGCTTCTGGCTCTTCCGTAACTGGGGCAATTGGGACTACGGGCGCTGTTGGTTCCTCAGGTAGAACGTCGTCTTTTGTTGATGGTGGAACAGGAGCTTCTGAATGCTTAGATATTCCCTCAACCAATGTATTTGGCAATATCAATTCGCTTGACGACTTCTGTTCACCAACATTTGCTTCTGTTACTGTGATTGTCTCAGAATTTACATCCCCTTCTAAAATAAAACCTACAAATTCATGCTGATCTATAGAAATCACTGCTTGTGGCAAAGCTTCACCTATAGCAAGGGTAAATTGTTTATCAAAACCTGAGAGGCTACCTGTAGAAATTGCAGCCACTGAAAGACTACCTGTAGCAGTTAAAATAATCAGACTTCTAACAATTCGTTTTTTCCTATCTTTTGTAAGAGATAGACCGATAATCAATAGTCCTAAACCAACCAGACTACTTGTAAAAGTCGGGATATCTCCTGTTTGAGGCAAATTTGTCTTTGGACGATAGACCATATAGTAAGTATGGGTATCCCCAACCTGCCTTGCTGGAATGGTCGCTTGAATTCGTGCCTTCTCATCTGATGTCAGTTCCGAATAAAGGACATACTTATAGGAAATCTGTTCTCTTGCTACATTTGTATGGGCAAGAGCAGTCAATTCTGCTTTCATAGCCAAATTTGGTACAAAAAATAAGGCGGCAGTCATACCAATAATGACTGATGCAACGCCTCTATTAAATGTACGAATAGAAAACTTATTTTGCTTTTCCTTCCAAAACATATGAAGCTCCTTCGTTTGTTTCTTCTTACTTAAAAGTATAGCATATTTTTCTAATAATATACTGTTGAAAAACGAATAAAATATTTCAATATACTATATGCGACGTTCTTTACATAATTATTTATATTTTAATCTAAATACAGCATTTTCCAGATAAAAAACCTTGCCCGAAGACAAGGTTTTAATCGGCTCTATAATATCTGTAGTGGGTAAATCCTCTATGGATATTATGGAGTCTTTTTGATTGTAGAAAAAAAGTCCCATATGGCCTATAATGAAAAGCAACCAAACTCACATTAGAAAGACTCATATGGAACAACTAAATCTTATCACAAATCTTCTCAGAATTAAAGACAAAAATATCACTATCTCTAATGAATATGATATGGGAACTCACTTAGAACTTCATGGTCATTTGGATTATACAGCCCCTAAATGTCCCTCCTGCAAGGGACAAATGGCAAAATACGACTTCCAAAAACCCTCCAAAATTCCCTACCTAGAAACTGCTGGTTATCCCTTGCTTATCCGACTTAGAAAGCGTCGCTTCAAGTGTAAAGATTGCAGAAAAATAGCGGTCGCTGAAACTCCTCTTGTCAAGAAGAACCACCAAATCTCCGTCGCTGTTAACCAGAAGATTGCTCAATTACTCATCGAAAATCAAGCAATGACACATATTGCACACAGGCTATCTATCTCAACCTCATCAGTTATGAGAAAGCTTAATGAGTTCAAGTTTGAAACAGATTGGAATACCTTACCTGAGGTGATGAGCTGGGATGAGTATGCCTTCAAAAAGGGGAAAATGAGCTTTATCGCTCAAGATTTCAACTCCCTAAATGTCATAACTATTCTAGACGGAAGAACACAAGCAACCATCCGAAACCACTTTCTACGCTATCCTAGAAAGGTTAGAAATCAAGTCAAAGTCATTACCATGGATATGTTTAGTCCTTACTACAAATTGGCTAGACAGCTATTTCCAAACACCAAGATTGTTCTGGACCGCTTTCACATTGTGCAGCACCTTAGCCGTGCTATGAACCGCGTTCGTATTCTAATTATGAATCAATTCGACAGAAAATCGCAGGAATACCGGTCCTTGAAACGCTACTGGAAATTGATACAACAAGATAGCCGTAAACTCAGCGATAAACGATTTTATCGCCCTATGTTTCGCATGCACTTGACTAACAAGGAAATCCTAGAAAAACTACTGTCTTTTTCAGAGGAACTACGACAGCACTATGAACTCTATCAGCTTCTCTTGTTCCATTTCCAAGAGAAAAACTCAGATCATTTCTTTGACCTTATCGAACAGGAAATAGCCAATGTTAATCCTATTTTCCAGACGGTATTTAAGACATTTCTAAAGGATAAAGAAAAGGTTTTAAACGCCATGGAATTGCCTTATTCGAACGCCAAACTGGAAGCTACCAACAATCTCATCAAAGTCATTAAAAGAAATGCCTTTGGTTTCAGGAACTTTGAAAATTTTAAAAAACGTATTTTGATTGCTTTGAACATAAAGAAAGAGAGAACGAACTTCGTCCTCTCTAGGTGTTAGCTTTTCATCTACCCACTACAGTTGACAAAGAGCCTTTTAATCTTATTTAGCTTGACGAAGAGCTCCGTAGAGAATACCTGAAACTACTGCACCAATCAATACATAAAGGATGTAAAGCAATGGATTTGAAGTCAAAGCGATAACGAAGATTCCACCGTGTGGAGCCATCAATTGGATACCTGACAAACCTACCAAGGCACCTGCAAGGGCAGAACCTGCGATAAAGCTTGGGATTGCACGAGCTGGGTCAGCAGCACCAAATGGAATGGCACCTTCAGTGATGAATGACAGACCCATAACAATGTTTGTCAAACCTGAGTTACGCTCTTCTTGCGTGAACTTGTTCTTGAACAAGAGAGTTGCGACAAAGACTGCCAATGGTGGAACCATACCACCTGCCATAACTGCCGCCATCGCTACAGAACCACCGTCTGCAACAGTTGCTGCAAGCGTACCTGTACCGAAGACATAAGCCGCCTTGTTGACTGGACCACCCATATCGACTGCCATCATTCCACCGAGGACAAGTCCAAGGAGAATAGCAGAGCTACCTTCAAGACCAGCAAGGAAGTTGTTCATACCAGTGTTGATTGCAGCCATTGGGATATTGACGAAGAACATCAAGAAACCAGTAATAGCTGTTCCCAAAAGTGGCAAGAGCAAGATGGCATTCAAACCTTGAAGTGATTTTGGCATGTTACGCAAAGCGTTGCGAAGAACAAGCACCACACCACCTGCAAGGAAACCACCAACAAGGGCACCCAAGAAACCAGATGATACACCAGCAAGAGCAAGGGTTTCTTCACCACCAGCTGCGTAAGGGATTTTACCGAAAGCAAGACCGCTGCTAGCGATTGCACCAGCTACGAAACCTGCAACCAAACCTGGTTTTTCAGCGATTGAGTAAGCAATGTAACCTGCAAGTAGTGGCAACATGAAGCCAAAGGCTGCACCACCGATCTTCATGAACATAGCTGCGATTTCGTTGTATGAACCAAGATTTCCGAGTTGATCACTTGGAACACCTAGTAAATTATCAAATAAGAAGGCAAGGGCAATCAAGATACCGCCACCGATAACGAATGGCAACATTTGAGAAACACCGCTCATCAAGTGTTTATAGAATGCTTTACCAAGGCTAAGTTTTTCTGAAGATTCCACAGTAGCTGCTCCTTCTGTCGCTGTGTAGGCTGATGCTTTACCATCCAAGATGATGTTAATCAATTCTTCTGCTTGTTTGATACCAGCAGCAACTGGACGAGATACCAATGGTTTACCATTGAAACGAGGCATGTCAACAGCCTTATCTGCTGCGATGATTACACCTGCCGCATTCTTAATGTCTTCAGCAGTTAGTTTGTTACCAACCCCAGACGCACCGTTTGTTTCAACCTTGATATCAACACCCATCTCAGCAGCCTGCTTCTTAAGAGCTTCTTCTGCCATGTAGGTGTGGGCAATACCAGTTGTACATGCTGTAACAGCAACGATAAATGGACGGTCGCCACTTGGAGCTGTAGCAACTTCTTCAGTCGCCTTGTCAGCGGCTTCAGCTGTATCGAAGGCTGCAATCACTTCTTCAGGATTTGTTGCCGCACGAAGTCTATCAGCAAATCCAGCTTTCATCAAGTATTTAGACAATTCCGCAAGGGCTGCCAAGTGCGTGTCGTTGGCACCTTCTGGAGCCGCAATCATGAAGAACAAGTCAGTTGGTTGACCATCAAGACTTGCATAGTCAACACCCTTGTTTGATTTTGCAAAGAGAACAGTTGCTTCTTTGACAGCAGCATTCTTAGCATGGGGCATTGCAATTCCATCGCCAAGACCTGTAGTAGTTTGTGCTTCACGGTTCATGATACCTGTTTTGAACACATCAAAATCAGTTACATATCCTTTTTCTACCAAACTAGCAATCATTTCATCAATAACTGCTTCCTTGCTTGTTGCTTGCAAATCAAGCAACATGACATCTTTTCTCAAAACATCTTGAATTTTCATAGTGTTTCTACCTCAACTTTTTCATAAGTTTCCTTAATAAACTCGATACTTGCCAAATCGTCTGAAAAGGCTGTTGCCGTACCGCAAGCAACTCCCCATTTGAGAGCTTCAATCGGGTCCTGTGAGCGAACGTATTCGCCAGTAAATCCTGCCACCATGGAATCTCCAGCACCGACAGAATTTTTCACCGTTCCCTTGATTGGTTTGGCAAAGTAGGTTGCCGTCGGAGTAACCAACAAAGCCCCATCCCCTGCCATAGAAATGATAACGTTCTGAGCTCCCATATCTAAGATTTTCTTAGCGTAGGTTTCGATGTCAGCTATCCCCTTCAATTCAACATTGAAAATAGCTTCCAACTCGTGGTTATTTGGTTTAACCAAAAGCGGTTGGTAAGCAAGTGAATCCAGAAGAGTTTGCCCTTCAAAGTCACAAACTACTTGAGCCCCTGCTTTTTTAGCCACTGGAATTAGCTTATTATACACTTCATTTCCAAGGCTAGCTGGTGCTGAACCGGCAAAGACAACTGTGTCATCTTTAGTCAAGCCAGCCAAAACCATTTCTAGTTCTGCCAACTGTGTATCTGTCACAATCGGACCTAAACCGTTGATTTCTGTTTCTTGGTCGGCTTTGATTTTCACGTTAATCCGCGTATCTTGGTCCACCTGAACAAAATCGGTATCAATGCCTTCAGCAACCAATCCATCCTTGATGAACTGACCGGTAAAACCGCCAAGGAAACCCGTTGCTGTATTCGGATAGCCCAATCGCTTCAAAACACGACTAACGTTAATTCCCTTACCGCCGGCATACTTATCGTCACTCTCCATACGATTGACACTGCCTGTTTCAACTCTATCAAGTCGAACAATGTAGTCAATGGCTGGATTGAGCGTAACAGTATAAATCATACCTCGATTACCCTCGTTTTCTCTTTTATGATGTCCAACAAACTGCTCTCCGAAGATTGACAGATAATATTGGCTTTTTCGATGGCTGCAACCTTGGCAAAGGAGAATTGACCAATTTTTGACGCATCAGCTAAAACATAGCTTTCTTTTGCATTGTCTATGATGGTACGTTTGATGGTCGCTTCCTCAATATCTGGCGTTGTAAAATAGTTTTTATCAATACCATTCATTCCCAGAAATGCCTTATCAAAATTGAGCTGTCGAATTTGCTCCAAAGCCATGGCACCTACTGAAGCATCGGTTGATTGCTTAACAAAACCACCTATAATAATGGTCTTTATCTTGCGTTCAACCAACTTGACAGCATGGTGAATGGAATTGGTCACGACTGTTAGATTTTCCTGTTGGAGATAGTCAATCAAGACACCGGTTGTCGTTCCTGCATCTACGAAAATCACATCGCCGTCCATGACTAACTGTGCTGCTCTTTCAGCAATCATCCGTTTTTCTTGAACGTTTTTGAAAGATTTTTCCAGAATGGATTCTTCCAGTTGCAATTTAGCTGGTGCTTCTGCACCACCATGTACTCTTCGAAGTTTCCCTTCATTCTCTAACTCGTCCAAATCCCTACGAACAGTGGATTCGGATGTTGCTAGAATGTCAACCAATTCTTCCAATCGGACAAATTGTTGTGCTTGAATGCGTTCTAGTATGACTTGCTTGCGTTCTGATTTGAGAATGTCCAACACCTCCTGCAATCGTTTACAAAAACCATTATACACTAAAAACTATCATTGTCAATCATTTTCTAGCAAAATCTTTCAAAAAATGTCAATTTTCTTCAAAAAAGAACAATCTCTTACGAAATTGCCCCCCCTTCTATCATTGATGTGACCATCTCTTTAAGCATAGCCATCTCTTCTGGCCGGCCAATGGACAGTCGAATGTAACCTGCTAATTTCCCTGTTGGATAGTACTTGAAATTCCAATCTTTTGCCAAAGCTTGCCGGTGAAACACTTCTGCCCACGGTGCCTTAAAGGTCACAAAACTGGTCTGACTTGGCAGGACATGACAATCTTCTAATTGTTCTAAAAAAGCAATCATTTCTTGACGCAGTTTGACAATTGTTTCAACCGTTTCTGTTACTTTATCTTTGTAATCCAAGGCAACTGTAGCCATATGAGCCGTTAAATTGGATAGACTAAAAGGTGGAATGACCTTGTCCAATTCATAAATAAGCTCTTCACTTCCAACCGCAAAACCAACTCGCAAACCTGCTAGACCAAAGGCCTTGGAAAGTGTACGCAAGACCAAAACATTCTCATATCCTTCAAGGCGACTGAGAAAGCTCTCAACTTCTGCAAATTCAATATAGGCCTCGTCAATAACCAGCAATCCCTTGAAAGAAGTCGCTAACCTTTCCAAATCTTCCATGGAATAGGCAACCGATGATGGATTGTTTGGGTTGGAAAGCATGAGAATTTTCGCATTGGTTTCTTGAGCACGCGCCAACAAGTTCTCAACTGGCAAAACCAAGGTCCCATCTTTCTCTTCTAAGTCAATAGCTTCAAACCGACTACCATGCATCTGGTTATAGGTTTCATACATGAAGAAATCAGGATTGACCGTTAAGAATGTATCATCCTTATCCATAAAGGTGGAAACAATCATATGAATGAGGTGGTCAGAGCCAACTCCCACCGTCACCTGTCTGGGATTTACTCCAAGATAGGTCGCATATTTCTCAATCAGATTTGAGTATGTATTGTCACCGTAAAAGCTCAATTGACCAACTTCTAAGCTCTCTAAGGTCTTTTGCGGTAAAAAGGACCAATCAATAATGCGATTTTCATTATTTCCCAAGTCAAATCTAGCCTTATGTTTTATTTTATAAGGTTGGTAGTTTTCAAATACCTGACGTTTCATAATTTTCTCCTTTGAACATGAAAACACAGTCTAATCAACTGTGTCTTCTGCTTTGATTTTTTCAAAAATAGTTAACTCTTCAGCTGTAAAGTTATAATTTTCCAACAAGTCTGGACGACGTTGATAGGTTTTTCGTAGGCTTTCTTCCAGACGCCATTTTCGAATATTTTCATGGTGGCCACTCATGAGAACATCTGGCACTACCATCCCTCGATATTCGTAGGGACGAGTGTACTGAGGATATTCCAATAAACCTGAAGAAAAACTATCATCCGTATGGCTGACTTCCTTGCCAATGACCTCTGGAATTAAACGAACAGTAGCATCAATCATAGTCATGGCTGCTAATTCGCCCCCAGTCAGAACATAATCTCCAAGAGAAATCTCGTCTGTCACCAGGGTCTTAATCCGCTCATCATAACCTTCGTAATGTCCACAGATAAAAATCAACTGCTCTTCCTGTGCCAATTCTTCTGCATAGGCCTGATTGAAAGTCCGACCAGCAGGATCCAACAAGATAACACGGGGCTTGGTTTGTTCAATGCTATCCATGGTGTCAAAAATCGGTTGAGCTCGGAGTAACATCCCTTGACCTCCGCCGTAAGGCTCATCATCCACATGGCGAGCCTTTTCAGCTTTCTCACGAAAATTATGGTAGTTGATTTCCAGCAAGCCCTTGTCACGCGCCTTGCCCACAATAGAATGTTCCAGCGGAGCAAACATTTCTGGGAAGAGGGTCAAAATATCAATTCTCATCGTCCAAGCCCTCAAGCAATTCCACATCTACGCGATTGTTTGGAATATCAATGTTCAAGACAACAGGCGGGATGTAAGGCAAGAGCAGGTCTTTCTTCCCTTTGCGTTTGACCACCCAGACATCATTGGCACCAGGTTGCAAGATTTCCTTGATTTGTCCAATCAGCTGGTCATTTTCATAAACATCCAAACCGATAATTTCATGGTAATAAAACTCACCGTCTTCAAGGTCGGACAAATTTTCTTCCGCAATTTTCAAACTAAAGCCCTTGTACTTCTCGATATCATTGATGTGGTACATACCCTTGAACTTGATAATATCAAAGTTTTTAGCCTTGCGGTGACTGGCAATTTCAACTTCCATGACAAACTGGTCCTTGTCATTAAACAAGGCTAGCTTTGCCCCTTTTTTAAACCGTTCTTCTGCAAAATCCGTTACAGATAAAACACGCATTTCTCCTTGCAAGCCTTGGGTGTTAACAATCTTTCCTACGTTAAAATAATTCATAATTTCTCCATCTGATTTTCTATCCTTTTATTTTAACATGACGAGGCTATTTTCTCAAGCAAAGAAAAAAGCCGGATTGCTCCGACTTCTTCTAGTCTATTAACTCAGACAAGGACTTTTTGGTCCTGACTGTCAACTCGTAAGGAAACTCCAGATAGGTTTTGCCATTTTTCTCATAGAGATAGGCAATTTTATTATTAGGTTGAAAGGTTAGTTGGTAATATTCTTCTACCCCAACTGGCTGGTCATGGTTGCTAGCATTTTTGAAAAGATAAGGATGGATTTGGGTAAGCTCCGATAGAAAATCGCTCATTTTACTACCTTCCAGAGTTCTTAGCTCTCCACCATCCTGATTACTAATTACAATCTGGTCAGCTTGAGGTAAACTAATTTCAGTTTTCTTCACAACTTGATAGCCAAACAAGATGCAGATACAAGATAAAACAACAAAAATCAATCATCTCTTTTTCATATTAGCACCCAACCTTTTTTAGTAAATTATATCAAGCTCAGAAAATCTGTCAAGCGAAAACATAGAAATCTATTGAAGGCTAGCAATTTTCTTCAAACGCAATCTTAGGGCAATCCCGCAAACAAAAATACCTGAAATTAGACCAAGCCAATAGGCTTCTGGTCCCAGCTGGAAAAATCTTTCCAGGAAAAAGGCAACCGGAAAAGTCATGGACCAATAAGCAACCAAACCAAGTACAAATGGAACAGTTGTATCCTTGTAACCACGCAAAATTCCTTGAATTGGTGCTGTATAGGCATCTGCTAATTGGAACATGAGGGCAAAGCTTAGAAAATGTGAGGTCAGTCGGACAAAGTCTGCATCATTTCCGTAGAGATAGGCAACTTTGGAACGGAAAAAATAAAGGAAGGTTAAGGTCAAACCTGCAAAGCCTAGCGCTGCTAAGCGTCCCAAACGGCTGTAGGCTTTTACATCTATAGGTCGTTTTGCACCCACTTCATAGGCAACCACAATAGCCAAGGCTGAAGATACAGAAGACGGGAAGGCATAAAGAAGAGTAGCAAAGTTCATGGCCGCCTGATGAGCCGCGATAATCTGAGCAGAAAATTTTGCCATGTAAAGGCCAACAACTGCAAAAATAGCCACTTCTGCAAAGACTTGCAAACCAATCGGCAAACCAATTTTCAAGCCTTCCTTCAATAAAGAAAGGTCAATCGGACTCCACCGCCAAATCTGATAAGAAGAAATGGTCTTATTTTTGCACATGACAAGGACAATGACTAGCAACACAGCCCAGTAAGCTAAAGCAGTGCCCAATCCAGCACCTGCTCCGCCCAGGGCTGGTAGGCCCATTTTCCCATAAATTAAGAGATAGTTAAAGAGGCTGTTAAAGGGAACCAGAAGCAACATGAGGTACATAGATAGGCGGGTCAAGCCCAAGGCGTCGAAAAAGGATCGGCAGACGCTGAACAATAAGAGGGGCAAGATGCCGATGGAGATATAGTAGAGGTACTGCCGACCGACCTGAAAGACAGCTTTGTCCAAGTCGAAACGAGACAGAGCCGGAACGGCAAAAAGATAGACCAAGAGTAAGAGGATTGCCGTCAGTCCAAGGGCCAAATAGACAAACTGATGAAACTCTTGCCGAATCTTTGACTTCTCTCCTTGTCCTAGATATTGAGCAATGATTGGAACAAGCGCAGATACAATCCCCGTCAAAAATGAGAACAAAGGATTCCAAAGGCTGGTTGCCATGGAAACACCAGCTAAATCCATGGTACTGTACTGGCCAGTCATCATGGTATCAATAAAAGATGCCGAGTAATTAGCAAATTGATAAATTAAAATAGGCAAAAATATTTTGATAAATAGCCAGAGTTTCTCTTTGTTATTTCTTGTTTGGTACATACTTATTCTCTTTCAATTTTATATAAATATTGTAACAAGAAAAGGACCTGCATTGCAAGTCCTCTTTAACTAGATAGAATCCCCATTCCATATTGAATTTTTCACAATCACATAATCCACGTGCTTCAAGCTGGTAATGTCACGACCGCCAGCATAGGAAATGGATGATTGCAAATCTTGCTCCATTTCAATCAGCGTATCTTTCAAATGACCTTTAGCTGGCAGGAGAATTTTTTTGCCTTCCACGTTCTTATAGGCTCCTTTTTGGTATTCAGATGCAGAGCCATAATATTCTTTAAATTGTTTACCGTCTACTTCTACTGTCTTTCCTGGGCTTTCGATGTGACCAGCAAAGAGGGAACCAATCATAACCATGCTAGCACCGAAACGGATGGATTTGGCAATATCTCCGTGGGTACGGATACCACCGTCCGCAATAATCGGCTTACGAGCAGCTTTTGAACACCAACGAAGGGCAGCCAGCTGCCACCCCCCTGTACCAAAACCAGTTTTGACCTTGGTGATGCAGACCTTACCTGGACCAATGCCAACTTTTGTTGCATCCGCACCGGCATTTTCCAATTCTCGAACAGCTTCAGGAGTGCCAACATTACCTGCAATGACAAAGGTATCAGGCAATTCTTTCTTGATATGCTTGATCATTTTAATCACGCTATCCGCATGACCATGCGCAATATCAATGGTAATAAACTCAGGCGCGTCAGCTTTTAAACTAGAAACAAAGTCATATTCATAGTCTTTCACACCAACCGAGATAGAAGCAATCAAGCCTTGGTCATGCATGCGCTTCACGAAGGGAATTCGCCCCTCTTCGTCGAAACGGTGCATGATGTAAAAATAACCATCTTTGGCCAACATTTCTGCCACATCTTCATCCAAGATCGTCTGCATATTGGCAGGAACCACTGGCAGTTTAAAAGTGTATTTTCCGAGTGTTACCGATGTATCTGCCTCCGAACGGCTATTGATGATACATTTGTTTGGAATGAGCTGAATATCTTCGTAGTCAAAAACTGGTGTTTCATTAAACATGAGTTTCTCCTCTGTTCGTTTTTAAATGATTTTTATATTAGGAAATACTAGTTTGTTCGTTTTTCCTTTGTTTACAATTATTATTTTAGAACATTGTTTGTTTTTTGTCAATATACTTTGTGCATCATGTGTAAACGTTCGTTTATTATCGCTTTATGGAAGTGAAACAGGATTGAATATTCGTCAAATTCCGTTTTAGAAGACATTCTATTGAATATTTCTAAAAACGTTCTGATTTTACTGGAAATTTTTGACAAGAATACGAAAAAAATCTTCAAAAACTGAAGATTTTTTACTCAAATTCATATAATTGTGGAAATTTATCACATTCAGGATTTTTGGGATGGCAGACTTCTCGTCCAAAATAAATCATGGCCTGGTGGGCTGGCAGCCAGAGTTCTGGTGGTAAGACCTCCATGACCCGCTTTTCCGTTTCCAGTGGGGTCGCTGATTTTTTGACAATATCGTGGTGTTTGCAGATCCGACCCACATGGGTATCGACTGCGAATGCAGGAATGCCAAAACCGACACTCAACACCACATTGGCCGTTTTTCTTCCCACACCGGCTAAGGCTTCTAATTCCTCCCGTGTCTGTGGGACAATGCCATCATGTCGGTCCAACAACTGCTGGGCGCATTCTTTCAAAAACTTGGCCTTATTACGGTACAAGCCCAAGCGAGAAATGTAGGGCTCGATGTCCTTCACCTCTGCTGCTGCCATAGCTTGAGGCGTTGGGAAAGCCTCGAATAAACCTGGGGTTGCCTTGTTAACAGCAGCATCCGTTGTCTGAGCTGACAAAAGTACTGCGCAGACCAATTCAAAATGGTTGCGGAAATCCAAACTAGGTTGAGCATCAGGGTAAAGGGCGATGATTTCTTCAATAACTTTTCTTGCACGTTTCTTTGATAATACCATGTCACCATTATAGCATGAAAAAGAAGAATTTTCTAAAAAGTAACTTGCGAATGTGTCCCGTTCTCATGCTATAATAATCTATAGAAAGGAGTTGACTATCATGGATTTACAAGAACTTTGTAGGCAGGTCATTCAGGAACGACCTAGGAACAGCCACAAGGGAACCTTCGGCCGTGCCTTACTGATTGGTGGACTTTACCCTTACGGTGGCGCCATCATCATGACTGCCCTAGCCACTGTCAATAGCGGAGCTGGCTTGGTTACTGTCGCTACTGAAAAAGAAAATATTCCAGCACTGCATAGTCACCTACCTGAAGCCATGGCCTTTTCAGTTGATGACAAAGACTTACTCCTAGCAAATATAAAACATGCTGACCTGGTATTGATTGGGCCTGGTTTGGGGGACAATAGCCGAGCAGAAAACCTAGTTGACCTTGTACTTGAAAATGTGTCAGAAAAACAAATTCTTGTCCTAGATGGCTCTGCCTTGACCTTGATAGCCAAACAGAACAGGAAAATTTTTCCCTGCAAACAGGTCATCCTAACACCTCACCAAAAAGAATGGGAAAGATTGTCTGCTATCCCCATTGACCGACAAACAAGCCAGACCAACCTAACCGCCTTAAGAGAGTTTCAAGAACGTACCATTTTAGTCGCCAAGAGTTCATCTAGCCATGTCCTGCAAGCCAATCCTGAGCAAATCACACCAATAACTGCAGGCGGTCCCTACCAAGCAACAGGTGGAATGGGCGATACCCTTGCTGGTATGGTAGCAGGATTTGCCCTGCAATTTCCACATGCTCCCCTATACGATAAAGTCGTTGCAGCCACCTACCTTCATTCCTATATCGCTGACCAATTGGCCCAGCAATTCTATCTTGTAAAACCTACAGATATTTCGAAAGACATTCAAAAAACCATGCATTACTTTCAAATGAAATAAGCACCTAATCGTCGGACTAGGTGCTTTTTGGTTGCTTTAGACGCTTTCGTATTTTTTCTTTTGAACGAGAAAAACAGTAGTAACTAGAGCGATTCCTAGGAAAAGATAAGCATTCTGGTCTTTTGAACCTGTGTTCGGTAATTGTCTACCGGAATAAGCAACTGCGGCACTCTCTCTTATTTCCTTGTTCTGAATTGGTGCTTTTTCCTGACTAACAGCAGATTGATATACAGGATAGTTTTCTCGTGCTACTAGAACAAAGGAGGACCTTTGCTTCTTATCCGTACTCAATTGAGGACGAGGATCTGGGAAGTTGATAGAGCTCGCATTTGCGACTGTTATGTTAATAGTATTTGTCTTTTCTTCCACTACCTTCTCTTCCTCTGATACAGGCAACAGCGGCTGTTCAGGCTTACCTGCTTTTTCTTCTGATGGAAGGACAGGTTCTACAGGTGGTGGAGTAGCTTTCTCATCTGGTTTAATGCTTGATTCGGCATTCTCAGAAGGCGGGTTTTCGCTAGTTGGAGCTGCTACACCATCTAATGCAGCTTGAGCAGCCTGAAGCTCTGCCAATACTTGATCAACACTAGCTTGGCTAGCATGTTCATCAGCAAGGACTGCTTTAGCTTTTGAAAGAGCTTGGTCATATGTCTGTTTTACCATCTCAGAAGCATTGAGATATTTTACATCCGTTGTTCTGAGAACAGTAGAAAGTGATACGGCATTTCTTAGTGCAATGATATCTGTAGACTGACCATCTAAGTCAGATTTGCTAGCTTGCAAGTTTGATACCGCTTGATTGATTTCTTGCTGAGTCACTTTATCTTTGAGAAGGGTCATTTTGGCCAAGCGGATAGCTGTATCATAGGCGATTTGAGCTGGAGATGACGCATTATAATAAACAGCTTCTTCTGTCACTTTAGAATAAGTTTCTAGCTCTTTCACCAAGGCGCTGGTGTCTGTTTCCTGACCGTTTAGAGCTGACTTAGCTTTGGTCAAATCTTCTATCACTTGGTCAACATCATTTTGAAGGTGTTTATTCGCTAAAATCAACTTCGCCTCTTCTAAAACTTTATTAAATTCAACTTGAAGCGAACTGTCAGCATTGTAATAAGTAGCTGTTTCCTCAATTTTAGCTAGTTCAGTCAATAAATTGGACAGAGCTCGTTTATCAATCAGAGTCAATTTCTTACGATTGACTTGGTCGACTAATACTTCTAGGTTCAAATCTTCATAAAACTCATAACCTTCAGGTAGGTTGGTCGCAATCGTATATTGCCCAACAGGAACAAACTTGCCATAGTCTGTTTTTGAATACTTGGCATTTGGCAAAGCAAGACTTAGGCCATCTGCCGTTACCAGTGTTACATTTGTACCAACAGGCAAGAGTTTATCGACATCGACCAACAAACTTGCTTTTTCCTTAGAAAGAACATAGAAATCAATCTGACCAATACTATTTTCTTCACTAATTGTTACATTTAACGTTCTTTCGCTCGCTAGGTTCGCCCACTCTGTATCATATAGGAATAGTTCAAAACTATAGGTACCAAATGGTAATTTAACAATACTGTTATTCTCTGCATAGCGAGGTAGTTCTGTGACAACTTGACCATTCTGATCTCTCACAATGTATGAAAAATCAATTTGTGCATCTTGCTTGGTTGCCTGATCAAGCAAATTAACCGTCACCAAGCCGTTACCATTTCCAATTCCAACTAAGTTCTCAACTTTTTCAGAACTTACGTTTCCAGCAAAATCTTCCACCAGATAGTAAAATTTAGAAATATCAGCCAAATCAAGTGGCAAAGTGAAACTGCCGTCCTCGTTTTGTGCAACAAAAACCTTATTATCAGTCACTGTGACATGACCTTTTTCGTCAGTAGCTGTCAAGGTTGTCAATCCATTCTCACCACTTACTAAATAGAATACTCGTTCGCGGAATATTCCTGCAGGTCCTTTTTCACTGGCTGGACGTGGATCAAATTTGTAACTGCTCGCATCATAAGTAGCCGTTGTGATGTTTGGTGCTTGGCGGTCAACGATCACATCAAATTCCAATTTTTGCAGGTCTGCTCCAGGAACCTCTGGAAGATAGGTCAAGACATACTTATAGTTTCCGTCTGCTAACGGATTGCCATTGCTATCTAAACCAGACCATTCCGTTGGATAAACAACTGTTGATTTTGGATTGAGTTCATTTCCACTGTAATAATTTTTTTCACCAGTTTCAGCCTTGCTTGTCCATAAAGCTTGAGTCCGCTCTGTATCTTCTGCTGCATAAACAGAGGCAACAAGATTTGTGTAATTGCGCAGGAAAACGCCTTTAAATAAGACTGATTCTTGAATATTATCACCATTTGGAGAAATAGCTAGTTTCAATTGCCCCGTTTCATCCATGGAGAGAACGAATTGATCCTTATCATTCTTAAAGGCTCCAAGAACTTTCATCTCCTCTTCAGTCATGCGGTCCGTAGAATACACTTTTTCAGAGTAATTTGTCAACAAACCTGTAAAATCTTGGTCTTGTTTTACTTCCAGTATTTCCTCCATATTAGGTGTGAAATAAAATCCAACTTGACCTTCTGGTAAGAGTTGATAAATCGGTGTTTCAACCACTGGCAAATTTTGGAATTCTCCTCTATAAGCAACATACGGAATACTGATTACCTCACCAGCGTCCACAGGGTCGGTAAAACGTACAAAACCTTCTAAAAAGTAACCATTAGGCATTTCTTGGAGTAGGTTTTCTGAAAACTCAGAAGCATCTACTTTGATGGTGACTTGCTGACTACTATTAGCCTTCACTGTAATTTCTTGACCTGGAATAGCCATCAATTCGCGTGATACTAAGACTGCTAGACCTTCATAGGTCTGGTCTGTATTGACATGAGTAGTATAATTCAATACCTTATCTTCTGAACTAATATTGTGCACTTCTACCGTGAATTCAAATTGGTCACCAACATTTCCTAAAGTCAAGCTAGGGTAGCTATCCAGACCTGTAACGAATAGGTCTTTTGATACAGCAGCTGCCACATCAAGCATACCCGCTCCTTGTTGACGTGGAGAAGTATAGGCTTGGTTTAGCGTATCAAAATGGGTTTTTGCCGTTGACATGAGCAACTGTTTGACCAACGTTTCCAGTTCAGCAGCTGATTTATTAGGAAACTTATCTTTCAAATATTGTTTCACCAAGACGGCAGCTCCTGCCACGTGAGGCGCAGCCATACTAGTACCACTTTGGGAAGCGTATTGGTTGTCATTGATAGCTGAATAGATAGAACCACCCGGCGCTGCTATATCTGGTTTTAATTCTCCATCAGCAGATAGACCCCAACTGGAGAATGCCGACATCATGCCCGCTTCTGGATTAGCAACAGCCTCAGATTCGTTGTTAAACTGGATTTTATACGAATGAACCGCGAGGGCCTCACCAAACTCTGCAGGAATAAAAACAGATGGTATGGCAATAGCTGTTTCATCCAAGGCCATTCCGATATTTTCTTCGCCTACTACATTGTTGAAGATAACAACACCTTCTGCACCAGCCTTTGTAGCATTGGAAATTTTGCTAGAGAAATTGATGCTTCCACGCTTAATAAGCGCTAGCTTACCAGTCAGGTCAAGATTTGTAAAATCTTCTTCTTTCCCCAAGCCCACGTAAACATAATCATAGGCCTTTCCAATTTCAAATTTCTTCTCACTTCTATCAGGATTATCGTAAGAACTACGGCCAAAATTCAGATCAGCATTGTCTTCAAGACCGACAATATTCAAAACACGCTGATTGATGACACTATTATTAAACGAGGCAACAGAAATAGCATCTTTGGCTGTCGAAGGATCTGCAACCAAACCATAGTCGAGATTTGTACTCCATGGAATTGAGTGCCCCGCACCAAAAGCACCGTCATTGCCAGCTGCAATAACCACTGAAACACCCGCTTTACGCGCCAATTCAATAGCTGCAAGGACAGTATTGTCCATATTGACAAGAGAGCCATTAGCGCCACCTAAACTCAAGTTAATGCTATCTGCCCCTAGTTTTACGGCGTCTTCAATAGCTCTCACATACAAGGCTGCACCGGTTGTGCTACTAACATCAGAGAAGACCCTCATAAACATGACCTGTGATTCTGGGGCAACCCCCTGAATATAGCGACCACCGTCCATGGTTGATGGATTTCCTGCAGCAATCCCGGTAACATGCATACCGTGTGACTGACTAGCCTCTTCTTTTAGCACATCATTTCCATCGGCATAGTTGTAGCCAAACACAACCTTATCACTGAACCATTTTCCGTAAGAAATACCTGCTGCAGCTTTTGCTACTTCTAATTCTTGAGCAGATTGGTACTTAGCCTTACTTGTATCTGATATTTTTAATACATCATGCTCAACGTCCAATCCAGAGTCAATAATGGCTACAATGCTTCCCTCTCCCTTGTAGCCAGTTTCCCAAACGGTTGGCGCAGAAATCATAGAATTACTATCTGCATCTAAGGTCGTAGCCAAGCTTCTTAGGGCAGGACTTACCTGGCTATTCACCTTCTGCTGATCTGTCAGCTCTATGTTTGTTTCCAACGATGGTTCGCTTGCACTTGCCTCACTTGTCGGAGCTTCCATAATTTCTTCTGTTTTGACATTACTTTCACTTGACACTATTTCATCAGTTGTAGGATTTATGGCAGAAACTTCTTGGCTCTGATTCTCACTTACCTCATTGCTTTCTACAATCTCCACAGGTAAAATCTCTTCTGATTGAGGCTTGACTTCCTCTTGCTGAAGTTGAGAATTAACTTGAACTTCAAAGGTATCCTCAACGGGTGCAACTTGCTCCACCGTCTGATCGACAGCAGCATTCTCCAACACTTGTTCTGCAAAAACCTGAGAAGTTCCTGCAAAAGAAATAATGGAACCAACTAAAACTGAAACTAACCCAAGTTTACATTTTCTGAGTGAAAATCGTTGTCTTTTCATACTATTCTCCTATATTTTTAAATGTATTGTACTATTTAATCATAATTCAGTCTAGATTTCAAGTAGATATTGGGAATTTATGCAAAATGTTAGTATTTTATACAAAAACTACCCTGAACATTCGTTCAGAGTAGCTACTTTAGTGTACTATAAAATGATTTTCTATTTCCGATACATCTTGAACTGGAGATAAAGGTCATTGTACATTCCCAGCATCTCTTGTCCGAGGTTATCATAGACTTCCATCTTCTTCATGGTCTCTTCTGAAGGATAGAAGGATTCGTCGTTCTGAGTTTCTTCATCCAGCATGGCTTTTGCTGCAGGAATTGGGGTTGAATAACCAACATATTCAGCATTGCGAAGCGCATTTTCAGGTCGGAGCATGAAACTCATAAAGGCATAGGCACCGTCCAAATTCTTGGCGGTTTTAGGAATGACCATGTTATCAAACCATAGGTTAGAACCTTTTGACGGTACAACATAGCGGAGATTTTCATTACCATCCAACATTTCACTGGCTTCACCAGAGAAGGAAACTGCAATGGCTGCTGCATCTTGAATCATATAGCCCTTGATTTCATCAGCAACGATGGCCTTGACATTTGGAGTTAGATTATAGAGATGTTCAGCAGCTTTTTCAATTTCAGCTGGATTTTTAGAGTTTAGGCTATGCCCCAGCGATTGCAAGCCAAATCCCATGACCTCACGGACACCATCAATCAACATGATATTGTCACGGTATTCTTCAGACCACAAATCTTCCCATTCTTGAGGAGGATTTTCGACCATTGTTTCATTATAAACAATGCCCAAGGTACCCCAGAAATAGGGGATGGAATAATCATTGTTCTTATCAAAACTTAATCCCATGAATTGCGGATCGATATTTTCCAAACCTTCGATTTTCGACTTATCCAATTTGATAAGCATATTCTCTTCGGTCATCTTGGAAATCATATACTCAGATGGAATGGTCAAATCATAGGTTGTACCACCCTGCTTTATCTTGGTATACATGGATTCATTGGAATCAAAAGTTTGGTAATCCACCTGAATACCTGTTTCAGCAGTAAACTCTTCCAGTAATTCTGGGTCAATATAATCTCCCCAGTTATAGATAACCAACTTATCCGTCGTTCCTTGAGTTGAATCAGCTTCTAATTTGCTAGAAATTCCCCAGAGAATGAGAATAATGGCAATAATTCCTAGGAAAAATGAATATAAACGTTTCATTAGTTGGCCTCCTTTTCACGTGAGATGAAATAATAACCCACTACCAATAAGATTGAGAAAAGGAAGACAAGGGTTGATAGGGCATTGATTTCCAAAGAAATCCCTTGACGAGCCCGTGAGTAAATCTCTACAGATAGGTTTGAGTAACCATTTCCCGTAACAAAGAATGTCACGGCAAAGTCATCCAAGGAATAGGTAAAAGCCATGAAATAACCTGCAATAATGGCTGGTGTCAAGTATGGCAACATGATTTCTTTTAGCATTTGCGGCTGAGTTGCACCCAAATCATAGGCTGCTGAAATCATATCGGCATTCATTTCCTTCAAGCGTGGCAAGACCATCAAGACCACGATAGGAATGGAAAAGGCAATGTGACTGAGCAATACTGAAACAAAGCCAAGCTGGAAACCAATCATGGTAAAGAGAATCAGGAAGCTCGCCCCAATCATGACATCTGGTGCCACCATCAAGATATTATTGACAGACAAGAGCGCGTTTTGAAAACGAGGTGTTGCCTGATAAATGTAGATAGCTCCAAAAGTTCCGATAAGGGTCGCAATCAAAGAACTCAAGAAAGCCAAGAAAAATGTTTGCGCCAAAATCAGCATCAGACGGCTGTCGCCCAACATGGACGAAAAATGCTCCAAGGTAAAGCCTGTAAAGCCGTTCATATCTCCACCTTCATTGAAAGCGTAGAAAATCAGATAGAAAATCGGCAAATAAAGAAGAAGAAAGGCAACCGTTAAGTATATGTTTGCAAATTTTTTCATTATTTCTTCCTCTCTTTCGTCATCCACATAATCAAGAGCATGGCTAAAATCAAGACCACACCAATTGTTGAACCCATTCCCCAGTTTTGTGTAGTAAGGAAATGTTGCTCGATGGCTGTACCCAAGGTAATCACTCGGTTACCGCCAATCAAACGGGTCAACATAAAGAGGCTCAAACTCGGAATGAAGACGGCCTGAACACCAGAGCGCACACCATTCATAGAAAGAGGAAAAATAACTTTTGTAAAGGTCTGCCAAGATGTAGCCCCTAAATCACGACTGGCATTGATTAAGTTCTTATCCAAATCATCCAGGGCATTAAAAATTGGCAAAATCATAAACGGAATTTCAATATAGGCTGCAACAGCAATAAAAGAGAAATCCGTGAAAAGAATTTGCTGGGCACCTAAGCCAATAAACTCTAAGAACTGGTTGATGGAACCATGCTGTCCAAAAATACCGATAAAGGCATAGGCTTTCAACAAGAGATTGACCCAGGTTGGCAAGATAATCAACATGAGCCAGAGCTGTCTATGCTTGAGCTTGGTCAAGAAATAGGCCGTTGGATAAGACACCAACAAAGTGACCAGAGTAATAATACCTGCGTAAAAAATGGAGTTAAAACTCATACGCAGATAGGTCATATTTGGCGAATGAAAATAAGTTTGATAATTGGCCAGAGTGAAATTACCATGAATATCAAAGAAGGATTTGAAGATAATCAAGGCAACTGGAGCAAGTACAAAGAGAAAGACCCATAGGGCATAGGGAATTGCAAAGAGCCTAGAGGTTTTCTTCATTGCGTTCCTCCTCGATGGCGTTAATCAAGCCATCTTCCACTTCTTCCACTTCCACATACTCTTCAATACGGGCATCAAATTCCTCTTCCGTTTCATTGAGGCGCATGATATGGATGTCTTCTGGCTCAAAGTCCAGACCGATGACCTCTCCCACAATAGCCTTACGAGTTGAGTGAATCATCCATTCATTGCCCAAATCATCGTAGGCAATGATTTCATAGTGAACGCCACGGAAGAGTTGGGTATCTACTTTTACCTGCAATTTGCCTTCTTCTGGAAGTGTAATCTGCAAGTCTTCTGGACGGATAACGATTTGAACTTCTTCATTTGGACGCATACCACCATCCACAGCTTCGAAGCGTTTGCCGTTAAATTCAACTAGGTAGTCTTTAATCATGCGACCAGACAGGATATTGGACTCGCCAATAAAGGTAGCAACAAAATGGTTGATTGGCTCATCATAAATATCCACTGGTGTCCCTGACTGAACAATTTCACCTTCATTCATGACAAAAATCCAATCACTCATGGCCAGTGCTTCTTCTTGGTCATGGGTAACAAAGACAAAGGTAATCCCTAGGCGTTGTTGCAATTCACGCAGTTCATACTGCATTTCTGTCCGCAGTTTCAAGTCTAGGGCTGATAAAGGCTCGTCTAGTAAGACAACGCGGGGCTGGTTGATGATGGCGCGAGCAATAGCGACACGTTGCCGTTGACCACCTGACAATTTCTGAATGGAGCGTTTCTCGTAACCAGAAAGTCGGACCATTTGAAGAGCCTCTGTCACACGGCGTTCGATTTCAGCCTTGTCAACCTTACGCAATTTAAGAGGAAAAGCCACATTCTCAAAGACAGTCATGTGTGGGAATAGGGCGTAGGATTGGAAAACGGTATGGACATCCCGCTTGTTGGTCGGAACATCGTTAATCCGTTGACCATCCAGATAAATATCACCTGAACTTGCATCCAATAAACCAGCGATAATGTTCAAAATCGTTGATTTACCTGAACCAGAAGCTCCTAATAGGGTATAAAATTTACCCTCTTCCAATTCAAAACTAATATCCTTTAATACAATTGTTCCACTGTCTTCAAAAACTTTTGAAACGTGTTTAAATTCAATAATTGGCTTTTTCAATTCTCATAAATTCCTTCTTTTTAACAGAGCCAGATGGCTAGAGTTTATCAGCTGGGTCGCCGATAATACGCACTTCTCTCTCCAGCGTAACGCCTGAAGATTTTTCAACAACTTCAATCACATGGGCAATCAAATGTTCATAGT
Organism: Streptococcus sp. 29887; assembly: GCF_032595075.1. NCBI lineage: Bacteria > Bacillati > Bacillota > Bacilli > Lactobacillales > Streptococcaceae > Streptococcus > Streptococcus iners. Next base: position 1,134,471 of record NZ_CP118735.1, on the reverse strand, counting down.
CCATCGCTGTACCATTAGCAACATTGACCATAAAACCAGCATGTTTTTCAGATACTTCAACACCGCCAATACGGTAGCCTTTCAAGCCAGCCTCCATGATTAACTGACCTGCAAAATGACCAGGAGGGCGTTTAAAGACTGAGCCACATGATGGGTATTCCAATGGCTGTTTCAACTCACGCAAATGGGTCAAACGAGCCATTTCATTTTGAATTACAGGGTGATTACCAGGTTTTAGGGCAAATTTAGCAGATAAAACAATGGCTCCATTCTCTTGTAAAATTGACGAGCGATAGCCAAAACGCAACTCACGGTTATCCAAGGTTTCTACATAACCTGCAGGTGTCAAAATCTGAGCAGAAACCAGAATATGAGCAATTTCTCCACCGTAGGCACCAGCGTTCATATAAACTGCTCCACCTACACTACCAGGAATACCACAGGCAAATTCAAATCCTGTCAAGGAATGGAAGAGGGCAACCTTAGTCGTTTCAATCAAATTAGCCCCTGCTTCTGCTTCAATCGTGTAGCCTGAAACAGTGACAGAATTGAGTTTATCCATACGGATTACAAACCCACGAATACCACCATCACGAACGATGATATTACTTGAATTGCCCAGTACCTGCCAGGGAATATTTTCTCGCTTGGCAAACTCGACAATACGGACAATTTCATAGCGGTTACGAGGAAATGCTAGGTAATCAACAGCCCCCCCAACTTTTGTGTAGGTATATTCTTTTAATGGTTCATCGAAGCGGATGTCAATTCCATCCAACTCAAGCCTAATTTTATCTTTCATCATCTTCTCATTTCAATTTAAAATATACAGGTCATATTATACCAAAAAACAGCTCAAAAAACGAATATAAATCCAGTTTCTGGTCAGAATTTTTTACAAAAAAATCAGCTCTCTTGGAGCTGAATATTATATCACTTGAATACCCTTTGTATCCACCTGAAGCGGATGAACCGTTCCATCCAAGTCTAATTGCTCAAGGGCTGTTACAAGGGCAGCTTCCTTATCCTTTGAAGTCAAAACCATGACAGTTGGTCCTGCACCTGATAGATAGGTTGCGTAGGCTCCCAGTTCTTGTGCTGTTTGCTTGATTGGACAAAATTCTTTGACCAACAATTGACGGAAGGGTTCGTGGAACATATCTGACTGAATGGCCTTACCAGCCTTCTCCAAATCACCAGCCATCAAACTAGCAACAGCCACATTAGAAATGGCGCTAGCAGCAACAGCTTTTTTGTAGCCCATTTGCGAAGGTAGAACCCCACGACTTTCAACTGTGCGCAATGGGTAGTTTGGAATGAAGGCAACAAAACTTGCCTCCGGAAACTCTGTTACTACAGCCTGGACCTTCTTATTGACATAACTAGCAATAACCAGATTACCGTAAATCGCAGGAGCCACATTATCAGGATGCCCTTCAATTTCAGTTGCCTTAAGCAATTTTTCATCTGCAGTCATGTTCAAACCAGCCAGTTGGTTGCCCAACTCAATACCTGCTACAATAACTGAACTCGAAGAGCCCAACCCACGCGCTAAAGGAATATCACTAAACATTTTAATCCGATGAGGCTGGAGGTTTTTAGCTACCTTCAAAGCAGTTTTGATAAGGAGATTGTTCTTATCTGACGGCACATGGTCTAGATTGTGCTCAATAACCCACTCATCCGTCTGCTCTAAAACTTCAATAGTCAAGTATTTTGAAAGGGCAACACCAACTGAATCAAATCCTGGTCCGATATTGGCAGATGTTGCAGGGATAATAATTTTCATACCTTATTCTCCCAACACCTTAAATGTATTTAAGACTGTAAAGTCTGATTCTTGAGCCAATTTAGCAGTCACATTTTCTAATTGTGTCTTGCTCATTTCATGAGTTACAATGACCAAGCGAGCAGTTTCACCATTGGCAGCTTGTTGCAGAATTTGCTTAAAGGAAATCTCCTCAGAATTGAAAATCTCTGCCAAACGAAGCATTTTTCCATTCTTATCTGGTGCAACAATTGAGAAATAGTACTCACTTTTAACATCGCTTGGAGCAGCTAATTGAAGCGGACGGCTGTATTCGTTAAAGGCTTTGCCGATAGTTTTGTCTTTCAAACGACGAACGATACGAATAATATCTGCTGTAACACTTGTTGCAGTCGGCTTTTGACCTGCACCTGGTCCATAGTACATAGATTGGCCGATACCGATTGATTCCACAAAAACAGCGTTCATCACACCATTTACGCTAGCCAGTGGATGATTTTTCGGTAGGAATGTTGGGGATACCTCGGCAGAAATACCTGTGGTGGTTTCTTGAATATCTCCCACTAGTTTGATGACATAGCCCAATTCTTGCGCCACTGCCACATCTTCTGGCGTAATGTTGGAAATCCCTTTGTGAGCTACATGGTCAAAATCAACTGTCATACCAAAGGCAAATTGACTGAGGATAACTGCCTTGTAGGCTGCATCAATTCCCTCAACGTCATTGGTTGGGTCTGATTCTGCATAACCAAGTTCCTGAGCTGTTTGAAGAGCTTTTTCGTAGGTCCAACCTTCATCCACCATCTTGGTCAACATGAAGTTTGATGTACCATTCAATACACCGAGGATACGAGTGACCTTGTCAGCAGCCAATGAGTTAACCAAGGTACGCAAGATTGGAATACCGCCCGCTACAGCAGCCTCATAATAAAGTGCCAACCCCTTTTCTTCAGCCAAGGCACGTAATTCGCTACCATGAACCGCCAACAAATCCTTGTTCGCTGTAACAATATGTTTACCTGCTTCCAAGGCGCGTGTGATAAAGGTTTTGGCTGGTTCGATACGTCCCATCAATTCAACGACGATGGCAATGTCTTCATCAGCTAAAATCTCGTCAATATTTGTCACAAAATTATAGTTATGTCCCGCAGCCAACAAGCGTTCTTTCTCTGCATCATCTTTGACAAGAACTTTTGCAACCTCGATACTGTCCTGCGCTGCCTTTTCAATCTTTTCTGTATTCTCAGCTAATAAAAACGGCACGCCACTTGCAACTGTACCAAAACCTAATAATCCAATCTTAACTACCATGTGATCTCCTTTAGAAAGTATTTCTCCCATTATATCAAATTGGCTAACCATTTGGCAAAAAATTTGATATAATTGTTATATACATATTTATAGGGAGAATTTCTCATGAAACATTCCAGACTGAATACTCTGAATAGAAAACAAAAGCGAAAAAGAAGGACTAGAATTGAGCATTTCTTAGACCTACTCCCCCTAATTGTTTTGTTTACCATACTTGGCTTCCTCATCTTTCAAGTCACACAACAAATGACTGTAAAACAAGCTAGTACTTATTCCTCTAGCACGCAGATAAAAGAAACTACAGCTACTACAACATCCAACACTTCTAGCTCAACTGCTATTACTTGGGAAGTTCAGTCTGAACCTGTCAAACTGCCTATTCTCATGTACCATGCCATTCATGTCATGGCGCCTGAGGAAGAAGCCAATGCAAATTTGATAGTAGATCCAGTAACATTTGAAAGTCACCTCAAAGCCTTACAAGAGGCAGGTTATTACACACTTTCACCTGAAGAGGCCTATAAGGTGCTCACTGAAAACGTCCTACCAGCTGGGAAAAAAGTGGTCTGGCTGACCTTTGATGATAGCCTATGGGATTTTTATAGCCATGCCTACCCTCTGCTCAAGCAGTATCAAATGAAAGCAACCAACAATGTCATTACAGGTTTTACGGAATATGAACAGGCTGGACACCTAACCATTGAACAAATCAAGGAAATGCAGGCTGCTGGTCTGTCCTTCCAAGGCCACACAGTCAACCATCCTGACCTGGAATACAGTACAATTGAAACGCAAACAGAAGAACTAACTGCATCCAAGGCCTATCTAGATAGCCAATTAAATCAAGAAACCATCGCCATTGCCTATCCAGGTGGTCGCTACTCAGCAGATACCGTTGCCTTGACGGAGCAGGCCGGCTATAAACTTGGCGTGACAACTAACAATGGCTTAGCTTCAGCAAGTGATGGGCTACTGACCCTCAATCGTGTTCGAATTCTACCAACTACTACAGCAGAAAATCTACTAGCTGAAATCGCCTATTAAGTTCAAAACTCCCCTGTCTTCACTGACAAGGGAGTTCATTTTATGTATACTCAATGAAAATCAAAATCAGGCTAGCTCCAAAGGTTTGGGGAGCCTTTGGAGGTTGGAAATAGAGCGAACAAAGTTCGCTTCTCCAAGAGCAGATAGTCCCCCTACTACTTTCGCGTCTTCAGGTAGTAGGCTGAAAAAATCCACAGGATCTTTTCACTCATCAAATCAAATCAAGTCAACAACGTCTGCTTTTGATTTTCGAAGAGTATTAGATTGACTAAACTGACTTTGGTATAGATTATAATAGAACCCCTTGTCCGCCAAAAGGCTGTCATGATTACCTTGTTCGGTGATCTGTCCATCTTTCAAGACCAAAATCTTATCAGCTTCTTGAATAGTTGATAGACGGTGGGCAATGACAAAACTTGTCCGCCCCTTCATCAATCGTTTCATGGCCTTTTGAATCAAAAGTTCCAAACGGGTATCGACTGAAGAAGTCGCTTCGTCAAGGATCAGAATAGCAGGATCCGCCAACAAGGCACGCGCAATGGTCAAAAGCTGTTTCTGACCTTGGGAGATATTGCTGGATTCCTGGTTCATTTCCATATTATAACCGCCAGGCAGGGTACGGATAAAGTGGTCAACGTTGGCAGCTTTGGCAGCTTCCACAATTTCCTCATCTGTCGCATCCAGACGTCCAAAACGCAGGTTTTCCTTGATGGTTCCTTCATAGAGCCAAGCATCTTGTAAGACCATACCAAATTGACTACGGTAGGATTGACGCGAAATATTTCGAATGTCCTGACCATCCACTTTGATAGAACCTGATGTCACATCGTAGAAACGCATGAGAAGATTGATAAGGGTTGTCTTACCAGCCCCTGTTGGTCCAACGATGGCCACCATTTCACCTGGTTGAACATCAAGATTAAAGTTACGGATGAGTGGCTTGTCTTCTGAATAGCCAAATTCGACCTGTTCAAAGCTGACTTGTCCAGTCAGACTTTCTGTCAACTCTAGCGCATTGGCGTCTTCTTCATCAAGCTCATCTAGGACTGAAAAGATGCGTTCAAGGGAGGATTTGGCAGACTGCAACTGGGGTGCCAACTGGGTCAAGGTTTGGACGGGCTGAGAAATCTGCCAGACGTATTGGACGAAGGCCTGCATATTACCAACAGTCAATGTACCTGCAAGTACTTTCAGACCAGAAAGCAGGGCAACGACGACATAGGCGATATTTGACAAGCCATGAACCAGAGGCATGAGCAAGCCAGACATGAAACTAGCCTTGAAACCAACTTCCTGCAAATCTGCGGTAATCTGGCGAAACTCTTCTGTAGAAATTTCTTCACGACCGTAAAGTTTGAGAACGTTAAAACCAGTCAGATTTTCTTGGACAAAGCCGTTCAAACGACCGAGGGCATCCGCCTGCTGTTTGAAATAAGGCTGGGATTTGCCCATGACAAACTTAGAACCAAAATAGGTCACTGGAACCAAGGTTACGACTACAAGTGCTAGGGATACATCCAACCAGAAACACATGAAAATGGCTAGAGAGAGGGTCAATACAGCATTAACCAACTGAAGAAAACTTTGCTGTAAGGCATTCGAAACAGTTTCCACATCGCTGGTAAATCGCCCCAGCAAGTCACCATACTGGTGCTTATCAAAGTAAGAAACAGGAATTTTGTTAATCTTGTGGCTTAAATCCTGACGCAATTCCTTTGTCGCACCCTGCACTGCTTTTGTCATAAAATAGTTGGAACCATAGGCGCCGATTTCATACATGAGGGCACGGAGTGCGTACAGACCAAGCATGATGGCGATATAGGAAACATTTATTTCCGCCCCTTCTACTCCATTAGCAATATCCAGCAAATTCTTGGTCAATTCTGTAATGATGAGCCCCAGTACAAAGGGTTCTAAGGCATTCATAACTGCACTGATGGTCTTTAGAAAAACGGCTAAAAATACAGAAGATTGGTAACGACGCAAATAGTCCCAAACACGAGTAAATACTGATTTATTCTTCATAATCCCTCCTATTCTTCTGTCAGAGATTGACGGTTAAGCTGAGAATTAGCAATTTCACGATAAATCTCATTGCTTTCCATCAATTCATTGTGGGTACCGCGACCAACGATTTCACCTTCGTTCAGCACGATAATCTGGTTCGCATCCATAATGGTTCCGACCCGTTGGGCCACAATTAGCACCGTCGCATTCTCCGTCACTTCTTTCAAACGACTACGCAAAATGGCATCCGTCCTGTAATCCAAGGCAGAGAATGAATCATCAAAGATATAAATATCGGGCTGCTTGACAATAGCTCGGGCAATAGACAGACGTTGCTTCTGACCACCTGACAGGTTGCTACCACCCTCTGCTAAGTGGGTGTCAAACTGCTCTTCCTTGCTCTCGATAAAATCTTTGGCCTGGGCCACATCCGCCGCCTCATGCAACTCCGCCAAACTCGCGTCTAGCTTCCCGTATTTGAGGTTTTCAGCGATGGTTCCGGTAAATAGCAGAGCTTTCTGCGGAATAAAGCCAATCTTACTACGGAGTGCCTTTAGATTGTAACGTCTGACATCCACCCCGTCTACCAAGATTCGTCCTAGAGTTACATCATAGAAACGCGGAATCAAGTTGACCAAGGAAGACTTACCAGAACCTGTTGAACCAATAAAGGCAATCGTTTCACCAGGCTTAGCTTTGAAGGAAATATTGTGCAGCACAGGCGACTCTGTTTCACCAGGGTAGGCAAAGGTCACATTTTCAAATTCCAAATAGCCACGAGTGTCTGTTTCAGTTATGCCGTCTTCATTCTTAGAAATAGAGATAGGCATGTCCAAGACTTCCTGAATCCGTTGGCTCGATACCGACATCCGTGGATACATGTTAAACAAGTTGGCAAAGAGCAAGAATGAGAATAGGGCATGGAAACTGTATTCGATAAAGGCTACCAAATCCCCAATCTGCAAACTGCCATCTTTCAAAGGAGGCAGGGCAAACCAGACAATAGCCACAATCATGGCAATGATAATCTGGACAAAGAGTGGCTCTGTCAGACCAGTCAGGTTAAAGAGTTTTTTGGATGTTTCAGTATATTCTTCATTGACCTCTGCAAAACGAGTTTCTTGGAACTCTTCACGCGTAAAGGCACGAATGACCCGCAAGCCCATAAGATTTTCACGAACATATTGGTTGATAGTGTCCAATCGTTTCTGTTGCTTTTCAGAAAGAGGACGAGTTTTGGTTGCAACATAGAAAATAACAAAAACCAGAAAAGGCATGGCTACTGCTACTGTCCAGGCCAGACTTGGACTGGTTACCAAGGTCATGAAAACAGAAGCAACCATCATCAAAGGTGTGATAATTCCCAGTTTCAGTACCATCTCCGCAAACTGCATCAAAACAAAAGCATCATTGGTCATACGAGCAACTAGAGAAGAAACACCAATCTGCTCATATTCATGATGAGAATAGTCCTGAATTTTTTCGTACAGATCATTCCGAATATCCTTGACAATATTGGTTGTCAACTGTCCAGCCGCATAGGCTAAGGTTACTCGTCCAACAATACCAAGCAAGACAATCAAGCCCATCATTCCTGCCCAGTAGTAAAGCTGCCCAACATCGTTTTGTGTAATCCCTTGATCAATCATTCTTGCCAAAAATGTCGGCAGGCCTAGGTTTACCACTACAAATAAGAAGGCTCCCAACAAGTCCAAGGCAATCCACTTGGGATATTGTTTCAAATAGGTCCAAATCAATCGCATAAATCCACCTTTCTATTTGCCGCTTCACAGAGCGACAGAAAATATATCAACCCCTAACTCTAGATGTATAAATCTAGTAAGGCTGAGGGTTTTCCTACTCTCTCATACGTCGAAATAACAAGAGTAAGCTAAATGACGATAAAAAGGGGCCTGGCCCCTTTTTCTAAGTTAAAAGCCACCATACGGTGACTTTTATTATTCTTTCTCGTCGATCACTAAACGAACTTTTTTATCACTTGTTGGAACAGAGTAGACAATCGTTCTGATTGCAGAAATTGTGCGCCCTTTTTTCCCAATGATACGTCCAATATCAGATTTATCCAAATCCAAATGATATTCTAAAAATTCAGGTGTATCAACAATTTTAATTGTCAAGCTATCAGGCTGTGAAATCAAAGGTTTCACAATCGCAATAATGAGATTTTCAATCATGTCCATAAGTGTTCTCGCTTACTGTTCTTATTTAGAGAATTTTTGCTCGTGGAATTTCTTCAATACGCCAGCGTTTGAAAGAAGGCTACGAACTGTATCAGATGGTTGTGCACCTTTTGCCAACCACTCAAGTACACGCTCTTCTTTAAGAGTTACTGAGTTTTCAGCCAAAAGTGGGTTGTAAGTACCAACTGTTTCGATGAAACGACCATCGCGTGGAGCGCGTGAGTCTGCAACGTTAATACGGTAGAAAGGTTTCTTTTTAGAACCCATACGAGTCAAACGGATTTTTACTGCCATTTTAAAATGTTCTCTTTTCTTTAATTTTTTATTCGGTGAAATAGCAGAGCTATTTAGCACATGTTCTATTATAACACACTCTAAGCAGGTGTCAAGAAAAAAACTTGACAGATATTAAAAAAATCCATCCAACTTAAAATTGATTGGAAAATAGTATGATTTATTATGGTTAAATGGGATTATTTGCCCCTTTTCAAACAGAAAGAAAAACCGCCACTCCGAAGAATAGCGGTTTAATCATGTTTTTAAGCTACTTGAGTAGTTACTCGATTATTTAAGAGTAACAATTGCATTCTTTCATGTTTTCTTTGTATTATCAGTATTTCAGCTACCTATCTATTGATTGTGGTGGGGTGTGGTGGGGTGTGCAACAGTTTTATTTGATTGTGTTTTTGCAACTCCACTTTGTTCCAAAATTTCCTGAATTTGTCCACCAATTGTATTATCAACTTGATAATAATGTGAATAAGTATTTAAGGTGGTTGCTTTATCAATTCTTCCTGATCGGTGTGATAATGCTACAACATCTAAGTGTAAAACATTTATCATGAATGAATCATGTGAGTGCCTTAATCCTTTTCCTGTAATAATAGGAACGCCTGCTTTAAGTGCGTATCTTTTTAGCATTCTTGATAAGGTGCTTTTTACCATAGGTTCACCGAATCTAGAAAGGATAAAATTATCCTTTGAGTTCGAAACTTGAATTTTTCTCCATTCCATTAATATCCTTACCGTTTCGTCATCTAAAGATATATAACGTTTTCCTGCGTCAGTTTTTGTTTGTAATTTTCTAAAATACTGACCTTTCCCTATCGCTTCAAGTGTTGATTGGACATGAAGTGTTTTTTTCTTAGCATTGAAATCAGACCAAATCAATGAAAATCCTTCACTTACTCGAACTCCAGTCATATAGTATAACCAAACTGTTACGTATCTTAAGTGATCTTCATAATCAGTCAAGTCAAATTGCTGAATAACTTTTAAAAAATCTTCATAAGTCCAGAATTTAGTTTCCGGCCTTTTTCCTTTTGGATTATCTAACGCTTTACATGGAAAAGATTTTATATACTCTAAACGTTCTGCATATCCTAAAGATTGTTTAAATCTACACCATAGTTGTTTGGCATAGTTTGGTGAATAATTGGCAATGATTTTTACTCTAAATTGCTCACACATTCTTGGTGTGATATTTCTTAGTTTTGTATCACCAAATTCTTTAATAAACAATTCAAAATGTACCATGGCAGTACGATAAGTTAATCCTTGAACAGTTTGTCTGTAATATGGTAGGAAAACACTATTCATGAATGCCGAATATGAAATATCATAATCTGAGTATTCAAATTTATCATGAAACTCTGCACGCACTCTACATAATTCATTGTACGCTTCCTTTTCTGAATCAAAAGGTTTCCCCCATCTGTTTAAATAACTTTTATATCTTTGTCTTTTACCTGTTACGGGATTTGATTTAAATTCTGTCTGTATGTATATTCTGCCTTTCTTATCTTTATTTACACCTTTATAACGATTAGTCATGGTTAATCTCCTCGTATTCAACGAGGGAGAATCCTAATAATTCTTCAACAATAGATAGCGGCGCTAAGTCTAATCGCCTATTGTCGAATGGAGATTTACTTAATTTTACCGCATTTTTACTATTTTTGTCTGCTTCTTCGAATCTCTTTATTGCAATATTTTTGGCCTGCCGTATTATTTTTCTAGCTGTAGTTTTTGCAAAACCCAATCTCATTAATTCCTTGTGAGTTATTGTCTTCATAGAATACCTCTATCTATTAAAAATTTCCGAATGCATGTTACTCAGAACTAAGTTTCATGACATTGGTGGGTTGATTTGGAAATCAACATAGGAATCTCACCTGCTCCATTTTTCGACTAGAGCCTGAACGTACAGAAGTATCATTAACATTATTTGTGTCATGGCAAATTGGATTCCAACCCAATTGTAGAAACATATATTTTTCGCTCATATCATCGCGTATCTATTTCAACTGCTCGACAAATAAATAAAGTCCCACCTTGGTCTATTCAGTTTTCAATGAACAATAAAAGGATAAAATACCTCTTCAATAATAAGAGTTACATTTTATCCCTTTTGTTCCACTATTTCTCAATAAATTTTTTCAGATAACTTAAAACCTTATTTCGCAGTCTAAACACACTAGAGGCTGACAATTCTTGCTCTTTAGCAACTTGTCTTATCGAGTAATCCTCAAAATATATTGCTTTGATTATTGAAAACTCCAAATCTGACAAAGTCAATAATGCTTCATTCAACTTTTCTATTATCATTTTTGTAACGACTATTCTTTCGACGTCTACACGTTCATCTACTAGCAATTCATCGAAATTAAACTCAGCCTTATCAAATGATGAAAAGTTACGGACGCCATTTGCAATCATTTTTCGATTGACATAATTCTGATGGTTTACCACCTGCCAGTACGACTTGTAAATTTCCTCTGAGACAGGAATTTTTTCACCTTTAACGTATATATAATACTTCATATTATCCTCCTACTAGTTAGTTTTAGGCTTACTAGTTGGAGGGAGGAGATCTGATAAATGGCATAGCTGCTCTCGATATTTCTACTCACTTAGAGGGTCCTTCTAATACAAGAGTGAAAATATTTAAGGAGCGTTTCGGTCATAAATCAGGTAAATTTATGAAAAAAGAGAATAGTTGTTACACTACTCCCCGAATTTCATATATTTTTAAATATTATTTTTTGATCTTTTTTTACGACCAGTAAAAGATAGACCAACCAAACAGAATCCAAACAAAGAGTAAGATAAATTATTAACTGAATTTGTCTTAGGTAAAGATTTTGTTTGAGATACCGCAGAGGCAGTTTCAGGTAGTGAATGCTTTTTATCTTCTGAAACCTTAGTGACGATAGCTGAAGATTCTGCTTTCTTATTACTTTCTTTAGCCTCTGGAGCTTCAGTTACAACTACATTTGAACCAGTTTGGATTGGTTCTTTTGGTTTTTCTGACGGTAAATTATCAGGATTTTTCTCCCAAATTGCGTAAAGTTTTGTATCTAATTTAGGGAAGAACTCATCTAGTTTTATGCCTTCTGAATTTGTTGCCCAACCTTTTAAACTAAAGCCATCTCTAGCTAAAGTAGGGAAATCAACTTTTTCACCTAACTTGTATTCTCGTTCTTCAATTACTTTTCCATCATGGTCCTTAAAGGTAACTTTAACTGTTCTTCTAGAAAACTTATCAAAGTCATCCTTAGTATATAAGAAACCTGCACGCAAAGCATTTACATACGTGTAAAGTCTTTCACCTTCTTGCTTAGATCCCGAAGGAGGTGTTCCACCGCCAGCTGAATCAATTGTGATGTCATAACCTACTGCATCCGCATAAACTTTTAATACGGTTGTAGCTCGTGGTAAGTGTAAAATTGTACCAACAGCTAGGACATTTTTAGCTCCAAATTCTTTGAACGCTTTAACCATTCCTACTGCGTTACCTGGTGTATCCCGAGCAATATCATCTAAAATCAATCGATCCGCAGAAATTCCATTTTCGACTAGCCATTTTGCCATTACATCTGCTTCTGCATATTCGTAACGAACAGGACCCCCACTAAGCACAATTGGAATATCTGGATACCTTTCTGCCATTTCTTTTGTTTTTTCGAGACGAGTTATCAATGCCGGTGAAGGAGTACCATCAGGATTTGGGGATTGACCAAAAACTGCAATGACATCAGGAACCATATCTGTAAGTTGGTCTGAGCCATAATTTACTTTCTTAGCATTGTTTGAATCAGAAAATTTTAGTACATTATGAACAGCTTCTTCTGCTTCTGGTGAGATATATTTTAAAGCAGCTAGGCGGTTTTTTACTTGCTCCTTTTCACCTGTCACTTTAGCAGCAAGGATAGACAAAGATAAGGCATGAATATCGCTTGGATCTCTTCTTAAGATTCTATCTAGCTGTGAAAAAGCCTCCTTATAATTTTTATTTACTAAATAAACCTCTGCCTGTAAACGATAAGTGTTCAAATAGTCAGGATTTTCCTGAGCTTTCTGATCTAAAGATTTATACAGATCTTGCCATTCCCAACGTCTAAATCTAATAACATCTTCACTAAGAATTGAATCATTGGCATAAGAATCACCATAGTTGGAAATCAATTTTTCCAAAGGTTCACCTCTACCATCGGCTTTTGCACCTGGAGCAGGCAATTCTGAGTAGAAATCAAAACCAATTTCACTAGTATAGTCAACTCGTTCATTCGTAAGATTTTCATAAAAATCTTTTGAAATTGAAGCTTCCTCGGTATCTGATGCAGCTGAATATGCTCTAGTTTGCACTCCAGGTGCTGAATCATCAGTACTAATTAAAGTAGTTGTTTCGTTTTCAGCTACTCCTGTCTCTGTACTAATTTCTGAAGTAGTAATATCAATACTTTGTGAGCTATCAATAGTACTAGTAACAGAAACGCTAGTAGGCAAGTTTCCACTATTATTATCTAAAGCCTGTACATTTGGACCTGATGACAAAAGCCAGAATAAAGCCAGTGTAGAAATTGAAGTTAATTTCAATGCTTTAAACTTTCTTGCTCTGCAAGAATTATTATTTGTATTGAACATGAGTGTCCTCCAAAATTTTTATATCAATAAATCATGATAAGAAATATGACTATTAGAAAGCAAATCACTTCTTAAGACCATACTATTAAGGATATTTAACAGCATTTTTAAACGCTGAGGATTATTTTCAACGTTTATATGCACATCAATAATATATTCTTGAGATAGATTCCGATATACAATAATATTATTCTCCTCAGATGAAAGCTCCAGGTTAAATCTTATTTTTATACCATTATTTTCAATTTCAATGATTTCAAAATTATCCGTAGGCTCAATTTCAATAAAATTATTCCGAAATTCTATTGCTGGGAACTTCGTATCATACGAATACGAATCAAAAAATATCGTACTAAAAGAATCATCATAATCAAATTCTGACAAACCATCTTTTACATAGTAAATTGGATTTTGTGAAATATTTAAATTCTTACCAAAGTTGGAACAAAGGTAATAATCATAGTTTTTATCGTCACTGTAATTTAATTCATATAATGTTTTTGTTTCGATCCTTTCTATATAATTTGAAAAATAGTGTTGCAGATTGAATTTCAACTGCTGAGTTGACAATCGACCATCAATGGCTATAATGGCTAGTCTTAATTTTTTTCGATCAAGTACAATACGATTAAGTACACCTAAGAATGTCAGATATAGTATATCTAGCTCTCTTTTCGAAAACTCATAAGTATACTTCTCGTAAAATTTTGAAGATAATTTCTCTACGAAATACCTTAAAATTGGTTGCTCATCCTTCCTACTAAAATCCTTATAGCGTAAATCAATACTGTCTGATACTTTCAGCAGTATTTTTAAGCTAATCGGAAGCATTATTTTCAAAGTATCTTTAAAACAAGTGTAATCTTCAAAGAAATCAAATCTGAAGTAATCTGATAACTCTCTAAGGATAAAGTTTCTTGTTTCTTGAGCTAGTATAATAAGCTGACTATAATTTTCACTAGAACAATCTGAGAATCTATATAAATCCGTACTTATAACAGCAATGTAAGTTAAAAACTGAATTATTTCTTTTTCGAAAACAAATCCATACAGACGGCTATTTAATTTCTCAATAATTTCAACAACCAATTTATGTTCATCCGTAGATTCATAACAAAAATTTATTGGTTGTAGTTCTAGATCCTGATTTTTCTGATAATAATTATTTCGGAAATAAATTAAATAGATGATAAATCTTTCAATATTAAGGTCCGAAAAAACTATCCGAGATTTAGTAATTGAGCTTAAAATTGTTTTTCGGATAAGTTCCTTGTCAAAATCGGAACAAGCAAACAAATTTTCATAATCAGGTACCCCTGACTTATAAGTAGTGTATCTATCAAAATACCTATATATTCTGATTGTCAGCATCACTTTCTTAAATTGTGGGCCAACAATCTCGATACCATACTTCGGACGCATCTGGAGTGTTAGTCCATATTTCGAAACGAGATTTTTCACCTCCTGTAATTCTCTTGTCAAAGGACTAGTCGTGAGTAGTTCACTCTGAAAGTCTTCAATTTTGAGTGGTATTGTAGATGATACCAGCCTTCTAAGAATATATAAGACAAATGTATCTTTCTCATTTTCTAACTTGACAGAGGGAAATATCTGAAATAGCTCTTTGATTTGCTCTATATAACTAGGATTATTGATATGCAATTTGTAACCAAATGACCGTTTGGATTCAATACTTCCTAAATCCTGGATACATGATTTTAATTCATTGATATCTGACTTTATTGTTCGTGATGTCACATTTAGCGTTTCAGCTATATACGAACTCGTTACAAAATCTTCTGAACGAAAAAGGAAGATAAACAACGCCTTAAGTCTAGGTTTACTATCTAAGATTTTTAGTTTCTCCGATACTTCCTTACCCACGATATTATCCTCCTATACTTTACTCTAAATACATTTCCCTAAGTCTATCGATAATTTCCTTATCAAGATTTAACTCTGAGATAGCATATTGCTCAATTGAACCGTAATCATCAAAAATAGAATTGATAGATGCTTCAATAAAATCTGACTTCGTATCAATAAAAGAATAGAGATGATCTAACACTTTTTCATCGGTTGTTAGTTTTCTATACCCTTCCATTTTTACTCTATTTCGTTCCTCACGATTTTTTCCAGTAATTAGATAATCTTGAATTAAATCCTCCTTACTGACACCGAGAATTCCTAATAGTAACATAGCTCCGTAACCAGTACGATCTTTGCCTCCTCGACAATGCTGAACACTAGCTGGTGAATTTGGATTTGCAAGTACAGTTAGCATTTTAGAAAATGCTGCTTTAGATTCATTACCTTCTGCAAATGTTCTATATTGTGAATAGACAACTTCTGAGTGATCAACTAATTGACCTGATTTTTGTTGCTCAATTATTTTATTGATAAGGTTAATGTCCTCATCCTCTTTAGAAGACTGAAATTGAGCTGCGAGCTCTGCAACATGAGCAGATGGATCTAGTTGAAAGCTCGTGACACCTGTATGAATTATAGGATTGGGGTACTTTGACACCTCATTATCACTCCTATAATCAACAATTGTCTTTAAGTTCAACTGTCTTAGATATTCTAAACCATCTTCTGTTGCATTGTGAATATGATCAGAACGATATAACACCCCCCATTTTACTCTCTTACCGTTATTAGCTTTATAACCACCCATATCTCTAAAATTATTCATTCCAGACACTGGTAAAGTTCTTTCAGCAACTTTGTACTCGCCTGACTTGGATTTAATCAGGAAATACGGTCTTCTATCTAACTCTAGCAGAATTTCAAATTTGTTATCATCAGTTTTCTTTAGAAATTTAATTGGCTCACCGTCTGAGCTACTTAACAGAAATACTTCGACTTCTTCATTTTCAGAATCACTTTCTCTAATAAAAGTGTAGATATTCTTCTGAAACTGTTTCACTTCAAACTCTTTAGCCATAATCTAACCTAACACTTTCAAATATGTCAAGAGGATAGAAATAACCATAATTCCAAAGATTAATAGTGGTGCATGTTTGCCATTTGTTTTCTTCAAAATTTTATAGATAACAAAAGTTAACAGAATGCTAAACAACCCAGGCATAACTTTGTCAAACATTTCTTGGAAGAGGATAACGTTGTCACCAGCCTTAATTTCAGAGACAACATTTACTTTAACGACAGAAGCAATAAGTCCTCCGATAACCATAAGACCGACAACATTCGCAATATTTGATAGACGTTGCAGGATATTGCCACCTACTCCTTCAATCAATTCTACTCCTTTAGCGTAGCCTAAGTGGATACCATAATATTTAGACGCAATGTTTACAAAGTTATAGAGTAAGAACATTACAATCGGACCGAGGACACTACCATTTAATGCTAGGGCTGCACCAATACTTCCGCAAATTGGTAACCAAGTGAATTTCAATACACTATCACCAATGCCTGCGAGTGGTCCCATTAGGCCAGTTTTGATACCAGTTACAGTATCCTTCTGATCTTCAGTTGTCGTTTCTTCCACGGCAGCTGCAATTCCAAGAATCAAGGCATCTGAGTTAACATGACTGTTAAAGAATTCAAGATGGCGCTTCATAGCTTTCACACACAACTCTTTTGGCTTATCCTTGTACAAACGTTCAAGAACAGGTGTGAAACTTGACAAGAAACCAATAGCTTGCATAGATTGGAAGTTATTAGTTACGTTTAGTAATTGCATTCTCCAAAATACTTTGTTTAAATCTTGCTTTGTAATTTTGTTACTCATAGATCATAGTCCTCCTCATCATTATCAATTTGTCCGACAACTTCTTTAACTTGAGCTTTTTGAGTTGCCAAGTCGTAAATCAAAGCAATCGGTAAAGCGATTAGAGTGATTGGTAAAACTGAAAGCTGCAGATAAACTGCTAGAGCAAAACCAGCGATTAGGAATGTCCAAAGCTCAGCTTTTTTCAACATCATCAGCATCAAGAGACCAATACCCACAGCAGGAATAATCTTACCTGCTACTGAAAGACCTGACATAATTTCTTTTGGAAGTGCAGCAACAACTTGGTCTACTACACCAGCACCGAGATATACAGCAATGAAAGTTGGAACTGCACGAATAAGGAAGGCAATTACCATTGGAATATAGTTAATACGATAAACTTTACTAAAGTCACCAGTCTCTGCGACTTTTTCAGCGATTGGATTCAAATAAACAATACTTGAACGATATAGTACGAGTAATTGTTGAGCTAATAGAGAAGCTGGAACCGCAACTGCTACAGCAGTCGCAACACCACCTGATGCAAGACCTAATGCCGTCCCGATTGCAGTACCTGAAATGATGTCAGGTGCTGAATAAGCTCCAACGTTACCGATACCCATCCACATAACTTCTAGTGAAGCACCAATGAGTAATGATGTTTGTACATCTCCCATTATCAAGCCGATAACGGGAGCAATCAGCAAGGGACGTCTCAACATTTGAGTACCAATATCATCAATTGCACATAGACCAGCCCACGCTGCAATTAGTAATGCCTGAATCATAAAATGACCTCCTCTAATTTAATTTTTTCGTCGTTTGGAACCATCTGAATTGTTACTTCCACTGAGTTTTCCAATAATTTCTTGAATGCTTCCTTCTCGGAAGGTGTAACAGCAACCGACTTAGTTAGCTTCTCCCTACCTTCTTGGAACCTCATTCCACCCACATTAAGAGAAGGAATTGGAACACCAACTTCGTAAGCTCTTAATACATCTTCACTAGTCGTAAATAGTAGCATTGTTCGTCTAGTAATTTTGTTTGTTTTGATAATTTCACCAAATTTTTCAACAGGAAATGCTTTTACAGAAATTCCTTGTGGAGCTGCCATAGTCAAAATACTTTTTTGAGTTTTGTCGCCAGCAACTTTATCATTCAAAACAATAATTTGCTCAATCTTATGCATATTAACCCAGGTCGTAACTACTTGACCGTGAATTAAGCGATCATCTATCCTACTAAAGACTATAGTCATCTTCTTCTCCTTCTTCAATTAAATCTTGTTTAGTCCTGACACTAAATCCTTGGTCATAAGCTGTCTTTAATACAGCAGCTAATGATTCAATTTGCTGTCCACGATTCATCAGAACTTCTAAAAGCATGGGTAGATTCAATCCTGAGACAACTACTACTTTTTCCTGAGATAAAAGTTGTGATGCTAAATTTATTGGAGTTCCTCCGATAATATCCGTAAGAACAACCAGTCCTTTAGTTGTATCCAACGAGGAAATCTTTTGAAACATCTCTTCTTTTAGAACCTCGACATCGTCAACTGTATATACTCCTAATGTCTCAAAGTTGGTCTGCTTACCTACAATCAACTCTGCACTATCAATTGCAGCCTTCGCAAAATTACCATGAGACATTAGTAGTAGTGCAACACTGTCTGACATATTATCCTCCTGATTTATTTTAATTTAATAAAAACTTTGGTTTTATAAGTTAATTATAAAGGGAATTATATGCGGTTTCAATGAAAGGATTTTCACTTTATAAAGTGAAATTTTGTGAAAAAAAGAAGCAATTAGTCACAAGACTAACTGCCACTATTTCATTCAGAAAATCTTTCAATTAACTCTCGCCCTAATAAATTTTCAAAATCTAAATCAGTAACAAAATCATGCCAATTACTCCTACTTCCCTGACTGAAAGTCTCCTTAAAATTCTCAAACCATGGATACATTTGTCCGAGATTAGTGTCCTCAATAACTGTTTCTACAGGAAGTACACCTCCAAGGTAGGCTAATAGACGAGAAACATCTGGTGAATACAGCCATTTTAAAAAGTTCAAGCAGTGAGTAACCTCAACGGAGTATCGACTAATACCAATAGAGCCACCTCCGGTCATCGCTTGTTTACCTGGTACACTAGCAATATCAAATTGATAGGTAACATCATACTTCTCTGAACCAGAAAACAATGGTGATATATAGTTTGAAAAGACAATTTCCATTGCGGTATGACCTAGACGTAAATTTTTGACGTGGTCTTCCCACCATAAATCAAGTTTTCCATTCGTACATGTCACGCTCTTTTTATAATCATTAAATGCCTCATTTATAACGGACAAGTCCATGCTATTATTAAGTAACTTTTCTCTATATCTTGGCATAAAGTCACATGTTGCTACAATAGGGGTCTTGACTGCTAGTGTATGGCCAAAATCCGTCTCCGAATCTTTGTTAAAAGACTTACTAAAGAAAAACGACACGCGATCAAACTCTTCAAAAGTTTTTGGTACAGCCAATTTTTTTTTGAACTTCTCGTAATACTGACGCTGGAGTAGCGTATTATCAAAAAGGTCTTTTCGATAAACTAAGACTTGACTGGAGATATCAAATGGGAAAGTGTATTGCCTATCGGACTGATAGCTATACTCTAAGGCAATACCTGTCATCAACTTACTGTTAATTAACTGAGCCACCTCTTGGCTAGTCAATTCCTGAAAAATTGTTTCAGCAAAATTTGGTAACCAAGCCATATCTACACGAATCAAATCAACACGATTCAAAAAATCTTGATTTGATAAGTTGGCAAGCAATTTTTGATAGGTGAATTCTTCGATACGAATAGTAATTCCTGTCATGGCCTTGTATTTTTCAACCAGTACCTTAATAGCATTTGACATTGGTGATTCAACAATTGCAAGAGTTAAGGTTAAAGCAACTTGTTGACAAGTATCCTCATTATGACTCTCGATTTCTTTAAGCTCAATAGGAGAATAATCATTATTCTCTAAAATATTTAGTACCCGTTTTGCAACTAATTTATAATCTAATTTCAAATAGGAGGTATTCTGAAGACCTACGATATCACGACAACCTAATACCAAAATATGAGGCCTGTCCGTTTTCCCAAACCAATTAAACAAGTCGATTAATTCCTTAGCAACCTTACCATCAGAAACAACTATTGTGTCATTAGCCGTTAGATGAGACAATTTTGAGTACGTCATCACAATGTTATTATTGTCAGAATCTGTCAACAACCGTACTCTGAAATCTGATTTAAGTAAAACTCGATGCAGATTCTCAAATAGGGAAAAACCATCATATGGACTGATGAGTGTAACAATCCCATTTGAACGGACTTCTAAGAAATTTAACACCAGTGCATGGATACGGTCAATATCAAAGTTGATGCTAGCATTGTTCTTATTATCAACAAGAATGAGTTTAGTTCCTTGATTTTCTATGTCTGTCGTACGTGTTGGCTCGAGCCCAAGACAAACCACTGCAAGGGGTAAGAGAGAACTAATCTTTATAATCCGCTCATCTAAATCAACCTGATTTTTGAAATAAACTAAATCAATATCATAGTCATCACTATCAAAGGTCAATAGAAAATCAATGAGGTCAGTGTAATGAAAACGACCAAAATATGGAATAAAAACGCAGACTTTTTTTGACAATCCTTTTCTCAGAACCTGAGCTTGGGAATTTAGTTGGTAGCCAAGACGCTTTGCCGCCTCTTCTACCAACTTAATTTTTGAAGATCGAACATTTCCTCTTTTATTTAAGACATTTGATGCCGTACCATGTGAAACTCCAGCCTCACGAGCAATATCTTTTATAGTAACCATAACCTAGCCTCTTATTTTAAAAAAACATCCAAATACTCTAAAAATAATCTTATTTCTGTTACCTGGTAAGTATTTATGCCCTGATTTCGGGCAGCCACAAGGTTCTTTTCTAAGTCATCAAAGAAGTATGTATTGCTTGGTTCAAGGTCATAAGTTTTCAATAACGTCTGGTAAATCTGAGGTGCTGGCTTGGATTGCTTTACCTCATAAGATAATATTTTACCATCCAAAATTGATAGGAGTTCTGGTGCTCGTTCTTCCAAACAAGGATAAAATAATTGAGAAGTATTAGAAAGAATATATAACTTATGTCCATGTTGCTTTAATGAAGCCATTTTTTTAACTACATCATCATAGAATCTGGCATAACGATACCAGTACCACATGATTTGATGAACCTCTTCCTCAAATTTATATGATAAGGCCTCATTAACTTTAAGCTCAACTTCTTCAATTGTATGAAGGCCGGCATCCATTTCTTCCCATAAGCCTGAGCCAAAAATAGAATCATCTACTCGACAACGTGACTCATCATCAGGTAATAAAGTCTTCAAAAATATTTCCTTGTCCCACTCAATAATCACATTTCCAAAATCAAAAACTAAATTCATTCCACTCCTCTTTTCACTTCACAACAATATTATTTCACTTACTATTCTACCAAAATACATTGAATTTTCGTAGTCATTTTATAATAATAAGGTGCTGTCTAGACAACACCTTATTTCAATTCCTCTAAATATATCACACCTGGTATCCCAGATAAATCTTCCATCAACTTTAAATGATTAAACGATTCATTAAGTTTCAAGGACAGGTAGCAAGAAACTTGACTGGCTTCTTCTTGATATATCCCTTTTTTCTTATCGTTATGACTTAGTCCATTTTGCATATCCAGTATTTTAATATCAGAGGTACTTAAAAAGATAAGGAGACGATTAAAGCCTTCTAACGAGTTAAAAATAATATGGAAATCTGCAATTTTAGACCTACTATTTAAATAATCTTTTAAAGGAGTAAATAGGGTCATAATACCAATTAGAGCGACAGTTGAAATAAAAGCACCTGAGTAGAAACCAATTCCAGTAGCTAGACCAACTACAGCGGAAGCCCACAGTCCTGCTGCCGTGGTTAGTCCACGAATTTTCTGGTTATCTGTTACTAAGATAGTTCCAGCACCTAGAAATCCTAAGCCACTAATAACTTGTGCACCCATTCGTGTAGGATCACCATAGCCATTTTTAAGGACGATGTATTGGTTGGTCATCATAACCATAGCTGAAGCTAAACACACAAGAATGTAAGTACGAATTCCAGCCGCCTGATTTTTAACGCCTCGTTCAAATCCTATAATACCACCTAAAACAACTGATAAGGTTACCCTAAGTAAAATCGTAGGTAGTGTCAAATCTCCCAACTCACCCATTACCGTTTAGACCCCTTTTGAGTTCTGAAACGATGACTTAGATACAAGGCAGAAGCCGACATGACCATCAAGATTACTGAATAAACAAACATCATAGCGATAGCATTGACGGTAGCTGTCTCATCTGTTGCTGATTTAATGACAACACCAAGTGGTCTAAAGAGAGGATGGTAGAGGAAGACCGATAAATCATAGTCCGATAATAGTGAGTTAAAGTTTAGTACCATTACAGACAGCACGACTGGCATAATAAACGGAATGATTACCTTTACCATAGTGTAGAAACTAGATGCTCCCATACTGCGGGCGGCTTCTTCCATATCACTGTCAATACTAAAGAATACTGCTCGAATCATCCGATATGAAAACGGAAGTTTTTGGATAATGTAAGCAATGAGCATCATACCTAAGGTACCAATGAGAACCTGATTAAATACAATCAAACGAGGCTCGTTAAAGGTAAACATCAGACCGAGGGCAATTAGGGTACTCGGTAAAATCCATGGGATCAAAGCGCCGTACTCAAAGAATTTATCGAACTTATATGTGTTCTTATGAACAATTCTTGAAATAACAATTGCAATAACAGTAGCTACAAATGCAGCTAATGCTGCATAAAGCAAACTTACAAGATAAGGTTTAAAGAACTCAGCGTTTGAGAAAAGCTCTTTATAATTAGTTAAAGTGAAGCTAGATAAGCTCAAGTTACCAGTTTTAATTGTCAATGCATCTGTGAATGAATATAGGACAACCAGGGTAATAGGCAACATGTAAATCAAAAATAGCATGTAGGCAACAATATGGGCAATGACATTCCAAACTGGTGATGTGATAACTTGTTTTTTCAGACCAGCTTTTGTTTTTGAAACAGAAACATAGTTACCACCTTTTTCTACCTTGTTAAGCAAGGTTAACAGTAAGATTGTTGCCAAGCCCAACATGATGGCTAAGAAGGCTGCAAGATCCCTTGACCCATTGGACTTTGCAAAACTAATAATCATCGGGTTAATGGTTTGAAACTCCTTTCCACCCACAATGAGTGGGGCAGAAACTGCTGACAAACCAGTTAAGAAAGTCAAAATGGTTAAGGCGAACAATGTAGGTTTAAATGTCGGCAGTACCACTTTGAAGAATACAGTCATTGGTTTCGCACCCATGTTTCGAGAAGCTTCAATCGTGTGATAATCAACACTACGTACAGCATTCGTCAAAAACATGATATGGTTTGATGTACAAGCGAAAGTCATGATAAACAAAACCGCTCCGAAACCATGAAACCAATCTGCATTCATACTAGGAAAAACTGACAGCAATAACTTAGTAATCAGTCCATTACTACCATAAACAAATTTATAGCCAGTGGCGAGAACGATACCGCCGTATATCAACGAAGACATATACCCAAGTTTGAGAACTTTGGCTCCTTTAATATCCCAATACTCAGTCAAGAGTACGACAAGAGTACCAACTAGGTTAACAGTTACTACCATAGAAATGGCTAATTTAAAACTGTTTGCAATACTGTTAAGGGCACGTTCCGAACTCATTATCTTATCTAAAGCTCGTAAGGAGAACTCACCATCTTTGAAAAAGACATTTGTCAGAAGTCCGATATTTGGATAAATGATGAAGGCTACCAGCAACCACAGAACACCTATCCGTAGTAACCAGTCTTTCCATTTTATATCTTTGAGCATACTACTTTCCTCCGTATTGCATAATGTCTTTTGGATTGATAAATAGAGTCACGACATCATCAATAACATGGCTTGAATGCCCATCATTTTTTTCAATGATATTAACTTGTTGTCCATTATCCAATACAACAGTATATTTAATGAACACACCATTAAATTCCAAATCAATAATCTTCCCTTGTATAGACAAATCACTTTCTGATTGTCTTTCCAATTTAACCCGTTCTAAACGAACATGGCCACTTGTTGGTTCAAAAATTGGTAACCCATTAGCAAGTATAGCTAATGTATGTTCTGACAAATGGTTGATATCGCCAATGAAATCACATACAAATTCTGTCTTAGACTGATTGTAAATTTCATACGGAGTACCAACTTGCTCAATAAAGCCATTATTAAAGACAGCAATACGATCAGATAATGTTAAGGCTTCTTCCTGGTCGTGAGTGACATAGAGGGTTGTGATGCCTAACTCCTTCTGAAGTCGCTTCAACTCCAAACGCAAATCAACACGCAATTTGGCATCCAAGTTTGACAGAGGTTCGTCCAAACATAAAATCTTAGGTTCTAAGACCAAAGCCCTTGCTAATGCGACACGTTGTTGCTGTCCACCTGAGAGTTCTGAAATATTACGCTTAAGTTGCTCATCAGAAATTTTGATTTTCTTAGCAACCTCATGAACCTTGGCTTTTATGATCTCAGGAGAAATCTTCTTAACTTTCAGACCAAATGCAATATTATCATATACTGTCATTGTAGGGAACAAGGCATAACTTTGGAAAACAATACCAATCTCACGTTTTTCTGGTTCTAAATTCGTGATATCCTTACCATTAACATGAATGGTACCCTTAGAGGGGTTGATGAACCCCACTAAGGTTCGCAAGGTTGTTGATTTACCACAACCACTTGGTCCGAGAAATGTAAAGAACTCCCCTTCCTTGATTTCTAAATTCAAATTGTCAATCGCAATAAAATCTGCATATTTGATTTGTATATCGTTAAAGGTAATCATATACACCTCTCCTCACTTCTAATTGTTACTATTCTACGAATTCAAGCTCAGCTTTTTCAACCCAAGAGTTAATGTTCTCACCAATGAACTCCCAATCCAATTCTTGAGGTTTTACGCTGCTTGCGAATTCTTTAATTTCAGCTTTAGCACCTTCAAGGGCTGTTTTGTTAGCAGGAATTGAACCAAACTCATCACTCCAAGCTTTTTGTACATCGGCACTACCAAACCAATTGATAAACTCTTTAACTAGAGCTTCTTTCTTACTTGTTGATAGTATACCAATTTGTTCTGTAACATAAGGCACTCCTACTTTTGGACTCATAATTTGGAATTTATAGCCACGTTCAGCTTCGTTCTGAAGAACACCTGAACCCCACATCATGCTGTAGTTCAATGGGTTGCTATCATCAATTAAAGCAGAGATATAATCTTCACCTTGTGCGTAGGTGTGTGCATTTTGAATATATTTCTTAGCTACTTCCCAACCTTCATCAGAAATTCCTAGATCACCATTTTCATCAGCATAGCGACTTACAATACTTGCAAAAATATTTTTAGATGTACCAGTACTCAAAGCAGAAATTCCATATGTTCCTTTATAGCTATCTTTAGTTAAATCAGTCCAATCACTTGGCATATCTACTTTTGAATTACCTATAAGTACTAACGGCTGAACAACAAGGGGATGATAATAGCCGTCAGAATCTCCAAGACTTGAATCTACCTCTCCAATCCATTCAGGACTATATTTTACTAACAAGCCCTCATCTTTGATTCTATTAAACTCTAAATTGTTCAAACCAAACACCATATCTGCAATAGAGTTATTTTTTTCTGCGATTAACCGATCGGCTAGCTCACCTCCAGAAATATCAACATATGAAATATTAAAACCTTTCTCAGAGGCCTGTTCCTTAAGCCATTCACCACGTCCATCAGTTGTAGAATTTGAATAAATAACAATCTCTTGTGAATAATCAATTTCCTCGGTCGAACTACCTGTTGTTGATTCGTTAGATGTTGTAGTACCGCAAGCTGTTAACAATGTAGTAACACTAGCAAACATGCAAAGTTTTTTAAAGTTTTTCATAGAATATACTCCTGTTTTCTATTTTTTTAAATTTTTATTTTTCAAGCAATTATAAAGTAAGTTCGGCCAATCGGTCTGAATAATATCAAATCCTAATTCTACCAATTTAATCCATGATTCACCATCATCAAATAATGCTGCCTCATCATCAATTTGCGCTGATAATATGATAGTATCATTTAGTCGAAGAGCATTGACCCAGCATGATATACCTTTCTTTCTAAGTACTTGCATGGTATCAAAGCTAATTAATTCTGACTCTAAATCTTTAAAAATTAGCTCAACTGCGACCAAGTTAATACCTTCGAAATTTAAAACTAATTCCAACTCATCAATTGTTTTGATAATTGGCATAAACATTACATCCAATTCAGAATCTCTCAATTGTACCAGCAATTCTTTTTTTGCTGGTGCTTTAAGTAACACCTGATTCAATGACTTATAAGTTTTAAGTTTTTCAAGGAAAGTATCCCAGTAAAACCAACTACGGTCAATATTTATCAAACATTTACCTTCAAGATTTAAAAGAACTTCTTCAATTGTTTCCAATTTTTGATTTACTGGTTCTGCTAATGAATTGAAACAAGTTAAAGCTTTGATTTGTTCCGCAGGAATTTGACGAAGATCAATATCCATATCAAAAACAAGTTTTTCTTGACCATCATGGAATGCAAAAAATTCTCCATCAACTGAACGAACAACATCTACTTCAACCATATCACCTTTATGTTGAATAGCATTTAGGTACGCTTTTGTTGTATTTTGAATAATGTTGCCTCCATTGGTACCACGATGAACAGCAATCAATACCCCCCTTTCCTCTCTATATTGTTGCAAAAGATTCATTAGTAATCCTCCTTTAATTCTTCTTAATGATATTGTAAGCGTTTTTTTGGAACGTGTCAAGTTTTTTTGCAAAATTTTTAAAAAAGTTTTTTAAACAAATAAAACTGTAAGAAATCTAAATTATATGATATAATTAAATAAATATATCAGCTTACCGCTCTACAACTTTAAACTCTTGTAGCAAGCACAGTAAGTGGGTACCCACTTACGATAAAATTAACGAAGCAGATGCCTTTGGCTCTGCTTTTTTCGTTACATTTTACTTGTTAGGGAGAACCCTAAGACCCCGATATAGGAAGGAATAGACAATGGAAAAACGTACTAGACCAAACCAATTAAAAATTCGACTTTCGGATAAAGAACTTGCTCAAGTGCGACAAAAATATGGACAATCTCGGTCAAAATCAATGCGGCATTTCGTCCTCAAGTGTATCCTTGAAACATCGATTTATGAAGTCGATATGCAACCATTTAGAGAGTTACAACATCTCCTTTCAAAGACCTCCACTAATGTCAACCAAATTGCCAAGAAGGTCAATACTTACTCCCTTGTTTATAAAGAGGACATTACGACAATCCAAAACGAAATACATCGTTTGAGTAAGGAACTCAATAAACTACAAAACATACTCTACAACAGAACAAATCAGGGGGATATTTGATATGGCTGTTACTAAAATTCACCCCATTAAATCTACTATGCATTTTGCAATAGACTACATCCTTGAGAAGAAAAAAACAGATGATCAAACGCTCATTTCGACACACATGTGTTTCCCTACCACTGCTCATTTACAATTCTTACAAACTCGAAAAGAGAAAAAAGTAAATGGAACGGTACTAGCTAGACACCTGATTCAATCCTTCTTACCAGGTGAAGTTGACCAAGAAACTGCCCATAAAATTGGATTAGAACTCTGTAAAAATATCTTGAAAGATGAGTATGAATTTGTACTTACTACTCATATTGACAAAGGCCATATTCATAATCATATTATTTTTAATAATGTCAATTTTGAAACTGGGAAATGCTATCAAAGCAATAAACGGACCTATCAGCAAATACGGTCTACTAGTGATCGCTTATGCAAAAAATACAAATTGTCAATTATTGATGAACATTATCAAACTTATCGTACGAAATACAAAACCAGAGGAAAATCCCATTATGAGTGGGAACAAAGCCAAAATGGTAAAGGTTGGAAGTCATATTTACAATTTCTTATCGACCTAAATATTTCACGTTCGAACTCATGGGACGACTTTCTTGACCGTATGAAGAAATCAAAATGCGAAATCAAATTTGGAAAACACATTGCCTTCAAATGTAAAAATGCTACTAGATTTACACGCTCTAAAACGATTGGATCCGACTATACTGAGGAGAGATTGAAAGAAAGAATTGAGAATAATCCGCCTCAACAACTTATTGATACAACTAAATTTAATGACAAGAAAGGTTTAGAATTTTGGGCGAGAAAACACAACTTAAAATCCATGGCACAAGGTCTAGTTGAACTGAGAAACCTAGGTATTCAAACAAAAAATGATTTAGAACTTGCCATCGAATCTATTGCTGATAAACAAATCTTGATTCAAGATGAAGTTAAGCAAATTGATAAAGAAATGACGGAACTTGGTAAGATAATGGAAAATCTTCACGTCATACAGAAGAATAGACTCATTTATCATCATTATCAGAAGCAACCAAATAATCGCCAGTTCTTAAAAGAATATCAGAAAGAAATTACTGCCTACAAAATGGCCAAACAAGACCTTTCACTCAATAATAAATCAGCCAATCCAAAAGACATATTATCCCAGTTAGAACAATTGCAAGAAAAAAAGAATACCCTTATGACAGAGTATTCTCAAATAAAATTTCAATTCAACAAACTATATCAGCACAAGAAAAATATTGACTATTACTTTGAAACTGAACAAAATCGCAATATTTAAGATTATTCACCAGCTAGATAATCCATCCGCTTCTTCCATACAGGTATAGAAACAAAGAGAAATTGTACATAGTAAAATACATCATTAGCAAGGTCATTATTCAAAAACTGTAACCGATAGGTTGCTTCAATGTTTGAATTAAAGATTGATAACAGGGAAGTTATGAAATCAGTTGCCAAACAAATACCTATCCCTACACCAAAATATACTATGACGAAATTGATAATCTTACTTACCTTTGGCAAGTAAATGGTCAACAACAACAATAGAAAACCATATACAACGACTGAAGCCAATCCAAGCAAAACATCCCAAAAATAAATCATATTACCGCTTGAAATCTTGCTAGAGATTGCATCATGTAAAAGATAAATTGTATATATAAATACTGCAACGAAATCAATTGCAAAACAACTAAGCTTAACAGAAGTCTTTGCAAAGAAAAAGAAAAGACAAATTGCTGCTACAATAATTAGCCCATATAAACTTAACAAAATCATAACAGTATCACTCCTTTCGCACTTCTAGTTTACTGCATTTCTCATATTTTGTCCGCACATTATATGGAATTGTCGAATTATTTTTTTAACTTATACTTGTCAAAATGCAAAAAATATTTTATACTTTGTGTAAGTTTATAAACTGACAAATAAAGGAGTAAACATGTTCTCTCCAAAAAAATTAAAAGAAAAAAGAACAGAATTAGGATTCTCACAAGCTGAAATAGCACGAAAACTGAATATTAGTCGCATGTCTTTTAGTGCCTGGGAAAGCGGAAAAACCAAACCAAATCAGAAGAATCTTTCAATACTTGCTGATATTTTCGATGTAGAGGAATCTTTTTTTGAATCTGAATATACTATCGTTCAAAACTATCTTCTACTCACAGATGAAAATAAATTAGCTGCCGAGGATTATGTTGAACAACTTTTAGCTTCTCAATCCATTGCTGAGAATGTTGTGTCACTGTTCTCCTATCAGGTGATTTCCGAAGTTCAATTATCTGCCGGACCAGGTGAAAGTTTCTTTGATGAGTATGAAACAGAAACTGTTTATTCAGAAGATGAATATTCAGGGTTTGATATAGCGACTTGGATTTCAGGTGACTCAATGGAACCTGTTTACAAAGACGGAGAGGTTGCGTTGATTCGAGCTACTGGATTTGATTATGATGGGGCTGTCTATGCATTAAACTGGAATGGAGCTCTCTACATCAAGAAACTCTATCGTGAAGAAGACGGCTTTAGAATGGTTTCTATCAATCCAGATGTTGCCGAGAAATTTATCCCCTTTGAAGATGAAATCAGAATTGTTGGCAAGGTTGTAGGGCACTTCATGCCTGTGATTGGAGGGTAGGAGATGTCAAAGTTTGTTAAAGAAATGATTTACCTCAAGGAAGACCGCATTATCTTATCTCTTGAAAAAAAAGAATACGACATAACTGACCATCTGACAGAATTGGTCGATGAACTAGCAAAACTAAAAACAAGGTGAATAGTATGGGCTATATCGACTATTCAAAAGAACCACGTAGCGATATTGCTTTTGTTGATATGAAATCTTTCTACGCATCAATCGAATGTGTAGAGAGAGGACTTCACCCGCTTCATACTTCACTTTGTGTCATGAGTAGGGCTGACAACTCTTCTGGTCTAATTCTAGCCTCCTCTCCAATGTTCAAAAAAGTCTTTGGTAAAGCAAATGTTGGCAGAGCTTACGACCTCCCCTTTGATGTTCACACCAGAAAATTTAACTACTACCGTGCTAAAATCTCAGGATTGCCAACGGATGCAAAATTTGTTTCCTTCATAGAAAATTGGGCCAAGCGTACATTTATAGTGCCACCTAGAATGGACTTGTACATTCAAAAAAATCTTGAAATACAAAAGGTATTTCAAAATTATGCAGATCTGACAGATATTCTGCCCTATTCTATTGATGAAGGATTTATAGACTTAACTTCATCACTAAATTATTTTGTTGAAGACAAATCTCTAAGTCGCAAAGATAAGTTAGATGTGGTTTCAGCAAAAATTCAACACGATATTTGGGAAAAAACGGGTGTCTATTCAACTGTTGGAATGAGTAATGCCAATCCACTTCTAGCTAAGTTAGCACTTGATAATGAAGCTAAAACCACTGCTACCATGCGTGCCAATTGGTCCTATGAAGATGTTGAAACAAAGGTCTGGAATATTCCAAAAATGACTGACTTTTGGGGAATAGGTTCACGAACAGAAAAACGACTAAACAAATTGGGAATCTACAGCATCAAAGAATTGGCCAACTGTGACCCTACTATCTTGAAAAAAGAATTTGGTGTAATTGGCGTGCAACATTGGTTTCATGCTAATGGTATTGATGAAAGTAATGTCCATGAACCTTATCGCCCTAAAGCAGTCGGGATTGGGAATTCGCAAGTGCTCCATAAAGATTACACTCGTCAAAGTGATATAGAGCTTGTCCTGCGGGAAATGGCAGAGCAAGTTGCGATTCGGCTACGCAGAAGGCACAAAAAAGCAACCGTAGTTGCCATAAATGTAGGCTATTCAAACTTCGAAAACAAGAAATCAATCAATGTTCAAAGAAAAATTAACCCCAATAATCGTACACTTGTCTTTCAAGATGAAGTTGTTTCTCTCTTTCGTTCAAAATACGATGGAGGGGCAGTTAGAAGCATTGCTGTAAGGTACGATGGATTGGTGGATGAAAACTTTGCTGTGATTTCACTTTTTGATAATTTTGAAGAAAGTGAAAAAGAGGAAAAATTGGAGACAACCATTGATTCCATTCGTGATCGATTTGGATTTCTTGCTGTACAGAAAGCTAGTTCTTTATTAGAAAATTCAAGGGCAATTGCTCGCAGTAGATTAGTCGGCGGACATTCCGCTGGAGGATTGGAGGGATTAAAATGATTGATAGAAGTTATCTGCCATTTAAGGTTGCTAGAGAATATCAAGACCGAAAGATGGCCAAATGGATGGGATTTTTCTTATCAGAACATACATCGGGTTTAGAACAAGAACGCAATCGCATTGATTATTCAAGTGAGTTAAGTTTATCAGATAAGCTACTGCTACTCAATCAACTATATAGCCACCAATTAACTGGTATTCTGACAGTCCCTGGAAAAATTTATATTGGAAAAGTAAAAAATTTGAGCTTCCAATCTGTTTCGTTTGAAACTAAAGAAGGTTACATCAGTAGCCAAATCTCAGATATTCTTGCAATAGACTTGGAGGTAGAGTATGAATCAGCTTGAGTTTAATAAAAATCAATTACAAATGGATTATTTTAGTGATAGCTACAGAAAATTTGAAGAGGATTTCTATCGCTATTCTAAGTTAGCAATTCCACTGACATTCTTGACTGATGACCTAATGCATTCTATGGCTTCCTCAGGAATAAACTATTTTGTATTAAATAAAGAGAAAGCAAAAGACAATCGAGATCATTATTTTATCTTCAAAATTGAAACATACAAAGACAATAAATTGATTAGAAAATTCATCTATCAGAAAACGACTACAAGTTTGACATAAAAAATAGGAGCTCAACGCAAGATGCTCCTATTTTATTACAAAGAAGTACATTTAGGTCTGTACACTCTATTAATCGATTTAATATCCTTTTTGAATACTGTACGCTTTCGTGAATTTCCAATTCTTTGAAACTGTTGTACTCTGTATTTTTTTGATAAAGTAGATTGATTTTTTAAGAAATAAATTTGTCTAAAAAAGGCATAGGCTAGAATTGCTTTCTGGACCATTAAATAATTAACTTGCTCTTCCTTAATAAGTCCATGTAGGAACAGATTTCTATTTAAAGGAATTTCATTTCTACGATACATATCTTCGACTTCATCAAATCTCTTAAATAAATTTATTTCTCTATAATTATCCTTATGAAATTCACTTGTATAGGAGAACTCATTTACAAGATTATTTAGGAAATCGCTTTTTCCTTGCAAACTGTCGACTATAGTTCTAACACCGGCCTGAGACGTTTTAATCTTTGAGAGCTTCCTGGCATCTTGTAACTGCATTTCAGTGATTATAAACTCAATTCTTTCCAGACAAAATATTACCATTAATTTATAATATTTAAGTTTCTCCAACTGTAGTAATTGATTTATTTCGTAATACGTATCTATTGATAGGGGAATAAAGTCATAAACCGTTTTATTATAGCTGCTTTTCCAATAATTCAGATGCTCAAGTAAAACCATATCAGCTTCAGCTTGATTTTCAAATCTTGTTCGAATATAGACATCATTCAAAAGTAATGGTGGTATGTAAATATCATACTCTAAACAGTAAGCTAATTTTCTCTTTTCATTTTCTTCGAGTTGTTTGAGAAAGCCTTTAAAATCAATATTTCGAATTATATTAGAAAGAGTAGAATTTATTATCCGAATGTTTTTTTCTAATTGCTTAAAGGCAGGTTTCATTGCACTAAAAACTGTACTTATGTATTCAGAGTGTAGTTTAGCAAGTCGAAAAGAATGTTCAGACATTATTGAACCAGCTATTTTTGCCATCTCAGCTAACTGATTATTATCAATCATTTCACCAACTCCTCATACAACTCAAACAATCTTTCAACGGTTTCACTTTCGGTTAACCAGGTTTTCTTGCCGTCGACTTCTTTGGTCATGTCGTAGGCTGTCATGACAGCTCTATCATTGGCCTGGTGAGCTTTTCTCAGTTCAACTGGCATGGTCAACTCATCATAGAGGTCAGCAAGACTCGAATCTGGATAGAGGGCACGTGCGTCTAAAATCACCTGAGCCGTTTGAGCAATCTTCTCCTTCTGCTCCTCCGTCACCTCTGGCCAAGGGAAATTGTTGTAGACAATCTTAGCTGAATACCGATAGTCCGATTTCAATCGCCCTGCCACCGTCCGCATCCAAGCCATATGAACGTTGGATGTGAGAATCCCGAAGTGGTAGAGGGTGGCGTCAGGGATAACGAGAACAAGGTCACTTGCTAACTTTTCAGGAGTCATAAAACCAATAGGAATATAACGACGACGTTCTGACGAAACTTTTGGAACAATCAAGTATTCCGACTCAGGTTGGCGGATTTCTCCAAATAGATAGGGAGTATCAGCTAGTTTCCGAGTAGAAGCCCGATTAGATGATTCCCTACTTTCTCTCACAGCTTGAACAGCGTCTATGATTGGTTTTATAGTGCGCCATTCACTAGGGTTTGTCTTATCCAACCAGATCGCCCAACGAGCTTTTCTATTAATAAATTCCTTGGCACCATATATTGGTCTGAAAAATTTTTCTGCATGCGGATATTGCTGACAAATCACTTCTTTTTCTTCTTGCGTGTAATTACTTAGGTAACCATTGTCATTTGGCATTGAGCCAAATTGCATTACAGGAACATCTCCAATTGGTTTTGACCGATTTTCGATGAATATGTCCCCTGCATCGATAAGGTAGCCATTGATATGACTAACTTTGACCACCTGGTCAAGTGTTTCAAAAAGAACTTTATCAGCTTTTTCCTTCCCAAAACTAATAATAACACAGTGGACTGCTGCCTTATCCTTTGCTTCACTATTCCATTTGAAGGTCTTATAAGCAAAATTTATCGACACATCAAAATCTTGTAGTAGAATTTTCCAAAGTAAGCTAGCCTGTTCACCTTGAGTAATCGAATTTGTAGAAACCAGAGCAGTTTGAATATTTGTTCCACTCATTAGTTGAGCTGCTTTCAGATACCAACCAGATACAAAATCAAGATTGCCTGCCCCTTTGTAGTTTCCGAAAACAGACAATAAATCCTCTTTCTGCTCCTTACTCATCACTCTCGCACCCAAAAACGGTGGATTTCCGATAATGTAGTTGAGCTTGTCCTTATCCACTACTGTTTCCCAGTCAGTCGTTAGGGCATTGCCATGGTGGATATTGGTATAGGACTTGAGTGGCAGGAAGTCAAGTTCGGCATAGACGATTTCTTTGGTGGCTTCTAGCATCTGGCTTTCTGCTATCCAGAGAGCTGTTTTGGCTACGGAGACGGCGAAATCATTTATCTCGATACCGTAGAACTGATTGAGCTTGACCTTGACCAAGTCGAGCTCTTCAACGTCTAGCTTGACACTATCTCCCATATAGAGCTTAATGGCTTCATTTTCCAAACGTCGGAGGGAGATATAGGTTTCGGTCAAGAAGTTACCAGACCCACAGGCAGGGTCAAAAAAGGTCAGACTAGCCAGTTTATTCTGAAATTGTTTGGCTTTTTGCTCCACCGTTTTGGCTTGTTTAAATTGACGGATGTCGTTTAACTCATCTTTCAAGTCATTCAAAAAGAGGGGATCGATGACCTTATGGATATTTTCAATGGAGGTATAGTGCATACCGCCCGAATGGCGGGTCTCAGGGTTGAGGGTTGACTCAAAAACTGCACCGAAGATGGTCGGACTGATGTCTGACCAGTCAAACTGAGAACTAGCATGTTCCAAAATCAAGTCACGCAGTTCCTCGGTGAAATTCGGAATTTCAATCTGTTTCTCAGCAAACATGCCCCCATTGACATAGGGAAAGTCAGCCAGACTATCCTCCAAGTACGGGTCACGCTCATCAATTGGTGTGTCCAAAACGAGGAAAAGTTCCATTAAACCTCGACGAAAATGTGGTGCCGGAAACTGAGCCAGATAGTCATGAAAGGCTAGCTTGTGTCCAAAAAGACCTGAATCCTCTGCATATAAACAGAAAACCAAGCGAACTATCAGCTGGTTGATAGCGTGCAGACTTTCAGGGCTATTTGGATTTTTATACTGTTTGAGCAACCCCTCATACATCTCATGGACAATTTCACCAGCCTCCATGGAAATCTCCATTTCCCGTTCTAGATGCTCATTCGACTTATCAACTAAAAATTCTAAACGGTAAAACTCTTGCTCCAAATCCGCCAACTTGACAATCGTTGCCTCGGCATTGGGTTGCTCCATATCATAGACATAAAACTCCTTGAAGTTTGACGTCACAATCCAGCGAGGACGTTGGGAATAGGGCAAATTTGCTGAATAGCGTTTAGCTTGTTGGAATGGAGTTAACAAAGAACCATCTGACTGTTTGATGGCCTTGTTCAAATCCTTATCCGCACCTTTTTGCTCAATCATGACCTTGGTTTTGTCTATGTAGCCATCGATGAAACTCGTATGGTCCAATATGACCTTGTCTTCAAATGTGATGTATTCCGATGGATTCTCTATACCATACACAGAGCCTAATAAATCCAACCAAAATGACTGACTATCCTGACGCTCATTGCCACGGCCTTCCCATCGAAGAATAAATTCTTTAGCTGCTTTTTTCTGACTTCTTAAATCCATACATTTACTTCCTTTATGAACATTATAATAATTATAACATGGAAACCTAGGTTAAATAGAGTTTTTATGAAGAATTTATGAAACATTTGAAATAGATTTCCTAATAAAATCAGTATATCTCTGTTGACAAAATTTTTTCAAAATACTTGATTTAATGCTTCTTTTTAGATATACTAATACTGTAGATAACAAGAGTATTTACTAAGCGTTGAAGGTCTATGGTCGGTTGGTTTGACTGTGGCTGGAGCTTTACTAGGGTTGTGTGTGAACACCTCAAGCCAACATTGAAAACACTCATTACTAAGGGCAGGTTATCCTGTCCTTTTTTCTAAGGAAATACATGGAATCATTATTACTCTCATCCGCAAGAAATTATAAAAAACTCCTTTCGAAAACCTATCAAATTGTTTTAGGGCGAAAAGGACAGCAGACAACGCTCAATCTTACATTTGCTGAGGAACATTTTGTACACTTAGCAGGCATACATAAGTTAAGAGGCTTATCTTTACCCACCAGATCTAAGCACGAAATCTATAATTTGATTTTGAAAAAAACAATCTCCGAAGAATTGCTAACTAGGTCAAATGGTTTTACTGATATATGTGGAAGGTTGCGTATTCTCGAAATACTCAGAGAAAGTTTTTCTTCACCAACTCTATCAGTACGATTTACAAAACTATATCCAATCAAGGGAAGCAGGATTCGATGGGAGTATCTATTAGAATTTACGTTCGACAATAAAATCGGTTATCTATTTCTTGATAGACAGAGAGATTCCAAAGAGCCAAATCAGTATATCCCTGTTTCAACCTTTGAAAAATCAACTCGTGACTACACAACGAATCAAGTAAGGTATACAGTATTAGAGATAATTGAAATTGACCATCAAACTAAGCAAAGCACAACACTTTACTCCAGACCGAAAAAATAAGCTAGACCTCCAAAATCGGAAGTCTAGCTTATTTCATAATTCCATCCCTTTATCCTGTTTAGGTTTAGTTTGTTCTGATTTTGTTTGTTGGGAATACTCTTTCAATGCTCCTAACGTTGAAGGTTTCTCTTCTTTAGCAGCCTTCTCCTCCAGGGATTTCTTTCTCGTTTTTAAGATTTTTATATTCTTAACAACAAGGTTATTGAAGAGTTTGCCTTCATACTCATCATACTTCATCTGACCTGTTAACTTGACAAAATCCCCTTTCTTTAATTGCTCTGCAAAGTCAGCACGTCCGTTATAAGCTATTACCTTCGTAAATTGCGTATTCCCCTCTTCATCATTGCGTGCTATGGAAAAATTTGCAACTTTAAAATTCTCACCATCCGCACCTCGAAATACATTAACCTCGACATCTTTCGTAACATTGCCTACAAATTCAACATTAACTAAGGATATTTGGCTCTTATCAGTTTCTAATGTTTCAATAATAGCATCAATATTGGAATGCAACAAACCTGAAATTGAATCATCATCCATATAGGCCTGGTAGACTTGTTCCAACAGGTCTGGGTCTGAAATATCCTTTTCAATTGAAATAATGGCCTTGGTAAAGTCTGCATAGTTTTCTTTCAACATATTTTCTAAAGTTGATTTCATTTCTTCAAAATTCATATTACTTGCTCCTCTTCTATTTCTTCTTTCTTCTGACTTTTGTAGTCACGTTCTTCAACTTCAGCTTTAAAAGCTTGAATTTGTGCTAATGTGGAAGGTCGTTTTTCCTCTCCATCGACATCATAAGTTGATTCAAAGGCATCACTATCCTTAATATCATGGTCATAACGGTCTACAATTCCATCGTTATCCATGTCATGATCAAGCGACTCTCTCGTATAAGGTAAACCGAGCATTTGACAGGTTGTTTTCTCATCAATTGATAGTAAGTCGTCTTTGGTTGAATGTTCTAAAAATAATTTAAAATGCTGGGCTTGCTCCTCTGGTGTACTTCCATCAAACTGACCTGTACGAATATCTGAATCTGCGAAGGTTAATTTCCAAGAAAAATTGGACAAGTCTACACTATACTCAATATCATATCCACCAACGTTACTTTTGCTCTTGGCTAAGTAGACTAAATCTCCAGTTGAGAATATATCATTGAATTGTTCTACGTTACTATGAATTGATTCTTCGCAGAAGCCATACTCACGATCCAAAAAGTCAACAATCGCTGCTTTAACATCTTCAAGTAAGGGATTGGGATTATCCAGTTCTTCTACTTCGCCCATGTCCAAGATTCGATTGACCTCTGCTAAACGCAAGGTCTTTTCTTTTAACATATCTGCCTTTTCAAATGGTTTTGTCACCTCTTCTTTTGCTACCTGGAGCTTGTATTGGACATCTGACAGTCTATTTTCTAGCTTGGATAGTTCTTCATCAATTCGATCCAAAACGTTGTCTAAACGCTGAATATTGCCTTCTGGGCTTTCACCAAAATGACCATTGTAAGAAAGATTTCCCTCAATCACAAAATCCATTGCTTGAGCAATCTGATTGAAGAATGCTGAAACTTCAAATCCACGATAGTTGCCAATAGGCATACTGCCCTCAGCTGGAACCAATGGTAAAATTTTCATCAATTCTTCTGCTGCTTCTTTTTTGTCAGAATATGTCTTACCTAATATCTCCATTCCGTTAAATAGGCCATCACCTTGTACTTTAGGCTCACGTCTTTTAATATCTTCATTTACTTTTTCAATTTGCCCTTTTAATCGAGTAATCTCTGATGGATAATGTTTTGCAATTTTATCTTCCAACTGATAAAGGTTAGATTTATAATTGGATTCCAACATTCGTAACTTCGATACTTCAACATCTAAATCCATCTTTTCTTTAATAAGTGGATTACCAGTCGCAAGTGCTTTAATTTCTGCATAGTTCAAAGTATTCTCATCAACATCATCAGCCACTCGCACAGGTGTTTTTGAGGTCATAATTTGGGAGATAAACTTTTGCTTATTTTCAATGGTCTGCCAAAGGTACGCATCAAAGGTATTCTCTGTCACATAACGGTAGATATAGACGTCCTTGTTTTCATTCCCTTGACGCACGATACGACCAGACCGTTGCTCCAAATCAGCTGGCCTCCAAGGAACATCTAAATCATGTAAGGCTATTAGTTTACTTTGAACGTTTGTTCCTGCTCCCATTTTCGACGTAGAACCAAATAAAATGCGAACATCTCCACTTCTGACCTTGGCAAAGAGTTCCGCCTTTTGCTTTTCATTATTCGCATCATGTATAAATGCTATTTCATTTTCTGGGATACCTAGTTCAATTAACTTGCCTTTCATATCATCATAAAGATTGAATGTTCCATCCCCTTTAGGTGTAGACATATCACAAAAAACTAGCTGTGCTGACCGTTGGTCGCTCGATTTTTCCCAAATAGCAAAAATATTTTTTGTGCAGACATTGACCTTACTTTCCGGATCATCAGGTAGTAAGGTATTGATTAACCGTTGATCCAAGGCAATCTTTTTTCCATCATTTGTTATTCGTAACATATTATCTTCATGAGGCTCAACTTTTCTATTACGTACCTTATCAGCTCGTTCAGATAAAGTCTTTAAAATTTCTTTCTGATGGTTCGTTGGTCTGGTTAAAATTGTTTCGTAATGGGCTTGGGGTGTTGGTAAATTCAAAAGGTCTGCAGTTTTAATATCAGCCATTTCTTTAACAAAGGACATGAGTTCAGGCAAATTATAAAATTTTGAGAATCGTGTCTTACTACGATAGGAGTCACCCTCTGGAGATAGTTCGATGGCAGTAACTGTTTCACCGAATGTAGAAGCCCAGGAATCAAAGTGGTGTAAACCTTTTTTCTCCAGGTCATCATATTGGAGATAACGTTGCATTGTGTAGAGTTCACTCATCGAATTCGACACTGGTGTACCTGTCGCAAAAACAACACCCTTTCCACCTGTCAACTCGTCCAAATAACGACACTTCATAAACATATCTGAAGATTTCATAGCTTCAGTTTGGCCAATTCCTGCCACGTTTCGCATTTTGGTATAAAGATAAAGATTTTTGTAGTTATGAGCTTCATCAATATATAGTTTGTCAACTCCCAATTCTTCAAAGGTGACAACATCATCCTTACGGAAATCATCATTTAATTTTTTTAGTTTGGCTTCTAATTTCTTCTTAGTTCCCTCAAGTTGCTTGACAGTAAAGTTTTGGTCTCTTTGGTACTTATATTCTTCAATAAACTCAACTATATCTTGAATTTGACGTTTTAAGTGCTGCTCCTGATATTCCTTACTCATTGGAATCTTCTCAAATTGACTATGTCCAATAATAACTGCATCATATTCACCAGTCGCTATCCTACCAACAAAACGTTTTCGATTGGCAGGTTCAAAATCTTTTTTCGTGGCCACCATGATATTGGCAGCTGGATACAACTCCATAAACTCCCGTCCCATTTGTTCCGTCAAGTGGTTTGGAACAACAAACAAAGCTTTATTGCTCATGCCCAGACGCTTACTTTCCATAGCACTGGCAACCATCTCGAAGGTTTTACCTGCTCCAACAACATGAGCTAGAAGTGTATTGCCGCCGTATAGTGTCCTCGCAATAGCATTTTTTTGATGAGGACGTAAACTTATATCTGCTGTCATTCCTTCTAGGGATAAATATTGCCCATCATACTCACGATTTCGTACAGAATTAAATTTCTCATTATAGAGTTTTTCTAAACGATGTCTTCGCCTTTGGTCCTTAAAAATCCAATCCTTGAAGGCCTCTTTAAGAAGTTCCTGCTTCTCACCTGCTAACAAAGTTTCTTTCTTGTTTAGAACTTGTCTCTTATCACCACCATCAGTATAGACAGTATCGTACACTCTAGTATCACGCAAATTCAATGAATCTTCAATAAGTCGATAAGCATTTACCCTGCTTGTCCCATAAGTCAAATTTGCTAAGTCATTGCGACTATCCTGGGTCTTGCCATCTATCTTCCACTCTGATGTAAAAGGAGAAAAATGAACATTTATTGCTTGTTTGGCATAATAACCTGGCTGTAAAGTGTCAAAAATAAATTGATTGATATCTGATGTAGGAATCCAAGTTGCACCAAGTCGTACCGATATTTCACTTGCGGTCAATTCTTTAGGCATGACTCCCTGAAGTTTATCTCTCTGAAATTTCAGTTCAATTAAATTATCAAGAACATCCTTATCTGGATTTTCAATTGCTTGATACCTTTCAATGTAAAAATCCATGATTGCCATTTTCTCGCGAATATTTCCACTAAGGTATTGGTCTGCTGGAACATACGTTAATCCCATTTCTTCCATCCCTTTCTCTGAAAATGGAAGTAATGTTGTTTCGGGATATATGTAGGGAATATCGAGATATATCTCGCCTTTCAACTCTTTTACGAGAACTTCTCTCGGTTTGTCGGTCAACTTAGTCATATAATCAAAGTCAACTCTTCCCTTTTCTGAAATTGAAAGTATCAAAGCTTCATGACTAGATTCACAATGCTCGACAACTTTTGCTTTAGCAATCGTCCGTTTAAAGAAAATATCCCCTTTCCCTGCAAACTTACCTTTATCCAGTTTCTCAATTGATGATACTAATGGATAGTTACTATCCTCACGCAAATTCCTACGGTTTAGTGTAGAGTTAATATAGTCATGATTGACTTTGAAAGTATCATAAGCTTTATTTAACCTATGTTGACTTTCTTGAATTAACTCATCACTAGCATTTTCTTTTTGGAGTTGAATAACTTCTTTCAGACTTTCGACAACCGCTAGATAATTTTTTAGTCTATTGATTTCCTTGTCTGTCATGTGTTGCCGAATCATCACCGAATCTTCACGAAAATAGGGAATTCCATCTATCATGATATAAGAAAAATTCTTAACATGATCCAAAGCTGGAAGTATGTCTTGCCCATCATTGATTTGTTGATCTAGTTTAATATTTGGTATCTCACCTTGAATTTCTTCTACGGCAGTTGTCAATTGTACACTCAAATTTTCCTCATTAGGAATACAAGCTAAACTTGGACCAAATCTCCTAGATACTTCTGTCATTTTACCCAAGACCATCTCTGGATGATCTACAAAATACTTATTGTAAGTAAATCCATTCTCATCTCTTGCTAAATGTATCCAGTCAACATCTTGCTCTCGAATAACATCTCGCTTCTGCAAGAAAAGAATATCACTGGTAACTTCAGTTCCTGCCAAACCTTTAAAAGTTGAATTTGGTAGCCGAATGGCCCCCAATAAATCGCACCGATTGGCCAGATACTGACGGACTCGACTATCTTGTTTGTCCATGGTTCCAGAAGAGGTCACAAATGCAATCACTCCACCACTGCGAACCTTGTCGATAGACTTGGCAAAGAAATAATCATGTATCAAGAATTTTTCTCGGTCATAATCTCTATCCGAAACTTTAAAATCACCAAACGGAACATTTCCAACTGCCACATCAAAGAAATTATTTGAAAAGCTTGTATCTTCGTATCCTTGTATTTGAATAGTGGATTTTTGATATAGTTCTTGTGCAATCCTACCGCTGATTCTATCTAACTCTACGCCATAGATTTTAGAATGCCCCATTTCACTTGGTAGGCGACCGAGGAAGTTTCCAACCCCACAAGAAGGCTCCAAGATATTACCATTTTCAAATCCAAGATTCTTCAATCCCAGATAAATAGCGTCGATGACCAATGGTGGTGTATAAAAAGCAGTCAAGGTGGATTCCTTGGCTGCTTGAAATTCATCTGGACTAAGCAATTCTGTAAGTTCATTTCGTGCTTCTAACCATTGTCCAGTTTTCTCCTCGTTAAAAACATCAGCCAGACCACCCCATCCAACATATAAGGCAAGCGATTTCTGTTCTTCAAAAGTAGCACGTCTACCTTCCAAATCTAATTTTTTTATGATTCGAATCGCTTCTAAGTTATTGTCTAAGCGTTCGGAGGGAGAGAGTGAATGTGGTAAATTATCTAGAATGTAGTTATCTAATAAATCAGGTTTCCTAGTGGACTGTGAAGGAGTGATATGGTCTGCTGAATTGATACCTTCCGCAACAGATATTGTGTCATCAACACTACTATCATCAAAAGCTGAATCATCAAAGAGATCCAACTGCTCATGCTGACTGATTTTTTCTATCAGCAAACTAGTTTCTAGGTTTTGAACATACTCATCAATTTCAAACTTAAAACGGTCCTCTAACTCTACAACATAGCTAACCTGACCAACTGTATCAATTCGTGCTACAAGTTCATCTTCCAAAAATACATTAACTTGACCATTGTCCAGTTTATCAAATTCAAATAATGGTGATTCTTGAAAATTAGAGAATATCTGTTCATTGTATTGGTAAAGCTTGCTTTCGTCATCAGACAGATAGGTTTCATTTTCTAAAAGTCTATCAATTTCACCTGCAACTTTCCTCCAACTAAATGTTTCATTATAACCATCAGCCTTTCTTGTCAAGTGTAAGCCTCTGGAGTCATAATTGTAGGAAATAGGAAAATTAGGACCAGTAGCACCACCCCACCCATATTCTTTTTGTAAAAACTGAGCTTGAATTTTTATATCTTCCTGACTAGAAAAAAAGTGAGCAACTCTAAGTCGCCCACCTCGTGTACCAGTACCTTTTCGAAGTACATCATGCAATTCTTCAGTTGATATTTTATCTAAATGTAAATTAGATTCTCCCTGACTTGTTCCTTGACGGATTGACGAAGATTGTTCATCTGGCTGATCCAGCTCAACATATCCTTGGTCTTCAAGTCCTCGGTCAACTTCCATTCTTGAATCAGATGACTTTCTATTTGTTCCACCATGCTCTGTGATTCTTTCTCCACTGCTATCAAATGTGGAATCAGCTGTCCTGTCTGATATAATTCCAAAAGTAGTTCGGTCTTGTTCTCTTCCTTGCTCAGAAACTCCAATCTTTCCTTGGCGTAGAGAGCTTTCCCAATCTCGTCCCGAATCTGTTGATTGGTTCGAAGGGTCTGTAATGTTAGACGATAAATCACCTCTACTATCTCCTCTGTTGATTGACAGTGACTGAAGTCGTTGACTGTCAAGGTCGTGTTCATCTTCTCGATCAGTAATGCTTGATTCATCTCTTTGTCCTCCTCTTTCTTCTACAACCTCATTATACCGCTCAATCAGTTCTTTTGTCTGCTCTTTTAATGCAATTTTCTCATACTTTTTTTGATGAATAATCCTGAGAATTTTTTGCGACATTCTGGTCAAATAATCACCAAATATCAGAAACTGACGTGGGCTAAATTGACCGAGACCATTTTCTAGCAAGTCTTGGTTCAGTTTTAGTGCAATTCCAAGTCTATTTGATAATACAGCTTCAAAACTTTGTTCAATAAAGCGTAATAAGTTTGATTCGGTTTCCACATCTAAATTCATTCCGACAAGAACTTTTGAACCAATACCTTTCGTTGCAAGATTTGCA
This sequence comes from Streptococcus sp. 29887, assembly GCF_032595075.1. Lineage (NCBI taxonomy): Bacteria > Bacillati > Bacillota > Bacilli > Lactobacillales > Streptococcaceae > Streptococcus > Streptococcus iners. The sequence continues at coordinate 1,089,784 of NZ_CP118735.1, read as the reverse complement.
AGATAGCGAATTGCAGCAACCTCATTTTCTGGTCTAAGCGATAGTCTCTCATGAACAAGGTCTGCTAAAATGGATAGATCCCGACCTGCTTCATATTGCCACTCCACAATTGGCTTGTTATCTCTATTCGTCAAAACTGTCTGACTTATGTCAAATACATATCCAATTGACATTTTGGATTGTTTATTTAATAAAATTGGAATCCCTTTTTGACCTCGTCTAACAATATGGTCAACTGATTTCCAGGATTGAAAGTCTGAGCATAAACTGGCTGTCGGTCTCTGATGAATAATGCTCAATTGATTTTGAAAGTCAAAGCCAACAACAAAGCCCAAGCGTGCTAACAGTCTCTGATAAGCATCAACATCTGAGAGATAGTAACTGGATAAGTCTCCGACATAGTTGGCATAATCTTCAACTCGCATGACTTCTCCTTCCTATCCCTATAAAACATGTTCGGACTTAGGTTTGTTCGTTTGCTCATTTTCAGGGACTGGACAAGCAAAGTGCTGACCAAAATCCACTTTATTATCATCTTCATCTTTAGAGATAACTGTTACAGAAGTTCGAACCACATCCGATACACCAGTAGAGCGAATGGTATACGACTGGCCGTAAGCCATGAAGCAAAGATTTCCTTCGTCAGTCAAAAGAACATCAACTCCATTTTTTATGTCTTGCTCCGCAATAAAATCGAAAATATTATGAAGAAATGATTCATAGTCTAAAGGAACATTCATTTCCTTATGATAATCATCCTCGAATCGTAATTGAAATTCCGAATGGTAATCTGGTAGCGACAAAAGTTTTGATATAATATCGTCTATCTCCTCGTCATGTCGCAAAGATTCTTCGTAATCGCTCTCGTAAATTGATTTCTTGTGTAATAGTTTCATTTGATTAACTCCTTCTGATAAATTTGTTTTATGATTGCCTCTAGAACTGGTACTACTATGGAATTTCCGGCTTGTTGATAAAGGATACTGGATTTCTTGTTGTTTTTTTCTGGATATACAGTCCGTAATAAATCAAAGTCTAAATCAGTAAATCCCATCAAGCGGAAACATTCTCTTTCTGTTAGATAGCGATATTTCCCATTTGTAAGTTTAATAAACCCAGCATTTGGCACTCGTGTTTGCTTCGTAGAAATGGTATAGCAATAATCTTGAATGATATGAACTCGTTCAGTAAAAACTGACTGACAAGCTTTTTCAATATATTTTAGAATTGAAGGTTGAATGACTAGATACTTCTCGGCTACATCTTTCTCCAAAAATTCCTGAATCGACGGAGATTTCATGCGTTCCAATTTTGAAAAATCAAATGGGTTAACTTCGCCAAGAAAACTCACTACAAAGACACGTTTCCGTTTTTGAGGTATTCCAAAATCATAGCTGTCCAAAACCCAATAGCAAGATGAATAGCCTAAATATTCCAGTTCAGAAAGATAGGTCTCAAATGTTGGTTTCATTTTCTTATCTAGTACACCTACGACATTCTCCCAAATGACCCATTTAGGTTTTTTGACAGCATTTTTTAAAATCATAATTGTCTCAAACAATAGTGAACTTCTCGTATACGAACCTTTCCTTCCCCCTCTTTTTAGTCCAGAACGTGAAAAATCCTGACAAGGACTACCATGCATTAACAGGTCAATCTGAACATTTGGTAAGGAATACCCTTTAACGGATTGAGGAATAAAATTCTCGTTATAGAGGACGTTATAACTTTTTACACAATTCCTATCTATTTCAACAAAGTCTATCAATTCATGAGGGAACTTCTGATTTAGTAGTGCTTTCCGAAAAGCACCAATTCCTCCAAATAATTCAACAACTCTCATGGTTTTCAACTGCTTTTCCCTCCTTTTCTATAGCGGCTAATCGCTTGCCAATTTCATAAACAACAGGTACCGTTACTGCGTTACCTGCTTGCTTATACAATTGCGAATTGGAAGAAACACTACTGGCTCGATTAAATGCCCAGTCAGGAAAACCCTGTAAACGAAAACACTCTCTTGGAGTTAATTTACGAATTCGCAATTGATTCGTTACAACTCCAAGAGAGTTACCAGTTACTAAGGTTTGAGCAACCTGTTTTCCAACTCGTCCTCTACGAAAATTTGATGATGGATAAGCAAAATTAAGCGAGTCACCTTCAACAGCAATCTCGAATCCCTTATTTGTATTTGAACGTATGTAAAGTCCTCGTTTTCTCGGCATGCGTTTTTCCAAGACAACTCCGTGTCGGTCTTGTGCCGTTAACGTAAACATGGGTTCTGTTGGGTCTTTCATCCGCCGTCCCCTTTGCCTTTTAACCAATCTATCAGGTGTTAGGATAGGATAAGCAATTTTTAGCCCCTCATCTTTATTAGTAGTCAAAGTGGGCGAAATTCCGCTCGATGAATATACATTTCCATTTAACCCACTTCCTGAAGGATTTATATTTCCTATACATGTTGGACTTGATAAATTAGTCTGTTTACTTTTTCGTCCGATAGGAAAAATGAACTGTCGACTTCTTCCTCTAGAATGTCCAATAATATAGACTCTTTCCCTGTGTTGAGGGACACCAAAATATTTGCTGTCAAGTACTTGCCATTCAACATCATACCCCAGTTCATTAAGCGTGGTGAGTATAGTTCGGAACGTCCTCCCTTGGTCATGATTGAGTAAGCCCTTAACGTTTTCAAGCAGTAAAAACCGTGGTTGGATTTGTTGGGTCGCTCTAGCAATCTCGAAGAACAGAGTTCCTCTAGTATCTTCAAATCCCAATCTTCGTCCAGCGAGCGAAAATGCTTGACAAGGGAATCCACCACAGATGCAATCAATTTTTCCTCGGAGCTTTCGGAATGACTTATTGGATATTTCTCGTATATCATGAAATTCAACTTCTCCTCCCGTATCAAAAATAGCTTGGTAGGAATTTCGAGCAAAGCGGTCTATTTCACAAAAACCTACACAAATGTGACCAGCTTGTTCAAGTCCTAATCGAAAACCTCCTATCCCTGCAAATAAATCCAAAAAATACATTTTTCCTCCTTTCTGACAATAGAAAAAAGCGACTAGATTTCTCTAATCGCTCTAATGATTAAGTATCAAAAAGTTTTTTTAAGTCTGAAAATACTCAGGTTTTATTTTATCAATCAAGGTGCTTGCGATGGAGTTAACCCCAACATGCATCAAGATTGGATCTTCAAAATCTACCTGACTTGCATACTGTCTTGCAATTTGATGTGCAACACTAGCCTCAAGTCTGTATTTAGACGCTTCTAACAAAGCCTGTGCTAATTCATTACTATACAAATCAACAGGGCTAATCACAGTTTTTGCCATTGGTCTAACTCCTTTCCATCTTCAGATAAATATATCTTATTTACCTTCATTATATCACAAAAGTCTTGATTGTGAATGGATAACTGCTTAAATGAGAATGGCTTACGAAATTCTTCTAAAACATCTGCTTTTGAAACCATTCCAGCCTTATATTTTTGAAGTAAACCAGTCGGATTATCATCTGTCTGAACTCCATAGATAAAATCAAATTGATGAATAAGCTCCGTTGAGCGAAGCCGATTCTGAAACACGAACTCAGCAAAATCTATTACATCATTAGAAGCCTTATGACTATTGAAATAGTGACACTTGTATTTAGAAGTTGTAAAGATGGAAGGAAAATCTGTCAGTTCAAACTCTAAAATAATCCCTTCCTCATCCACATTCCCCAAAAATTTCGAACTAGCATTATTGGCATTTAGAAATTCTACCAAACGATTGATATATTTTTGAGCTTGTTGAAAATCCGAAGTGATATAAAATCCAGCACCAAAATCGAGTTCATGTCCTAAGTTGAAATCTACCTTTATCCCTTTCAACAAAGACGGAAGATGTCTTTTTAAAGTAGCATGATACCATTTACTATGTGATAAATTTTTAATTTGCTTACTTGTTAAATCCATTTCAATACCTCTATAGTCATTATACAAAAAAGGAAAACAATGTCAAACTTCCTCTTCTCCTTCACTTACGTAATCATCATCTTCTTCAAACTCTTCAAAGTTATGTTCTTTTTTGGGTTTAATGACCTTCATATAGTAACCTGCACACAAAACTCCTATAAGAAATAGACCTATGATAATATAGCTACCAACTGAAGAATTTTGTTTCGGTTCTTCTTTCTTGGCAGGTTTTTCTTCGACAACTTCTTCAGTCTTTTGTGGTTTGACTGCAACCGTATTAGTTGATTCAATTAGGTTAAGCAAATCCTGTTCTGAAACTTCTGTTAGTAATTGGACATTCTGTCCACCTTTATCATGATCAATAATCAGATGAAACACCTTACCTGATTTACTCGTGAATGTGACAAATTGTCGCTTAGTTGCAACAGATTCGGTAATTTCATAATCTTGATTATTAGCATCAACATTTTCTGTAACTTGCCCCTTAGCATTGCTTTGCTCTGAGGCTTGAGGATTAACCGAAACTGCTACTGGCTGACTATTTGTGTCTAGATTTGGAGAACTTGCATAAATAGTTTGGCAACCACCAAAAAGCATAACCAACCCAGCCAACCTCACAAAACTACTTAATCGTTTCATGCGACAACTCCTTTTCAAATAGAACTTTTTTAGTAAATTCTTCAAGTGATAGATTAGATTTTTCAAAGACAACGATGACCTCTTCATAAATTAAATCTTGTTCATCCTGCAAAACCTGAGCCAAATCTTGGTCAAGTTTTTGCTTTTTTTTCTAGTAACTTTTCTTTCTTTTTTTGCAACATTTGAATATCTTTACGCATATATTCCTCCTTATAATCCAAAATTGATGTAATAACATTGTGCCGCCATCTCACGAGGAAGATAGCCTGTTGAAATCACGAATTCCCCTTTAACATTCATTTCTGATATAACGATACTTCCATCAGGATTAACTCGCTCCACAAACGCAATATGACCGTAGGTAGGGTCCGCATAGGGTACGGTTGGTGGCATACATACTGCAGTACCAGCTCGCGCCTCCCGACTAACTGGATATCCGTATTTTGCAGCGTAGAAAGCCCACTCTCCTCCATTTCCCATTGGGGAATGTTGGATTGGCTTTCCAAGTTGTGAAAAGCGATTATATACATACCACGTGCACTGCCCAGGGTAACCACCGTTTAAGGTTGCAACATGGCTAGGATTTGGTGGTGGAAAATTACCACCTTTCAAATTTACATCGTAAACTGATGATACATTTCCTGGAAGACTGATTCCTGTACCTGAAGGAAAAGAAGCTTCTAAGTTCCCTTTCGATTCTCGTAGTATCTTATAATGTTCTAAATTATGTGGCTTACTCGCAAATATTTCATGAACTAGACCATCCATATCTTTTTTTGAAACCGTTGCGACTAATTTTCGATACAAATATGGAACTCGTTTTTCTACAATAGTTTTCTTCCCACTTGTGTCAAGCACTTCTTCCTTGACTGTTCGGTACCGAATTTCCTTCTCCTCTTGGTAGGAAACATGATACATCTGCTCAAATAATTGTCTCATCGCAGGTTCAACACTTGCTTGGTCTTTTATTTCACCGAAACGAGCTGTCAGATAGGCTAATAAGACATGCGGATCATGGCCAATTTGTTCCCTACCTTTTACAATGTATTCATCATATCCAGGTTTCGACTCCTTCAATCTCGTCAACTGATTGGATAATGTCAATTCATAAGTAGAGAAAATGTGATTTAAGGCAATTAGCATTTCCTCTGAAGATAAATAAGATGTAGTGGTAAGTTGGTAAGAAACTGATGATAGAGCACCGAACATAAATTGACTATTAGAGTAAACAACCGTCAACAGTGAAAATACAGCCAAAACCAAAACTAACATACTCTTCCATTTTGTGGTAATGTATTGAACGAATTGATTAAGTATTTTTATTGCTTCTTCTTTTATCCTGTCTCTGAATCTAGGAAGGTGTTTCTTACGTATTTGTTGCCTCATTCGATGTCGATACATCGCTTTGCGGTAGAATGATTGCCGTTTAAAAGTTTTATCTTCCTTCAACAAACGATACTTATGTCGAAACTCCAACTGTGATTGTCTAATCTTTGCCTTCTTTGTCAGTTTCTTCAAAGTCTTTTTTCGATTAGATTTTTGGGCAATCTTCATAGTTGCAGTTGCATGGATATTCATCGCTTTTGTTGTTGCATCCACTGCCACATTCTCCTCAGCCCCCGCTTGAAGATAACTAGCTGCTAGAAACTCACTATTGGCCATTACTGACATTACTTTTTTATATGGAGTTCTTTGGATTCGACCAAGTTTACTTTTTTCAATGTTTTTTAATGAACAGTTATTCTTCCTATCCTTGACGAATTCAATAGGTTCATTTACTAATGAATTTATCTTTTCGTGTACCTGTGCCTGTCCATTTGGAAATCTGAGTGGTTTATTTGGTTTTACCTTAATGTTATTTTTTGACGGAAGACGCCCCTTATATGTTTGATTCATAGTTGTTTTTGTCAAAGCATAAGTTGGTCTTCTATCAACAGGTAGTAGGCTAGTATTTGACGTGGGTTTGGATACTACAGAATCAATTTGACTATCTTTGTTATTAGTAGAATCTAGAATAGATCCATTATCAACAATTACTTTTGCTTCCTTTTTTACCTGTCTACTTGAAGATTGCTTTCTTGTTCGTGTTGAAAACTGATTCTCTCCAATCTTTACCTTTTCAATGACAGCATTTGATTGCAGAATATTACTTGAGAATAGGCTAAATTTTGATTGATGTAACTTTTTTGACCAGGCATTTATAGACAGTTCTGTTTGTCCAACCGTAATTGTATTATCATTAAGATTTGGCTGAAATTGCTCTGAACTTTGACAAGCTTCATCAATTAGAGTAACTGTTTTATCATTTTGAAGGCACTGACTATTTTTTAAAATCTTCCTTCTGTTATTCGGACTATTTGAATATTCAAAAACATTTTTTTGAGAGTTTTTATTACTCGGAATAATCCGACTTGAAAGAATTGAATCATCAATAACTTTTCCATTTCTTTCACTTTCAATTATTGAACCTGTCTCAACAAAACCAGTGGAATCTGCTTCATTTTGAGATAACTCTAAACCAGTTTCAAATGGTGATAAAGGTCTATCTGAGAAAATATTGCCACGCTCTTTAACTAACTCACCTTGACCGTGTATTCTTCTCTTCTTTTTTCTAAGTTGAGAAGTATTTTCTTGGCTTTGGTGATGAATAAGTTTTGTTTCTCCCTCATTTCTACGATGGGAAAACTTTGAGTCTGCATCAACGATTCTACTTTGATTAGTCTCAAATCTACGAAATGGACTTTCGGGATTTTTTCTAACATTTGACTGATTGCTCAGAGAAACGCTTTTTCCCTGAATATGACTAGTTTTTGACTCTATATCCCCATGCTTCTTTATATATAATTCAGTTGAATTAACAAAGTCTTCATGTATACTTACAAGTTCAGGAGGTCGGGCATCCATCTCAAGAGGGGGTGGTTGAATATCCTCCTCAAAACTTGTTTTGATTTCGGAATGTAAACTAGTCTGGACAGTAGTTGCGTTGTCGTTCTGTGTTTGTGAAAATTTTTGTTTTTCAAAAGAATTACGTTGATTTAATTGAACTTGTCTCCTCTGTGTCGGTGGCCTTGATTCAACTTGTAATCTTTCTGGTGGATGAGACTGTTGCGAACTTTCCTGATTAACCATTTTAGTTCGTAAACTATCAAGTTGTATAGTTGATTTGTTTGCGTCTTGATTGTTTGAATGTGTTTGCAGGGATTTATCATTTGATTTTTTGTGAATATGATTCTTTTTTTCTGACGTATCACCTTTAAGATGGTTACACTCTAGTTTACTTCCCTTATGAATAATTTGGTGCTGAAAGCGAACTTTCTCATCAACCGCTCTCCCAGAAAAATCTTGTACTTCTTTCCGTTGTCCTATATCAGGTTTAGATTTAGAATAGCGTTTCTTATTGGTCTCTCGGACCATTCGTTTTGACTTTCCCATTTCTCACCTAGCCTTTCTTGACCTCCTCTGGTTTGGTAGTCATCTTTTGATACAAGAGTGTATTCTTAGGAAATTGGTCTAGGAATGGGACAATGGTATTCCCAAAGAATAGTAGCCCCTCACCTGCATTAGAGTTTGTCACGTAATTGAGCTGATAAGGTGAAATTTTTAGCTTTCTAGCTAATATTTCTCTATCGCCAGAAGCCTGGTTTAACATCATGATAAAATCGGTGTTATCAAAAACATTTTCAATTTCTTTGCTTGCCAATAAATCCTTCACGTTCTGTGTTAATCCAGTTGGAATACCTCCCCACTTCCTAAACCTCTTCCAAATTTCAACAGAATACTGAGCTGTTTGTTCTTCCTTTAGTAGTAAGTGAAATTCATCTATATAATAGCGAGTTGACTTTTGGCTCTGCCTATTTTGTGAAACCTTGTTCCATACCTGGTCTTGAATAACTAACATACCAATCTTTTTCAATTGGGTACCTAACTCTTTAATATCGAAACATAAGAGGGACTTATTCAAGTCAACATTGGAACGATGATTGAAAACATTAAGGGAACCTGTCACATAAATTTCCATTTCAGTCGCTAATTTCCGGCCAACACTTTCCTCCTGTTTTAACAATAATTCATATAGGTCTTGTAAAATTGGCATATTCTCTGGTATCGGATTTTCAAAATAAGCTTCATAAATTTTTGGAAGACACCTATCGATAACTGACTTTTCTGCTGCAGTTAAACCAGAACCACCTACAACCAATTCAAGCATAGACATAATAAAATTCGCTTTATCCTTCAAAGGTGCATCCCCATCCCCATAGTTAAAGTTAATATCCAAGGGATTTAAGTAATCTTTTGATTTTGCGGATACATGAATAACCTCTCCACCAAATGCTTCAACTAAAGCACCATACTCTCCTTCCGGATCACAGATGAGAATATCATCATCAGTTACTAAGATAGCATTGGTGATTTCACGCTTTGCTGAGAATGATTTTCCAGACCCTGGCGTCCCCAAGATTAAACCATTGGGGTTCTTTAGTTTCTTTCTGTCTGCCATGATTAAGTTATGACTAATGGCATTTAGACCATAATAGATGGATGTACTAGAGGTCATGAATAATTCTTCAGTCGTAAACGGAATAAATACGGCCGTGCTTGAAGTTGTTAATTGCCGCTTTATTTTGATGCAATTCATTCCTAATGGTAGTGCTGATATTAAGCCCTGCTCCTGTTGGTAATCCAAACATTTCAGCATACAATTGTGGCGACTGCAGATGGTCGCCAACTGGGAGACTGCATTGTCCAGTTTAGCTTTTGACAATCCTTGGTTTAGAATGATAAACGAAACGAGAAACATCTTCTCGTCACGACTTTGTAAATCATTCAATAGGTGTTTCAAATCAGTACCGTAGGTCATCAAGTCTGAAGGAATAATATCTAAATCATAACCAGAACGATAAGCTTTCTTCTGCTCTTCCATCGTCATCCGTTGCACATCGGTGAACTTACGTTTGACTAACTTTATCGCATCAACTTGATCCAAGGCTTGAATATGCAATGATAGAACCATGTTCTCCTCTAGTGAAAGTAATTCAGTTAAGAATCTATCAGACAATTCTGATGCTAATATCTGCACATGACTAGTCTGACATAGGACATTATCCATTGAAAAATACTTCTTCTGAAAGTGAATTTTATCTGGTACGATTATAGAACGACAATCCCGATTTTCCAATTCATCAGGTAATGTAGATAAGTGCTCAGTCGGGTTCAAAATATGATGAAGTACAATCAAACGTTCAAAACCGTTTAATACAGTAGAACGAATTCCCATCCCTTTTAAATGAGATTGTAAGTCAATTTCTAGCCTTGATAATACAACCTTTGCTTGCCTATACGAATCCTCTTTTACACCAAAAACGATATACTTTGTCTGCCTTAATCCATTATTTCCTTTCTCCAATTGATTTTGAAGCATAGTCCTAAACTCACTTCGAATTTCCTCAAGTCCGTCATTTTTAATTGGGATTGTAATTGCATCAGCTAATTCTTCTAACCTTCCAAGTTGATTCGTAAAACAGAGTTGCAATCTGGTATTGTTATCAAAACTATTTAAAAATGAAGCAAACTGATTGAAGATGTAATCTCGTTGCTCTTCCAATGCTAGTTGGTAGTTGATGTCTTCAAAAGCAATCATTTTAGTAAAATAGCCATCAGTTAGTCGACAAATCCCATTCTCATACACTTTCTCAATAGGAATTGTATCTTCTACAGTAAAACATTTTTCACCTAATTCAAAAAATGATTTTATAGAAGCTACAAACGAATTTCCTTCCTGTTTTGCTGTTTCCTTTTGTATCTTTTTTAGTTGGGCCTGCTTCACTTCAAGAAATTCTTGTGCCTGTTTTCTTTTTCTTTCTGGTCTCATGTACCTCCTCCTTGAATTTGGCTTTATAAAGTGCTCTTTTATACCGCACACATGGCTGATAGTGTTGTTGTAAGAAAATATACTTTAGATAGATTTCACTCGTTAACCCATCTTTTTCATAAAAAGTTAAAAATAAAAATGGGAAAGCAAGAATAATAAAGACTAACATTGCCAAATCATTTCCAACACTTTCCCTAATTGATAAATAAACAGGCAGACTAACAAAGCCTGCCAATGAAAAACCAATTAACTGACGCTTGGTTAAATTAAATGCAATTTTAGTTTTTACCTTGGATAAATCCTTTGGAATTTGAACGTAGGCCATATACTCTCCTCTCTAGTGGGCATTCATAATCGACCTTGCAAGTGTACCAGTTTTCAACATCATGAATCCTAGCAGAACTGTATAACCTAAAATGGAAAAGACGGTCATATGAATATCCGTCATTTTTACACCTCTAAGTAATACCGCATAGATTCCAAAACAGATAACGAGGAACAAACCTTGCAGAGCCAAAGCGAACAGTCCACGTATGTAGTTATGTCCAAGTTGGCCCCACTCCCTATTGCCAAGTGTAGCAAATGGCAAGGCAGCAACCGAACTATAAGCATAAATTTCGAACATTCTTCCATAAGTGATGATAAGAATGATTAAGGAAATAATCTGTATCGTTAGCTTAACCGCTTGAAGTTCAAAAACAATACCAGCTAATTCACCAATATTCTTATCTTTTAAACTGTCAACCATTGCTGTAATCTGTTCGGATGATATAGATGTTTCGCCATGAATGACTCCTGTTGCTTGTCCAATCATGTGCTGTCCCATATCAAATGCTGCCATGGCAAATTCAAAAGCATGCGATACCAAGTATACTGCAACCCACATCTTAATGACATATTTGAAAAATTCAAACGTATCAACTTCTGCCATATTGTTCTTTTGCATCACTACTTGGATCAATTCTAAACATAATACAGCTGTAATTACCAAACCAGCTATTGGTAGTACGACACTATCATTGATGTGTTTGATAAAGGAAAACACTTCAGCATTGAACTGGCTTGGCGATTGACCGACCTGACCAGATACAAAGTCTAATTGATGATTCAAATCAGTAAACATACTTGTCAAAGTCCCTTTTATCATATCCAAAAGAATTTCTTGAATCATCTCTTCTAGTTTTCCGAATATATCAAACATAGCTCCTCCTATTGGATTAAATTAGCAAGCAGAGGAATTAGTTTTAAACCAATTAACACAATGCCACCACCTGCCATCAGTTGCTTGATACCCTGTGACTTAGCTCCTGGGTTATCGTTACCATAGCCTTCCATGAGGTTAATAACGCCCCAGGCACCTAAACCACCGCCAATTGCGATAACCAATGTTTTTAATACGTCCACTCCTTGTGTGAAAAAATCCATTACTCTTCCTCCATTTCATCTTGTTCAATTTTATTCATTGATTTAACAATAAAATTCTTGTATACCTTATCACCTTTGCGATTTTCTTTAAAGTAACCGAAAACATGGATAAGATCTCCCTTTTCAAATTCTTTTGCAATCTCTACCTTATCACCATAGGCAGAACAGTTAGTGTATTCCTTACCCTTTCCATATTTTTTAACAAGGGAGAAATTTACAACTGGGACAATTCCGTCCTCGGATTCAAAACTTGAAAACACAACATCTTTTACAAGATGAGCGTTAATATTTATCATTTCATGTTCCATAATTTTCCTCTTTCTATTTTTTCTTTACGTTTTGTGTATGTTGGTGGTGCCCTAATCCGCATAAGCAACCTCCTACAATTGAATAACCTTTGTATTCTCCGTCAGTTTGACTCCTCCTCTTTTCTTGAGATACTTTTCTATGTCAAACTTGTTTCTCTTATCAAAATCCTCTAATAATTTGTAATGCTTGTGCTTGGTAATATCATACTTATCTGAATAAAATGGCCGTGTACCACGAATCTCAAGAATACATTTTCCACCATCCATGACTTTTAACTCATCTCGTGACATTAGCTCCTTTCCTAGTTTCTGGTAATTCAGACCAAATGATTTCTGATTGGACCTAGTTTCACTTGTATTGTATAGATCGATTGTTTCTTTACCTAAATTCTCCGCTAATTCTTTCAGAGTAGTTCCTTCTTTGCCACCAAGAAATAACTCGGTATCACAGTTTCCGATAATTGTATCTGCATTATCTTTATAAATGGCTTTAAGTTGGGATTTTGCTTGAAGAATGATAGCAGCAGAAATTTCACGAGAACGAATGGTAGCAATCAACTTTTCAAACCGTGGAATTAAACCAATGTTGGCAAATTCATCTAATAGGCAACGTACATGTACTGGTAATCGACCCCCATAAACATCGTCCGCCTTGTCACAGAGTAAATTGAATAGTTGCGAGTACATAATGGAAACCACAAAGTTAAATGTGTCATCTGTATCTGAAATAATGACAAAGAGTGCCGTTTTTCGGTCACCAAGAGTATCCAATTCTAACTCATCATCACTCATCAATTCTCTCAACTCTTCAATGTCAAAAGGTGCTAGCCTTGCACCACAAGAAATCAAGATTGATTTTGCAGTTTTCCCAGCTGCTAACTTATACTTTTTGTACTGTTTAACAGCAAAATGATGAGGCTTTTTCCGTTCTAAAGCTAAGAATAGATAATCAATGGCATTCTTAAAATTCTCATCATCTTCACGCACCTCACTAGCATCCAACATTGCAAGTAAAGTATTAAAGTTTTGTTCTTCCTTAGGACTTTCATAGTAGATATAACCAATAAGTGCCGTGTAATAAAGTTTCTCAGCCTTGACCCAAAAATCTTCTCCAGCTTTTTCACCCTCACCCTTAGTATTTGCAATGATTGTCTGAACTAACTTGAGAATATCTTTCTCACTTTTCAAATATGCGAAAGGGTTGTATTTCATGGATTTATTGAAGTTGATAGTATTTAAGATTTTTATCTGATAACCATTGTTTTCTAACATCTTGCCACATTCTAGAACTATCGTTCCTTTTGGGTCAGTTACACAGTAACTAGAATGCATTTGCATAAGATTGGGTTTGACAAAAAATCTAGTCTTACCACTGCCTGAGCCACCTACCACCAGAATATTTTTATTTCTGGCAAACTTTGGGTTTGACGGTCGAGAATTCATAGTTAGCTTTTCGCTATTTGTCAACAAGATATTATTCTCAAAAATTGGGTCCTCATAAGGTTGAATATCTTTCCCATCTCCCCATCTTGCAGAACCATATTCAACTCCGTGTCTAAATTTTTTTGCATGACGCTTTTTGGAATATATCACTCCCCAAACGCTTATAGATAAACCTAAACCGAGAAGCAAATCATCAAAACTCGGAATGAATAACCAACTCATAGATTCAATTTCTAAAATTGCTTGAAATAGCCTATCTAATACATCACCCCCTTTAAAACTTCGGATATGGTGACCTAAACAGGTTCCAAGATAGAAAAAAAGAAGATAGGGAATTAAACTCTTAATAAGTGTTCGCCTATCTCCTATTGGAATACTATTTAGAATGTCAAGTTTAATTTGTTCGATTACTTCAATCCTATCACCTCCTATAATGACTGTTCCTGATGTTTTTGTTTGATTTTCGGTTTGATAATCTGTTCTCCAAGAGATTTTTGATACTGTTTGATTTTTTTCAAGGTTGATTGCTTGATTCTTGTTTTCTTTTCAGCTTTTTGAACTGCTTGTTTGAATGAGTGTTCTAAAATTGCTGTGTCTTTCGCTTGAAAAAATACTTCAAAGTTTTTGTTCTCTTTGTTTCTTAAAATGGAGAACCGAACACCATGTTTATTTAACTCCTTCTTTAACTCAAGTAATTCAGGCTGCTTCATAGGAATATTCTCTAGAGTTCCCTTGCCTACCAAATCTTTTAAAGGAACCTCTCCTTGTTCACTTTTTTGTGATAAATATTGTTTAACAGATAACTTTTTTGATTCAGCCTCCTTAGCCAATACTTTTAAAGCTGCTACTATCAATTTAGCTGATACCTTCGCCAGACGAAGATTTAATGTAACCAAACGATTTCCAACATCCTCATTTATCATCTGATTTCTTATCCTTCCACATTATCATTCCTATTGAGGTAACTAGGCACAGTAAACTGCTTACTATGACTAAAAGAGGATTTAGAACTGTCTCTCCAGTTTCTGGCAATTTTTCAGACACTATTTTCTTGTCAGAATTATCACTACCATTCGCCTGCGTTTGACTAATTTTCTCTTTTGATTTCACTGGATAGTCTGATACAGATCGATTGGGCTCTTGATATTTTGGTTTACCATTATCACCCTCTGTTACCTGTGGTAGGATTGGAGATTTTGAATTATCATCAGTCTCGTTTTTGTTCGGAGTTTGATTCTGTTTTTGCACCTTCTTTGTACCAACCAATATTATTTCTTTTACTGGTTCCAAAATGACTTCCTCTTCAATTTGGACGTCACCATTTTGAACACCTCTTAGGTAATTCGTAACGACAATCACTCTTTTCTGACCGTTTTTGCCTTCTTGAATAGTTTTCACAATACCTTCTTCAAGTGTGTCATCTATCTTTTTCTCCACTTCGAATTGAATATCAACCAATTTTTCAGAACTAGTGATAGATTCTATTGGTTTTGTTCCCACTTTAACCACTTCATCAACTGGTGCTCTTACAACACTTTCAGATATATTGATTGGGTCACCAACCTTCTCCCCCTTGTTTGTCTTGTAAGTTGTAACTAAATCTACAAGCCCTGGAACGCCATTTCTCACAATAATTCGCTCATCCTCATACAACGAATCATCTTCCTCAACAAGAACTCCAAATGGGGTTATTTCACTGTTTTTTTCAGTTGTCTCCCCTTCTGTTTTCTTAGTTCCAATTCTTACAACCTTATTTACTTTTATTTTTGTTTCAGTAGATTCTGAATTAAATGGTTCAGGATCTCTTACACCCTTAAACGTTTTATAGTGGTCATGGATAGTTACCTCACCGTTCTGACCCTCAGTAACAATTACAGCTTCACCTTCATACATATTTGGATCTGATTCTTCAATTACATCGAATGGTATAATCTCTGTTCTTGTTATTACTTGTTCATTTTCAATTTGTTTCGTCCCATACTGAATGATTTCGTCTACCGCTTCTTTATTTATGATAGTTTTCGTATCAAGCAATTTTTGTGTTCTAGTACCTTTTCTTGTTTCGAATGTTTCTTGAATTATTCTGATACCTTTACTACCTTTACTTACAATAACTTCTTCATCTTCATACATTTCTGAATTTTCTTGACGTATTACCTGGTAGTCAATTTCCTCTTTCCTTTCAACGGTCTCTCGGCCAACTACCTCATTCACAATGATTTGATAAGGGCTATTATCTTTGAGTATTATACTTGTTGGAGGTGTTGTGGAAAATACATATCCATTAGGTGGTGTCACTTCAAGTGTTACCTCATCACCTTTATTGCCGGTTATTGTATGTCCGTCACCAATTTTTTCTCCATCCTCTGTTACATACTCAATTTTCTTAGCAATTGTTTCAGGAATAACAGGAGTGTTTTCAACTTTTTCAACAACCTCAATATAGTTGTGATTAGAAGCATATAAATCAAATCCATGTAGGTTGCTTCCATCTCCAATCGACATAATCGCAAGTCGAGTTTTTAACGGATTGATTGTAGAGTTTTTCCATGAGTTGATTCTTCCACTCGTCTTGTATATTTTTCCGTCAATAATAAATTCAATATTCGAATTTACTTTTTGGTCGGTCACATTCAAATGCTGAACTTCCTCTTCAGTAAGTTCTTTCAAATGCTTAATAGATTTCCCTGTTTGTGGCTCTATTGAAAACTCACTGTTTAAAACTAAGAAATATTTTTTAGTAGCTGATTTCAACCCCTTTAGTCTACCATCAATGATGTTAGTTGATAACTCCTTGTCACCAACCTGCACTTTTAAATAGCCTGCATTTGATTTCTGATATGCTGAAGCCATTTCATAGTATTGTGGAGTCTGAAAAAATCCTGTGACTAATTGACCATTTGTATCTAGTACATTGTCTGCTTCTGTCAATTCAAAATACCCGTGATGAGAATTTCGAGTTGTTAGAAATGCATATGCAGTGTAAGAAAGGTTCCCGTATATATTATAAATATCTTGACCTAAATAACGGTTCAATTGATATTCAACCATTCCATAATCTAATAATGGAACTTCACGACCATCAATCTCTGCGATTAGCTTACCGAGTTTATCACGCTTAAAATCTGACAAAGTTTTAGGTTGTCCATTGACTAATAATTTGTATGGATAAGCTTCAGGAATACGAATAGCCTGATAATTCTCAGTAAGGCTCGAATGTGCCCCCTTAGCAATCTCCAAACTTGTATCTGTATAATCAACAACGAATTGATTCCCATTTAGAGTACCCCAATCTTTACTACTCCCATCTACATCATTTCGATGAGAAATTACTTCATTGGCATATACTGTAGATGAATTTACAGATGAAATTTGTGTAGAATTAAGACATATAAGTCCTATGGTAAGAGAAACCAGTCCAATAGTTAATTTACGTAGACAAAATTTACATTTTTTTGAAATCATAAGTTATTTCCTCCAAAATCTTGTTTCACTTGGTTTGAATAATAGGCACCAATAGTCTGAGGTGCATTAAAAGCTGTTGTTAAAATATAAGCTCGGATATTTCGAATGTTTGTATCAACCTTTGATAAACATTCGCAGATGTAGTCAATATGATACATTGTCAGCTGTCTAAATCTATCTTTTACAAAGTCAATCGGCAATCGCATCTGATTGATTGAAATTGTTCCATCATGCTGATAAAACACATCAGCTATCACTGGTAAAACCTCATCCCATTCACATAATTTTTCTCGACAACCTGACTGTACTAATAATTCATACTGTACTTGTTTCTTTAATTTCTCAAGTTCATCCCCCTCTTCAATAGATTGATTGATATAAAATGCAGTATCATCTGTTGTATTATTTGTTGAATTATTTGGTAATGGTTGGTTCAAATTGATACTATGCATTGGGTCATTCTGACCTGATGCAGTAGAACTTTTTGAACGAGTGCATTGGGTCAAAATGAACTTTTCCATTGGGTCATTTTGACCCAATGCATTAGTTAATGTAGAATTTATTCCTTCATCCAATGCTTTCTCTGCAATTTGATTTCTTTTTATTTTTACCATTTCCTGTAATTCAAAAATTCTTTCTAAGTCCAATGAATACCACTTGGTTTTATCCCTTGGATCTTTATTGTAATTGGCAGTTAAAAGAAAACCTGCTTTTTCGAGTTTTGAAAAAGTCCTTTTAACTGTTTCATAACTAAGATATGAAAAATCGGACTCATGCCAAGCCCGAATCGAATTATATGTCCAATATCTACCATCGTGGAAATTTTTCCCATTTTGTTTATTTACTTCTAGCCAGAAATTTATTTGTTGGAGTACAATTGCTTCATTCAAACCTATTTCTCTGGCCAAGACAGGATTTGCGACAATTGGTCGCTCATCAAACAAGAGAGCATTCATAGACACCTCCTTTAAATATTCTTTAAAAAGAAAAGCAACCAGAGGAATTCTGATTGCTCGATAATCTAAATTATGACAAAACCCCACCACGCGAAATCGTGGTGGGGTTTGTGGTGGGGAATCAAGTGATTCCACACCATTTAAAATCTCCATAGAGGCTTTAAAAAGCCTAACTATTAGGATTCTCACCTCAAATATACTCTAATTTATTATTTAAGAGTAACTGAAGCGCCTGCTTCTTCCAATTTAGCTTTGATTTCTTCAGCTTGAGCTGTTGGAACACCTTCTTTAACAAGTGCTGGTGCACCGTCAACAAGTTCTTTAGCTTCTTTAAGACCAAGACCTGTGATTTCACGTACAACTTTGATAACGCCAACTTTTTTGTCGCCAGCAGATGTCAATTCAACGTCAAATGAGTCTTTAGCTTCTTCAGCAGCAGCACCAGCTGCAGCAACAGCTACAGGAGCAGCTGCAGTTACACCAAATTCTTCTTCGATAGCTTTAACAAGGTCGTTAAGCTCAAGGATAGTAGCTTCTTTAATTTCAGCAATAATGTTTTCAATGTTCAATGCCATTGTGATATTCCTCCAATTTAGGTTTTTTAAATAGTTTGTAGCACTAAGCAGCTACGCTCTGACGCATTAAGCAGCGTCTTCTTTTTCTGCAACAGCTTTGACAGCGTATGCAACGTTGCGAACTGGCGCTTGAAGTACAGAAAGCAACATAGAAAGCATGCCTTCGCGGTTTGGCAATGTAGCAAGTGCTTCGATTTCTTCCTTAGAAGAAACTTTACCTTCTACAGCTCCACCTTTGATTTCAAGAGCATCAGCAGTTTTCGCGAAATCGTAAATTGTTTTAGCTGGAGCAACTGCATCGTTTGAGAATGCAACCGCAGATGGACCTACAAACAATTCTGCAAGACCTTCAAGACCAGCTTGCTCAGCAGCACGACGCAAGATTGAGTTTTTGATAACTTTGTACTCAACTTCAGCACCACGCAAGTTACGACGGAGAACTGTATCTTGTTCTACTGTCAAACCACGAGCGTCTACAACAACGATAGATGTTGCAGCTTTCATTTGCTCAGCAACGGCATTTACTAATTCCGCTTTTTTAGCGATAATAGCTTCACTCATTTTTTTACCTCCGTTTTTATTTTTGGCTAGGCACAAAAAAATCGCACCTAAACCTAGACACGAAAGTACAAATACGTTTATCTCAATAATCGTTTTGTGCCTCGGTAGGATGTTTATGAGTCCAGCTCCCCTACTGTCTTAGGTCAGTTTTTTCAAACCTTATTTATCTTAACACAGTATTTTATAGAATGCAAGACTTTTCTCTTATTTTTTTAAAAAAATTCCCATACTTTGAAAAACAACTGCCATTCCCTTGAGAATAGCAGTCTTATCTTATTTAATTTTATCTTCCTCATAGTCACCATTCGGACAGACAACTTGTTTACCACCACCACGGACTTTTTTCTCAACGAGATAGTGGTCACATTTGGGACAGGCACGACCAACCGGCTTATCCCATGAAGTAAATTCACATTCTGGATAACGGTCACAACCATAAAATAAACGATTGCGTTTGCTCTTACGTTCAATGACCTGGCCTTGTTGACACACTGGGCAAGTCACGCCGATTTCTTTGGTAATTTGTTTGGTGTTGCGGCAATCAGGGAAATTACTACAAGCATAGAATTTTCCAAAACGACCTAGTTTAATAACCATTTCGTGTCCACAAACTTCACAATCAAATCCAGCTGGTTCATCTTTGATTTGGATTTTTTCCATCTGGTCTTCTGCTTTAGACAGTTCTACCTTAAATGGTTGGTAAAATCCATCGATGACCTTCTGCCACTGCTCTTTTCCGATCTCAACATCATCTAGTTTTTGCTCCATTTCAGCCGTAAACTTGACATTGACGATATCAGGGAAAAATTCGACAATGAGTTTGTTGACAATCTCACCAAGCTCAGTCGGTTCGAAACGCTTAGCAGCAAGCTTAACATAATAGCGTTTCTGAATGGTTTCAATGGTTGGAGCATAGGTTGACGGACGCCCTACACCATTTTCTTCCAAAGTCTTAATCAAAGTTGCTTCCGAATAGCGAGCAGGCGGCTGTGTAAAATGTTGTTCAGGATTTGTTGATGTGCGTACAACTGTATCGCCTTGCTCCATATCTGGCAACATCTTATTCTTATCAGAATCATTATAGACAGCCATATAACCATCAAATTTAACTTGGCTACCATTGGCAGCAAAAATCACTCCATTTTGACCTAGACGAACACTCATGGTATCAAAGACCGCTGCAGCCATCTGACTAGCCACAAAACGATTCCAAATCAAAGTATACAGACGAAGTTGATCCTTATCCAAATATTTGGCAATGGATTCCGGTGTCAATTGAACATTTGAAGGGCGAATGGCTTCGTGGGCATCTTGGGCACCTGTCGCATTTTTAACCTTGCTACCATGTTTGGAATACTTTTCTCCAAAACGTTCTGTGATAAACCCCGCTGCCTGAGCCTGAGCAACTGGACTGATACGGGTAGAATCCGTACGCATATAGGTAATCAAACCTTGGGTACCGCCTGTACCAAGACTAACCCCTTCATAAAGCTGTTGGGCAACCATCATGGTTTTACGGGTACGGAAGTTGATTTTATTAGCCGCATCCATCTGCATGGTCGAGGTTGTATAAGGTAGTGGGGCATTTCGCTTGCGTTCCTTACGCTCCACCTGTTCAACTAAGAAATCGTCACCCTTTAAGCGTCCTAAAATTTCTTTGACCTGCTCATTGTTTTCAGCCTTAACTTTTTTGCCATCTAGTCCATAGAAACTTGCTTGGAATTTCTTTGTCCCCTTTTTAAAGGTGGCATCAATTGTCCAATATTCCTCTGGTTTGAAATTGTTGATTTCATTTTCACGGTCAATGATGAGCTTGAGGGCAACGGATTGTACTCGCCCTGCTGACAAGCCTTTTTTGACTTTCTTCCAGAGAATGGGTGAAATCGAATATCCAACGATACGGTCTAAGACACGACGAGCCTGCTGGGCATCAACCAAGTCATGATTGATAGCGCGTGGTTCCTTGAAGGCATTTTTTACAGCATCCTTGGTGATTTCATTGAAAACAACCCGGTTTTTATCCTTTTCATCTAATCCTAAAATATGAGCCAGATGCCAAGAAATCGCTTCTCCTTCACGGTCCGGGTCACTTGCCAGGTAGACTTGCTTGGCATTTTTCGCCTCTTTCTTCAAAGAATTGATAAGCGGACCTTTACCACGGATATTGATATACTCTGGCGCATAGTCATTATCAAAGTCAATAGACATACTGGATTTTTTCAAATCACGAATGTGTCCGACTGAGGCAACAACCTTATAATTTTTACCAAGATACTTCTCGATGGTCTTTGCCTTTGCAGGCGACTCTACAATAACAAGATTTTTCTTACTTACTGTTTTTTTCTTACTAACTGATTTTGTAGCCATTCTATTTCCTTACAAATATGTTTAACCTCACAAAGAATATACTATTTTTCAGTCAGTGTCAAGATTTTTATTTTCCTATAGGAGAACTTATTTTATAATTGATAGTCTGAAAGGATATCCAAGCCTGATGTAATGCACTTTGCGCCTTCTTGAATCAAATGATGGCAACCATCTGATTTCCCATCCAAAATGGAACCAGGAATGGCATAGACTTCTCTTCCACCTTCCAAGGCACGTTCGCAGGTAATAAGGCTACCAGACCGCATTTTAGCTTCGCAAACTACCAATCCTTCCACCAAACCAGCTATAATGCGATTGCGTTCTGGAAAATGATATTTGAGAGGGTCTGCACCTGGTTCGTATTCAGTCAAAACTAAATGGTGTTTTCCGATGTAGGTCTGTAATTCTCTGTTTTCTTTGGGATAAATCTTATCCAAACCTGTTCCAATAACGGCAATGGTTTGTCCACCATTTTTCAGGCTAGCAATATGGGCAGCTGTATCAATTCCCCTTGCCAGACCACTAACAATGACAAAACGATTGCTCAATTCCTTGATAATTTTCTGAACAGACTGAATACCATTTTTGCTAGCATTTCGAGTACCAACAACTGCTAGCTTGGATTTTTCCAGCAATTCTAAATCCCCTTTGTAAAACAAAAGTACAGGTGGATTGTAAATTTGCTTCAATGCTAGTGGATAGACGTCATCCAAAATCGAAAAAGATGGAAACTTGTTAAATTCTTCCCGACAGGCTTTTACATCTAAATTCTTATAATTCTCCATGAAGAGAATGGGATTTTTACACTCGGATACCACTGCAATATTGCGTAGGGATAACTTTTTGCCAACTGTTTCCTGATAGGTTAAGACCTTGTTAATGTTGAGATTTGTCAAACCTGCTTTTTTCCATTTATACAATTCAAAATTATTCATTTTCTTCACCTCATTTAGTCTATTCGCAAGGCAAAGAAAAAATTCTCCCGAAGAAGAATTATTTTTTAGGTATTTCTTTGATAACACGCGCAGGATTGCCAGCCAAAACAACATTATCACCAAAAGACTTAGTCACGACAGAACCAGCACCAACAACGACATTGTTGCCCAAGGTCACCCCAGGTAAGATAATGGCTCCGCCCCCAGCCCAAAAATTATCACCAATGGTAATTGGAGCTCCATATTCCAAACCAGAATTCCGTTCATCAGGATCCAGTGGATGAAGAGGAGTTAGCAACTGTACATTGGGACCAAGCATGGCATTTTTGCCAATGGTGATAGGACAGACATCCAACATGGTACAGTTGAAATTAGCGTAAAAATCCTCTCCGACATGAATATTACTACCGTAGTCACAGTAGAAATTGGGCTCCATATATATACGCTCACCCGTACTCCCTAGCCAGATTTTCAATTGTTCCGAACGAACCTGACCATCTAATTCATCGTTAAATCGTTTCATATTTTGACGAGCTAAAATCCGCATCTGAACCAATTCTGGATCACCAGCCTGATAAAACTGACCTGTAATCATTTTTTCTCTTTCTGTCGACATACCCCTACTCCTATTTTTTAATGATTAGATTGATGGCTTGTGCAAGACGAGCCTCTTGTTCTTCAGGGTTTTCAGACGGATGAGCGATACAATCTTGGACCTTCTGAGCAATGACCATTCCCATCATACTATTGATGCTGGAACGAACAGCACTCAACTGAGTTACGATATCAATACATTCCTGGTCTTCTTCAATCATTTTCTGAATGCCACGGAGCTGACCTTCGGCCCGTTTCAAACGGTTAATCATCTTTTTCTTATCAGTATTCATACCCTATATGGTACTGCTTGCTTCACAAAATGTCAATTTTTAACCTTGACATCTTTCGAATTCCTTGATATATTTTAGATACCCCTAAGGGTATAAAAAGGAGTAACAATGTTTAAACAACTATTATCTGGATTTTTTTCAAACTCTGACAGTCTTCCGATAACTGATGTAGAACAAGCAATACAATCATCGAATGCTGTTTTGCTTGATGTCCGCGAAATTGACGAATTTGCTAGTGGTCATATTCCACAAGCTATCAACCAGCCCTTAAGTCAGCTTGACCAATTTAAAGGCGACAAAACCAAGAACTATCTTATCATTTGTCAATCTGGCATGCGTAGCCAACGGGCGACAGAATATCTAAAATCCCAAGGCTATCAAGCAATCAACATTAAAGGCGGTATGAATGCCTGGACAGGAGGAATAGCATGAAAATAATTATTGTAGGTGGTGTCGCTGGTGGTATGTCAGCAGCTACTCGTCTCCGTCGTCTGATGGAAGATGCTGAAATCATTGTTTTTGAGAAAGGACCTTATGTTTCCTTTGCCAACTGCGGTTTACCTTATTACATTTCTGGAGAAATAGCAGAGCATGACAGTTTATTGCTTCAAACGCCAGAAAGTTTGAAACAACGCTTCAATCTAGATGTCCGCCCCTTCCATGAAGTCATTAGTATCAATGCTGACAAGCAGACTGTCACAGTGAATACTCCAAATGGTGACATCATTGAAAGCTACGACAAACTAATCCTATCCCCTGGCGCCAAGCCTGTCATTCCAAATCTATCTGGTATTGAAGAAGCAAGCAATCTCTTTACTCTTCGGAACGTACCTGATTTGGACAAGATTATGGCCAAGTTAGACCAAATCAAGTCTGGTCATGCTGTGGTAATTGGTGCAGGTTTTATCGGTCTAGAGATGGCTGAAAACTTAGCTTTAAAAGGCTTGAAGGTGACACTTGTCGAACAGGCTCCCCATGTTTTGCCAACATTTGACCTAGAGATGGCTCGATATGTGGAAGCAGAGTTAACAAGTAAGGGTGTCGAGGTTATCACTGGGCAGTCTGTCACTGCTTTTCATGAAAAAGGACAGGTTCTAGAATTGTCTAACGGACAAACCTTGTCATCTGATGTGACCATTTTATCGGTTGGCGTTGCGCCTGATAGTCCACTGGCTAAAAATGCTGGAATTGCACTGGGCCTCCGCGGTGGTATTCTCGTGGACCAAAACTACCAAACTAGTCAGAAGA
This sequence comes from Streptococcus sp. 29887, assembly GCF_032595075.1. Classification (NCBI taxonomy): domain Bacteria; kingdom Bacillati; phylum Bacillota; class Bacilli; order Lactobacillales; family Streptococcaceae; genus Streptococcus; species Streptococcus iners. The sequence continues at coordinate 1,065,148 of NZ_CP118735.1, read as the reverse complement.
ATATTTATGCCGTTGGTGATGCTATTGTTGTTAAACAAGAAATTACAGGTCAAGACGCCTTGATTTCTCTGGCTTCTCCTGCCAACCGACAAGGCAGACAGGTGGCGGATGTTATCGCTGGACTTGCCAGAAAAAATAAAGGTTCTATTGGAACAGCTATCGTTAAAGTCTTTGACCTAGCTGCCGCTTCAACTGGTTTAAGCGAAGGTACTGTCCAATCACTCGGCTATAAATATGCCGTCGTTCATACGACTGGAAAGGACCATGCTGGTTACTATCTTGGTGCAACTGATATTGTTTTAAAACTCATTTTCTCACCGACTGACGGAAAAATCTTCGGTGCCCAGGCAGTCGGTCCAAAAGGTATTGATAAGCGGATAGATGTCCTTGCCACTGCTATCAAGGCTGGACTGACGATTTTTGATTTGCCTGAGCTTGAATTGACTTACGCTCCGCCATTTGGCTCAGCCAAAGACCCTGTCAATATGATTGGCTACGCTGCTATGAACATCGCAGAAGGGATTAGCCAAAACATCCAGTGGCACCAGTTAGATGAGGAGCTAGCAAACGGAAAAATCTTGCTTGATGTTCGTAATCCTGGCGAGGTAGCAAAGGGCCAGTTCAAGGAATTCATTCATATTCCTTTAGACCAACTCCGTGAGAGAATTGGAGAACTGGATGCTTCAAAAGAATACATTGTCAGCTGCCATAGTGGACTTCGTTCTTATATTGCCGAACGAATCTTAAAAGAAAAGGGATTTAGCGTTAAAAACCTAGATGGTGCCTATTCACTCTATAAGATGGCATTGCCTGAAAATATAATCCATCCATAAGCAACTAACCTTCTGTGATTTTGGGTCCAGAAGGTTTTTTCTTGACTTTTAATATGCAATATCTTACAATCTAGTTATTATTACTAGATATAAGAAGGTTAATAATCTATGAAACATTCCCTCCCCTACTGGCATGAATTACCTGATTTGGACCTCTATTTAGACCAAGTTCTGCTCTATGTTAATCAAGTAGTCAATTCTCAGGAAAGCCTTGAACAGAAAAGTTTATACTCAATGAAAATCAACAGTAGCCTAGAAAACGAAGCCGATGATAGAACTGGGGTTCATCAAGGCAAGTTGACAACGGATAATGTTGATATTCGAAGAGTATTAACGGCTGCCATGATCAATAACTATGTCAAACACAAGCAGCTCGAAAAACCTGTTAAGAAAAAATACCAGAAGCAGCAAGTGGCGCGCTTGATTGCCCTCACTATCTTAAAAAATGTCTTTTCCATTCAAGAAATCAGTCAGACCTTACATCTTCTTCTCCAGACAAACAGTTCTGAAACACTATACAATCATTTTGTTGACTGTATGCGAAACGAGGAAAATGAAGAAACACCTGACATCATTCGCTACGCTTGTCAATCCGTCAAACTCTACTACAAAACCCGTCAACTCACTGTTGAATTAGAAAGGAAATTTCATGAATCCTAGTTTGAAATTAAGTCTAAAACTTTCATTTGGTGAAGAAGTCGCAAATAGTGTCACACATGCAGTTGGGGCCTTGCTTATGCTGATTTTACTCCCTATTACTGCTATTCATTCTTTTCAAGATTATAATGTGACAGCGGTAGTCGGCATGTCCATCTTTGTTATTAGCCTCTTCCTCATGTTCCTATCCTCTTCCATCTACCACTCCATGCCCTATGCTTCTACTCACAAGTACATCCTGAGGATTATCGACCATAGCATGATTTACATTGCCATCGCTGGGAGCTACACACCTGTTGCCCTTTCCTTGGTCGGTGGTTGGTTGGGGTATCTAATTGTTGGTCTACAATGGGGATTAACTATTTTTGGTATTCTATACAAAATATTTGCCAAAAAAATCAATGAGAAATTCAGCCTCTTTCTCTATCTCTTTATGGGCTGGTTAGTTGTCTTTATCCTGCCTGCAATTCTGCAAAAGACTGGAATGGTGTTCGGCATTCTTATGCTGGCTGGCGGCTTATCCTACACTATCGGCGCCCTCTTTTATGCTAAGAAAAAACCATATTTCCATATGATTTGGCATCTCTTTATCCTACTGGCTTCCGCACTACAATATATGGCCATTGTCTATTTTATGCTATAAGAAAACAGCTTCTAGATTGTTCTAGAGGCTGTTTTTACTACATTAAACTGATGATCATACCAAGCAGATAAAGGACTGACACGATGCTCAAAAAGACCAAATGCGCCTTTCGGCTCATGACCACATAACCTACAAATTCACGAATGAAGGCATTAAGGCTAAAGTAAAATTTGGTTTTGGCGCCATAGCCGATACACTTGATTTTCAATTGTCGGGCCAATAGCAGAGCTCTGAAAACGTGATAGTAATTGGTTACAAGGGCAAATCGACTGCCTGGTTTCATCAAGGCATAGGAGAATTTCAAATTTTCTTCTGTATTGGTCGATTGGTTTTCAATAATGATATCTTCCGCAGGGATACCCTGTTCCATAGCATAATTTGCCATAGCCTGTCCTTCTGTTATGATTTCATCAGGACCTTGTCCGCCTGACATGATGAGCTTGCTGCCAGGATGTTTCTGGTAGACCGCTATGCCTTTATCAATCCGCGAAGCCAAAAGTGGTGTCACCTGGTCGCCAATCAAGCCTGCTCCCAAGACCACCACATAATCAAGTTTTCCAGGGAAAAGATTGACAAAGTTGACAAAGCTAGATGTCGTATAAAGCATGCTGATGATAATGGCATAGGACACTAAAAATCCAACATAGACAAACACCATATTGAAAAAGCTGATAGCAGAAAGGGTGCTTGCTACAGACGGCGCGATAAAGAGATAAAAAGTTAAGCCGATAGCCAATCCTAACGATAAAAAGTTATGAAAACGGACACCCTCTCGCTTCAAAATCCGAAAACCGTTCAGATAGAGGGTAATCAACAAGACAAATGGACCACTTAACAAAGCTAGAGCCAATAACATTGCCAGAGCGATTGCCAAGACCCGCAAGATTTCATTGGTTTCTAAAATACCTGTTGACACGACCCAGGCCAAAGCCCAGACAAGGATGTTCAAGGCAAATAGGGAGATAAAAATCGACCGTCGCTCCCAGAAATAAAGAAGGGCAAATAATCCAAAGGAAGCTAGTAAAAGCCAGAAAAAGACCGTCACGACGATTCCCCTCCTGCTAGCATTGACTTAATAGGCTCAAAGGTCTTACGGTGAATGGGCGTAATTCCTATCTTGTTCAAGCCGTCCAGATGCTCCGCCGTGCCATAACCTGCATTCTTGGCAAAGCCGTAGCCTGAAAACTCCCTGTCATAGCCCGCCATCATCTTGTCCCGCGTCACCTTGGCAACGATTGAGGCTGCTGCGATAGACAGGCTATTGGCATCTCCCTTGATGATGGAAGTTTGCGAAATAGGCGTATCCAGCTTCATGGCATCGATGAGCAGGTGGTCAGGTTTCTGGCTTAATTTCCCCAAAGCCTCCAACATGGCTAACTTGGTCGCCTCGTAGATGTTGACCTGATCGATGACAGCTGCATCTTTTATTCCAACACCGACTGCCACTGCTCGCTCCAGGACCTCTTGGTAGATTGCTTCGTGCTTGGACTTAGGGATTTTCTTGGAGTCGTTGAGGTATCGGATTTTACAGCCCTTGGGCAAGATGACCGCCGCTGCCACCACAGGACCTGCTAGAGGCCCCCGGCCGACTTCGTCGATACCAGCGATGAACTCCACCCCATTTTCATAAAGGGCTTTTTCGTAAGATAGCATAGCTTCTAAGCGGGCATCTTCTGCTGCTTCTTTTTCCAGCTCCTTACGGCGTTTCTTTATGGCAGCCTGAACCCCTGCTCGCTCATCCTGAGCTAAGTCCGCCCAGACTGGACTGTCCAGACTGTCTACCTGGGCCAGCAGAGCAGTCAATTCCTTAATCGTTGCCATCTAAGTCACTCACCCTGTCTAATGTATAAGTGCCTAAACGACCATCTCGAACGTCCTTGACAAAGAGATTATAAAAACGGTCATAATCATCACGGAAGCCCAATTTCTTGGTCCAGTCCATGATGAGTTCAGGCGTTTCCTGCTCCAAATCTATGCCCTTGAATCGCTCTTCTAGGCGTTCTGGATAGTTTGCCTTGAAATAGTCCAGACCAAAAATGGTCACTTCATCCATAGGCAAGAGTTGGTCCTTGATAGCTCCTGTCAGAGCCAATTTGAGCCCGACTTCTTGGTCCTCAAACTTAGGCCAAAGAATTCCTGGCGTATCAAGGATTTCAAGGTCCTTGTTAGATTTAAGCCACTGTTGGCCTTTGGTTACACCTGGTTTGTTGCCGACAACGGCAATCTTCTTCCCAGCCAAACGATTCATGAGGGTGGATTTTCCAGCGTTTGGAATACCGATAATCATGGTTCGCAAGGTCTCCTTTTGAATCCCTCTTTCGCGGAGGCGTTCAATCTTGTCTTTCATCAAACTCTTTGCTGCGTCGGTCACCTTTTTCACCGTCGCTTGCTCTTTTGAGTTGATGGCAAGGGTACGGATGCCCTGTTCTTCAAAGTAGCTCTGCCATTCTTTGGTACGAACGGGGTCAGCCAAATCGACCTTGTTGAGAATCATGAGCTTGGGCTTGTCGCCAACAATCTTGGTCAGCATGGGGTTTTGGCTGGATAGGGGCAGGCGGGCATCGACCAAAATGGTCACGAAATCAACGTGCTTGATGTTCTCCTGTACCTGTCGACGAGCCTTGGACATGTGGCCCGGAAACCATTGAATAATTGCCATGGGATTAAAACTCCTTTACTTTGGGCTTTTGTGAGCCTAACTTGATATTCTTTATAAGAAATGGGCAGTTATTGGGCAAAATCAAGCTTATTAAAATAAGTTGTGATTGCTTGAACTGATTTTTCCTGAGTCCCAACTTCAAGATGTGTAGATCCATTAGTTGTCTCGACTTCAACGTGTCCAACTCTTAATTGAATTTCTTTTAATGGTACATCATTATTATTTCTCAAAGCTGAAGTGTGAATATGACGAAAACTATGTGGAACCACGTTTTTATTCCATTTAAAACCATACCGAGCTTCGCAGTTTTTTCGTAAATCTTTATTGATTCGTGTCAGTATCGCTCGAAAACTTTGTGAGGTGATTGGTAAACCGTACTCCGTCTTAAAAAGATAATCATTCTCCCAAAATGCCTCTGATGGATGGGTTGTTATATGTGTTTGAAAATCTTTATTACGAATGGAAACTCGTTGAATTGCCTCTATAACAAAATCTGGTAGCAAGATTGTCCGCTCACCAGCTGTAGTTTTTGTTGAATCATCATAAAAATCTTCAACTTTCAAGTTATGAGATTGAAGTGACTTTGAAATTTCAACACTTTGTTTATCAAAATCAAAATCTGTTTCACGCAACGCGGAGGCTTCACCAATTCGACAACCTGAACCTACTAGAAAAATTGCTAAATCAAAGTAATTTTTATTCCTTCGCTTATTTAGTTCTATAAATAGAACTTGCACTTCTGCTTCTGTCAAAAACTTTGCTTCTTTACGTTCTTTCTTATCTGAAATTGAAGCATAAAGCTTAATCACTCTAGATGGTGAATAAGGAACAACTGAATGCAACACTCCGTAATCAAAAATTTTATTTAATGTTGATTTAATATGTTGCATGGGTGAATGACTAGCATTATATTTAGCTCGATATTCTTCTAAACTATTTCTTATCATAAGAGGTGTCATGACATCTAGAAGTATGTCATTAGGAAGCATCTCGGAAAGTCTGTTTAATACCACTCTTTCACGATTAACTGTGTTAGGTTTGACTGTTGTAGACCAAGTTGAAAACCAATGTTCGATTAATTCTCCGAAAGTTTTTATTTGATTTATATTTTGATTCAATATCATTTATGATTTTATCAATCTTGTCCAATAGTTCGCGTTCTGCTTGTCGAATAGCTTTTGGACTATTCTGTTTAAATGAAACGGAAGCTCTTTTAGTCTTATTTGTAAATGGATCTTTATATCGTTCTATTACAACATAAGTTTCATTGCCATTTTTATCTATTCTCGTTTCTAAATACATATTTTTCCTTTCATTAAAAACGATAAAATAGATAGCTAACCCATCTATTCTACCATTTTTTTTAATTTTCGTCTTCATTGTTTTATTTTCTTTTTGTCCTTATATCTCAGAAATTCTTCAAGTCGGTCAATTTGAACAAACAATGTTTTATGTGATGGATTAATAACTGCATCTCGAAATTTTTTACTCTTCTTCATTTCACGTAGCCATCTGTTCAAAGTGTGTATAGACAGCCCTGACCAAATTTTCAAAATAGTTTTCTTATCACCCCAGCCACTTTCGATACCAAAATTCATATCATTGCGATACTTACTATTTTTTGAATTCATAAATTGATCCACTTTCTTAACTCAAAAATAGTATGCCACAATTGCAGTGAAATTTAGACAAAAAATAACAGTAAGTCTTTTTCTGATGAAAAAAAGTTACATAGAAGTGATTAAATAAAGATTAATAGATGATATAAAATGCTTCAATTGGCAGTGATTCTTATTATTTATATATAGACAAAAAATAAACTTACAGACGAAAATCACTGATTCTACAAAAGGCAAATATATTATAGTCCTCCGAACTTGAAGTCAATTTTCATAAAGTTAATACTCATTTAAAATCAAAAACATACTAAGATTAGTAGTGAAGAAATCTCCGACGGGAGAGAGTACTCACTACTTTTTCTTTATGATAAAGTAGAGGTGTCTTGTTAAGTCGTGGGGCTTTTTGACGCTAGACGTCGCATCAAAAACTGGCAAGACACCTGTTTTAGAAAGAATGTTATCAAAGTATGTGGGACGCCAGACGTCGAGTATTGAAAATGACATCACTAAAACAAGGAATCATTCAAGACAAAGAGGTAATATCATGCGTGCAGTTTTTGGGATTGATGTGAGTAAGGCAAGTTCAGAAGTGGCCATTCTAGTCAATGGTGAGAAAGTTCATGGCTATACCATGTCCAATGATGCCATCGGCTTTGCTCGGCTACTTGGCGATTTGAAAACCGTTCATAAGCCAGAAATCATCTTTGAAGCAACAGGTGTCTATTCTCGTCGTCTTCAAGCTTTTCTGGATAATCATGGCTACGCTTATACGCGGCTTAATCCCTTAGAAGCTAAGAAGCAACTGGATAGCTTGCGTGTGCGGAAAACAGATCAAATTGACGCCGAAAAACTGGCTCAATCTCAATTTGTGCTGAATCGTAAACCCACTTATGTCCAAGAAGAAGTCTACCAAAACTTGCGGGATCTTAGCCGTTTCTATCAGAATCTGACCGAGGACATTGTTCGAGCTAAAAACCGTCTGCACAAGGTCTTACAAGTCACTTTTCCTGAATTGGAAAATATCTTATCAACACCATCTGGCGAACAATACTGGAACCTGGTCATAGCTTTTCCTTGCAAGGACTTCGTGCTTGATTTAAGCAAGGACGAACTCTCAGAAAGCATTCGTCAATCTACTTCAAAACGGATTTCGGACAAGCGTGTAGCGTACTTAGCCGAGAAGCTGATAGCACTAGCTAATCAATCTTACTGTGCCGTCAAGAAAACCTCTCCAATACTAGAAGAGGTGCGTTACTATGCAAAAGAATTGCTTCGGCTTTCTGAACAGAGACAAGCTGTCCTAGACCAAATGGTGGAACTAGCTCAGCCATTACCTGAATATGACATTCTGCTCTCTATTCCTGGAATAGCTGAGACTACTGCAACAAGTATTATTGGTGAACTGGGAGATATTCGCCGTTTTCAGTCTACCAATCAAATCAATGCCTTTATCGGTATTGACCTGAGACACTATGAATCTGGTAACTTCCTCGCTAAGGAACACATTACCAAGCGTGGCAATCCCTACGCTAGAAAGATTCTGTTCAAATGCATTCACAATATCGCTTCAGCCAGTCACACCAATCCTTGCCATATCGCCGACTTTTATGAGAAAAGAAAAAGACAATCGCAAACGACTTCTACAAAGCCACACACGATTGCCTCCATACATCGTCTCATTCGGACAATGTATTACCTCATTATGCATAACAAACTTTACGATTACACTTTAACCCAAAATCAGTAAGATTGTTTATGCAATATTATTGTAACACCTTATCAAAAATTTTCAACATAAGGTGTTAATTTCGTGTACTCTTTTTTACACGAAACTTTAGTCCAAAAGAAAACAATTTCCTTATTTTGACTATTGAACTCAAAATATTTTTCATCAAATACCTTGATAGGCTTGACAAATGGTAGAAAATAGCCACCTACCACTCCAAGTGGATATGGAGCGTTTTGATTTTGTTATTTTTTGAGAAGTCCCCATAGTCGCCTAGATTTCTTCTTCCATTGTTTCCAGATAACAACTCTTATTCGAGTTTTTAGTCGTTCATCAATGCTTTCCATGACTGATTTCATGTTCGTCATAGAAAAGTAGTTTATCCAACCTCGGATGACCCAGTTTAGTCGCTCAATTCGGTTGTCTAAGTCAATGCTCCACTTACGGCCTGTTAGTTTCTTGAGTTCTCTCTTGAAACTCTGTACGCTATCCTGATGTGGACGACTTTTCCAGCCCTCAGATGATTTCCAGAGCCCAAATCCTAGGTACTTTAATTTGCTCGGTCTCACAATCTTGGTCTTGGTCATGTTGACTTTCAAACCTAATCGTTTTTCAATATAACGACTAATTGAATGCATCACACGTTTAGCCGCCACCTCACTACCAGCTGTAATGACGCAGTCATCTGCGTAGCGAACGAAGCGAAGTCCGCGATTTTCCAACTCTTTATCTAGCTCATTAAGCATGATATTGGACAGGAGCGGTGATAGGTTTCCTCCCTGTGGCGTTCCAACTAGTGTTTTATACCGTTGTCCGTTGATGACTACACCAGAATGAAGGTACTTACGAATTAAAGATTCTGTATCTCCATCCTGGATAATGTTATGAACAAGTGACATCAGTCTATCTTGAGGAACAGTATCGAAAAACTTCTCAAGGTCTATGTCCACTATCCACTCATAGCCGTCATTAAGATATTCTAATAACTGGATAACGGCATGTTCGCAGGACCGATTGGGTCTGAATCCGTAGCTCTTCTCAGAGAAATAGGGTTCACAAATAGGACTAATGACTTGGACAATAGCTTGTTGTATCATTCTATCCATGACCGTTGGGATACCTAGCTGACGAACTCCGCCGTTAGGCTTGGGAATTTCAACTCGTAAAACTGGCTGAGGTTTGTACTTTCTCTGCTTTATGAGTTCTTTAGTTGACCGCCAGTGTTTGCGGAGATAGTCATCTATTTCGTCAATAGTTATACCGTCAATTCCTGCTGAACCTTTGTTAGCTCTAACTTGATTGTAAGCATCCAACATATTTGAACGAGATAGGATATTATCTAGTAACTGTGACATGTGTATATTAGCTTTCTTGTTTCGGTGTCTGTAGGATATCTTCTATTGGCGAACTTTCTTCTAGTCAATACATGACTGCATCCAATTCTATCAGACCATTCTTTACAGACACAAGTGAAGTAAGTATACTTCTGTTTGACAGCCTATATCTTTAGTGTCAAACTTTCAACAGTCACTCCCCTGACTATTGAAATATTCAGTCCTTCGTTCCGTTTCCATTACAGAAATTTCATCACTACTATAGCTTCGGCTGAGAGCTTGCCCCAGCCATTGTTGTTCAACGAAGAATATGTTGATAACAACAATAGGCGAGGTGCTTCTCATGATTCGTTGTTACTGCATCTTATTGACGACCATGAGACCTCACGGAATAAGTCATACATCTTTCCTCGTTTACACAAGATATGAGGACGTTAAAAGGTCTAAGTGAGAATAGGAATTCCGACGAAGAATCCAGTGACTCTAGGAGGAATTATCTTTTTCACACTGACCTTAGTCCGAATTCAATTACACTCGTGATTTACGCATATAGGTACGACTACCTTTTTGGATTTTAGTTTTCTGAGCCACCTTGTCCGCTATATACGCCTTCGTATCACGTTTCTGTTCGTAGTGCCACGTTTTCGCTATCCCTTCCTCTGACGATCTTGGTTTCTAGCGTCAGACTTAAATCGGTCTCTCCTCAGACCGTTTTAATCCGCTACCTCACGATAGTCAGGCTTGGGAGTCGCTATTGGGTTCACCTGTAGCGGGTGCCCACGGAGAACTTCCACCTCAGGTGTACGACATGCTCCTTCGTACACAGAAAAAGACAAACAGGCTCTATAAGACTGTAGTGGGTAAATCCACTGTAGAGATTATGGAGCCTTTTTGAGTGTAGAAAAAAAGTCCCATATGACTTACAATGAAAAGCGACAAAACTATCATTTAGATAGACTCATATGGAACAATTCAATTTTATCACACAACTACTCGGAATTAAAGACCCTAATATCGTTATTTTGGAGGTTGTGGATGCCAGGAGCCGCAAAGTGGTCATAGCTAAGCTGGATTGCCCTGCTCCCATATGCCAACATTACCAAGGGCAGATGGCCAAGTACGACTTCTAAAAACCATCCAAAATACCCTAAAACTGGGACCAATTGATCAGCAAGAGCAGCCGCTCGGTCATTCAAGAGTATATCGTCTCACATGGCTCTTCCCCCACATTCTTATTTGACATATTTTCTCACATTTTCATGCAATTTTCAAGATTTCAATTAGCTTGTAGGCAAGAATTTCTATAAGTAACGAAGGAGGGAGAAAATAACTGCCAATGTCACAAGGAAAATGATGGTGAGGTAAAAATAATTCCGTCTCTGCTTGTCTTTCTTAGGCTCAACATAGCGAGCTTCCTTGATCTGTTTCTCAATCGCTTCATCCAATAAGGGATTGCGTTTCTCTGCCATTTAGCGCTCCTCCTTCCCAAGTAACAGTTGGTAGCCAGTAACAGATTCATTGCTAGTTTCTTCACGTTGCAAGGCCACCATCTGTGGATAAGATGCTGCAAAGCCTGCCAAAGCCATCACCATGTTAGTTGGCTGGCTGGCATCAAAGCGGTGGGAAGCTGGAATCAGATCACGGTTATGAATGGTTTGCTCAAAGGCCAAAATCACCATATTTTGCTCAAAGGCCTTGCGAACCGCATCCATTACTTCTCCACTATGATTGATATCGAGGTAGATATCGCATTCTTGGAACAATTGTTGCAGCTGTTTCTGTGAAATATTTGGATAGAGGGTAATATTTGACTTCGCTTCAAAAGCCATCAATCGTTGAGACATTTCTGTCAATGCGCCGATATGGAAGTGGAAGTCTGGTAGTGCTTGGGTTAGCTCCTCTAATTTCTCAATCTGATCCGAGTTGGTTAGGATAAGGATTTCCTTTCGTCCAGCATTCTCACGCAAGCTTGGATAGATATAACCTAGGTAAGCAATCTTGGCCTTTTGTTCTTCCGGCAAGATATCCATCATCTTCTGATAAACCTGACGCTGCTGTACCAAAACACGTTGTGTACGAACGTGGGAAGAATTCAACATGACCTTCATATTTCCTGGGATGTCCTCCTGGATACCTTCCTGCCAAAATAGGATATCTTGACCTGCTTCTGGACTGTTGTAGGAGAGGAAAAAAGGAGTCGATAAAGAGTTGTACCAAATCTCTGACAATTCCCAGCCCATTTCCGCAAAATAATGGCGGAACAATTCCACACGATTGTCAAAGAAATACACTTTTCCCTGCCAGTTTAACTGAATGTCACCCGTCATGAAATTCTCAACCAAGACCTCTTGTTTTGCCTGATTGAAATAAATACGGCTAGTCACCTTCTGCTCGGCATTAAAATAGGTTCGTGCAAACAACCAACCAAAGCGATTGTAGTGGTCTGTAAAACGTACCTTTTCATTTGGTCCAAACCAGTCAACATTTTTGATGCGACGGAGGTGCTTGGGTTCGGCATAAAAAATCTTTGCCTTCCGTTGGCTGTAATCCCAGACTTCCCCTTCACCATTGGTCCCTGTAATTTCCCAAAAAGGAGGGACTTGGAGTTGGTTGAAATAAAGCGAGCACCCCTGACCTGTCTCCATTTGGCAATAGTATGAATAGGCAGAGGTCACACCTTCTGGTAGAAAACCATCATCATTAATGACAACCACAGGACCTTGGAAACCTGCCTGAGTCAGTGAATAATACAGATCCTTACTGGCCTGATGGAAGCTATCATATAATTGAATCATTTTAAACCTCCTCAATAAAGCGCAGCCACGCTTTTTCCAATTCGACCGTCAGAAATTCCTTAGCACGGTCATAGGATGCCGCCTGCCAGTCTTCCAGCTGACCTGATTGGAATAGGTCCAGCAGTTTTTCGGCAAAGAGTCGGCCATAGACAGTTGGATCATCAATGTCCAAACGACTGATCAAGCTGCCATTTCGTCCATCCTGCACAAAGGTTTGGTTGCCATAAGGAACATCCAAGCCAATAATCGGCAGGCCAGAACCAATGGCTTCCATCAAGGTCAAACCAAAACCTTCTGAGGTCGAACCTGCCAAGTAGGCTTGGTAGTGTTTATAAACCTCTGTTAAATCATGGTGCCCCATCAAGCGAATAAAAGACCAAGCATCGTGTTCTTTGATCATGGCTTCCAAGCGGCTACGTTGCCCACCCTCACCATAAATATCAAACTGAAGGTCTGGCAAGTATTTTTGGGCCTGAATCACCGCATCCACCAACCAATCAATGTGTTTCTCACTAGCCAGTCGCGAACAGGTCACTAAAGAGAAAGGACGACGGTCCCCTTCGGGCTGGCGCAATTCATCCAAACTACCAACTGGTAAAGTAAAAATTTTCGGGCGGAAAGGCGTATAGGTCTCAAATTGGGCCGCCAGCGTTTCCGCTTGCGCCTTGGTTGAGGTAATAAAGGCATCAATCTTATCCGCATTCGAAAACTGATATTCGTAATAGTTATTCCAAAGAATGGTTTCTTCCGTCACAGAATTCATATTGTAATGCTCTGCATGAATCACGACCGCCACACGGGCCTCTCCTCGGTGGCGCAGAATCGCCTGACCTGTCCCAGTAGCACGATCAATCAAGATAATGTCCTCTTTTGTCAGAGCCAATCGCTCCAACATGCGACCAATCAACTCCTCTTTTGTACAAAGGATAGCATCAGGAAAACGGAAGATACTCTGGTCACCAGAACAGTTTTCTTCATAGGCGATAGAACCATCTTCGTTGAAAAATACCCGCACATTTAAAACAGGTGCATTATCCACTGGAGCATAGTATTCCGAAAACATCTTGGTATAGCTATAGTAGTCCTTGCGAATCAGCTTCCCTTTGGAAAGAAACTCTACCTTTTGTACATAGTCTGGATGATTTTTCCGTGTAAACACCAAGATGACCAAGTCCTTGTCTTTATGCTGGTATTTGACAGATTCGGGGCTCTGTGAAACCTTGATAAAATCAGAATCTAGACTGGCTTCAAACTCCATCAAAGGATAGGTTGTCGCTGCAATCTTGACATCGGTAAAAAAGCCATAGAGCCAGATAATTTCCTGGTCTTCAAAGCCAATATTGGCTGTAAAATGAGCCAGGTTTTCTCCTTGAAACATATCTGTAAAAATAAATTTACTATCTTGGCCAATCTTTCTAAAAATGCTGGCCCGATAGGCTTGGGCATACTCTACTCCGCTGCTGGCCCAACCAATTCCACGGTTGACATTATAAATGGTCATCTTCTGTTCCTTTTCTTATACAAAATAAATAGAATGTTTTCCATCTTTCGATTGCTCTATGGTACTGAGCATAACATTTCGAGCGATTTTCTGTTTGACAAAATCAGACATCTGTTTGTAGGAACGCAGGGATTCTTGGTAGTATTCGGACATCCCATCCCTCTGGGCTGTAGATCGTGTTGTGACAACCCCCTTCAATTGTTGGAGACTGTCAACTTCTTCGACCCAGCACTCATCAATTGCCTTCAAAACAGACAGACGATAGAACTCTGACAAAGCTTCTTCTGACTGCAAAAGCATCCCTTTTTTAGCCACTTCTTCTTCCACCAATTTTAACAAATAGTTCTTAACGTCCTGGTCATCGTCCAAGTCTAAAGCTCTTGGGAAATACCTGAAAGCATAGCTATAGTTGTCCAAGATATAGCGGCGTAGCTGATGGCGTGTTCGCTCCTTGTTCTCGGCCAAATAAGAATCGATCACTTCTTCCATGATCTGGCGAACATTTTCCGCCAAGTTCTCATCATCAAGAATCAAGCGGTCCCGCAAGCCATAAATCTTCTGGCGCTGGACTCGCAGGCTTTCATCAAAGCGAATAGTTGATTGACGAGCACTGACAGCATTATCCTCACTCTTTTCTTGAGCTTGATGAATAGCCGCATGGAAGCGGCGACCTGTCAAAGCTCGACCATAATTTCTACGATCTTCACGATTATGCTTTTTAAAGTATTTTTTGACCCATTCCGGACCATAGTTGGTCAACAATTCATCTTCCAAGGAGACAAAGAACTGAGACATACCTGGTTCACCTTGACGGCCTGCTCGACCGCGCAACTGCCAGTCCATCCGACTATTGGCCATCCGCTCGGTTCCAACAACTGCCAAACCACCCAATTGTTCCACACCTGGTCCCAACTTAATATCAGTCCCACGGCCGGCCATGATAGTCGCACAAGTCACCGTTCCCAACTGACCAGCCTCTTTGATAATCAAGGCTTCTTTTGCCACGTTATTGGCTGTCAGCGTCGAATGGGCAATCCCTTCTTGCAAGAGCAGTTGCGAATAAATTTGGGTGATTTCCACAGTTCCAGAAATCAACAGCACAGGTTGTCCCTTGGCATGCAGCTCCTTAACCAGCTCCATCGTTGCATACAATTTTTCTGGAAGAGTGGTATAAATTTTATCTGGATAATCGATTCGTTGAATCGGCACATTGGTCGGAATGGAGATAACTGGAACCTTATAAGTCGAAATCAATTCATCCTCTGCCTGGTGTCCTGTACCTGTCATTCCTGCAAGTTTAGGGAACATGTTGAAGAGGCTTTGATAGGTAACTGAGCCCATGGCACGACTTTCTTTGGTTTTCTTCACATTTTCCTTGGTTTCCAAGGCTTGGTGAATACCAGATTGTAGACGGGTGCCTTCTAACACACGTCCTGTTCGATTGTCCAAGAGCTTGACCTCATCATCCTGTACCACATAATCATGATTTTTCTTGTAGAGATAGTGGGCCCGTAAGGCTAGGTTGATATGGCGATTAAGCTCCCAGTTGTCTGCATTGTAAATACTCTCTTCTGCGAAATAGTGTTCCGCATAGTCATTGCCCTTGTCCGTCAAATAGACTTCCTTTTTATCTGGGTCAAAGTAAAACTCCTCTTCGCCCAAAGTTAGTACAAACTGATCGCAGATATCGTACATATTGGATTGAACTCGAGGGGTCCCTGATATGATGAGAGGAGTTTGGGCGCTATCTAGCAAGACCGCATCCGCCTCATCAACAATAACATAGTTAAAGTCACGTAGGAACTTCTCGCTCTTTGAAGAAGCAAGGTTATCAGACAGGTAATCAAAACCCAGACCAGCACCTGTTACATAGGTGATATCGGCTCCATAGACCATTCGTTTGGTCTCTGCATCTCCTTCTTGGTCATCATCATAGACACCAAGACCAACAGTTAGGCCGAGAAACTCATAGACTTGCCCCATTTCCAGAGCATCCCGCTTGGCCAGATACTCATTGGTGGTGACCAAAATCGCGCCATTTCCTGATAGGGCATTGAGGTATAGGGGCATTGTCGCCGTCAGGGTTTTTCCCTCACCAGTCTTCATCTCCGCAATGGTCCCTTGATGGAGGGCAATTCCCCCCATCACCTGCACATCATAAGGAAATTGACCTAGGACACGGTAACAGGCCTCCCTACAAACCGCAAACGCTTCTACCAGCAAATCGTCTAGGTCCTCACCTGCTTCCAAGCGCGCCTTAAAGAGATTTGTTTGATTAGCCAAGTCTTGATCGGTCATCCCTTCATAGGTATCGGACAGAGCATTAATCTGTCGGGTTAATTTTTTAATCTTTCTCAACCGTATCTGATTCAGCAAAGAAGTCTTGTATTGCATGGTTGCTATTCCCTTATCCTTTTTGGTGAATCAAGCGACTCACCAATCTTAGTTCCTCAGGTTCCTGACCTGATGTGTAACTGCTGACATGATTTCCTTCTATCAAAGGTTTGGCGCTATTTTCAGGTCCATAAATCGCAATATGGAAGAATTCCACCTGCCGACAACCTGCACTCATTAGGGAAATCCGATAACTGAAGGCATCTTTAGGAAAGGTAAATTCTTCTTGCCCATTTCTGAGGATATCCCGTTGGATTTCCTCATTCTGGCGATTGAAATATTGAATTTGAAAATAGGCGGTCTGTTCAGGCACAATGGTGACCTTTTGCTCTAGGCGATAGGTAACTCCTGGATAGAGCAAGGGGAGTTCTGGACAAGAACGATTGGCCTGGTAGTTAGTCTGAGACCGCCAAGTTTTAATGGGTTTACCTGGTGAAAAATGAAGGTTCTCAAAGAAAATCGAGTCATCCTGTATCTGAATCATTGAACCGTACAAGTAGTTCACACCTGGAGTTACTCCTGTCCAGAGTAATTTTTGCACTAACGCTTCTACCATTACATGTCCCTTCCAAAATCATTTTTTAAAATCTTATGGTACTGAGCCATAAACCAACGGTTGATGGCACGACTATTGTCATTGTGTCGGCCTTCATACCCCTTACAGAAAATATGGACATCTTTATCCGCCAAATAATCAATCAGGCGTTCCATAGCATTGCCATCATAGTCATCCTGCTCCATATACGCAATCGCAAATTGAGTCGTATGAAAATCAGATTCGCCAAATTTATCCCAGAATCGTTGGTTAAAGGCTTCAACCGAGGCAGAATCAGCTCCACCGACAACATTACGAATCATGTCACCACTGGTTTCAAACTCGCCGGGACGCTTCAACTTCAAATTAGAAACAGTCTCTCCTAAGTTTGTAAACGGCTTCCCGACGATAACAGCATGGGGATTAAAATAAGAAGAATAGTAAAGACCTCCGAATGCCCCCATTGATAGACCAGAAAGAATCAGCTGTTGCTTTTCAAAACCTAGGTAATCTAAAGCATCCTCAATCGCTTTTTGAACCCCTTCTTCTAATTCATCTGTCCCAGAATAGAAGCATCCACCCTCCAAACGCGGATCGGCTACGAGTAGAAAGGGAGCTCCCAAGCGTTTCATCATGAAGAAACCTTCAAACCCTTCCGCTCCCCGAAAACCAGAGAAATATACATTCAAAGGAGGTTTCATATCTCCCGGGTTAAAGTAATGAAAAATTTCTTGGCGTTTGGCATCCGAATGGCGCTTGCCCCCTAAGACAAAGCGGCCAAGTCCAGAACGCGAATAACGCCAATGGAGTACACCAGTCTTGATAGATCCTGTCCCTCTGGCAGAAACAGACACACTATAGAAACCAACCTCTGGATGGGGTGCTAGAACATAAGGTTCTTTCATTTCTTCTTCACTCAAGATCTGTTTCTCAAAAACATCCGCTAAAGATCCCTTACGGATCAGATCCAACTCTAGACGAAGTTCACAGTCTCCATTTTTTATGTATTCCAACCAGATTTCAAGAGACATGGGAAAGGTCCCCAAGTTATAACGAAATGTCATTAGGGGTTGAAAATTCTCCCAAAAATCACCTGTAAACGTAACACCGACATTGCCCTCATAATCAACTTGACCTGTAAAGTTGGGATTAACATCAATCTCAGGGATCTTTAACTTAGCCCCATATTGTCCTGAAAAAAGGTTCATATGGAGAAAAGCGATCAACTCTTCCTGACTTCCCTGTATAGGTAGGTAAGACATCACCTTTCTGCGGTAAAAACCAGTCGGAGCTATATCAAAGACCTCCACATTTTCTGTCATAAAGACAGCGTAAGCTTCGATGTTATTCATCAAAGGTTCAAGTTGCTTTTCCGATAGAGAATCGGTCACTAGGATACCTGTAAAGTAAAGTGGTACCTTGGGATTTTCTCCCATTTCTGCTAATTTTTCAGCAGGAGTTTTTGCCAAAGCTGCATCGTTTAACTCTTGGAGAAGGTCTGTAATGCCTTCTGCACTCGTATAAAGCCATTCCAGATCTGCTGGAAGCTCCTTTCCCTGCGACCAATCTTGGCTTCCTATCTGTAAAATTTTCATTCTGTTAGCCTTTATTTTCTAATAATTCTTTCCACTGATCTATAATGCGACCGCTAGTGTAATCCCCCATTTTTTGAACAGTTGAAACAAGGGACCTATTCCAGTTTGTCAGACCATCAAAGTAATAAGCTACTGCTTCTGTCAGATCTTTAATTCCCATCACAATCCAACCATTTTCCCCATGCGTTACATACTCTGAAGCTTGGCTATTGACTTGTGGGATTCCGGCGCTAATACTAGCAATCTGAGTATAAAGATGCGGAACCTGTCCCAAATCCAATACCAATCGGGTCGTATCTAATTGGCGAATGATCTGATTTTCATTGGTAAAGGTATGGAAGCGAATGCTGGACAAGGTCATCTCTTGATCCTCTTCCAATTGGTTTTCACCGGCCTCTTCCGATACTTTCATGAACCGAGCAAGTGTGTATTTTTCCTGCAGAAGAGCAATTAATTCACTTTCCAAAGCCTTCATATTGCGTGCACGTTCATAGCTGACAATATCTAATTCAATCAAGGGATTTTCTTCCATTAACTGCAATAAAACATGCAGGGTTTGTAAATAGTCTTCACGGCTTGCACCGTCTATCTGCCAGTAAATAATCAATTCCTTGACCGTCTGACTGCGTCCTAAACGCAAACGTGTATCAAACGGCGTCACCTTGCTGACATGGTGAGCAGGGGTTCCCAGCTGGGCCAGACTGTACTCAAGAGCCAGCTTGTTTTTCTCCGAATCCACTACCAGGACATCACCTTCCTGAGCAAGACGCTTTAAGTCACTGCCCTCTTGGAGACTGTAACGGTCACCGCTAAAGGACAACACTTTTTTCTGTTGCTCAAAAACATCCAACAATAGGCGATTATGTTGTTCATGGACTGCCATAACCAAGTAGTCATGTTCTGTCATACGCAGACGTTTGAAGAAGAATAATTTCTCTAAAATCAAATCATCCCAACTCTCATAAGCCAGCTGGAAGAATTCCTGATCTGCCCGTGGGTTGACGGTAATGAGATTGGAAGCTTCTGCCAAGTGCTCACGAACCTGCCAGACCCCATTTTCATTCAGATAGTCCTGATGGCTAGGCTGCCCATCTGAAAAATAAAGGATACTCGATAAAAATCCACGATCGTCAAACAGGTAATGGTAGGTAACTTCATTCTCCTTAAAGTATTCCACTTTCAAGAGATTGCCGCTTTCAGCAAAATGCACTTCCGCAATCCGTTCATCCCCAATTTTGACCAACAAGGCAAAGGGAGTATAGACAAAACGTGCCCCCTGTGGCCAAGTCAAATCAGTTACCTGGAGCACCTTGGTATTTTTGCTTTGGATATTTTGAATCTCGTCAAAGAAGGACCAGTAAGGGGTTGAAAGAATATCTTGACGGTGCAAAAAATAGCGCAAATGGGGTTGGTACCCCAACAAGAGCATCATCGTTTCTTCACCCGCAGCCTGGAAGGTCTTCAATTGATTCACGGCATCGTCAAAGGTCATATTTTCAATGACACGAAACCATAATGGGGCTTCCATATACCACTTACGATTTCCTTGATACCAGGATGGGACAAAATAAAACATAGTAACTCCTTTAAATAATCTCGTCGTATTCTCTCCATGAACGAAGAATACGAACCTGTTCCACTATGCCCAACAAAAGGGTAGTGACAATATAAATATTGTTGATCAACAGTGCGATACTGATTTGCCCTTGCTGGCTCCACACCAGAAGCAAGGGCACACCTCCCATCAAGCAGGTATAGATCGCACCAACCAAGGTTAAACGATTTAGATAGAAAGAAATGTACTTCCGAGTTGCCTCTCCTGGACGAACATTCTCGATATAGTCCCCGCTTTTCTGCATATTTTCCGCGACTTCAGTCGGGTCTATATTGAAGTAGGCAAAACCAATAGCTAAGATGAAGAGCAAGAAGATATACACCAGAATCCCGAGTAATTCTGAAATACTCACCTTCCCAACCAGCTCCTTCAATATAGGATTTTCTGGAAAAATCTGCAACAGAGCTGAAATCAGAATTGGAGGCAAGGACATCAGCGTCATCGCATACATGAAAGGCATCCCTCCTGCCGGCGTCACCCGAATTGGGATATAGGTGGATTCGACAAATGCACTGATAATCATAATCCGTCGAATCGGAATCCGATACTCTGCTCGATAGACGACGACTGTAATCCAAATCAAGGCAGAAGCGATTAGTGCAATCACCACAATCGTCAACAAAAATTCGAGGCCTCCCAACCGATTTTCTGAAAAATACCGGATAATATTGATGATAAAGGTTAAAATCATGTTGGAGACAATAATAACCGATGGGCCTCCTAAGCCCTTACGGCCATTCACATTTGCCAACCACATGAGGACAAAACTACCGGCAATCATCACTACCATTGTAATTCCCCTTAAGATTGGGAGTGAATAGTCACCAAACTGACTAAACTGATAGTAATCTGATAGGGAGCTAAACCCAATGGACTGGATCAAGGCTATAATAAACATCAGTAACATGCGGTAGCGATGGCTTTGTTGGGCAGTTAAACCTTTAATTGTCTTAAAGAGTGTCAAAAAACGCCACAAGATCATCCCTGTCATCCAAGGACTCAGCCCGAGAGAAAATAGATTCAGGGTCGAAAACTGACCGCCTGTTACCATGGCCAAGTTCTCCAAGGCACTATCTAATTTATATGCACCCGCTTCAATGCCTGCAGCAGGAAGGGTTGCGATTGGGATATATTTCCCCAACGTATAGACAAATACGATGCCAACCATCCAGGTCAGGCGATTAGCTAGAGTAGAAGAACGATAGTTTCTCCATATATTTTTCATAATATAAACTTCCTATTCCTTATCATATCTAGGGATAAGACCTTATCCCCACATATGATAAATCGAAGTCGCCCTCGTTAAAGGGCAGCTTCGATTCAACTAGTATGACTTGTTCATTCTTATTCGCTGTTTCAATAAAAGTGTTAAAAAATCATTTTTTAACTGCGTTTTTGCTCATGTCTTACTAGTTTTAAATATGTCCAAAAGAGTCTCTCAATTTTAGCACTATTGCTAGGCTAAGTCAATAACAAGACTGTGAAAATACTAAGTTTTTCAATGAATACATTTTCAATTTTCCTACAGAAAATATAGCTAGTTGACACTTATTTTTCCTTTTTTGATTCTACTATTTTAAGGTTAAATGAGTCTAAAAAATCTTATGCGCCAGCTTTTTCCATAAAAACTGCTAACCGTTCCATTACTTATCTATTAGTGTACTGTTTCTTTGTCTATTATTCAACTGATTATCGGTTTTTCCATATTTAAATCAGAACTTGATACAAAGAAAGTAGCTGGCATTTGCTAGCTACTTTTCTTGGCTCTATAATTTCTGTAGTGGGTAAATCCACTGTAGAGATTATGGAGCCTTTTTGAGTATAGAAAAAAAGTCCCATATGACCTATAATGAAAAGCGACTAAACAACTCATTAGAAAGACTCATATGGAACAACTAAATCTTATCACAAATTTTCTCAGAATTAAAGATAAAAATATCGTTATCACTGATGAATATGATATGGGAACTCACTTAGAACTCCACGGTCACTTGGATTACACAGCCCCTAAATGCCCTTCCTGCAAGGGACAAATGGCTAAATACGATTTCCAAAAAGCCTCCAAAATCCCCTATCTAGAAACTGCTGGTTTCCCACTGCTTATTCGTCTTCGAAAGCGTCGCTTCAAGTGTAAAGATTGCGGAAAAATAGCGGTTGCTGAAACTCCTCTTGTCAAGAAGAACCACCAAATCTCTGTCGCGGTTAACCAGAAAATCGCCCAATTACTCATCGAAAAGCAAGCAATGACACATATTGCACACAGGCTATCAATTTCAACATCGTCAGTTCTGAGAAAGCTTAATGAGTTCAAGTTTAAAACAGATTGGAATACCTTACCTGAGGTGATGAGATGGGAGTCAAACAGTCTGGGGATAGACTGTTTGAGCTGCCTTCAAGAAGGGGAAAATGAGCTTTATCGCTCAAGATTTCAACTCCCTAAATGTCATTACTATTCTGGACGGAAGAACACAAGCAACCATCCGAAACCACTTTCTACGCTATCCTAGAAAGGTTAGAAATCAAGTCAAAGTCATTACCATGGATATGTTTAGTCCCTATTATCAACTTGCTAACCCCTTCGCTCTCCAATTTCTAAGCTCAGGCTGAAACAGTCTATTCCCAGACTGTTTCACTCCCCAATGCAAAAATTGTACTCAACCGCTTTCATATCGTGCAACACCTTAGTCGTGCTATGAACCGTATTCGTATTCAAATTATGAACCAACTCGATAGAAAATCGCAGGAATACCGTGCTTTGAAACGTTACTGGAAACCTCGCTTTCTTATTTCTAGGCTCAGGCTAAATCAGTCCACCGGACTGATTTACTTCAACAAGATAGCCGCGAACTCAGCGATAAACGATTTTATCGCCCTATGTTTCGCATGCACTTGACTAACAAGGAAATTCTAGAAAAACTCCTATCCTACTCAGATGAACTCCGACAGCACTATGAACTCTATCAGCTTCTCTTATTTCATTTCCAAGAGAAGAACTCAGACCATTTCTTTGACCTCATCGAACAGGAAATAGCCACTGTTAATCCTATTTTCCAGACGGTATTTAAGACATTTCTAAAGGATAAAGACAAGGTTTTGAATGCCCTAGAATTGCCTTATTCCAACGCCAAACTGGAAGCTACTAATAATCTCATCAAAGTCATTAAGAGAAATGCCTTTGGTTTCAGGAACTTTGAAAACTTTAAAAAGCGAATTTTGATTGCTTTGAACATAAAGAAAGAGAGAACGAAGTTCGTCCTCTCTAGGTGTTAGCTTTTCATCTACCCACTACAGTTGACAAAGAGCCCTTTTCTTTTTGCCTTCTAGCTTTGATTACTTTGCTTCTTCTTCGTCTTTTTTGCGACGTTTGTACAAACCACCAAACAAGAGGCCTGCTCCAAGCAATCCTGCCCAAGATGACGACTCCTCACCTGTACTTGGCAATACTGCCAACTTACGAGGAAGCTGTGAATCCTGTGAAGGAGTTGATTCAGAGACAGACTCTGAAACGGATTCAGATACAGACTCAGAGACAGATTCGCTGATTGATTCTGATACAGATTCAGAGACAGATTCGCTGATTGATTCTGATACAGATTCTGAGATTGACTCTGAAACGGATTCTGAAATTGATTCTGACACAGACTCTGAAACGGACTCGCTTACTGACTCAGAGATTGATTCTGAAACTGACTCTGATACTGACTCAGAGATTGATTCTGAAACGGATTCAGAGACAGACTCTGAAACGGATTCTGAGATTGATTCTGAAACGGACTCAGAGATGGACTCTGAAACGGATTCAGATACAGACTCTGAAACGGATTCAGACACTGATTCTGAAACGGACTCTGATACTGACTCTGAAACGGATTCAGAAATTGATTCAGATACTGATTCTGATACAGACTCTGAGATTGATTCAGATACTGATTCTGAAATGGATTCTGACACTGACTCAGAGATGGACTCTGATATAGATTCTGAAACGGATTCAGAGACTGATTCTGATACAGATTCAGATACAGACTCTGAGATTGATTCTGAAACTGACTCTGATACTGACTCAGAGATTGACTCTGATATAGATTCTGAAACGGATTCAGATACTGATTCTGAAATAGATTCTGAAACTGACTCGGAAATTGATTCAGATACTGATTCTGAAATGGATTCTGACACTGACTCTGATACGGATACGGATTCAGACACTGATTCTGAAACTGACTCTGATACAGACTCTGAAACGGATTCAGACACTGACTCGCTTACTGATTCAGATACAGACTCAGAGACAGATTCGCTGATTGATTCTGATACAGATTCAGAGACAGATTCGCTGATTGATTCTGATACAGACTCTGAGATTGATTCAGATACTGATTCTGAAATGGATTCTGACACTGACTCTGATACGGATTCTGACACTGACTCTGATACGGATTCAGACACTGATTCTGAAACGGATTCTGACACTGACTCGCTTACTGATTCAGATACAGACTCAGAGACAGATTCGCTGATTGATTCTGATACAGATTCAGATACAGACTCTGAGATTGATTCAGATACTGATTCTGAAATGGATTCTGACACTGACTCTGAAACGGATTCTGATACAGACTCTGAAATGGATTCAGATACTGATTCAGATACTGATTCAGATACTGATTCTGAGATTGACTCTGAAACGGATTCTGATACAGACTCTGAAACGGATTCAGACACTGATTCTGAAACGGACTCGGAAATTGACTCAGATACAGACTCTGAAATTGATTCAGACACTGACTCTGAAATTGATTCAGAAATGGATTCAGACACAGATTCTGAAACGGACTCGGAAATTGACTCAGATACAGACTCTGATACGGATTCAGAAATTGATTCAGATACTGATTCAGATACTGATTCTGAAATGGATTCTGACACAGACTCGCTTACTGATTCAGAGATTGATTCTGAAACGGATTCTGAAATTGATTCTGAAATTGATTCTGACACAGACTCTGATACAGATTCTGATACTGATTCAGACACTGACTCTGAAACCGATTCTGAAATGGATTCAGACACTGACTCTGAAACGGATTCTGAAACGGACTCTGATACGGATTCTGAAATTGATTCAGAAATGGATTCAGATACTGATTCTGAGATTGACTCTGAAACGGATTCTGAAACGGATTCTGAAATTGATTCTGAAACAGACTCTGAAACGGATTCAGACACTGATTCTGAAACTGACTCGGAAATTGACTCAGATACAGACTCTGAAACGGATTCAGACACTGACTCTGAAATTGATTCAGAGACTGATTCTGAGATTGACTCTGAAACGGATTCTGATACTGACTCAGAGATTGACTCTGATATAGATTCTGAAACTGATTCAGAGACTGATTCTGATACAGACTCTGAAACGGATTCTGAAATGGATTCTGAAACTGATTCAGACACTGACTCCGAAATTGATTCAGACACTGACTCTGAAATTGATTCAGAAATGGATTCAGATACTGATTCTGAAACGGACTCGGAAATTGACTCAGATACAGACTCTGAAACGGATTCTGAAATGGATTCAGATACTGATTCAGATACTGATTCAGATACAGACTCTGAGATTGATTCAGATACTGATTCTGAAATGGATTCTGACACTGACTCTGAAATTGATTCAGAAATGGATTCAGATACTGATTCTGAGATTGACTCGGAAACGGATTCTGAAATGGATTCAGACACAGATTCTGAGATTGATTCTGAAACTGACTCAGAGATTGACTCCGATACAGATTCTGAAATGGATTCTGAAACTGACTCGCTTACTGACTCAGAGATAGATTCTGAAACGGATTCTGAAATGGATTCTGATACAGACTCTGATACGGATTCAGACACTGATTCTGAAACGGACTCTGAAATTGACTCAGATACAGACTCTGAAACGGATTCAGAAATTGATTCAGATACTGATTCAGAGACAGACTCTGAGATGGATTCAGATACTGATTCTGAAATGGATTCAGACACTGATTCTGAAACGGACTCTGAAACGGATTCAGATACAGACTCTGAAACGGATTCTGAAATTGATTCAGAAATGGATTCAGATACTGATTCTGAGATTGACTCGGAAACTGATTCTGAAATTGATTCTGACACAGACTCTGATACGGATTCAGACACTGATTCTGAAACGGACTCAGAGATTGACTCTGATACGGATTCAGACACTGACTCTGAAATTGATTCAGAAATGGATTCAGATACTGATTCAGATACTGATTCAGATACTGATTCTGAGATTGATTCTGAAATTGATTCAGACACTGACTCTGATACAGATTCTGAGATTGATTCTGAAACTGACTCAGAGATTGACTCTGATACGGATTCAGACACTGACTCGCTTACTGATTCAGATACAGACTCAGAGACAGATTCGCTGATTGATTCTGATACAGACTCAGAGATTGATTCAGATACTGATTCTGAAATGGATTCTGAAACTGACTCGCTTACTGACTCAGAGATAGATTCTGAAACGGATTCAGATACAGACTCTGAAACGGATTCTGAAATTGATTCAGAAATGGATTCAGATACTGATTCTGAGATTGACTCGGAAACGGATTCTCTAACAGATTCAGAAATCGAATTTGAAAGTGATTCTGAATTTGATGTTGATTCAGAATTAGACAGTGACTCAGAGTTTGAGATGGATTCTGAATTTGATGCTGATTCTGAGTTAGAAGTTGATTCAGATTCAGACAATGAATGTGAGTTTGAATTCGAGAGTGATTCAGACTCAGATGTATCAACTGTGTACCAGTGCGTTGTTTCGTTAACCAATGTAGACAACGGATTTCCCAAAACATACTGAGACCCATAGTCACCCACACCTATCGAACTAAAGTTAGGTTTCCAAAGCCCCCAGTTACCAGCTCTATCCAACGACTGCCTTCCAAAATAGAACTGACCATATTGAGTACCGCCAGTACCTGTACCACCAGTCCAATACCCGATTAAACGCCAATTTTTAGCCGGACTAGTATAGAAGACCATAATACGTTGACCATTGTAAGTAGTCGTTGTATAACTCGGTTCAATAGTCGAATAGGTATTATAATTAGTCCCTGATGTCGAAGTCGAAGCTGCTATCTCACTTGTTTCAAATAACTTAATGAATCCAGTAGTATCTGTGCCATTCCAATCAACTGTACCTGTATAGGTTGGATCACGATAATATAAACTTCTTTTAATTGTCCCTTGATCATCAATGACTGTGATCAAGGTCTTAGTTCCCTGTGCTTCAACCTTACCGTGCATATAGGTAGTACCTGGAGTCAAAGCTCTGGTTGAAGTTGCATTTGTAGTCGTGGAATAGTCATAGCCAACAAATGAACGATTGCCAGATGGTGTCACTGTTTGTCCACCAATTGTCATGACAGAATAGGTAGCAATAATTGTACCGTCTGTTGTTTTATAATAGGTGGTATTTAGTGTATATGTTGGCACCAATGTAGTCCCATATACATTAGCTGAGCTGGTACTAAACCTTAATCCACCAGGAATTCCTGAAGCTGTTGCCAAGGAAGTGTCATAGGTAATTGTGATAGGTGAGTTGTCAGTATCAAGAGTGCTTGGATAAGTAAAGGTTGCACTAGATCCTGGATCAATTTTATAAGACTCTAATACTGTACCAGTTTTACTTACCAATTCTGCCAGTACTGTGTAAGTACTTGTATCTTCGTCTAATGAATAGCGAATATAAGCATTTAAAGCTGTACCACCTGAACTCTTATGGTTTTGATCATAAATATCTGTTGATGTATAACTAAATGTATGCCAACCAGCTACACTTGTACCAGCATATGGCGATGAAAATGTCAAATCAGACACTTTCGCCCCTTTAGCATCTGTCATTTCAGGGGTTGCCGTTGAAAGTGTATCAACTAAGATACCCTCACCCTCACCAACTTTAAGTGTTGCTGTCGTTGAAGTATTAAGAGCAAAAGTAATCACTCCGTCTTCATCATTTTCCAACAACAAAAAACCAATTGCTTGGTTGCTTGCTTGCAAACTGCTGATAATGGTAGCAAGGTCAGCCGCAGTCGCATTCGCATCTCCTAAGATGGTTTGAGCCAACAGCAGCTGATTACGACTGGTTCCAATTGCAGTTAGCAAGGCTTGACTTGGTGCAGTTTGGTTACTTGCGATTTGTACTAAAACCTCTGCTTCCGAAACAACTTGCTCTAAGGTTTGCTTTTCTTCTGCTACAGTTATAGCGCCTGTTTCGCTCGCACTGGTTTCCGAACCTGTTTCACTTGCTGCTGATTCACTTGTGCTGGTTTCAGAGCTTGTCGAACTTGATGGCGTAGTCGATGCTGATTCAGATTCCGAATGTGATACAGAAGTTGATTCTGAAACAGAGAGCGACTCTGAAGCCGATTGACTTTCTGAGTTCGATACGGACTCTGATGAACTGAGCGATTCGGACTCCGAAATCGATGTCGATTCCGATGCTGAGGTTGACTCAGACTGACTCGCTGATTCGGAAATCGATGTCGATTCCGAGGAGCTTACTGAAATTGAGTCTGAGTCGACAACTGTCGTCAACACGACAGTATCTGCTTCTGCCAAGGTTGATGTACTTGTCTCTGATGTCGCGACAACTTCAGAAGCCATAACGGTTTCAACCACGACATTCCCCCCCACAACAGCTCCTGCTGCTGCTAACCCGCGTAACAATTGGCTTGCTGTCATTGAACGTTTTACAGTAGCAAGGTTGACCTCGGCTGAACTTGCCGAAGACTTGCCTCCAATACGTATCAAACCGATTTGCGACATGACTGTCCTCACCCAGTGCTTACCGGATTTATGCATTTTTACACGACTTTTTCGAGATACTTCGGTAAAGTCATCTTTTCTTTGCATTTTCATTCAAAGAAATCCCCCTGATGTTTCTTTATCATTTAGTGTCCTAAAAATGTCCTATTGCCCAATAGTCCCCCTAAATAATTCATCTATTATACCAATAAATTATACTAAAGTCAATGATTTTACTGAAATGAAAACGTATTTTTCGTCTTTTGTTTTCAATTTTAATATATTGTTAAAAATAGTTTTCAAAATATATTTTCACTTTTATATCAATAAAATCATGAACCCAGTTGATTACAACTGGGTTCATAATTATTCTTGCTCTTCTTTTTGTTTTTTCTTTTTGAGTAGCCCAAATAACAGCATTCCTCCGAGCAAGGAGAGGGAGGTTTGAGATTCCTGACCTGTGCTTGGCAAGGCTTGGAGAACAGATTCGGATAGGGTTTGAGATGGGACTTGCTGAGCAGGCGTAATCGCTTCAGATTCGGAGACTGATTCTGAGATCGATTCTGAAACTGACTCGCTGACTGACTCAGAAACAGATTCTTTAATCGATTCGGAGATGGATTCGGAGACGGACTCAAAGACAGATTCCGATACGGAGAGACTCAAACTCTCTGTCATAGGCTGGTAATGAAAAGAAAAGATAAGATTACTCTCACCTTTTCCATTTTTCTAAAATTGAAATCTTTTGTATACATTTTTGATAGTCTTGCATCCTACCAGCTTTCAAATAAAAATCCTTATGTAGATTCAATCGCCATCTATAGGCTCGTAATTCTGGCTCGATATCAAAACCAATCAATGACAAGACAGTAATTCGTTCTTCAATACTTTTCAGAGGAAAGACAGAAGAGATTTCGACCGTTTTAGTAACACTTGTTTGTCTTTTTCGATGGTAATACAAACTCGTATTTGAAAAGACAATGCGATCAGCATTCAGATAAATTTTCCAGGTTGTATAGTCGTCCTCAACTTTTTCATCTTCTGGATAAACAATGCCTTCCAATAGGGAGGATTTATATAGTTTGCACCACGGAACTGTAAAGCATTGACTAATCGCAAATCGGCCTTCATACTCTTTTTTAAACCATTCTTGCGGACTATAAACCTGTCTAAAGTAATCTTGAGCTTGTAAATGGAAAGCAAATGAACTCGTCTCTTCCATAAATTGAGTAAAATTGACCACGGCAATATCTGCCTCCGCCTCTTTCAAAGACTGATAGAGGTAATCAATATGCTGAGGATCCAACCAATCATCATTATCAACAAAGAGAATATAGTCTCCACTCACCAATTGTAAGGCTGTATTTCTGGCTGCACCTACTCCGCCCCCACCCAGTGGTTTATTCACCAGTTTAACTCGACTATCTTTTTGTCGGTACTGCTCACAAACGCTAGCACTTTCATCCGTTGAACCATCATTCACCAATATTATTTCAAGATTTTGATAGGTTTGATTTATAATACTATCCAAACACTGTTTCAAATAAATACCCGCATTAAACACAGGAACGATAACCGATACTTTTTCCATCCTACTTAAACTTTCTAAATTGATCGTATAATTCTAACTTCACCCTTATCGTTCGATACAATTCTATCTGTCCTGCATAGAGGGCATCTGCTTGACATTTTTCTAAGCGCGCAACATACGAAGCGATCTGAGCTTTTGGATTGTACCCCATCGTCACTAGCAGAGCAATACGCTCCTCGGCATTACTAATCATGGTCGTAATATCCTGCAACATAGCAGATCGAGATAGTCCTTCCGGCCGTTGAGAATAGTAATAAGGACCTTCATTGGTGAAATGTATCTGATTGGCTTTCAAATACAATTTATAGATCGTTGCATCGTCTTCTCTGAGACGACCTGTCGGGTAGCGAATATCTCCAAATAAGGACCTTTTAAATAATTTCAACGGAGAGAAGGTGAAAGCAAGGTGCATATTGTTTTTCATATTTCCCTCTAAGTCCAACCAGTCTTGGATGGAATAGACCGTCTGGAAATAGTTTCCTTCATGATGGTAAAAAAGGAAAGACTGCCGTTCCTCATTGAAAGAGGTGAAATTAGTGGCGGCAATATCCGAACCTGACTCTCTCGCTCCGTCATATAGATGCTGGAGATAGTAATCTTCTACAAAATCATCTGAATCGACAAAGGTAATATATTCCCCCTTCGCACTGTCAATCCCCTTATTGCGTGCCGCAGACACCCCTGCATTTTCCTGGTGAATGACACGGATACGTTCATCTTTTTTGGCATATTCTTCCAAAACAAAGGCGCTCCCATCTGTCGAACCATCGTTAATTAATATCAATTCAAAATGAGGATAAGTCTGTTTCAATAAAGAATCAATGCAGCGGTTTAAGTAAGGCTTTACATTATAAACAGGGACAATAATACTAATTAAAGCAGGTACTGCTTGCACTTCGTGTTCTTCTTTCACCGAAACCTCCTGTAGAGTTTGCGGCGCAACACCCACCCAAGCCTTTACGGAGTAAAGGTAGTCCGCATCTTCTGTAAACTGAATATCTGTATCAAAATTATGCTCAGCGGTGTGCTTGTGGTCAAGTTTCACCTTGGATGTTGCCTTCATCTGGAACCATTCATACTCGGAATCGATGTGTCCCAAGTCAATAGCCTGATAACCCCTCTGCATCAAATCAACTGCCAAGACCTTGGCTGTCGGCCCCAACATCAGAAGGACCAACTTATCATCTGCATGCTCTAGAATCGCTTCTAAAATGTCATCGTATTTAGCAAAAGCATTCTTTGAGGGACAAACGATACGAGAAACAGAATCTGCTCCAGCAAACAGGTCGTTTCCAACCCCCGATCGACTGGTTTCACCTTCGACAATCAAAATATCTCGCCCCTGCCATAAGTCCTTAATGGCCGCAAAATAGGCTGCCGCAGGTTCCTTATCCACCAAGTCGATATAGGGACGCGAAATAAAGGTTGAACCATACCAATCAGATTGACACTCGTGGGCATAAAATTGACCATAGCGCTCAAAATGACTCTTCCAAAATTGTTGAGCATTTGAATTATACCGTTCCAATCCTTGAAAGACATCTGGCAAACACACCACTAATTCCGGAGAACTTGGAATGGTCAAAATAGCTTTTAAGGCCGCCGCTAATTCTGAATCATATGGCTGATAGGGGATGCTAGACCCCTGAATCACATCAATTTCTCCATCTCCAAATCGCACAACAGAGGACTGGTGTTCTTTGATATAAGCAAGACTATCCAAAATCGGCAAAACACGAATTTCTTCTAATTTTCTCATCCTTCTCCCCCATCACATATGGCACTAAAGACAGCATCGATCAATAATTTTTTCGTAAAATACCCTTGTCGAACCAAGGGATTAAAGGCTCTTACTCTAGCCACAAATCCCTGATAGTCAGCTGGCGTCATAGCTTGAATTTTTTCAACTGCTTCATCCAGACTGTCCACAACCAAACCAAGTCCATTCGCCTCGATGATTTCCTGATTGGCAATTCCTCTCTGAACAATCACAGGGATTCCTGCTGCTACAAAAGCACCTAATTTATACGGACAATAGAGGGTTTGATACCCCTTGTCATGATCATCCATCCAGACCAAGCCAAATCCGCCCTGCGACATTTCTAACAAGAGCTGTTCATCTGGGCGATAAGGCAGGCGTTTTACCATGGTTGGCAACTCCACCTCTTGGCGACAATAAAGATGAACCTGAACAGGATAGTTCCAACTTTTCATGAAGCTAAAACGCTCTGGTGAGCCCGGAAAGTGAATCAAGGGCTTGTAATAAGCTGGTAATTGCGGAGCATTGGTCGGATGATCCCACATCCCCTGAACTAGTGTCTTTTTCACAGTCAAACCATGTTCACGCAAGACATCAATCATCTTTTGACTCGGGGCCACAATGATATCTGCTAGATTATAGTAGGCAATGGTCCGGTCCATCAAGTAGTAATTTCCCGCAAACATTAAAGGAACAACATCGTGGATAAAAATCACAATTTTGATTTGATAGGCCTTCAACTTTGCCATCAAGCGCTCATCAAAATTCGTTGTATTCCAAGTCGGCGTTTGGAAGATGACAACATCCCCATGCCGCAAGCCAGCCACAATCCCATCCAAGCGTTTACTGAGTTCAGACGGACTATCTGCCTCCATATTATAAGCATAAACCCCTAGTTCACGATAGCCAAGCCCAATCGCAATATCTGTCACCATATTTTGTCCAAGCTGCGCCGTTGAAGATGCTGCTTGACCGTTTAAATTCGTAATATAGACTCTCATTTAGTTGTTTCCGTATTTATCTATCATCCGCTTGCGGAATTCCAGGTTCTTATAAGCTACTACATCCCCATTACGCAGTTTGCTATCCCGATTTATCTGCGAACGCCATTTGTAGGCGGCAATTTCCCGTGACAAATCAAAACCAAGCAAGCCCAGCACCTCAAGGCGTTCTGCCACTGGCTCCGTTGAAAATATTGTCGCCTGATCGGCTGTCTGGGTCATCGACCCCGCATTGACACGATAAATCAGACTAGAGCGATGCATATAGGCGATTCGATTCGCTGCCAAATATGTTTTCCAAGTTGTCCGGTCGTCCTCCCCAAAACCATCTGTCGGATAGAGGATGTATTCAAACAGAGACTTTTTATACATTTTGCTCCAAGGTACTGTGAAACAGAGGGAAATATTGTGGCCAACACCATATTGGAAAGCAAACCACTCTTCTGGGCTATAAACAGCCTCGTAATAATCATCTGCCGCAATATGTAAATTGAACTGCCCAGTTTCCTCGTAATACTGAGTAAAGTTGGAAATGGCTACATCACTTCCTGTACGAGTAAGTAGTTCATGCAAATCAGAAACATGATTAGGATCAATCCAATCATCTGCATCCACAAATACAATATAGTCCCCTGTCGCCACCTCAAGCGATGTATTGCGGGCTGCGCCTAGACCCTCATTCTTCACCTTGTGAACCACTCTAACCCGTCGATCTTGCTGACGTAACTGCTCGCACAAGAGAGCTGACCCGTCTGTCGAACCATCATTGATCAATAAAATCTCTAGATTTTTATAATCCTGTGCCATAATACTTTCGACACATTGACGAAGATGTTTTTCCCCATTGTAAACAGGTACAATTACACTCACTTTTTCCACTTAAACGCCTCATTCCCTCTTAAATATTACCTTTATCATAGCATGCCTAGACTAGAAATGCAAAAATAGTCTGTCATTTTTCTGTAAACAAAAAGGGGATTTTCCCCTTTTTTAACGATAGATTCCATAATGCTGGTGAGCTGACCACAGTCCCGTCACCATGGCTTGAACCAACTCTGGATCCATCAAGAAATCTATAACTTCCTGCCCATTGAGGTATCCAGCTTCACTCTTAAAACCTGTGAAAGCTTGGCAGCGTTCCTCTAGTTCCTTCCGAATGTCCAGATGCTTTTGTGGATTTGGCAAAGGCTGGTTCGCATCACAAGCTCCTGCCAAAAACTCCTCAACCGTCATGTGGTTGGCCAACTCACGCAAACCAGCAAAACGCCCTTCTTCAAACCCTTATTCTTGAATATTCAAAACAGGAGTTCCAAGCGCCAAACATGGCAAGGTTCCATGCAAACGAGTGGTAACGACAAAACGTGCTGACTGATAGAGGTAGAGGTAGTACTGAGCCACTTTCATCCGTTGAGAAGGGCTCATGTACTGGTGGTTGATATCCGCACTCATCCGAATAACCGGATAAATAGATTCTCTTGCCAACTTATCATAAACAGCATTGGGCAAATCAATCGCTAAGACAAAATCCTGCTTTTTCACATTCTTTTCTGGTTGAATGGTTAATGTCAAGCAACCAGACCAGTACGAGTCTACACCGATCGATTCAAGGAAGTCTTTGGTAGCTCCACTCCTCGCACCAACTGGACCATATTTTTTGAAAAATGCTCTATTTTCTTCTGTAGAAAATTGCTCTTGCACCGGATCATCGATAAACATCGATATCAATAGAGGATCGATTTTTTCATTTTTTAATGGAAAATTTTCCGGCCGATGTGAGTACCATCCGTTCATGATGATTTTTATTTCTTCATCCGTTTCCGCCTGAAACTCATTCATGTAATCACGATTGATGAAGTAGTCAATCCGTGGTAAAAAGCGACTGGTCGCAACGGATTGAATCTCATCTCCTATATTACCTGTTGTGTAACTAAAAAGGGCATATTTGGTCATGGCATTTCCTGCTTTCGGTTATTTCGTTCTAGTATAGCACAGAATAGCATGAATGCGAAGCTCGTAGCTTAGATTGTTCGAGCTTGACCTACCTCATTATTGATTTTAAAGACATACTTATGCCCCTGCGTCAAACTATGATAGAAGCCATCTCCCTCATAGACTTGGAAAATCTGCATGGTCTTGCGACTTTCCTCATCCTTGTAAACATGTTGGACATAAGGATTGTCCACAAAAACCTTCTCCAAGAGTTCTTGACTAGCCGGACGAGCTTTGCCCTCGATACGAATCACTTGAATCAAGTAGTCTTCTTCTGACAGGGCTGTTAGCGCAACACGCTCATCCCCCATCAATTGCTGATAGAAATGCGTTTCCGAACCCGTCATAAAGAAGATACCATCTTCATTGGCTGCTGTGATATGGATAGGACGCGCATGGGGATTTCCAGCTTCATCAACCGTCGCAAAAATCCCTAGCTTCATTCCTTCCAAAATTTCCATGACATCTTTGACTTCCATAAGTAGCCTCCTAGACTTACATTCTACCTAAATTATAGCAAATTCCATCCGGAAAGTTAAGGTAAACACACAAAAACCCTTCCGAATATTCCCCCCTCTAGCCCTGACGCCCACTCTTTAGCTGAGTTGTCTTTACATAGTCCCTAAACTGCCAAAGGCATAAAATGACCAACAACCTTCCCTACTATCTTAGGCTGGTCTTCATAGAAGGCAAACTTATCCGGATGGTCTGGATTGATGGACACGAGACGAAAACCTTCCTCCTCCCGATACACACGCTTGATATAGGTATGACCAAACCAGACAATGGCATATATACCGCCGTCATAATCAAAACCAGTCTCCTTGATAAGCGCCACCTCTCCTGATTGGAACATTGGCTCCATGGAATTCCCCTTAATCCAAGTCGCTACGTCATGGTCCATCTCTTTATCAAAATAGACCGTTTCTGTCTCAAACTCATCCTCAAAGCTCTCACCAGGCCCCGCCGACAGCAAAATATTGGTTCGAACCTGATAGGCCACAAATTGTACAGACTGCTCTTGTTCCTCCAATAAACGCCGTGAGTAACGTATCACCTTTCCTTGATGAGTGCTAGTCAGTTTATGGTAGACCGACAAGAGCTCAAAATCCAACTCAAAATAACCTTTAGCTACCCAAAAAGTCTCCTCCAAAGCTCGCAGATGCTTGGCATTGGGAACTGTCGTCTCCGATTCCCACTTAGAAATCGTCACCTTCCCAACACCAACCAGCTTCCCTAGATTTTCCTGCGTCATCTCATTGACCAAACGAATCGCTCGCAAACGCTCCCCTGAAAACATCCTTCACCTCAAGTTTCTTTATAAAGTAACTCTATTATACAAAATAAATGCTTAACTGACAAGGCTGAATTTTCCCTTCGACAACTAAATGGTCTATTTAGCCACAGAAGGAATTACGGAACACCGGTAAACAAGAAACAAGGCCAAGGCGATACACAAGCTATCCTGAACACCTTGAACAAGTACAAAAAACACCCCATGGTGTGAACCATGAAGTGTTGTAAATGCTGTAATGTAGCTGGTTCTTAACGTTTTGAGAACTGGCTAGCTTTACGAGCTTTCTTTAGACCTGGTTGGACCATTGTTTATTTCAACTAATTTCAAAAGCTTGCAATATCAACGTTTTCACTGTTTTTCAAAACCCAAAATTTCATCCAATTTCAACTACTTTCATCAAAATAAGGTAAATTTTCAAGCAAATTAAGCAAAATCGAACCAGAAAATACAAAAGTTTACCTTATAATGATTCTAGAAAATGGAAGCAACTAGTAGTATTCACTTTTATTTTTTGTATATATCATGTATAATGTATTTACAAATGCAGGAGGTATATCCGATGAATGTTTTATTACGCAAAACAGGTAACAGCACTGTTATCACTATCCCAAACGCTATTAAAGAAGCACTTGGTGCAGAAATTGGTGAAGAAATCGAATTCGTCACTTCAGGAAATAATGTCATCATCCGTAAAGCTGAACCAACATTTGACTTTGACAAAGAGTTAGAAAAAGCTATGAGCCAATACGATGAATTATTGAAAGAGTTGGTAGATAGATGAAATACCTATCCGCTGAAGACATTATCAAAATCAATGTCATGGTCATTGGCAAATATTCCCCAAAGGAACCAGTTGGGATAGCTGATCCAAATAGCCTTCAGATGATTGTTGAGCAGCCAAAACAAGAAATTTTTGGAAAAATACTCTATCCCGACATTTATAGTAAAGCTGCCATTATCTGGATAAACCTAATTAAGAAACACCCTTTCAAGAATGCTAACAAGCGAACTGCCGTGCTTGCTTTACATATGTTTCTAGCAATGAATGGATATCAATCCAATCTTTCCTTAAACGATGGACTGAAAAAAACGATTGATATTGCTACTTTTCAAGGTGACTTCGAGGAGCTAAAGGATTACATTATCCAGTTCTTGAAAGAAAAAAATCGAGTGTACAAAAAATAAAAAAGTGGTTATCGGCCGAGAAGTTGATAACCACTTTTTACTTTCTACTGTATTCTTATTACCAATAGTAACCTGACTGCAATTACTTATCAACATTGATTGCAGTTGTTTTTACTTAGAGCATCTGCTCTATCAATTACTTCAAGATAATAATTCCCGACTGTATTTTTTATATAGACAAGTAATAATAGTTTATATGAACCATCTACTCCCTCGAATAGACAAAAGATAAAATGAGATTGGTTTTCATTTGGGTTATTTGAAATAAATGATTTAGGAAATATGTAATTATCAGGATGTAAATCATCTGGTTTAAAAAAGTTAGTATTTTCATTTAAATGTATATGTACTGCATTAAACGAAAATAACCACTGTCTATACTTAGATTATCTTCTTTAAGATACGGTTTAAGCATATAGGTAGACTTTATTGTTCCTAAATTTTCATATATCCTGATTCTAGGCACCTCGATTTCCTTCTTCGCACCATTGAATGAAGCTTTTACTTTCGACTTACCTTCTATTTTATAAGAAATTGATAGCATAAAATGTTTTATTACCCTCAAAAATCTTATTAATGTTTTTTTCTTTTTACTACCAATCCTATACTTGCCAAACCAAGTCCAAACATTTGTAGTATTGAACTATTTGTTTGACCAGTACTCGGTAGGGTCTTTGTCCCTTCCACATGTGAATAAACTGTTTTTTCAGCTAATTTTGAAAGTACAGCATTGCTATTTTGGACTTTTCTTACTGTTGTATTTTCAGTTTTTAAACCCATATTTTTCAATGGTATTGATGACTATGCTTCTTGCTTGCCAGATTGGCTCTCAGTTTCAGGTTGCTTAGCAATTTTGACTTTAAGATAGCTCAAAAGATTCATTGATATAAATTTGCAATTCATTATTCATTAAAAGAAATTGATTCAAAAATAACGGATCATTTATTAGTCTATTCTATGTAAAGCAACTTCTCTAGAGGTCGCTTTTTTCTTATTTTCATCTAATTCAGCCCCAATATTAATAATTTTTTTTGAATATCAGACCTTAATTTCGCTAATGTATGTATAGATTGGATAAATTCATCAAACAGAACTACAAAATCCTCGAATCCGAGATTTTGCAATCGCAATAGAAGTTTCATCAATTTTTTCTTCAAATCCATACTGATAAATCAAGCTCAAATTGTTTCGTTCGACTGGTTTTAGGTGATTTGAAATGTAAAAACTTCTACAATGAAACAAATAATGTCGAAATTGAAAAACGTATTAACCTGTGTAACACTTTTTTCAAATATTGACATTATCCATCCAACAGAAGAAGATATCATTATTCAAGGAATTGAGATTGCATACACCTTTTCTATATTAGAAAAAATCTCATATCAGACAAGACTACTTCTACTAAGACTATTCTCAAAAGTTGAACAACCAAATAAGTCAAGGTATGTGGGAATTAATGACAATCCTTTTGATCATCACATCATTTCCTCAAAGTTAGGATACAACTACGCGATAGTATTATATGATAAAACAGCAAAAGCACAATCAGACAATTACTTAGAGAATATTAAAAACCATGGTTATAGAATTTATAGACTTGAGTTTGTAATAAAAAAAAGGGAAAATTAATGAATTGCTTGGATCACGAATCCTATCAGATATTTCTGACGAAACCATAAAAATTTTTTTAATGAACAGATCAACCTAGCCGTCAACAATCTCATTCTTGAAATAAAAAAATCAGTACAATTAACTGATAGGACATTGAATTACTATTTTAAAGAGTTTGGCAATAATGATTATATTCGTCGTTTTTTCTCTGGTATTCTAACTCCTGCACTAGAAAAATCCATGGCAATTGCTTTAGATGAAGAAATTTTTTGTCATTTAGAACTACTATTTATCAAGTCTTCTAAAAATAAAAGCCGGATCAGAAGACGATTGATTAATGAGTGTATTATTCAAAGTAAGGACAAGAAGTACATACTTTCAAAAATGATAACATGGCAAACCTTAATAATATTAAAAATTATGAACTCCTACATCTACTGTGACGAGATTCAATCAACAACTGTCAATCAAAATTTCAATGATGTGGGAATGAAAGTAATATCTCTAAAACCATTTAACAGCAAAACAAGGATAACTATCTATAACAACCTTCTCTCTTTGAGAACTAAGAGCACTACCATTGAAAAAATAATACTCGATAGATGGAAAAAATAGATCATAGAAAGTATATTATATATAAAACGATTGATTAAGTTAAGTAAGAGGCTAGGCAAAAACTAGCCAATAACTAAAAAATACACAGACAGATTAAGCTACTACTGATGAAATCCAGCCTAAGATGTATTGCAGTTTACAATACATCTTTTTTTAACCTTCAAATGGGCAGAATTTTGGACAAATTTTGATTATCATTGCACATTATTGCATAGCAACGAAAAATATTATAAAAAATAGAATTGAATTAAAAATAGAAAAAGCCTTATTAATCAAGGCTTTACATAGTTAGCAACTCTATTTTATCGTTGATTTACGTCTTCTCTCACACCATGGTAATAATTCAACCATTGAATAATTGCCATGTAAAACCTCCTTTGTATTACTTCATTGAAAAAAGCCGTCAAACGGCTTGTTTTGTCCTATTATAGCAAAATTAAAAATACCTACAATCTTCGTTTACATACTTAATTGTAGGTATTTAAATTCTAAAATCTATTGGTTAAAACAATTCTTTATAAAAAGCGATGGTTTCTTCCAATGTTGGCATGAATGGATTACCTGGTGCACAGGCATCAATCAAGGCATTCTTAGATAGGTATTCAAAGTCAAACTCTTCTTCCTTGATGTCCAACTCTGTCAATTTCTTAGGAATACCAACTTTAGCCGACAATTCTTCAATTTGTGCAATGGCGTAGTCTGCACATTCTTCATCAGATTTACCTGCAATATCAAGTCCCAGTGCTTTAGCAACATCACGGAAGGCTGCAGGCACACGTTTGGCATTTTCACGTTCGATGATCGGTAAAATCATAGCACAGCACACACCGTGTGGCAGATCATAGACAGCCCCCAATTGGTGAGCCATAGAATGCACATAGCCTAGACCAGCATTGTTGAAACTCATACCGCCCAAGAAAATAGCATGGACCATAGCTTCCCGAGCTTCGATATCCTGTCCATTCTCAACTGCACGAGGTAAGTACTCTTTAATAAGCTCAATCGCACCCATAGAGAGTTTCTTCGTCACGCCATAAGCACCCGGTGTTACCAAAGCTTCAATAGCATGAGTTAAAGCATCCATACCTGTCGCTGCTGTCAGAGCCGCTGGTTTAGAGAGCATCAGTTCAGGGTCATTGACTGACATGACAGCCAAGCTATTTTTGTCTACCATAACCATTTTTACCTTACGTTCTTCATCGGTAATAACATAGTTAATGGTAATTTCAGCAGAGGTGCCCGCTGTTGTGTTGATAGCCACAACAGGCAAACCAAGTTTTTCAGACTTATGAAGACCTTCATAGTCTTGCGGTTTTCCACCATTAGTTGCCATAATGGAAATACAGCTTGCCGCATCTTGAGGTGATCCGCCACCAACTGAGATGATGAAATCACAGTCATTTTCTTGAAGAGTAGCTAGTCCATCATAAACATTTTTACAGGTTGGGTTTGGATCAACCTGACTGAATACCACATAGTTTACTCCTGCTTCATCCAGAGGCTTGGTTACCTTAGGAAGAATATCGCTAGTGCGGATAAATTCATCCGTCACAAGCAGAGCCTTCTTATAACCCAAATCCTTAACGTAACCACCGATTTCATTGACACAACCGCGACCAATCAAGTTGACCGCTGGGACGTAAAATGTTGCCATAGACAACCTCCTGTAAGATTTATAGTAGTTAATGACATTGTTTTTCTTTATGTTATTATACTATAATTCTTAGATGTATTCAACTATTATGTGACGTTTTTAACAAAATAAAATGATATCTAAAACTCCTAACCTTGCTTGCAATCATATTACATTTCATTCTGATTTACTCAGCTGGCAATTTGAAATATCCCTGTCCAGTTTGCAAAGGCTTCCTTACGCATTTTTTCAATTTCTACTCGGAAAGCTTGGGCAAGACTGGCACGATTGAAGGATGGAGCTATTTTGTGTCTATCTGTCATCACTTTTTGAACTAGGGTTTCTACCTCTTCTCCATCCCTAATTCCTATATTCCAAAGTTCTTGTAGAACACTTGTATGAAACTGTTTTTCGTATTCTTTCATGGCCTCAATGGTCCAGTAATATTCACTACTTTCATCTTTTAACCATTTCCAAACAACATCAGCTTGCTTGGACTTTGGCTTTTCTACTTCACAGGCCTGACACAGCAATAACTGGTTGGATAAGCTTTCTACATGAAACCATTTCCCTGAAACAATCGGAACATTTTTTACTCCACAAGTGCTGTGGCAGCGCCAGCAAAAAGGGCTTAATGTTTCAGTATTCTTTAAAATACCTAAGTCCAGCAATTGGTCCGACCAATATTCTACAACTGACAAGAGGTTGGTCGTTTTCTTATTCCAAATAAACATGTTCATATCTACCTTTCTACATTCTTTCCAGCATCTGGGCTTGAACTAAACTAGCTTGTATCATTGCTAATTCTACAAGACAAGCAAGATTGGTTAAGTCTACATTTTCAAACATTCGGTGAGAGATAAATAACTTTGGTTGTAATCTCGTGAGCGGTTTTGCCCAGTCTTGAATGCCATCATCAAATTGTTTTACTGACTGAAAATAAACTTGACTAACCAACATATAGGCTCTGCTATTTAACAAATAAGCATAATCCTGCATTAAATCACGACAAAATGAGGCTAGCCATACTGCTGCATACTTTTCTTCATCCTCTAGATAATGATTTAATAGCTGAAAAGTTAGCAGACTACCTCTACTCATTTCAGGACTAACTACTTGAAACTTGCTTTCCTTGCTCATCAAGGGATGCAAATGAAAATGTTCTGCATAGACTTCCCATTCTCTGTAAATATCTGCCCAAGTAATCTCAAGATTATTTTTCATTTCTACACACTCCAACTAGGATTTGATACCATCATAACACCATTTTTGATTTTTGTCAAACACGTTAAACAATGTTTGTCAAAAAAATATTCTTGTGGTATA
Organism: Streptococcus sp. 29887; assembly: GCF_032595075.1. NCBI lineage: Bacteria > Bacillati > Bacillota > Bacilli > Lactobacillales > Streptococcaceae > Streptococcus > Streptococcus iners. Next base: position 1,022,403 of record NZ_CP118735.1, on the reverse strand, counting down.
ATATGTTAAACAAAGCGAGGTACTGGCATGATTCTAGGTGATATCTTAAAAGAATTTCGAACTAAAAACAAACTATCTATGGATAGGTTTGCAGAACTTTCTGGTTTAACAAAGGGATATATTTCTATGTTAGAAAAAAATCAGCATCCTAAAACAAAAAAAGCTCTCCTTCCCACCATGGAAACACTGGAGAAGGTTGCAAAAGGCATGAACATAGCTGTTTCTGATTTGGTTCAGAAACTTGATGACGACCAAGCTATAGCCCTGACGCTTACCCCTGCCCAATTTGGACAATTTAAACAATCTATTTCTCAGCAAGCGCAAGTTTTAGATCAGACACTAGAGGGTGAATTTCATGACAGGTGGATTGCTTTCGGGCAAGAACAAGTAGCAGCAATGCAAACCTCTAATTCTAAATCAGCAACTGTACTTCATCTAGATGACTACCGTGAACGAACGGAATTGGCTGTTCCTGGCAAGGTTTCAGCTGGTACTGGCTACTGGCAGGATACAGACTTTGACAACCTAGTATCCTTTTATAGCGAAGATATCCCTGAAAATTATCAATATGATACAATCGCTCAGGTTGTCGGAGATTCCATGGCACCTAGTATTCAGGATGGGGACTACCTCTTTATTCGTCTGACACCAGACATTCCTCTGAACTCAATTGGGATTTTCTCAGTTAATGGGGAAAATTTTGTTAAAAAATACAAGGGCTCTTACTTACAATCCCTCAACCCTGACTATGAGGATATTTATTTAAACCAGGAAGATGACATCCGTCCAATCGGTAGAGTAATTGCTGTCTATAGTCAATCCTAACATATAGGAAAGCCAAACATAACAATAGCGAAAAGGAGGCCTTTCAGCCTCCCTTTTGTCTTTTAAATTGGAAAAGTCCATTACCAAAGTTGCACGACAAATAGTTAATGATTAAGTAATTATTCTGCTACCCTTATGTCTTTGATTGTCCTCTTATTTTGTTGTCTAAGTGTGGAGATTGCTTATTATGATGAAAATCACTAGAGGTTTTCTGATTTTCTTGGTTGCTAGCCAAGGATCTACCTTGACCATACAGTATTTACGACACGAATAAGGATTAGCCTACTTTTGATTGAACTGGGTAGCAAGGCTAAGTGTGAGTGAATGCTAAGCATTTTGCCAACAGATGCCTTTGGGCATCAAAGTAGGGATAACGGACTTTTCCCCTATTAGCCATCGTCCTTTGGAGAAAATGGCTAGTAGTTAGCTTGATTAAATGAACGCTGGAATACTCCTTTCAACCAGGATAGATGGCGTTCAACATCTCAACTTCATTATCTGATTTCTTCTAAGAATAGTATACCACTTTTAGAAAACGCTATCAAACAATTATGTGCTCGAATGTTATTTTTTATTGCTCAATTTTTTTAACATATGCTTCCCACATCTTCTGCTGGGGTTTGGCAAAGGGATAGATAGGAAAATCTTCTACGGAAACCCATTTTAATTCTTTGGTTCCTAGAAGTTTGGTTGTTTCTGCAACTCCTTCGACCAATTCTATCTGCCATTTGCGGTGACTGAAAATGTGCTGAACGGTGTCAAATTCTTGCTTCTGCCAATCAACAGCCATGCCATAATGTTCTGTAAAGCTCTGCCGAATATCTAGTTGTACAACTTCTTCTGCAACTTCAAAGAGGGAAACTTGTTTGTCAACGACTGCCCCTTTTTCCAAAAGCGGAAAGGACCAAAACCCCGATAAGAGCCCGGCTTCATTATTTTTTTCCAATAAAAATTGATTGTCTTTATTGCGGATAATAAAACCTTGATATGCAACTGGAACTGGCTTTTTCTTTGGTGCTTTGATAGGGTACTTGTCCATGGTGCCGTTTAAATAGGCCGCGCTAAAGTCTTTGACTGGACTGTCCTGGGGGCGTGGGTTGACTGGTGATTCTATATCAGAACCCAAATCCATCAAAGCCTGGTTGAAATCTCCGGGTCTGTCGGGGTCTATCAAAATTTCCATCACAGCTTGAAAAATCTTGCGATTAGCTGGCAAGCCAATGTCGTAATCCACTTCAAATAGACGACTGAGAACACGCATAACATTGCCATCCACTGCTGGCTCTGGCAAGTTAAAGGCAATACTTGAAATGGCTCCAGCAGTATAGGGACCTATGCCTTTCAAACTAGAAATTTCCGCATGCGTGGTCGGAAATTGCCCTGCAAAGTCGTCCACCATTTGTTGAGCTGCCTGTTGCATATTGCGAACACGGGAATAATACCCCAAACCTTCCCATAGTTTGAGAATGACCTCCTCTGGAGCCTTAGCCAAATCAGCAATAGTCGGCAAGTGATGAAGAAACCGTTCGTAGTAAGGAATAACAGTATCCACCCGTGTCTGTTGGAGCATGATTTCGGATACCCAGATTGCATACGGATCCCTGGTTCTTCTCCAAGGTAAATCTCTTTTATTGGCATCATACCAATCCAAAAGTGCCTTACGAAAAGCTTGAGCCTTTTCTTCAGGCCACATATCAATTCCATATTCTTTCAAATCTAACATAAATCTAGTATAACACAAAGAAAAGGAGCTAGCTTTTGCTAACTCCAACTATTTATTTTTCTATCTTTCCAGTCACAAACATGGTAAAACTTGCTGAGGCGATTAATTTACCATCTTGATTTTCTATCTTTACCTCAACGACCTTTGTTCTGTTACCATCATGGCTACAAGCTCCAATGACAGATAGGTCATCACCAGGTTTAGCCGCTTTCAGATAGTGGATATTGGATTGCAGAGTTACTGCATATGAACCTTGGGCCACAATCGTTAATCCTGCAACCGAATCAGCAAGTGTAAAGAGATAGCCTCCATGTGCCATTCCATATGGATTTAAAGAACTCTCTGACACTGTAGTTGTTAACATAACTCGTTGATTATCAAGCATCTCGACCGAATAGTCGTCCAATACTGTAATAGAGTTTAATTTCAGTTTATCTAACATCTAATCCTCCTCCAATTGCTGGCTTGTTTGCATTTGGTAATAGATACCTTTTTTAGCCATTAAATCATCATGATTGCCTTGCTCAACAATTTTTCCATCCACCATAACTAAAATCAAGTCAGCTGACTGAATGGTTGACAATCGGTGGGCAATGATGAAGCTGGTCCGCCCTTCCATCAACTTGCCAAAGGCTTCTTGTACCAAGAGTTCCGTCCGTGTATCGATGGAGGAGGTTGCCTCATCCAATATCAATATTTTAGGGATTTTAACAAAAACACGCGCAATGGACAAGAGCTGACGTTGGCCTTGTGATAAGGATGCACCTCCGTCTGTCAATACCGTATCGTACCCTTCTGGCAACTGGCGAATAAAGAAGTCTGCATTGGCTGCCTTAGCCGCTTCAATGACCAATTCCCTTGTGGCATTGGGATAGCCATAGGCAATATTGTCATGAATGGTCCCAGATTTTATCCAAGTCTCCTGTAAAACCATGCCAATCTGTCTGCGAAGGTCCTCTCGGCTATACTGGCTAATCGGAACACCGTCCAAAACAATCTGACCAGCCGTCACATCATAGAAGCGCATAAGTAGGTTAATCATGGTTGATTTACCTGCTCCTGTTGGTCCAACAATAGCAATTTTCTGGCCGGATTTAACTTCAATATTTAAAGCTTCTATCAAAGATTGGTCATCTCTATAAGCGAAAGACACATTTTCAAAGGAAATAGCTCCCTTTAACTCCTCTGAATCGATTTTCCGCTCTGCCTGATCGTCAATACTAGCTTGATCCAAGATAACAAACAGCCTGTCTGCACAAGCTAAAGCGCTCTGCAATTCCGAAAGGACCGAAGAAATTTCATTAAAGGGCTTACTGTACTGACTAGCATAATTGAGAAAAGTTGTCAGCGAGCCAACGGTAAAATGACCAGCCATAATCCTCATAGCACCCAGACCAGCTAGCAAGGCATAGATGAGTGCATTGACAAAGCGGGTACTTGGATTGACCGTTGAAGAGGCGAAAATCGCTTTTTGAGAATAGGTCGCATATTGTTCATTAACTGCTTGAAAATGTTCTGTAAATTGCTCCTGGGCATTGAAAGACTGAACCAAGGTCAACTGGCTGATGGATTCCTCAAGCAACTGGGACTGTTGACCTCGCGCCTGAGTTTGCTTTCTATAATAACCATAGGACTTCTTGGCGATATAGCGTGCTATAATCAGCGAAAGCGGGGTCAAGGCTACGACGACCAGCATCATGGTCATATCTAGCCTAGCCATTGTAAAAATGGTTAGGAATATGGTTAACAGACCAAGGAAAAATTGGTTAAAAATCATTAGCAAGCCATTGGTCAACTGCTCACTATCACTTGCAAAACGAGCGACCAAGTCACCAACAGACTGACGGTCTAAATAAGATAAGGGCAGCTGATGCAACTTAATATAGACCTGCTCACGCAAATCTGCAACCATACCATAGACCAAACGATTGGTTTCAAGGGGGAGATAGGATTGCACCAAGGTATTGAGCACGATAACAAGACCCATTTCCCCCAGTAAGACAAGCAAAATCTGCCTATCTGCTAGTAACACCGCATCAACAGCTTGACCAATCAATATTGGTAGATAGACAGTTAACAAGACCTGAGCTACTGTTCCGATCAGCAACAAGGACATTCTAAGAGGCTGCTTTAAAACCAATCGAATCAGTTGCTTAAAACTAGATTGTTTCATGGCTGTCCTCCTCCTTATGTTGAGATTGGTCGATTTCTTGGTAAATAGCAGAGCTTCTCAGCAAATCTTCATGGCGACCAAGTCCAACTTGGTGACCTTGATCCAAAACTAAAATCTGATCTGCCCTACGCAAACTATTGGTTCTTTGTGACACCATAATCAAGGTCTGTTCCGGAAATTCTTGACGAATTGCTGCCAATAAGCGGCTTTCCGTCAAATAATCCAGAGCGGATGTTGCATCGTCCAAAATCAATATTGGAGCCTTCTGTAAAATAGCACGCGCAATGGTCAAGCGTTGTCTTTGTCCGCCAGAAAAATTCTTCCCAAAGGCTTCTACAGAACTATCCAGACCACCTTTTTCCTCAACGAAAGATTTAGCCTGTGCAATTTCCAATGCAGACCACAAGTCGCTATCCGCCACAGTGTCTAATCCCAATGAGAGATTGGAACGAACAGTTCCGGCGAAGAGTTGTGCCTCTTGAGGAACTATCGCTATTTGTTGCCGCCAAGTTTTCAAATTCCGAGGACTTTTCCCATCAATATAAAGAGAAAGTTGCTTGGTCGGCATGGCATAGAGAGCCTGTAGTAAATCTACTAGGGTAGATTTACCTGAACCTGTACCGCCGATAATCCCCATAAACTGCCCCTTGCGCAGTTGGAAGTTTATGTTAACCAAGGATTCTTCAGCTGATTTTGGGTAAGCAAATGTAAGATCATGAACTGAGAAAACCAATTCCTGGTCCCTACTATTAATCACAGGCAAATCAGCTTCCACATCCTCAGATTCTTGTTCAAAAACCTCTTGGATACGCTGGGCTGAAATATAGGTCTGATTAAGGGTAGAAACAACCATAATCATCTTAACCAGCTCAACCAGAATTTGCAAAAGATAGTTGATGAGGGCAACCAACATCCCTTGTTCAAGTAAGTTTTGTGAAACTGCACCATTTCCCTGCCAGATGAGAATGAGCAAGGTGGTATTAACAACAAGAAAAGTCAGGGGAGATAGGAGGCTAGACCCAAAACCAGCCTGCAACTGGTGTTTCTTGTATGTCCGGTTGATGCCCTGGAAAGTCTTGATTTCACGCGCTTTTTGTCCGAATGCACGAATAACCCTCCAACCCATAACCGTTTCTCCTACCTGCCCTACCAAACTATCTACATCCTTGCGGATGGATTGATACATGCGGCTAGTAATAATGGAAATTCCTGTCACTATGATAAGTAAGAGGATAATCATTCCTAGAAAATAGACAGACAAACTTGGACTAATGTAGAAGGCCATCATCAGCGAACCAAATACAACAATCGGCGCCCGTAAAAATAAGCGTAAAAATGTATTGATTCCTGTCTGAATTTGCAAGGTATCACTGGTCAGTCTGGTCAATAGACTTGAAGACGACAGAATATCCCGACTAGATTTTGGGAGCGAAAGAACCTTCTGGTACAAGTCATTGGTCAAAGCTTTTGTCACTCCAACCGCTGCCTTAGCTGAGAAATACTGGGCAGTGAGTGAAACGAAAATACCGACACAAGCTAGACCAACCAATAATAAAAGCATGGCAACCAGGTCCCCCTGATTGCCATTTGGAATGATTGTATCAACAATGAAAGCGATAATTAAAGGGACTAGGAGCTCAAAACTAGCTTCTAATAGTTTAAAAACCGGACCTAGAATCGCTTCCTTCTGATAGGGTTTAAAATATCTAAAAAATCTTTTCATCCGTTTATTCAGCAGCAATTGCTTGTGCAGCTGTGATGATACCAAGCTTGTAAACATCTTCTGAACTGCATCCACGTGAAAGATCGTTCACAGGCTTATTCAAACCTTGCAAGACCGGACCTACCGCTTCGTAACCACCAAGACGCTCAACTACTTTGTAAGTAATGTTGCCTGCTTCAATAGCTGGGAAGACAAAGACATTGGCTTGACCTGCTACTGGACTTCCAGGCGCTTTCAAACGAGCTGTATCAGGAACCAAGGCAGCATCCATCTGCAGTTCTCCGTCAATCAAAAGGTCTGGGCGAAGTTCTTGAGCCAGGCGAGTTGCTTCTACAACCTTATCAACACGTGGACCTGAACCTGAACCTTTTGTAGAATATGAAATCATTGCTACTTTCGGATCGATACCAAATGTTTTAGCAGTTTCTGCTGATTGGATTGCAATCTCTGCCAAGGTTTCTGCATCTGGTTCAATGTTGATTGCACAGTCACCAAAGACAAACTTGTGCTGGTCTTTAACCATCAAGAAGACACCCGAAGTACGCTTAACACCTGGCTTAGTTTTAATAATTTGAAGGGCAGGACGTACAGTATCTGCTGTTGAGTGGATAGCACCTGACACCATACCTTCTGCTAATCCCATTTGCACCAACATAACACCAAAGTAGTTGACATCACGCAAAATTTCATCAGCTTGTGCTTCATCAACCTTGCCTTTACGAAGAGTAACAAATTCATGTTTCATGGCATCAAAGTTTCCGTAGTTATTAGGGTCAATAACTGTGATACCAGGGTTTGAGAAACCAAAGTCTGTCAACAAAGTATGGACAGCTTCAGGTACACCTAGGATAATTGGCTCCACCAAGCCTTCAAATTTCAAACGAGCTGCTGCACGCACGACACGCTCATCTGTACCTTCTGGGAAAACGATACGTAGTTTTTTACCTACGATTTTTTGCTTCATTTCACCAAATAAATTCCGAATTTCCATCTAAATTCTCCTTAAAATTTTATTTATTAGTTAACATTTTGATAACAGCCTGAAAATCGTCTGGAAGACCTGCTTCCAAGTCAATCCTTTGGGCTGAGAAAGGATTGTCAAAGGCCAAGTTGTGACAATGCAAGGCCTGACGTTGAATACCACATTCTAAACTGCCACCATACATATCATCTCCCAATAAAGGAAAACCAATATGTGAAAAATGGACACGAATCTGGTGGGTTCGACCAGTATGGAGTTGAATATCAACCAAATGAATATCTCCCCAAGATTGAACAAGTCGATAGGAAGTATGGGCATATTTACCCGTCTTGGTCACACAGCGTGTGATAATACTATCTTCTGGACGACCAATTGGAGCAATGATATCCCCCTCAGCTTCCAAAACACCCTCTCCCTTAACCAGAGCATAATAGCGTTTGTGAATGAGCTTGGCCTGCAACTGCTTGTCCAGTCGAGCATGGGCATAGCCATGCTTGGCAAAGAGCATGACCCCCGAAGTATCCCTATCCAGGCGTGTGACAATATGAACCTGTTTGTTTTCATAAGCCTGATCGACCAGATAGCCCTTGACAAAATTGGCAATGGTAGAAGAATGGAGTGCTGAAGGTATCGAAGCATATCCAACTGGCTTATTGATAGCAAGAAAGTGGTCATCTTCATAGATAATATCCAGCGGAAAAGAAATCGGTTTCAAACTTCCGGTCAAATCCTCCTCAGCTGGTATGTCAATTGTAACCCTATCTCCAATATCAAGCAAGTAAGTTGCATTGCGTTCCATATCATTGACCCAAATATTGCCACCTGTATACTTGATTTTTGCCAACAAGCCCTTGGAAACACCGTGTTTCTTCAGAAAGGTTTTAATCTTGGTATGCTGGTCAGCTATAAATTCAAACCGCATTACTCCACCTCTCCGATAAAAGCATCTTTGACCCGATTCCAAAAACTGGTGTGACTTGGTGTAGCAAGAAAATGAATTTTATGCTGGTCAATCTGGTACTCTATCTTTTCGATATTATCATAAACATAGGTCTTGTTATCAACGGCAATAGAATAGCGGTCACTATGTTTGGGCTCAATGACTATCTTGTCTTTTTTGGGAACCACAATAGAAGAACCCAAGGTCCGATAAACGCGGTTATTTAGACTGGCTACTTCTGCAATCTGCAGGGCCTCAATGGTCGGATGCAAAACAGCACCACCTAAGGATTTATTGTAGGCCGTCGAACCTGTTGGAGTAGATACTGAGATGCCATCTCCCCTAAAGCGTTCAAACGGTACATTGTTGATAATGACATCCGCCACCATGGTTTTGGATAAACGCTTGATAGTCGCCTCATTCAGAGCACGCGCCTCCACTACGCGACCATCTGCCAACTTGACTTTAACATTTAAAATGGGATAGGATACCTTGGCACCTGTATCAAGCTTGAGGTTCTCAATCAGTTTCTCCACCTCAAAGTCACGATAATCCGTATAAAATCCTAGATGGCCTGTATGAATACCGACAAAACGCACACGGTCAATCAACTTTTCATACTTATGAAAGGCCGACAGGAGCATACCATCACCACCGATTGAAATCACAATATCAGGATTTTTAGGTGTCAGTATGAAATTTGCTTCTTTCAATTTTGTCCAAAGTTCTTTGGAAACTGCCTCACTCTTTGGATTTCGGCTAGCGAGCAGAGCGATTTTTTTTCTACCTGTATTCTTCATCTGTATCATCACTATTTCCGACACCGTCATTCAGCTTCCTATGTGCAGGATCGAATAAGGCCTGGGCCTCCTGAATGTCGTTACGGATTTTTCGCATCTCCTCATCTAATTCATAGGCAATCTTTGCTGTCACTTCCAAGCGCTTCTTGATTTCTTCAGGAAAATTCCCCTTATATTTATAGTTGAGGGAATGCTCAATGGTTGCCCAGAAATTCATGGACAGGGTACGGATTTGGATTTCTGCCAATACCGTTTCATTGCCATTTATAGTGTCCACTGGGTACTCAATCACCACATGATAGGAACGATAACCCGAAGCCTTCATATAGTTGATATAATCCCTTTCGTGAACAATTTGCATATCCTTGCGCTTGCGTAAAATCGCCAAAACTTCCTCAATATCATCCACAAATTGGACCATAATCCGAAGTCCAGCAATATCCTGCATATCTTGAGCAAGATTTTCCAACTTAATGTGTCGCAGGGCCATTTTCTCTTTGATGGATTCAATAGGCTTTACCCGTCCAGTCACGAACTCTATAGGAGAGTGTCGATTGGCTTTCCGGTACTGCTTGCGAATACCACGCAGTTTGATCTTCAACTCACCTACTGTCTGGATATAGGGGTCTAAAAATTCTTCCCAGTTAAAGTCCATACTGCCCCTTTCTTGTCAAAATTTTTAAATTGTATTAGAATAACACAAAGACTATTCTATTATAACATATGAAAGGGTTTACTGCATGAAAAACCACCTTGAAATTGAGTATAAAACCTTATTAACCAAATCCGAGTACCTACGCCTTCTCTCTGATTTTTCAGACGTAAGCCCTGTTCTTCAAACCAACCACTATATTGACACTCCTGATTTAGATATGAAGAACCACCGTTTTTCACTCCGTATACGGACTTTTAAGGAAATAGCAGAGCTGACCCTAAAAATTCCCCAGGAAATTGGCAATCAAGAGTACAATCAAGTTCTAGACATCCAGACTGCTCTTCAGCTAATAGAAAACTTCCAACTGCCTGCTGGCCACATTGCCGACATCATCTCAGCAACAGATGTTCCGATTGACAAACTGGCTGTCTGGGGGAGCCTGACTACCAAACGTCATGAAAAAGAAACCTCCATCGGACTTATGGCCCTAGATGAAAATGAATATGCCGGGCAAGTGGATTACGAACTGGAAGTTGAAGTGACTGATGCCCACCAAGGCAAAATTCTCTTTGAAGACTTTCTCAAGAAGAACTCCATCCAATTTAAATATGCCAGCAGTAAGGTTGCACGAACTGCTAGCCATCGAAAATCAGTCCAATAAGGCTGATTTTTTTACTTGAATACTGAAAAAATTTCTTTTTTTTGATAGAATAGAACCATCTATTGTAAAATTTTCTTTTATGTTTCTCATAAAAGCTTAGTGTGTAAAAGGAGTTACTTGAAAATGGGTCAACCACTCGGTGAAAATAACATTAAAATCTTCTCACTCAATAGCAATCGTGCCATCGCTGAAAAAATTGCCGCATCAGCTGGTCTTCCACTAGGAAAATTATCATCACGCCAATTCTCAGACGGTGAAATCCAAATCAACATTGAAGAATCTGTCCGCGGTGTAGATGTTTATATCATCCAATCTACTAGCTACCCAGTCAACAACCACTTGTGGGAATTGCTGATTATGATTGATGCCTGCAAACGTGCAAGTGCAAACACTATTACTGCAGTTATGCCTTATTTTGGCTATGCTCGTCAGGACCGTACCGCATCTCCACGCGAACCAATCACTGCTAAACTTGTTGCCAATATGTTGGTCAAAGCAGGTGTTGACCGTGTCCTAACACTCGATTTACACGCTTCTCAAATCCAAGGTTTCTTTGATATTCCAGTTGATAACCTTCTTACAGAACCATTATTCGCTTCTTATTACATGGAAAAAGGGCTCTGTGGTGAAGACGTCGTCATCGTTAGTCCAAAAAATTCGGGTATCAAACGTGCGCGTAATATCGCGGAATTCTTGAATGCTCCTATTGCTATTATTGACTATGCTCAAGATGATTCTGAGCGTTCAGAAGGTTACATCATCGGAGATGTTGCTGGTAAAAAAGCTATCTTGGTTGATGATATCCTAAATACTGGTCGAACCTTCTCACAAGCCTCAAAAATCGTTCAAGAGGGCGGAGCTACTGAAATTTACGCTGTTGCCAGCCATGGTCTGTTCGCGGGTAGTGCGGCAGAACTTCTGGACGCTTCTCCAATCAAGGAAATCCTTGTAACCGATTCAGTCGCAAGTAAGGAACAAGAGCCTAAAAATATCGCCTTTATCACTGCTAGTGACTTGATTGCTGATGCTATCCATCGTATTCAAGAACACCAACCACTTAGCCCACTCTTTAAGTTTACAAATCCAGAAAAAGAGAACTAGGAGTACCTTATTTGATTTATTTAGATAATGCAGCTACCACTGCCCTATCTCCCACTGCTCTCCAACGGATGTTGGAAGTAGCACAAGAAACCTATGGCAATCCCTCCAGTATCCATCAGGCTGGAAGAAAAGCCAACCAAATTTTACGCCAAGCCAGACAGGACATAGCCCAAGTTCTCGATGTCCCAGCAGATCACATCATTTTTACAGCTGGAGGGTCTGAGGCTGATAATTTGGCTATTCAGGGCTATGCTCTTGCCAATCAAGCCAAAGGCAAGCACCTGATTACTACTGCTATCGAGCACCATGCAGTTCTTCATACCATGCAGTACCTTGAGGAGCGTTTTGGGTTTGAAGTAACCTATATTCAGCCGATCAATCAGGTCATCACTGCCCAGCAAATCCAAGAAGCCCTACGCCCAGATACCATCTTGGTCAGTACCATGTTTGCCAACAATGAAACTGGCCAACTGCTTCCCATTAAAGAAATCGGTCAACTATTGGCCGACCATCAGGCAGTCTTCCATGTAGATGCTGTGCAGGCAATCGGAAAAATGGATGTGAAGCCCGCTGACTATGGGATAGATTTTCTAGCTGCATCTGCTCATAAATTCCACGGACCAAAAGGAGTCGGTTTTCTATACAGTCGCTTGCAGGGTTTTGATTCCCTTATTCATGGAGGGAAGCAAGAAAACCAACACCGAGCAGGCACAGAGAACCTTCCAGCCATTGCTGCCATGGCACTTGCTCTTCAAGAACAGGTCTATCAACTTGACAGTAATGTTCATCACATCCAAGGCTTGAAAAATCACCTCCTAGCTGGATTAGATGGCTATTCATTTTACATCAACCAAGCTGGTCCCCATCTCCCTCATGTTATCAACATCGGTTTCCCTAATAAGCTCAATGAGCAAGTCCTCATGCGACTAGACTTGGCAGGCATTGCAGTTTCAAGTGGGTCAGCTTGTACTGCTGGCGTTGTTCAGAACAGTCATGTACTTGAAGCCATGTACGGAAAAGATTCTCATCGGTTGAAAGAGTCCATCCGTATCAGCCTATCTGAAACAAATACCCTAGAAGAGATAGATATTCTTCTTACAGAATTACAAAAAATCATTGGAGGATAAAATGGCCTTTCAACAATCAGTTAGCCTAAAAGATTGCGCATTTACCTATCACATTAGCCCTAACATCAAAAAATACACCCTGAGAGATACCACTTTTGAACAAACAAAAGCAGGGCACTACCAACTCACGCGCCTCTTGGAAGAAGTTCCTAACTCAAATCAGGGTTTTCTTTTAAAGATTATTGTCAATAAAGAGTTGAACGGTTTTAAAATCAACATCACAGACAAATCTGGCTTGCACCTGGTCAATATCTTTAAAGAAAATGGAAACAAGGTCATCCAGGAAAAATTCTACTTCTTGATGGATAGCTTAGTGGACCGTGACCTATTTACCAAGGAAGGTTAAGCATGATTATTATTCACTATCAAGATGCTTACAAAATAGACAGAAAACAGGAATTTGACAATCTGGATGCAGCCAAACTGGCCTTCTCAGGTTGCCTCACTCTTCCTGATTACTATCCTGTAACCAAACTAACACGAGATGGTCACGAGCTAGATTATAAAGGAACCATTGGTGACCTCTACCGCTACTTTCAAACACTAGACTAGGCAACATTTCATGCTTAGTCTTTTTCAATCCAATCTGTTGATTTTTTCACAATCTTGGACTAGAATAGAAGAAAGAATTGAAAATGAATGAAAAATTGGTAGGCCTATACTCAAGTAAAATAAGCATTAGACCAGTCAGCTAGTATAGTATTGTCGTCAACCATATTTAAGGAGGTCATTGTGAAAAACGAAAAAAAAGCAGATATCCCGCGCGCAACTGCCAAGCGCCTTTCGCTCTACTATCGTATCTTTAAACGCTTTTATGCCGGCAATATTGAAAAAGCTAGCTCCAAGGAAATTGCAGAAGCCATCGGTATCGACTCCGCAACCGTGCGCCGTGACTTCTCCTACTTCGGTGAACTAGGTCGCCGTGGCTTTGGCTACAATGTAAAAGAATTGATGGATTTCTTTGCGGAAATTCTCAATGACAATTCGATTACAAATGTTATGCTTGTTGGTGTCGGAAATATGGGCCGTGCCCTACTCCACTACCGCTTCCATGAGCGCAATAAAATGAAAATTGTCATGGCCTTTGAAGCGAATGACAATCCAGCGGTTGGGACGGTTGATGAAAATATTCCCATCCATGCTATTTCCGAAATCAAGGAACGTATTTTGGAAGCAGATGCCCAAACAGCTATTCTGACTGTCCCAAGTATCAAGGCTCAAGAGGTAACCGATATATTAGTCGAAGCTGGTGTCAAAGGCATTCTCAGTTTCTCTCCGGTCAATTTATCGGTTCCCAAAGATGTAGTCGTTCAGTATGTTGACCTGACCAGCGAGTTGCAAACCCTTCTCTATTTCATGCGCAAGGGTGAATAATGAACAGAGGAACCGAATTCCCGGCTCCTCTCTTTTTATCCTCTAAAATAGCTCACTTTCTTCCCTAAAAGAATAATAGTCCTTATTACCTACAATCAAATGATCCAACAAGACCAGTCCTAGTGTTTCGCAGGACTTTTTTAAATTCTCTGTAAACAACAAATCGTTCCTACTTGGCTCAACGGATCCCGATGGATGATTATGAACAATGATAATGGATGTTGCCATGCATTTTACCGCATAATGCAAGATCTCTCTTGGCTCAGCAATACTCCGATTGACACTTCCTATAAAAATGGTCTTTTGGTAGATAATCTGATTTTGCGTATTGAGATAGAGGGCAACTAGATGTTCTTGCTTTTTATCTCCAAGTTCTTGGATCATCTTTCGGCCCAATTTCTCACTGCCTAAAATTCGTTCATTCAATAAAAGCTCCGACTGGTTAATCCGTTTTCCTAACTCAATCATGGCCTTGATTTCAATCGCTTTGACACGACCGATGCCCGTTAATTTCTGCAATTCTTCAATAGACAGCTCCCTTAGGGCAGCCAAACTTTCCAAGCGATTGAGCAGATTATTGGACAGGATAGAAACAGGCTCATTTTTGGTTCCAGTTCGGATGAAAATAGCCAATAATTCCTGATTACTCAATCTTTCCGCCCCAACTTCCAGTAATCTTTCACGTGGCAAAAGCGCCTCTTCCTTAAAATCAATTTGGTACATAAATTCCTCCTCACTTATTTTATTCGTAAACAAGCAAGAAAATGAAAAAAGACTGAGAAATTCTCAGTCCTAAACCTTATTGACCATAATCATATTGGTTATATGATTTGTTAAATGAATCAAGTATATCTTGTGAGGTTTCAGTATAAGGCGTTGTTGATTCTAGCACACCTTTTACGATAATCCGTGCAGTTGCATCATAGTCTGTACAAGTTACCAAGGTTACTTCTGTTCGACCCTCTACATCATCAATAACATAGACACTCTCAGGTGTAACTGTCTGTACACTGTCAATCACATAAGTATAAACATTGGTCTTGTCAGTAATATAGATTTTCATGCCATTCTGAGCACGGTCCAATGGAGAGAAGAGAACATCTGCAGCACCGGCTACACCAAAAATATGGTGACTAGCCAAAGCGTAATTTCCTTTCCCCATTTCCTGGGTTTCCTTCATGGTTCCAGCACCGTACATTAAAGATGTGTTCCCCACACCCTTGAAAATCGGCAAATTGATTCCAAGTTCTGGAATAGAAATACCTCCAATTACAGGCAACCGTTGGGCTTCCCACTGGGCAGCCAATATAGCTTCGGTCGAAATTGCCTGAACCTGTTCAAAATCAAAAGTCGTTTCTGCCTCTTTGTTTTTTTCAATGTCCTCAGCAGTCACTTTTGAAATCTGATATTTATTGGTGTTCCATCCAATAATGAAATTACGGATTGAAGTGTTGAAGATGAGAGCCAGGGAAATCAAGACCAGCAGCAAAGCTAGAAGATTACGCCAAATCCCACTTTTTCCTTTTTTATTTTTAGTACGTTTTGACATACAACTACTCCTGCTCTTCTTCATTCTTAGCATCTGCAGCATCTACCAGTGCAAATGTCATAATTTTTGCCTCATCGTTTAGACGCATTACCTTGACACCCATGGTTGAACGACCAGTTTGGGAAATATTGGCAACACTTGTACGAATAATTACACCTGTATCGGTAATGACCATAATGTCCTCATCACCAGATACCGTTGTCAAACCTGCCAGAGAACCATTTTTCTCAGCAACTTTGAGGGTCTTAATCCCCTTACCACCACGGCCTTTGGTAGGATATTCGCTGGCTGGTGTCCGCTTACCAAAGCCTTTCTCCGTCAAAACAAGAACTTCTTGATCATCTGAAATCATGGTCGCGCCAACCAACTGATCTCCCTCACGTAAATTGATACCACGAACACCCGTTGCAGTACGCCCCATATTCCGAACATCTGTTTCTGTAAAGCGAACAGAGTAACCAAATTTGGTTCCCATGATAATATCCGCCTGACCATTTGTCAAGAAGACGTTAATCAATTCATCTTCTTCTTTCAGATTCAAGGCCTTAAGACCACTTTGTCGAATATTAGCGAATTCTGAAACACTGGTCCGTTTGACAACACCTTGACGGGTTGCGAAGAAGAGATAGCTGTCTGCTTCCTGGTCCTTGGTCACGTTGATGATGGTCTGAATAGACTCATTTTCTTCTAGCTTGAGCAAGTTGACAACTGGCAAACCTTTAGCCGTACGTCCATACTCAGGGATTTCATACCCCTTCAAACGATAAACACGACCTTTATTGGTAAAGAACAAGAGGCGATCATGGGTGCTAGTCGAAACTAACTCACGCACAAAATCATCGTCCTTGACACCTGTTCCTTGAACACCACGTCCACCACGTTTCTGAGCCTGGAATTCATCCTGAGCCAGACGTTTAATGTACCCTTGATTTGACAGGGTAATCAAGACATCTGTTTCCTCAATCAAGTCCTCATCTTCAAGAGAAAGAACTTCTCCGACCATCAATTCTGTACGGCGTGGGTCAGCGTATTTGCGTTTGACTTCATCTAATTCTTCCTTGATAATGGTCACAACACGCTCTGGTTTGGCCAAAATATCAGCCAAATCAGCAATCAAGGCAATCAGCTCATCATATTCAGACTGAATCTTGTCACGTTCCAAGCCTGTCAAACGACGGAGGCGCATATCAAGAATAGCCTGACTCTGACGTTCAGAAAGCTCAAATTTCTCCATCAACTCAGCTTGGGCAATAGCGTCCGTTTCTGAATTACGGATAATGCGAATGACCTCATCAATGTGGTCAAGGGCAATCAGCAAGCCTTCCAAGATATGAGCCCGCGCTTCTGCTTTTTCTTTATCAAATTGCGTACGACGAGTGACTACTTCCTTCTGGTGTTCAATATAAGATTCTAAAATCTGACGGACAGAAAGAATTTTCGGCACCCCGTTTTGGATGGCCAACATATTGAAACTGAAATTAGTCTGCAACTGAGTTTGCTTGAAGAGATTATTCAAAATAACATTGGCAGAAGCATCGCGGCGAACTTCGATGACAAAACGCACACCCTCGCGGTTGGATTCATCCCGAACAGCCGTAATCCCGTCGATACGCTTCTCTTGCACCAATTTGACAATATGCTCTTGAACCTTGGACTTGTTGACCATGTATGGAAACTCAGTAACGACAATACGCTCACGGCCGTTTCCATACTCTTCAATCTCCGTACGAGAACGAAGGGTAATAGAGCCTTTCCCTGTTTCATAGGCACGGTGAATACCAGATTTGCCCATGACCAAGGCACCAGTCGGAAAGTCTGGCCCAGGAAGGACTTCCATGATTTCACGAGTTGTTACTTCTGGATTGTCCATCACCAGCTTCACAGCTTCGATGGTTTCTCCCAAGTTATGTGGCGGAATATTGGTTGCCATACCAACGGCAATACCAGTCGTACCATTGACCAAAAGGTTAGGGAAGCGAGCCGGTAGGACTTCTGGCTCACGCTCACTGGCATCATAGTTGTCCGCAAAGTTTACCGTGTTCTTGTTAATATCACGGAGCATTTCCAGAGCAATCTTGCTCATACGAGCTTCCGTATAACGTTGGGCGGCCGCACCATCACCGTCCATAGAACCGAAGTTTCCGTGGCCATCAACTAGCATATGGCGATAGCTCCACCACTGCGCCATACGTACCATGGCTTCATATATGGCACTATCTCCGTGCGGATGGTATTTACCCATAACATCCCCTGTAATACGGGCAGATTTCTTATGGGGTTTATCTGGTGTAATCCCTAACTCATTCATTCCGTACAAAATACGGCGATGAACAGGCTTGAGACCATCTCGCACATCTGGCAAAGCACGCGAAACGATTACACTCATCGCATAGTCGATGAAGGATGATTTCATCTCATTGGTCAGATTTACCGTTACTAAGTTTTTATCTTGCATTATATGCCTCTTTCAACAGTCATTGTGCCTCTATTATACCATATTTAAGGTTAAAATTCTTTGTTGGAAACTAGCATGTAAACATTTTCAAACACCTTTTCACAAGTGACAAAATGTATAAAAAGTGCTAGAATGGTAGATGGTTGGGATGAGGTCATCCCCAAATAAAACTAAGGAGATGTTTAGCAATGACTGCAACTAAACAACACAAAAAAGTTATCCTTGTCGGTGATGGTGCCGTAGGTTCTGCTTATGCTTATGCCCTTGTTAACCAAGGTATTGGTCAAGAATTGGGTATCATCGATATCAATAAAGACCGTACACAAGGTGACGCAGAAGATTTGAGCCACGCATTGGCCTTTACTTTCCCTAAAAAAATCTATTCTGCTGAGTATTCAGATGCTCACGATGCAGACTTGGTTGTTTTGACAGCTGGTTTGCCACAAAAACCAGGTGAAACACGCCTTGAATTGGTTGAGAAAAACCTTCGTATTAACCAACAAATCGTTACTGAAATTGTTAAATCTGGTTTCAACGGTATCTTCCTTGTTGCCGCAAACCCTGTTGACGTATTGACTTACTCAACTTGGAAATTCTCAGGTTTCCCTAAAGAACGCGTTATCGGTTCTGGTACTTCTCTTGACTCAGCTCGTTTCCGTCAAGCATTGGCTGAGAAAATTGGCATCGACGCACGTTCAGTACACGCCTACATCATGGGTGAGCACGGTGATTCTGAATTCGCAGTTTGGTCACACGCTAACGTTGCAGGTGTGAAATTGTACGACTGGTTGCAAGATAACCGCGATATCGATGAGCAAGGTCTTGTTGACTTGTTTGTATCTGTTCGTGATGCAGCTTACTCAATCATCAACAAAAAAGGTGCAACATACTACGGTATCGGTGTCGCTCTTGCTCGTATTACTAAAGCAATCTTTGATGATGAAAATGCAGTTCTTCCATTGTCTGTATACCAAGCAGGTCAATACGAAGGTGTTGAAGATGTCTTCATCGGTCAACCAGCTATTATCGGTGCACACGGTATCGTTCGTCCAGTAAACATCCCATTGAATGATGCTGAATTGCAAAAAATGCAAGCTTCTGCTAAGCAATTGAAAGACATCATTGACGATGCTTTCGCCAACCCAGAAATTGCTGCTGGTGTTAAAAACTAAGTATACTAAAAAGGTGAACCATTGGTCCACCTTTTTTCTATTTTCGTATATCATACCGTAACATGGCAATGCCATCTGTAACCGTTGACTCTACTAAAATCAATTTCTGCTCTTTAGTCAGGCCATCAAAAAGTGAAATACCCTCACCTAAGATTATTGGAATAATCCCAATAATGAAATGATCAATCAATTTTGCTTCCAAGCAAGTTTGTACAAACCCTGCTCCACCAATAAGCCAGATATCACTACCCTCAGAAGAACGCAAGCACTCAATTTCTGGAATAATATCTTGCACAAAGCGAACATTCTCATAATCAGCCTGTTCAGCACAACTGGCAATAATAAACTGCTTGTCCTGATAGCCTTCAATCATCTCCAGAGGGCAATCTTCCAATGATTTACGCCCCATGATGACCGTATCACAGCTACTGAAAATGCAGGATTATCGAATTGCCAGGTCGTGTCAAATTGATCCGTACCATGCCCTTCTATCCAATCATAACTCCCATCTGTTCGAGCGATATAACCGTCCAAACTCATTGCAATATTCAAAACTAGGCGTCTAGCCATAACTTTCCTCCTCACATATTCTCGGGTAACCAAGTATAACATAAAAATCTATAGTAGGCAGAAGATGGATTTTAATTTCGAGCAAAAAGTGTCACCTATGCTGCTAGACTAGTTTGCCTTCTGATTTTCAAGATTATTCATCGCTCTCTTATTTTTGGAATCGGGTTGAAACAGTTCACGAAACTGTAGATTGCTTTTACAATTCTAGGCTCAGGCTGAAAGATCCTATCCCCAGCTTCTTTCACTCCATTGGACCTTAATTCGCTTCCGTATTTTCAAGCTCATGATAAAAAGGTCTACTGGACCTTTACTCACCATCGTGTTTTCATGCTCGTGAAAAAACAACCCGTCGGGGTTGTTTTTTTACTTCGATTTAATATAGTTAACGCCGTCGGCTTTTGGTGCGACTGCTTTTCCGAAGAAGGCAGAGAGGGCAACGACTGTGATAAGGTAAGGTGCGATTTGGAGATATACGGTTGGAATATCTTTCAAACCGGGAAGTTGGCTACCTACTACCGCTAAACTTTGTGATAGACCAAAGAAAAGACTGGCTAACATGGCACCAATTGGGTTCCACTTACCAAAGATTACTGCGGCCAAGGCGATGAAACCTGAACCTACGATGGTTGTTGCAGAGAAGTTGATGTTTACGGATTGGGCACTTACTGCACCACCAACACCACCAAGGAAACCAGCAATCAATACACCTGCATAACGCATAGCATAAACATTGATACCAAGTGTATCAGCTGCTTGTGGGTGCTCACCAACTGAGCGCAGACGAAGTCCAAATTTAGTCTTATAGAGAATGAACCATGCCAGGAATGCAGTTGCAATAGCCACATAACCCATCAAACTCGTATTCTTAAAGAATATATCTCCAATAATCGGAATATCAGCCAATACTGGGAATGAAAACTTACCGAATGACTGAGTGATGCTGTCAGTTTGTCCCTTGTTATAGATAACTTTGACAAGGAAGACACCCAAGGCTGGAGCTAGAAGGTTCAACACTGTACCAGATACGACATGGTCTGCACGGAAATTTATCGTTGCCATAGCGTGAATGGCTGCAAATAGAACTCCTGCTAAACCACCAACTAGGATTGCTAACAAAGGAGTTGCTTTACCAAAGGTTTCAGCAAATTCAATGTTGAAGACAACACCAGCAAAGGCACCGATAACCATAATTCCCTCCAAACCAACGTTTACGATACCGCCACGTTCAGAGAAGACACCACCAAGACTTGTAAAAATCAGAGGTGCTGAGTAAATTAACATCTGCGAAATGAGTAAGGCAAGAATGGAAATATTCATCTTATTTCGCTCCTTTCGCTTTATTTTTTGCTTTAAGCAATTGCTCAAAGATAAATTTCACACCGATAAAGAAGATGATGGATGCTGTAACAACGTTAATCAATTCAGGTGGAATTTGGGCACGAACCATACCTGGTGCCCCAACAGAGAGAACACCAAATAAGAAGGCTGCCAATGGGATACCGAGTGGTGAGTTTGAAGCCAAGAGGGCAACAGACATACCGTTGAAACCAATATCCAAGTTACCACTTTGAATGTAGACATTTTGGAAGGTCCCAAGACCCTGGATAGCACCAGCAAGACCCGCAAGGGCACCTGAGATAACCATTGAAAGAATGATGGTACGTTTAGCTGACATACCTGCGTAGTCAGATGCCGTTGGATTCAAACCAACCGAACGGATTTCAAAACCAAGTGTTGTTTTAGTTAACAAGAACCAGATGACCAAGACAGCTATAATTGCAAAGAAGATACCCAAGTTCATCCGTGAATTGTCTGTCAAAGCGCGGAGCCATTCTGTCTGGTAAGAAGCATTGGCTGAAACGTTGATCGTCGAATCCGTATTCTTCATCAAATCATCAGCAAATATTTCCCGAATGATATAGTTACATGAGTAAAGCAAGATGTAGTTCATCATGATTGTGACGATAACTTCACTGGTACCAAGATAGGCACGCAAGATACCTGGAATAGAACCAGCTATACCACCAGCAATCATGGCAATAACTACTGTCGCTAAAATAAGAACTGGACGAGGCAAATCTGGATTTGACAAGGCAAACCAGCCTGCGAATACCCAGCCCACATAGGCTTGACCAGGCAAACCGACGTTGAAGAAACCAGCACGGCTAGCCACTGCGAAACCTAAAGCGGTAAAAATCAGTGGTGCCATAGCACGGAAAATTTCACCAATTGATTTTACATTACCAAAAGCTGAATAGAATAGTTCTTCGTAGCCCCAAATTGGGTCATAACCGAAGACAAGCATGATAATGGCACCTAACAACAGACCAGAAAATACTGCCAAAAATGGAAGGGCCACATTGTGATATTTCTTAGGCATGACTTTCTCCCTTCTCTAATTTTCCACCTGCCATCAAGACACCCAACTCCTGCTTATTTGTAGTCGCAGGATCGACAATACCATGGATAGTACCGTCATGGATAACAGCAATGCGGTCTGAAACATCCAAAATTTCATCCAATTCAAAGCTGACAACAAGAACTGCCTTGCCCTTGTCACGCTCTGCAATCAAACGTTTACGAATGTACTCGATAGCGCCGACGTCTAAACCACGAGTTGGTTGGCTAACGATGAGAAGATCTGGGTTACGGTCAATTTCACGGGCGATAATGGCTTTCTGCTGGTTACCACCTGACAAGGCCTTAGAAGGAACTAACTCACTGGCACCACGCACATCGAACTCTTCCATTAGCTGACGTGCCTTTTCATTGATAATATTGTAATTCAGAATACCATTCTTAGAGTTTGGCTCCTTATAGTATGTCTGCAAAGCAATATTTTCTGCAACAGACATTTGCAAAACCAAACCATCACGGTGACGGTCTTCAGGAACGTGGCTGACCTGCATCTCAGTGATTTTACGAGGTGTTTTACCAACAACTTCCTCACCCTTGATGGTAATGGAACCTGATTTAACCTTACGCAAACCTGTAATGGCTTGGATAAGCTCGCTCTGACCATTTCCATCAATACCGGCAATACCAACGACTTCACCAGCTCGAACTTCAAGATTAAGGCCTTTAACTGCCGGAATGCCACGGTTTTCGTTTACTACCAAATCCTTGATAGACAGAATAACTTCCTTAGGATTTGAAGGGATTTTTTCTGTTTTGAAAGATACAGAACGTCCAACCATCCACTCAGCCAAGTCTTCATTGGTTGCACCCGCGACATCAACAGTTTCAATGGATTTACCACGACGAATAACAGTAACACGATCCGCAACAGCACGAATTTCATCCAGTTTGTGAGTGATCAGAATGATAGACTTGCCTTCTTCAATCAATTTCTTCATGATTTTGAGAAGCTCTGCTATTTCCGCAGGAGTCAAAACAGCCGTTGGCTCGTCAAAAATCAAGAGGTCTGCACCACGATAGAGAGTCTTCAAAATCTCTACACGCTGTTGAGCTCCGACAGAAATATCTGCTACTTTAGCTGTCGGATCAACTTCTAGGCCGTAACGCTCTGACAATTCCTTGATTTCAGCAATGGCTTTTTTGAGGTCAATCACTCCTGCCTTTGTTGTTTCAGAACCAAGAATGATATTTTCAGCAACTGTGAAAGCATCAACCAGCATAAAGTGCTGATGCACCATACCAATACCTAAATGGGCAGCTTTAGAAGGTGAGTCAATGGATACAACCTCACCGTTAATTGCAATTTCTCCGCTGGTAGGTTCCAAAAGACCTGCCAACATATTCATAAGAGTTGATTTACCAGCGCCATTTTCACCAAGAAGGGCATGGATTTCTCCTCGTCTGACATGTAAGTTGATGTGGTCATTTGCTACAAATTCACCAAAAATCTTGGTAATATTGCGCATTTCAATGACATTATCCCTAGTCATAATCTTCTTCCTTTCTGACTATCATTTTTGTCAGTAAAACCTACCAGCTTCTGATAGGCTTTACTGAGAAAAATTCTCAGCTCCGAAAAGGGCGACCGATTTCAGCCGCCGCTTCGGAAAATTCTAATTCAAAAGATTAGTTTTCTGGAGTTTCTGGAACTTCAACCTTACCATCGATGATCGCTTGTTTCGCTTCAGCGATAGCTTTTGAAGCATCTTCTGAAAGGTTGGTTTCAGCCAATTCTACACCTTTATCTTTCAATGAGAATTGAACTACAGTACCACCAGGGAATTCTCCTGCAACAGCTTTTGTTGCGATATCTTTAACAGCAGTACCAACCTCTTTGATTGTAGAAGCCAATACGAAGTTAGAAGCTTTACCATCTTTAGATGTGTACTCACCTTCTGCAGATTGGTCACGGTCAACACCGATTACCCAAACTTTATCAGCTTCGTTACGAGTTTCGTTTTCAGCTTTTGCAGCAGCAAATACACCGTTACCTGTACCACCTGATGCGTGGAAGATTACATCAGCACCTGCAGCGTATTGAGCAGCAGCAAGTGTTTGACCCTTAGCAGCATCACCAAATGAGCCAGCGTAGTCAACTGTTACTTTGATAGATGGGTTAACAGATTTAGCACCTGCTACGAAACCAGCTTCAAAGCGGTCGATTACGACACCTTCCATACCACCGATGAAACCAACGTGGTTAGATTTTGTTGATTTAGCAGCTGCAACACCTGCCAAGTATGATGCTTGGTGGTCAGCAAAACCAACGCTAACAACGTTGTCAAGGTCTGGAACAACAGAGTCAACGATAACATATTTTGTATCTGTGTTATTTGGCGCTACTTCTGCAATTGCAGATTCCAAGGCAAAACCGATACCAAATACAAGGTTGTAACCACCTGAAACAGCTGAATCTAGGTTTGTTACATAGTCAGATTCGCTAGCTGATTGGAAGTAGTCATAGCCATTACCTTTTTCAAGACCAGCTTCTTTACCCCATGCAGTCAAACCTTCCCAAGCTGATTGGTTGAATGAACGGTCATCAACACCACCGATATCAGTAACGATCGCAGCTTTTACTGATGACTCAGCAGTTTCGCTACTTGATGAGCTATTTGATGTACGGCTACCGCAGGCAGCAAGAGTAAGTGCTGCAAGTGATACAACACCCAAACCAACAAGTTTCTTGTTCATTTCTGAACCCTCCTAAAAAATTCTATGGCAACATTTCGTTGCAATGATAAATGGTTTCAGTCTAACGACTGGCTTACAAACTTAGGTCAAGTCTGTAAAAGAATATGGAAGTAATTCCCCGACTGTCATCTCGACTGTCGATTTATCTTTAGCGACCAAGGTCACTTTTAGATCCTGTTCAAAAAATTCTGCCATCACTTGACGACAAGCCCCACAAGGAGAGATTGGCTTTTCTGTTTCACCATAAATGACGATTTCAGAAAAATCAAGGACTCCCTCAGAAACAGCCTTAAAGATTGCTGTTCTTTCCGCACAGTTTGTTAAGCCAAAGCTAGCATTTTCTATATTCACCCCTGTAAATATTTGACCATCTTTAGCAACCAAGACTGCACTTACCGGAAAGTGAGAATAAGGAACATAAGCATGACAGCTATTTTCTACAACCAAATCAATCAGATTAGTAGTCGCCATCCGCCTTTTCTCCCTTCATAATGGCTACACCTGAAGAAGCTCCGATACGAGTTGCACCTGCTTCAATGAAGGCAATTGCATCTTCATAAGAACGAGCTCCACCGGATGCTTTAACACCCATATCTGGTCCAACCGTTTTTCTCATTAGTGCAACATCTTCAACAGTTGCTCCACCGGTTGAGAAGCCTGTTGAAGTCTTGACAAAATCTGCACCCGCTTCTTTTGACAATTGACAGGCTTTTACTTTTTCCTCTTCTGTCAATAGGCAGGTTTCGATAATGACTTTGACAAGTTTTTCCCCACTCGCTTCTACCACTGCCTTGATATCTTCTAAGACCAATTCATCATTTTTAGACTTCAAAGCGCCGATATTGATGACCATATCAATTTCATCAGCACCGTTTTCAATAGCATTTTGGGTCTCAAAGGCTTTAAGAGCTGGTGTGTTTGCACCCAAAGGGAAACCGATGACGGTACAAACTTTTACGTCACTATCCTTCAATTCTTGGGCTGCGTAGGCTACCCAAGTAGGATTGACACAGACACTAGCAAAGTCATATTCTTTGGCTTCTGCCAAAATCTGAGCAACCTGTTCTTTAGTGGTTTCTGGCTTTAAAATGGTATGATCGATATATTTATTAAGTTTCATACTTTCTCCGTACATTAAGAAATAATCTCGATGATTTCTTTCGTTTTTACACTTACTTTATCTATTTTAACATTTTTCTTGAAATTTGTAAGCAAATTTTCCGAAATATTTTCATTTGCGTAAATTGTTGCGATTTTTTCACCCTTGGCAATCGCTTCTCCGACTTTCTTATGGAAGACAATTCCTGTTTCATAGTCCAAATCGTCTGTCTTAACAGCCCGACCAGCACCAATTCTCATAGCAAATAGTCCGAATTCCAAAGCAGGAAGTCCAACGATGTAACCATCTTCATCAGAGAGTACGTCAACCTGATTAGAAACTTGAACCGGACGGTACAAGTCTTCCAAATCTCCGCCCTGAGCTACAACCATCTCTTCAAATTTCTTGAGGGCTGCACCATTATCAATATGCTGACGAACTTCTTCAACCGTTTTTTCAACGTTTGCCAAACTGAGCATGATTTGAGCCAATTCACAGATAAATTCTGTCACATCTGCTCTGCCATTTCCCTGAAGAATTTCCAAGGCTTCCAAAATTTCCAAGCGGTTACCAATAGAGGTACCTACTGGCTGGGACATATCTGTCAAGACAGCCACTGTCTTGCGACCAACAGCTTTTCCAAGGTCAACCATAGTTCGTGCCAGAACACGCGCATCTTCGATGTTCTTCATGAAGGCACCTTCGCCAACAGTTACATCAAGAAGAATGGCATCGGCACCTGCCGCAATCTTTTTAGACATGACTGAGCTTGCAATCAGAGGAATGATATCCACAGTTGCCGTCACATCACGCAGGGCATAAAGTAATTTATCAGCCTTAACCAGATTGTCCGATTGACCGATAACAGCCACACCCGTTTCCTGAACTTGCTTGATAAAGTCTTCTTGACTTATTTCGATTTGGTAGCCCTTAATAGATTCCAACTTATCAAGTGTGCCACCTGTGTGGCCCAGACCTCGACCGCTCATCTTTGCAACGGGAACACCAAAACTTGCCACAAGCGGTGCCAAAATCAAGGTAACCTTATCACCTACACCACCAGTTGAGTGCTTATCAACCTTAACACCTGCAATCGCTGAAAGGTCAATTTCCTCACCCGAATGCACCATAGCCATTGTCAAATCTGAAATCTCTCGTGTGGACATTCCCTTAAAATAGATGGCCATCGCCAAAGCTGACATTTGGTAATCCGGTACACTTCCATCCACATAGCCATTAATCAACCACTGGATTTCCTCAGTGGTTAACTCCAAGCTATCCCGTTTTTTCTGAATTAAATCAACTGCTCTCATTCTTTCACACTTTCAAGGATATAGTATCCCTTATCTTTTTTTATAATCTGGCAATTTCCAAATACTTCTTCCATCCGTTTTTTAGCGCTCGGTGCCCCTTGTTTCTTCTGAATGACAATGGTTAGGCTACCACCGTCAACCAAATGTTCCTTGGCACCTGTAATCACTTCATGCACAACTGATTTGCCAGCTCGAATGGGAGGGTTAGAAATCACATAATCAAAACTACCCTCAACTGATTCATAGACATCGGATTGGAAAATCGTCGCAGAAACACCATTTTTCTCAGCATTTTTCTCGGCTAGCTCTAAAGCTCTGCTATTGACATCAATCATGGTAACATTTAGGTCATAGACTTTTGCTAAGGTCAATCCCAGAGGTCCGTAGCCACATCCTACATCCAAGAGAGTTTTTCCCTTCGCTAGTTCCAGGGAATTCAAAAGCACCTGACTTCCATAATCAACCATTTTCTTACTAAATACACCAGCATCTGTTAAGAAAGTCATAGGAGTATCCAGCAAGCTGACACGGAGTTCATGAATATCATGTGCTGCACTTGGATTCTTTTCATAATACATATTAGACATACTCCGATTATACCATTTCTTAAAAACGTTTTCAAGAGTTTTGCAAGATTGGAAAATATGATAAAATGTAAGTATTATGTAAAACGCTTACTTCTATTAGAAAGAATAAACTATGAAGAATGAATTTTTAAATTTTGAAGAAATCGACCGAAAAACCTGGCAACAGCTCCATCGGAAGACCACTATTCCCCTGAGCCAAAAAGAGCTCAATTCAATCAAGAGTTTCAATGACCGTATCCAACTGCATGAAGTATCGGACATCTATCTGCCTCTCATCAACCTTATTCATATTTATCGGAAGGCTCGAAAGGACCTCAATTTCACCAAGAGCCTCTTCCTGCAAAAATCCATCAAGCCTCAGCCTTTTATTATCGGTGTTTCTGGTAGTGTGGCCGTAGGAAAATCCACCACCAGCCGCCTGCTTCAAATCCTAATCGCCCGAACCTTTAAACACGCCAAGGTTGAATTGGTCACAACAGATGGCTTCCTCTATCCAAATGCCATTCTGGAAGAGCGCCAGATATTGAACAAAAAAGGATTTCCAGAGTCCTATGATATGGAAAAATTGATTGATTTCGTGGATAAAATAAAAAATGGTTACGATTGTCAAATCCCTGTCTATTCTCATGAGATTTATGACATCGTACCGGATCAGCTTCAGGAAATTAAGGCCCCTGACTTTCTCATTGTCGAGGGGATCAATGTGTTTCAAAATCCACAAAACCAACGACTTTATGTCAGTGATTATTTCGACTTGTCTATATACGTTGATGCCGATGTGGAACATATTGAAACCTGGTACCTAGAACGTTTCCAAAAATTATTAACTCTGGCAAAGAATGACCCAAACAACTACTACCATCGTTTTACTCAGATGACCTATCCAGAAATCATTGCCATTGCCCAAAATACTTGGAAAAATATAAACCTAGCTAATTTGGAAAAGTTCATCGAACCTACCCGAAACCGTGCAGACATTATTCTCCATAAGGCTGATAACCATGAGATTGATAAAATTTATCTAAAAAAATAAATTTCACTTGTCAAAACCTATCTTTTCAGATATAATGGTATAGTTAGTACAAGAAAGGGTGGAGGTGAAACCATTGGCAAACATTAAGTCAGCTATCAAACGCGCTGAATTGAACGTTAAACAAAACGAAAAAAACTCAGCACAAAAATCAGCTATGCGTACTGCAATCAAAG
Organism: Streptococcus sp. 29887; assembly: GCF_032595075.1. NCBI lineage: Bacteria > Bacillati > Bacillota > Bacilli > Lactobacillales > Streptococcaceae > Streptococcus > Streptococcus iners. The sequence continues at coordinate 993,256 of NZ_CP118735.1, read as the reverse complement.
CATTTGAAGCTAACCCATCTGAAGAGCTTTTCCGCGCTGCTAGCTCAGCAATCGATAAAGCAGAAACTAAAGGTTTGATTCACAAAAACAAAGCAAGCCGCGACAAAGCACGTCTTGCATCAAAACTTGCTTAATAAAAAAAGGCTCTTTGTCAACTGTAGTGGGTAGATGAAAAGCTAACACCTAGAGAGGACGAAGTTCGTTCTCTCTTTCTTTATGTTCAAAGCAATCAAAATACGTTTTTTAAAATTTTCAAAGTTCCTGAAACCAAAGGCATTTCTTTTAATGACTTTGATGAGATTGTTGGTAGCTTCCAGTTTGGCGTTCGAATAAGGCAATTCCATGGCGTTTAAAACCTTTTCTTTATCCTTTAGAAATGTCTTAAATACCGTCTGGAAAATAGGATTAACATTGGCTATTTCCTGTTCGATAAGGTCAAAGAAATGATCTGAGTTTTTCTCTTGGAAATGGAACAAGAGAAGCTGATAGAGTTCATAGTGCTGTCGTAGTTCCTCTGAAAAAGACAGTAGTTTTTCTAGGATTTCCTTGTTAGTCAAGTGCATGCGAAACATAGGGCGATAAAATCGTTTATCGCTGAGTTTACGGCTATCTTGTTGTATCAATTTCCAGTAGCGTTTCAAGGACCGGTATTCCTGCGATTTTCTGTCGAATTGATTCATAATTAGAATACGAACGCGGTTCATAGCACGGCTAAGGTGCTGCACAATGTGAAAGCGGTCCAGAACAATCTTGGTGTTTGGAAATAGCTGTCTAGCCAATTTGTAGTAAGGACTAAACATATCCATGGTAATGACTTTGACTTGATTTCTAACCTTTCTAGGATAGCGTAGAAAGTGGTTTCGGATGGTTGCTTGTGTTCTTCCGTCTAGAATAGTTATGACATTTAGGGAGTTGAAATCTTGAGCGATAAAGCTCATTTTCCCCTTTTTGAAGGCATACTCATCCCAGCTCATCACCTCAGGTAAGGTATTCCAATCTGTTTCAAACTTGAACTCATTAAGCTTTCTCATAACTGATGAGGTTGAGATAGATAGCCTGTGTGCAATATGTGTCATTGCTTGATTTTCGATGAGTAATTGAGCAATCTTCTGGTTAACAGCGACGGAGATTTGGTGGTTCTTCTTGACAAGAGGAGTTTCAGCGACCGCTATTTTTCTGCAATCTTTACACTTGAAGCGACGCTTTCTAAGTCGGATAAGCAAGGGATAACCAGCAGTTTCTAGGTAGGGAATTTTGGAGGGTTTTTGGAAGTCGTATTTTGCCATTTGTCCCTTGCAGGAGGGACATTTAGGGGCTGTATAATCCAAATGACCATGAAGTTCTAAGTGAGTTCCCATATCATATTCATTAGAGATAGTGATATTTTTGTCTTTAATTCTGAGAAGATTTGTGATAAGATTTAGTTGTTCCATATGAGTCTTTCTAATGTGAGTTTGGTTGCTTTTCATTATAGGCCATATGGGACTTTTTTTCTACAATCAAAAAGACTCCATAATATCCATAGAGGATTTACCCACTACAGATATTATAGAGCCTAAAAAAAGAAACCTTCGGGTTTCCTTTTTTTTTATTCTCTCATACTCACCAACCTGTCACTTCAAATGTATAGGTCTGGTCATTATAAAAATACTGATAGGTATATACATCTCCCAAGGCATAAAAGAGATTATTGTTGTCACTGCCTGCTAAATTCACCATTTCTTGCAAGGCTTGCTGGTTTGCAAATTGCAGAAAAATCCTCTCTGCCCCCTGCTCTTTCTGCTGACGAACACTTTCTAAGATAGCTAGCTCATCAAAGCTTGGGAAATAGGCTCCCATTTGCATATAATAATTAAGGGAATTGTCTTGAGCAGATGGATAGGCCAAGGGCCTTGACTGAAAAGGGTATTCCTTGCCCCAGTAAACCAGTAAATCACTATCAGCCTTTCTACTTCTATTTAAAAATTCATCCGTAACACAGAGATAGTCATAAGAAATATCTGATTTTGCTTGACCACCCATGGCTTCTTCAAAGACAGGATCACCCCAGGTCGTGTCAATACCGTAGTACTGACCGTCAATCTGAACCAGGTTCCATGCATGACCGATTTGGTTTCCCTGCTCACTATTGGCCATTCCACTCACATAGATACAATCTATACCAGCTAATTTACATAAATACTGAAAGGTTCGGCTATAGCCTGCACAAACAGATTTCTGTTCAATAAGAACACTGGTAATGCCCTGTTCTTTCCAAGAAAGACTGTCATTGGACAGGGCCTCTAAATCATAATCAGTTTGTTTGATAATGGTTTCGTAGAAAAACTTGACCATCTCATAATCTGAACCCTTAGGAGCCTGTTCAATAATAGCTTGGGCAAGATTTTCAAGTTGCCAACTGACTTGCTCAACATCATCAGGATAGATAGGATTTGATAAGTCTGAAAAAACAATGCCGTCAACCATGGCATCCGTTAACCAATAGTATTCCGGGAAATCATTGGCAACAGAAAAATAGACACGAGTATAGGTTTCCTGATTGACCGAATCAATCTCAATCCTGCTTTCTCTTTTTCTCAAGCCATTAACAAATTGGAGATAGACACGCCGTTCCCTGTCTGTATCCAACTCTTGAAAATAAAAATTCCCCGCAACTTCTTCCCTTAGCGCAGACAATTCTGCCTCACGTTCTTTCTTCTCCTGAACAAATTCAAATTGCAGGTCTTTTAGTTTGTCTGCAACTTGGTCAGTTGAACAAGCAGTCAAAGTAATCACCGAAAGACTGAGGAGGCAAATAAGGGTTGATTTTCGGGTATAGAAATACTCTTTCATGGTTCACTCCTAACAAGAATTTGCTCTTGAACTAGGGAAAGAACAGAGTTCAGAGCACTTACAGATTAGTATATCATACTTGACAAAAAAGAGGAGTAGGGAAACCTGTTTAAAGGTTCCCCTACTCCTCCTAGTTTATCTCATTTGTTCAAGAGCTAATCTTGCTAGTATTATTTGGGAAGATGGACTTCAAAAATACTCCCTTTGGGTTGATTATCTTTGACAAGAATTTGACCATTGAGGGATTTGATAATCTGTTGAGCCAAAGAAAGTCCCAGACCAAAACCACCTTTTTGGCGTGTCCGTGCCTTATCAACCCTATAAAAGCGGTCAAATATTTTCTTCTTATCTGCATCTGAGATACCTAGACCATTATCAGCTACAGCGATGGAAACATGGCGCTCCTTCATAGTAGCCGTAATGTGAATATCACCATTCTCATCCGTGTATTTCATTGCATTATCAAATAATATCGTTAATAATTGCTTCAACAGAACCCTGTCCGTTCGGAAGGACTTTTGAATGAGATTGTTACACTTAAATTTCTTGCCATTTTCCTCAGCAATGATACGGTAGTTTTCAAACACTTCATCCAAGTAGGCAGGGCTCACCTCTACCATATCTAACTTAAATCCATCATCACGCCGAGCAAGATTGAGCAGATTGGTCGTCAGTAGGCGCATATTTCGTACTTCTTCCAGACTAGAACCAATACTCTCACTACTGTCCAAAATCGTTGCTTCTGGATGACGGAATAGACTTTCCAAACGATTTTGCAATACTGCTAGTGGTGTACGCAATTCGTGGCTAGCATTCTCAACAAAATCCTTTTGCTTTTGATAGCTAATTAAAATTGGTTTCATGCTGAGATTAGCCAAGTAAATACTAGCGACAATCGAAATCAACCAAGCTGAAATCATAACTACAGCTACAGTCGATTCATAAGTTCCAATAGAAGACTTTATCTGGCTGACATTGACCAAAATCGTTGCGCAGGTAATATCATAGTTAGAATAATAGCCCAAATCCTCTGCGGATAATTCAACCGTGATATAGCGGTAATGTTCCTCAGAACCAAATGGAGTTTCAACCGTCAACTCCTTGATTTCCCCCAACTTTTTTTTATCGACTTTCAAATCGGATAAACCTGTAAAATTATCCGGGTTCAAAAGCGCACCACTCTTGCTATAGAGCAAAACATGGGTATTGGTGCCTAACCTCATTGGCTGATCACCTTTCTTATCCTTTGGTGGTGGAGCCTCCGATGAAGCAGTAGTTGAGGAGGAAGTTGTTGCAGAAGGTTGCTCACTTTCATCATGGATAATAAATTCAGAATCAGGCTCATAGGTCCGCGCAATTGCAAAACCTATCATCATAGAGGGTTCATCCTTAATCCAACTCAATGTATCATCCGTCGTCTGATACATAGTGGAACGCATGAGCTGAAAGATGATAGCTGTCATCAAGCCAAATATCAGGGTAAATACAGCAAAATAGCGAATGAAGAAGGAAAAACTTTCCGTATTGACAATCTTTTTATATCTCTTAAACATTCTTTAGAATGTAGCCGACACTGCGAAGGGTTTGCAGATTTTCCCCGAAGGCCGTTCCTTTCAATTTTTTACGAACTTTTGACACATAAACTTCCACTACTGAAATGGTCGTATCGCTGTCAAATCCCCACAAGCGATCGAAAATCTGTGTCTTAGGTAGGATAACATTTTGATTTTGTAGGAAATAGACCAATAGTTCAAACTCTTTGCCCAATAGTTCAACCTCTTTACCATCTACCTTTGTGGAATTAGTCGCAAGATCAACTGTCACATCACCGTAGGTCAATTGATTGTCGTTGAATTTACCTGAACGTTTAAGGAGGGCTTGAATACGCATTTTCAACTCTTCCAAATAGAAAGGCTTGGTCAAATAATCGTCCGCACCCAATTCAAATCCATGACCTTTATCTTCAAGACTTTCCTTGGCTGTTGTAATCAGGACAGGGGTTGTCACTCCTTTTTCACGCAATTCTTTCAAGACTTGGAAGCCATCCTTCTCAGGCAACATCAAGTCCAAGAGAATAAGGTCATACACACCTGACTCAGCCTCATAAATTCCTTCTTCTCCATCGAAAACTTGCATAACATCTGCAAAATCATCTAGGAAGTCAAAAACTGAATTGGATAGGCTTAAATCGTCTTCTACTAACAAAATCTTTATCATACTTTTCACCTTTTTCTACTACGTAAAATCGTTCAAGGAACTATGGAAGAACTTGAACTTTGATTTTCTGTCACTTTTATCGAGTTCACTCTGTATGACCAACAAAGCTGGGTCAATTATACCATTTTTTTCTTATTTTTCCTATTGGTTTGAAGTGCTAGAACTACCTGAAATTTGGGATTTTATTTCTTGATTCTTCTCTTTTAAAGCATTTACCTCATCTGAGGAAGTATTTGATTGTGTTGTACCACTTGTAGCATCCGGAGGGGTTGTCCCTTGACCAGGGGGCATGCCTTGACTATTTCCATTCTGTCCTGGAGGCAGGCCTTGGGTATTGCCATTTTGGCCAGGTGGCATACCACGCATCTTACCGTTTCGACCCGATGGCATTCCTTGGGTTGTTTCGCCTGCTGCATCTGGTGGAGTCATACCTTGACTATTCCCATTCTGTCCTGGAGGTAGGCCTTGAGTGTTTCCATTTTGACCAGGGGGCATGCCTTGCATACCACCATTAGAGGCGGGCGGCATTTGATTACCTGCGATTGAATTAGCTTGTCCGTTCGTTGCTCCATTCTGAGCTAATGCAGCTTGGCTTTGTGTCGATACAGCTGTTGAAGATTTTGAAATGCTCATACCACCAGCAAAACCTACAGTGGCCGCAGTTATAGCAACCGCTGCCAAAACTGTTTTAGACTGTGACTTTAATTGATTGATTATTGACATAAAATTCCTCTTTTCAATAAAATTTTATCATAACGAGTCTTTACTCACCTGATGACAAGAACAGTATAGAATGAAAAACTTAAACCAATCTAAAGAATCATTGCATTTTCCTTAAAGCAAACTAAAAGAAGTCCTCTCGGACTTCTCAGAATGAAGACAAACATCTCGCTTGATGTTTGTCTTTTTCTGTTTATTGGTCTGATAGTCCGTCTTTTTGCCAGAATAGTGGCTATTTGGACAAAATAAAAAGGCTTCCCTGCCCTCATTTTTACCAATTTCTTGAGATTTAAACACGCCAAAGTCAGTCCAACCTTATCCTCCATTTTGGACTTGCCTTTCTCTCTTGTGTAACGAAGATTGTGGTACTCTTTGGCTGTCCCAAAGAGGCGTTCAATGGTTTCTTTCCGCTTCTGGTAGAGCTCCTTCATACCTTTCCTGTGCCGAATCTCTTCACAGCTTTCTAAAGCCTCTTTCCAAATGTGTCGAGTTACCACTTTCTGCTTGTTCTTGCTTTCTGTACAAATTGATAGAAGTGGACAAGTAGCACAGATAGCTGAGTCACTCTTATATTCCCGATAACCTTCTCTGGTTGTAGTGCGATAGGTTAAGACCTGATTCTCAGGACAGATATAACAGTCATAGTATTCATCATAGACAAAATCCTTCGAGCGTAGTTTCCCTTTCTTTCCTTTCGGTCGTGTATACGGAAAGACTGGAGTAATCTCTTGTTCTAGGAGGAAGCGAGCGATACTTGGGGTCTTATAGCCAGAATCGGCAACGAGAAAGCTAGGCTGAAAGGGTTGGAGTTTAGCGAAGAGTACAGGAAAGGCCTGGCTGTCATGGACATTGCCAGCCTCCACGCTATAAGCCAGAGCCCAACCATGCTTGTCACAAGCAACCTGAGCTGTATAAGCAAATACTTCCTTATGGTCCCCTTTATGAAACCAGCCACTTTCAGGGTCAGTTGTAGAAATTTTCTTAGCGATGGGTCCCTCCTCTTTTGCGGGCCCTAGCGGCTTTTTTGCATGCTTTTCTCTATCCCTGTTAATTTCAATCTCTAGCTGGTCACTCATAAACTTGGCTTGCTTTTCAATTTCACGATTGATGAATTTACGATTATTCGCCGCAGCCTTGATATGGGTACCGTCAATGAAAATTTCTGTTGGATCTATGAAGCCTGCATTGACGCAGAGACCTAAGATATGGGTGAAAATGCCTTCAATAACTTGTCTATCTTGAAAACGACGGACATAGTTCTTTCCGTAGGTAGTGAAATGAGGCACCTTATCATCCAGTCGAAGACCAAGAAACCAACGGTAGGCAGTATTGACTTCGATTTCCTTAATGGTTTGACGCATGGAACGAATGCCGAAGAGACACTGAAGGATTGGAATTTTAATGAGCAGAATAGGGTCAAGACTAGGACGCCCTGTATCATCGCTATAGCTATCTGCGACTAAGTCATAGATAAAGGAGAAGTCAATAGCTTCCTCTATTTGACGAAGGAGATGATCTTGAGGAACAAGGTCATCTAAACTGTAGAAACCAAATTGACCGCGATTGTAGTCTGGATTTTCTTTGTGTAACATAGCGATTCTCCCTCTGCTTATTAGCTAGTATTCCTATCTCTATTATACTACTTTACATATGAAAAAGCCGTTAGAAATATAATTCTAACGACTTTGTCTTCATTCTGAGAAGTCCTCTCGGACTTCTATCTTACAATTCAGTGATGTCGCCTGTTCGTAGGTAAACAACCCACTCACAGATATTTTTAGCATAGTCACCAACACGTTCCAAGTAAGTCAACACTTGGAAATAGTCACGACCAGCAACCAAAGAATCTGGATTTTTCTTGATTTCCTCAGTTGTCAATTCTTGGATAGATGAGTAAAAACCATTGACCATTTCGTCACGTGCCGCTACTTCATAAGCACGCTCCATGTCCGCATCACCAAGGTAAAGTTCCAAGGTTTGCTCTACTAGTTGACGAACCTCGCGACCCATTTTCTTGATTTCTTCTTCAACAACAGGAATGCGAACTTCCCCCTTCATACGAATCGCAGCCTTGGCAACTGAAACAGCATGGTCACCCATACGCTCCAAGTCACTAGTAGCCTTCAAAACAGTGATAACACGACGAAGGTCTGTTGAAACAGGTTGTTGAAGGGCAATGATTTCAAGTGATTTTTTCTCTAGTTTCACTTCAAAAGCATTGATTTTCTTATCCGCTTCAATCACTTCTTTTGCTAACTCACGATCATGAGTGGTGAAAGCACGAACGGCATTGTTAATTTGTGCCAATACTTCGTTACCCATGGCATAAAATTGATTATGGAGTTTGCCTAATTCTTCTTCAAACTGAGCTCTTAACATACGAACCTCTTTTCTATTTCTTACGGCCTAGCCGAATTTACCTGTGATGTAGTCCTCTGTTTCTTTACGTTTCGGACTGAGGAACATTTCTTTGGTCAAGTCATACTCGATCAAATCTCCGTCCAAGAAGAAACCAGTTCTATCTGAAATACGTGACGCTTGTTGCATCGAACGCGTTACCAAGACCATGGTATATTTGTCCTTCAAACCATAAAGCGTATCTTCAATCTTACCAGCTGAAATTGGGTCCAAGGCTGATGTTGGCTCATCCAGCAAGATAATCTTTGGACTGGTTGCCAATACACGAGCTACACAGACACGCTGTTGCTGACCACCTGACAAACCAACGGCTGAATCATGCAAGCGATCCTTGACCTCGTTCCAAATAGATGCACCAATCAAAGAACGTTCTACTGCTTCATCCAGAATTTGCTTATCCTTAATACCGTTGATACGAAGACCATAAACAACATTCTCATAGATGGACATAGGGAATGGGTTCGGTTGTTGGAAAACCATGCCGATTTCCTTGCGAAGGTCTACTGTATCTGTACGAGGACTGTAAATATTTTTCCCATTGTAATCAATAGCACCAGTCAAGGTCACTTCTGGATTCAAGTCGCCCATGCGGTTAATGGCACGCAAAAGCGTTGACTTACCAGAACCTGACGGACCAATCAAGGCTGTAATTTCATTTGGATAGAAATCAATTGAAACGTTATTCAAGGCCTTTTTCTTATTATAGTAAACAGACAAATCTTTTACTTGTAAAATAGGTGATGTCATTGTTTCCCTTTCTATCCAAAGTGTCCTGAAACGTAGTCGTTAGTTGACTTGAGTTTTGCATTTTGGAAGATATTCGCTGTCTTGTCGTACTCAATCAAGTCGCCAAGATAGAAGAAAGCTGTGTAATCACTTGCACGGGCTGCCTGTTGCATGTTGTGCGTTACGATGATTATGGTGTAGTCTTTCTTCAACTCAAACATGGTTTCTTCTAATTGCATGGTTGCTATTGGGTCCAAGGCTGAAGCAGGTTCATCCATAAGCAAGATTTGTGGTTTCACAGAAATCGCACGTGCGATACACAAACGTTGCTGTTGTCCACCCGACAAGGTAAAGGCTGACTTATGCAAGTCGTCTTTTACCTGATCCCAGAGGGCTGCTTGTTTAAGAGAAGTTTCAACGATCTCATCCAAAACTTTTTTATCTTTCACACCCGCACGCTCATGGGCAAAGGTGATGTTGCGATAAATTGATTTTGCAAATGGGTTTGGACGTTGAAATACCATGCCGATATGCTTACGAATTTCGTAAACGTTCATGTCTGGTCTGTTGATATCAATACCTTCATAAAGGATTTGGCCTGTTACCTTAGCAATGTCAATCGTATCATTCATACGGTTTAGACTGCGAAGATAGGTTGATTTACCACAACCTGATGGACCAATCAAGGCTGTAATTTTATTTTTTTCGAACTGCATATCAATGCCCTTGATGGCTTCATTTTTACCATAGTAAACATGAACATCTTTTGTCGAAAGGGCAATATTTTCATCTGGGAAAGTAATGATATGGCGTTCATTCCAGTTATAATCTGCCATTTTTTCTCCTTATAAGTCAGACTTCTAAGCTGCTGAAGTCATTTTCGCATGAAGTTTCTTACCGATATAACGAGCTGAAAGGTTGAAAATCAAGATGAATACCAAGAGGATGGCTGCTGAACCAGCTGACACTTGAGTTGCATCTGGGATAGTCCCTTCGCTGTTTACCTTCCAAATGTGAACTGCAAGGGTTTCAGATTGACGGAAGATAGAAATCGGACTCGTAACACTCAATGGATTCCAGTTTGACCAGTCAAGGGCTGGTGCTGATTGACCTGCTGTATAGATGAGGGCAGCTGCTTCACCAAAGATACGACCAGATGCCAAGACGATACCAGTAACAATACCAGGCAGTGCTTCTGGAATAACAACGTGAAGTACTGTTTCCCAACGTGATAAACCAAGGGCCAAACCAGCTTCACGTTGCGTATGGTGAACGTGACGAAGACTATCCTCAACGTTACGGGTCATCTGTGGCAGGTTAAATACTGTAAGAGCCAAAGCTCCTGACAAGATGGAGAAACCATACTCAAACTGCACTACGAAAATCAAGTAACCAAACAAACCTACAACCACTGATGGGAGAGATGACAAAATCTCAATACAGGTACGGATGAAGTTTGTCAAAGGACCTTTCTTTGCATATTCTGCCAAGTAAATGCCTGCACCTGTTGACAAGGGAACAGAAATCAAGAGCGTCACAACCAATAGGAAGAATGAGTTGTAGAGCTGAATTCCGATACCACCACCAGCTTTATATGAAGATGATTTGCTGGTCAAGAAATGCCAGTCAACATGTGGCAAACCACGGAGCAAGATATAGAGAATAAGTGATGTCAAAATAACAACAATCACCGTAGCGATGGAGTAAAGAATACCAGTCGCCAATTTATCGAATTTTTTAGCGTGCATAGTTTTTCTTACCCTCTCTCGTAATAAATTTCATAATCATGTTAAAGATAAGGCTCATCAAGAGCAAGACAAGGGCCAAGGACCAAAGAACATTGTTTTGAACTGTTCCCATAACCGTATTACCAATACCCATAGTCAATACAGAAGTCAAGGTCGCTGCAGGCGTTGTGAGAGAAGTTGGGATAACCGCTGAGTTACCAACTACCATCTGAATCGCCAAGGCTTCACCGAAGGCACGCGCCATTCCGAAGATTACGGCCGTGAAAATACCTGGTTTAGCGGCATTCAAGATAACGCGCCAAATTGTCTGCCAACGAGTTGCACCCATTGCCAAACTTGCTTCACGGTAGTGACGAGGCACCGCACGCAAACTATCGACCGTCATAAAGGTTACTGTTGGTAAAATCATGACAAAGAGGACAAATACCCCTGACAAGATACCAAAACCAGTACCACCGAAGATTGAGCGTACAAAAGGCACAACCACTTGCAAACCAATGAAACCATATACTACTGACGGAATTCCGACTAGAAGCTCGATAACAGGTTGCAAGATCTTAGCACCACGCTTAGGTGAAATTTCTGTCATGAAAACTGCTGCACCGATAGCAATTGGTGTTGCTACGATAGCTGACAAAATCGTAACGATGAAAGAACCTGAAATCATCGGAAGAGCACCAAATATTTTCGAGCTTGGTTCCCACTTGCTCCCAAACAAGAAATCAGTGATGCTTACACCATCCACAAAGAAAGTCGATAAACCACGTTGCGCAACGAAAATCAAAATCATGGCAACGATAAAGACAATCAGCGATAGGCAAAGGAAGGTAATAACCTTACCAAACTTCTCCAAGCGAGAGTTCTTAGACGGAGAAGATAATTCTTTAGCTAGTTGTTCGTTTTTCATGCTTACTCCTTCTCTGTCACCGTGCCATCAGCACTCTTTTCAACCTTCATATCATTGATAGAGATATAGCCCATGCTTTCAACGATACCATCTTGAACTTCATCTGACATCATGTAGTCCAAAAATTCCTCTGTCAATTCAGTTGGCTCCCCCTTAGTATACATATGCTCGTAAGACCAGATTGGCCAAGCGTTGGTTGCTACGTTTTCAGTTGTTGGAGCAAAGCCGTTCAACTTAATTGTCTTAACTGAATCATCTACATAAGCAAACGACAAGTAAGAAATCGCACCCGGTGTTTGAGCTACAATAGACTTAACCATCCCGTTTGAGTCCTGTTCTTGACTTTGAGCAGCTGCTTGTCCATCCATGATGACTGTATCAAAGGTTGCACGAGAACCAGAACTTGCTGCACGGTTGATGATGGAAATTTCCAAATCCTTGCCACCAAGCTCCTTCCAGTTGGTAATCTCACCAGTGAAAATCTTACGGAGATCTTCTGTGGTAATATCGTCAACTGTTACCTTTTCATTGACAATAACAGCTAGACCTGCTACGGCAACCTGATGGTCGACCAATTTGCTAGCATCGATACCGTCCTTCTCTTCCGCAAATACGTCTGAATTTCCAATCTGAACCGCCCCAGACTGAACCTGTGACAAGCCAGTACCTGATCCACCACCTTGAACGTTAACAGATTTTCCGATATTGACACTACCGAATTCATCTGCTGCGGCTTCAACTAGAGGTTGAAGGGCTGTAGAACCGACTGCAGTAATAGACTCTCCACGGTCAATCCATGAGGAACAACCAGCAAGAGCTACACTACTCAAAAGAAACAAAGCTGCAATTCCAAGCTTCTGCTTTTTTTTCATTTCGTTATTTCCTTTACATTTTTCAGTGGAATCTCCTTTTGATTTCCTTGTATTTTACAAGGAATTTACAAGTTATTTCCACTCATCCACTATATCATATAAAAAGACAAGTTGCAAAAAAAATCTGCTTATTTTCAACTAAAATCTCAAGCCCTTAGGAAAGGCATTTTTAAGGGTTCCTGAAACAATTTTCGCAAATCCTAGACCGTTTCCTTGAACTGCAACCTGATACCAACCATTAGGTAGATCTTTAGAAACTGCAACAGTTTGTCCAGAAACATAGGCTGGAAAATCATCTAAGCTGATGTCAACTCTATGCTTGACTTCTGAACTATGCAGCGCCAGACCCAAGGCGAAACTGGGTTCAAAGCGTTTCTTCTTGAAAGTGCCCAAATGAAGTCCATTCCGTGCAATCTTAACTTTAGACAAATCTGGCAATCCATCAGGCAAGAGATAAAGATTATCTCCAAAAACCTGTAACAAACCGGACAATTGAACAGTTAAATGTTTCTGCTCAAATTCTTTCCAGAGAGCTTGTTGTTCTCTATTTAAGTTTGATTTTCCTGGCTTCATTTTTTTCTGCTTGGCTTCACCTCTATATCTAAACTTGGCTACAAACTGCCCCTCTCCTGCAAAATGATGGGGGTACATGCGAGCCGTTTGAGGGTAGCCAATACCTTCTGTCATGCCATTGATTTTGGGAATATCAAGCAACTCTAGCTCATAATTCTCCAATAGCCAAGCGACAATTTCTTCATTTTCCTCTGGTGACCAAGTACAGGTCGAGTATATTAACTGACCTTCTGGAGCCAGCATTTCTAAAGCGGATTCTAAAATTTCTCGCTGTAGGCTAGCACACTGGGCTGGATAGTCTTTTGACCAATATTGAATGGCCGCTGGATCCTTTCTGAACATCCCTTCCCCGGAACAAGGAGCATCTAAAACAATCATGTCAAAATAGGCTGGAAAGACCTTGGTCAAGCGGTCGGCAGACTCATTGGTCACGACTACATTTCTTGCTCCAAAGCGTTCAATGTTTTCAGCTAGAATTTTTGCCCGTTTGCTTGAAATTTCATTACTCACTAGCAGTCCGGTATTGTCCAGATAAGAAAGCAGGTGGGTTGATTTTCCACCCGGTGCAGCAGCCAGATCCAAGACCTTCATTCCCTTTTCAGGACTAGCAACCTGTCCTACTACTTGGGCAGCTGGTTCTTGTGAATAGACCAAACCAGTCACGTGTTCAGGCGATTTCCCTGAAACTTTACCATAGTAAGACCAAGGCATATCTGGAATTGGTTGGTCAAAAGTGACTTGATGTTCCTTCAAGGGATTTGTCCGAAAACCTGAAATAGCTGGCTCATCAAAACTCTCAAAAAATGCTTGGGCTTCTGGACCAAGCAAATCACTATATTTATCAATAAAATCCTGTGGTAATTGCATTAGAATAAATACCTCTTCACTTCTTCTAAGTGCTGATTGGCAACGAGGACAACATGTTCTCTCTTATCAAATGAAGGCACTTCTGCTTCCAAGCTCAGTAAACTAAATCCCAAACCTTGTCCAAGAATACTTGCTGCAGCATAATCCCATGGATACAAATAGGAAGCGTAGGCAAATAACCTTCCTTCTAAAACATGGGAAAATCCAATACCTGCACTGCCAACTGACCGTGTGCCTAAAGTCTGATTTGCTAGGTCAGCCAAGCCATGTTGATTAGCTGCGTAGAGTTGAGCATTCAAGCCCATCAGACTTTGCTGGAGGGGAGCAAATGTCTGTTGCTTTAACGGCTCCTCATTGCAACATACTAGAAAGTTTCCACCTCCGTGAAACAACTTGTCCTGTATCACATCATAAATCAGACCAAACTGTCCAACTCCGTTTTCAAAATAGGCGACCATAATGGCAAAATCATTTTTCTGTGCAATAAAATTGCTAGTTCCATCAATCGGATCGATGACCCATACATTTCCCTGTGAAATAGAACTGACGTCGCCACCTTCTTCACCAAAAATGAAGTCTTTGGGATAATTTGTTTTAAGTTTCTTAGTAAGGTAATCTTGAACTTCCTTGTCCAAGTGGGTCACCAAATCTCTGGCACTAGCCTTTTCTTCAATTTCCAATTGATCATCTAAATGCTGACGTAAGAAATCCCCTGCAGCCAAAACAAGCGATTGGGCTAAGCGATACTTAGTTTCCAAGACGGACAACCCCTTTCCCTTTCTCCTTAGCAGCCTTGATAACTTGATAAGTGGAATAGCCAGATACTTCTTCAAATTCTCGATCAATCTGGCGCTCCTGCCCCTTACTCTTTACAACATCCTTAAATTCTTTATAGCTGGTAAGGATAGCACTTGCATCCGCACCTTTTTCATAGGCTGCCTCCACCTGATTTAAAAAAGAAAGCACGGAGGAAATCTCCTCTGTGCTCCACGAAAAATCAAGTGGATATGAATAATTTTTGTTCATATCTTCTAAATCTATCTTTCTTATCCGATTTCTGCCCTCAATGTAGCATTTTTTAGTTCTTGCTTGCGGTATTTGCGTGGTAAGAATGCACGAATTTCATCTTCATTGAAACCGATTTGCATCCGTTTCTCGTCCAAAATAATGGGACGGCGCAAAAGACTTGGGTAAAGTTCAATCAGCTCAATCAACTGTTTAATGGACAACTCATCTACATCAATATTCAGCTTTTGAAAAACCTTGGAACGAGTAGAAATCAAATCATCTGTTCCATTTTCAGTCAAAGCCAATATTTTTTTCAGTTCATCCGCCGTCAAAGGGCTGGTCATGATATTGTGTTCAACAAAAGGGACTTCGTGACTGGTCAACCAAGCACGCGCCTTACGGCAACTGGTACAACTCGGTGATAAAAATAACGTAATCATCCACTAATCCCCCCTTCTACATTATCCTACAAGTCTATTATAATGCATTTTAGCTCAGTTTTCAATAGGAATTTTAGTCTAATTCTCTTAATTTTTCTAAAGCTTCTATTTTAGCTTCTAATCGCTTGATTATCTCTGTTTGTTCATCCATTTTTGAAAGCAATAAATCCAACTTGGTTTCTTTTTCTGTTTCAGAGAAAAAGCGGGTAATGGTCGAAGTCACCATACCAAAGGTACTAATTCCGACCAACATCAAAAGGATGGCAATTACTTTTGAAATGGTATCTTGGGGAACAATATCCCCATAACCCACGGTTGTCATGGTAACAATAGACCACCAAACTGCGTCAAAAAAGGATTTGCCTTCAATGGCTGATAACAGGACGCTAGCAGTCAAAACGGCTGAAAGGTTTAACATCAAGACCTTGGACAAACTGTTAGTATGTAAGAGCCTATTAACCGTATTCCAAAAACGATTGGAAAGGGCAAAAATGCGAGCCACCTTGACCAACCTAAATAGCCGAGCCAAACGCCCCAAACGAAGAAAACTAAAGACGGAATCGAAAGGAATAATCGCAATCAATTCTAAAATATGGGTTTGAATGTAGTCTATACTATCATCTGCATAATAGAGGTTGACAAAGTAGTCACAGACGAAGATAAACCAAAGTAGCCAGTCTAAGGCGTTATAGCCAGCCGAACTTGCAATACTGGCATCTATCAGCTCAAGAATAATCAAAAAAACATAAACGATAGCTAGATAGGTCATCCCTTTTTCATATCGGGGATCTTGAATTATTCTTTTAATCATTTTCCCCCCATTGCAGAGCGAATACTTCATCCAACTTCATCTGTTCCATTAGGCTATCAATGCCATCAAATTTGACCATGTCGCGAATTTTTTCGAGCCAGAAAATAGTGATTTTTTCACCGTAAATAAAGCGGTCAAATCCAAAAATATGGGCCTCAATCCGCATGTCTGTTCCGTCAAAAGTGACATTTTTTCCAACGCTTGTCATGGCACGATAGCGTCTGCCATCCACTTCAACATCGGCTACATAGACCCCTTCTGATGGCAAATGTACTCGGTCAAATGGAGCCAGATTTGCTGTAGGATAGCCGATTGTGCGGCCTCTGGCATCCCCATGCACCACAATTCCTTCCGTCATAAAAGTATAGCCTAACAGACGATTGGCTAATGCAACATTTCCTACTTGAATGGCTTGTCTGATACGGGTAGACGATACCTTTTCTCCATCTAGACAGACTTCTTCTACGATTTCAACCTGCCCATCAAATAGACTGGTCAAATCCTGGACATCTGCTCTGCAATTGCCGAAATGATAATCAAAACCAGCCACCAAGACCTGGGCATTAAGACCTCTTATGTAGCGGTCCAAAAACTGCTGGGGGGTGTTACTGGCAAATTCACTGGTAAATTTGGTCAAAACCAGCTGATCCACACCGTATGTTTCTAGGAGGCGATAGCGTTCCTCTTGACTGGTCAAATGAAGCAAGAGCTCTGGAGCGAAACGAGCAAAGGCTAGGCGAGGGGACTCTGGAAAGGTCAGTACGGTCACCGACAAACCCTTTTCATCCGCCACCTTCCTAGCTCGGTCCAGGAGTGCCTTGTGCCCCATATGAATGCCATCAAAATAACCTAGAACCAAAACAGTCGGCTCTTCCTGATAGAGTTCTTGATAATTTTTAATCGTTCTAATCTTCATAGTGTTTATTTTATCACAACTAGGCTAAAACTTCTTCAAGAAAAACCTTCCGAGGCTTATAGACTTGGTCACGTTTTTCTAGGATAGCCACCAGTTTCTCCTTATGAAAACCTGCCAACAAATTCGCCTGACTATCTAAGCTTATAAAACGACCAAATCTGGCATCAATAACTTGTTCAATCGTCAAATCAACAATCGGCAAGTCACCAATTCCTTGTTCAATGGGACGAAGGAAGGAATAGTCAGCTTGAGCCACCTTGTCAGCGATTTCGTCAATTGTCAGGGCATCTGATAAATGCATACCAGCCGATCTTGTCCGCTCCAGCTTGGACATATGGCTAGCGTAGCCTAGTTTAGCTCCCAAGTCAACAGACAGGGTACGGACATAGGTTCCCTTGCCACAGCGAACTCGGAAGGTGAATCGTGCACAGTCATCTGCTAACTCAATCGGGCTGGTTCGTTCAAAACTGTAAATGTCGATTTGGCGTTGAGGACGTTCGACTTCTTCACCCGCCCGTGCGTATTCGTAGAGTTTGCGGCCCTTGACCTTAACGGCTGAGTACATGGGTGGAATTTGGGTGATGGTCCCTACAAAGCTAGCCATGGCTTCATCAACTGCCTGCTCTGCTATTTCCCGAACAGGTGTCCGCTCGACGATATCGCCCGAAGCATCTTCTGTCGTGGTCGAGTAGCCAAGAGTAATCTCCCCCTCGTAAATCTTGCCCTCTTCCTGCATATACTCAATCATGCGCGTAGCCTTGCCGACTGCGATAGGCAGAACGCCTGTCACATCTGGATCCAAGGTCCCACCGTGGCCAATCTTCTTCTCCTGCAAAATCTTGCGGAGCTTAAATACAACATCGTGCGAGGTCATCCCCGCCTCTTTTTTTACATTAATAATTCCTGAAATCATGTTCTCATTATAACATAAAGGACCGCTCTTGTGGGCGGTCCGATACGATTTAGATATCCCGATGAAAATCGCTATCAATCTCAAAAAATGGTTGAATATCCTGAACATACTCCAAAACGCCTTGAAACTCTCCTTGGTCATCACGCACCGCCTTATAGACCACATAGACAAACTTGCCCATGCTCTCGGACTTGAACCACATGGTGACCTGGTCTTTTTGTCCTGTGCGGAGCAAGGCAAAAATCTTCTTGACCTTATCCACTATTTTGGGAGGATGGCAGAGCTCCACATGGCGTCCAATCTGGCTTGGCGTTCGTTTGAAAATCATGTCTTCGACAGGGTGGCTGTCATTGTAATATTGGAAAATGTCATCCTTGTTGACAAAGGTTAATTCCAGTGGTAAATGATTGAGGATAAGATTAGCTTGCTCAACAGATAAATAACCGTTGCCGAAGGTCTGCGGACTGGTTCTGTCCTGAACAGTTTCTGACTTTTCCTTGGGTGTGAAGGTAATGGTAAACTGGCCTTCTGGCGTGTCGATAATCTGCTGATTTGGTCCTGCTGGCTGCGGAGAAACAGCATTTACTTCCTGCTCTGCTATTTCCCCAAAAACCTCCCGATGAGGTACCCACTTGGCTGTCGGCTTGACAATGGCGTAGCCGTAGGCGTCGCTGTCCGCTGCCACTTGGAGCCAGTCGTCCTGGGTGAAAATCTCCAGCAAAATCATGAGAAGGATGGCCTCTTCCTTGAACATCATCTCTTCAAATTCCTTGGCAAAGGTTTCAAAATGGGCTTTTGTTGCTGCTATGTCACCTGTTGCAAGGGTTTTGCGAGCCGTTTCGAAGAGATCGCGAATCTCATCGTCCACACCCCACATGACCTTGGGCGGTGCATCGTGTCCGTACCGCTCCATGATCGGAAAGAAGACCTTTTCCTTTCGGGTATAGTGGTTTTCAAACTGTCCCAAGAGGTCAAACTGGCGTGTCAAGCCTTGCAGGAGCTGGTCTTTCAGCTCCGCATCTTCTGTCTGCTCATACTGGTCGATGATACGGCGGATGCGTAAGAGAGCTGCCCGCAGTGCCAGGTTTTCCTGCTTGAAGACATAGACAGGGTGCCCTTCCTGATCCATATCCGCCACTTCCACATCTGCAATGGCTCCTTTGAAGAGGTTGGCGTGGATATTGCAAAGGTTCATGACGTCTTCAAAAGTGATGCCCGTATCGCTAGATATAAGTTCATGCTCCATCATGGAAATTTCCAAGGCAGAAACTCCCGTGAAATGCTGATTAAACTGGTCCTGAACAGACTCTGGGCTGGCACCATTGTGCAGGTCCAAGAGAATATTCTTCAAAATGTCAATCCGTTGGTCTGTCATGCTTCTCCTCCTATTACCTCATAGCCGTTGCATTCCAAGACCTGTTGAATGCGGTCTAACGGAATCTTGGTCATCTTGGAGCCTGTCTTAAGACTGGTCACCTTACCAACAGTGTTGAGCATAGCTGGATTAGCCAAGGGCTTGAAACCAAGCTCAACCAGTATATCCTTGACTTCTGGGTGCTGGTGGATAATCTCTGCAACAGGCAGATTTAGATCGATTGTGTTCATTAATTTTCTCCCTTCAACGCCTCAAACTTCGCCTTCATCGTAGGGTTATTGCGGGTTAGTTTTTTGACAGAAACATCTTCCAGCTTGTTATTAGCCAGTCGTAGCTGGTTTTCGCTGGTAGTCAGGGCTGCCTTGACCGCCTCCATTCGCTTGATTGCCTTGTCAATCTCATCAATAGCCTTTTGGAAATTGGTGCTGGCTGACTGGTAATTCTTGGCAAAGGCTGTTTTGAAGGTCGCCAAATCTTCTTCAAAATGGGTAATATCGATATGCTGTTCTCTGACCAAGGCCAACTCCTGCTTGTACTTCAAACTGTTGAGCGCAGCATTTCGCAAAAGCCCTATCAACTGAATAAAGAACTGGGGACGCACCACGTACATCTTCTCGTACTTGTGGCTGACATCTACGATACCCGTGTTGTAGTAGTCGTTGTCCGCCTCCAACATGGTCACCAAGACCGCATACTCGCAGTCCTTCTCCCGACGGTCCTTATCCAGTTCCTTGAAAAAGTCCTCGTTCTTGTGTTTCTTGACCGTATCGTCCGCCTCGTTCTTCATCTCAAACATAATGGAGATGATTTCCACCCCATTCTCGTCCAGCTCCCGATAAATGTAATCGCCCTTGGAACCACGCGCCGACACCTGATTATCCTTCTCAAAGTAGGCATTAGGAAAAGCCAACTGCCGCACTTTATTGAATTCCGCCTCGGCATAGAGCTCCAAACTCTCGCCGATCGCCTTGGTCGATTGCTGGGCCTTGAAATTCTTGTAAAATTCCACCTGCTCATCCGCTGCCTTGAGCCGCACCTCGTACTCCTGACGGGTGGTCGCCAGCGCCAATTCCTGCTTCTGCTCCTGCATAGCCAAAGCATTCTGAGCCGCGTCACGCTCCTTCTCCACCTGAGCCACCGCCTGCTGCAACTCCAACTCCTTGGCTAGCTCGATTTGCCCCAACTGAGCCTTGAGCTCTTGGATTTCTTGGTCTTTTTTGGACATAGCAGAGCTAATTTCAAGTTCCGACTGACTAACCAGCGTATCTAGTTTTGCTGTCAACTCGATAATTTCTTGGTCTTTTTTGGAAATAGCAGAGCTGATTTCAAATTCTGTCTGACTAGCTAGCTTGTCCAAGCGTGCAGTCAGATCAAGAATTTCCTTGTCCTTGTCGCCCAGTTTGGCCTGTAAGTCATTTTCAGCTCTCTGGGACAATAATTCCCGTTCCCGCTCCAAACGGTCGTGGATTTCCTTTTCAAACTCCGCACCACGCACCTGGGCCAAAAGTTGACTGTATTCTGTTTCATTGACCGTAAAAACGGTAGCGCAATGAGGGCAAGTAATATTGTGCATAATTTTTCCTTTCATCTTTCATCAATCAAGCAACAACAGTTGAAACTATTTCCTCTTTCTGCGAACAAGATAGGAAATCAGTTCATATGTGGCATATACAAAGCCAAGTATCCACAAAAAGTAAAAGAAGCGAGGGATATTCCGTGGATCGATAAAAAATAAGCGATAAAAAACGTAGATAGTCAAAGCTAGTATCCACCGCCAGCCCCAAGTCATTTTTCTCTTTATGAACCACTCCAACCAATCCTCACCTGAATTGTAACGTGTTTCATAATATTCTTCTCGTATTTGAGCCCACCATCTCTTCATTTGATGCACCTCATTTTCTACAACTTCAATTCCTTTTCTAAGAAAGCCAACCATTTTTCCTGTAATGGTTGACCTGCAGGCAGGTCCTGACCTTCTAAGAGGTTTTTGATACATTCATTCTGCACCAACCAACCTGTCATATCTTTTTGAGCATCCGCATACTCGTTACCAAAATCGACTGGGATTTCTTCCTCAAAGACAATCAAGGTTCCTTGCTCCTGCTGGCTCAAACTGAAAGAAACCGTGGCAGTATCCCAAGTGTAAGCAATTTTTTCCTGTGGTTGATAGGCCAATAAATCCATCGCTTCACGGAAGTTTTCCATTTCAAATACCAACTTGTCACCTTCGACCCTCAACTGAGGAAACCAGCGAGCAAAGCCACTATCCGTCGCCAACAAATCCCATGCCTCCGCCAAATTAGCTGGAACAGTGTAGCAAATGTTGAGCAGATATTTCTCTGCCTCTTTTTTAACAGCAATCTTCATACGAAACTCCTATTCTATCCTTCTATTATACCAAAAAACACCGGTCTATATCCGATGTTCTCTATGTGTTTATAACTTTTTAACCATGACCAAGCAAGGATTCCATTCATCCCAGAGGGTCGGAAATACCTCTAACTTGACAAAACCGCAGGATTTATAAAAAGCAATGGTCTGGTCGTATTCCTTATAATGCCCTTCATCCACTGTCTTGACTTGCAAGTAGGCATAGTCCTTCCGAGCCTCTTCCTCCAAGGCTTGCATGAGCAAACGTCCAATTCCCTGGCGATGATAGGCTTTCTTGATGCCCATACAATGAACATCTCCGCAAGCCTCCGAAGAATTAGTCAGGGTCACAAAACCAACAGCTTCATCAGCATCATAGGCAGCCCACAGCGGCAAGGCAGAACCATCTTGAATGTAAGCTCTGGTACTCTCAGGCAAACCAAACCATTCTGGCAAGTCCGCTAACACCTCCTCGATAATCCTTGCCTTGTCAGCGACAGTTGATACAGTTACAATCTTCATTTTTACTCCTTTTGGGAGATTAGTTTCTGATAACCTCCCCTTGATTCATTTTTTCTACAGCAATTCTATTTTTTAATACTTTCATCTCAATCGCCCCCTTTCTATTTTGTTCTATTATATAGCATTTCTTTTAGTATTTCAATCCGTCCTCTCCCGATTTGTGCTATACTAGATGTATTGGAAACAAGGAGGAATATATGATTAAATTACTCGCCCTTGATATGGACGGAACGCTCTTAAATGAGGAAAAAGAACTGATGCAGCCGCAAATCGATGCTATTCATAAGGCTGTAGAGGCTGGTGTAACAGTTGTGCTCTGTACAGGACGGCCTTTGGTTGGCGTTAAGCCCTTTGTAGAGCAGCTCGGCTTTGACACCGAGGAAGAATTTATTATTGTCAATAATGGTTGTTCAACGCATTCGACAAAGGATTGGGCACTGATTGACTGGGAAGAACTGTCTATTGCTGATATTGACTATCTTGCTACTTTTATTGAGAATGACCATGTACAGATTTCCCTCTTCGATGAGGAAGATTATTTCGTTCTTGCGGAAAAAGCCAATGACCGAGTGAACTTGGATGCTAGTTTAGTCGGTATGACACCACAGCCAATTGACTTGGACGAGGCAACGTCTGGTAAACACCGCTTCTTTGAAGCCATGTTTGTCGGTGAAAAAGAGCATATCGATATCTTTGAAAACCAACATAACTCTGTACTCAGTCAGAAATACTCCACCGTTCGTTCACAAGACTATCTCTTGGAAATTCTGCCAAACGGTGCCAGCAAGGCTTCTGGTCTTAAAAAATTGGCAGACCGCCTGGGGATTTTACCTGAGGAAATCATGGCAATGGGAGATGCCAACAACGACCTTGAAATGATTGAATTTGTTGGACTTGGTATTGCCATGGGCAACGCGAACGAGCAGGTCAAGGCTATCGCTCAAGACATCACAGACACCAATGAAAACAACGGCGTTGCCAAAGCCATTGAAAAACATATTTTGAACAAATAAGGAGATATTATGAAATACCCAACACTCTTAGACCGCTTTTTAGTCTATGTAAAAGAAAACACCCGTTCAGACGAGCACTCAACCACCACACCTTCTACTCAAAACCAAGTTGAGTTCGCACAAAACATCCTTCTACCTGAAATGAAACGGATTGGCTTACAGAATGTCCACTACCTGCCGAACGGCTTTGCAGTGGGAACACTCCCTGCCAACGACCCCAGTTTGACACGCAAGATTGGTTTTATCGCCCATATGGATACGGCTGATTTCAACGCAGAAGGTGTCAATCCGCAAATCATCGAAAACTACGACGGCAATCCAATTGCCTTGGGAACTTCTGGCTATGAATTGCATCCAAAAGACTTCCCACAACTGGCTAACTACCACGGTCAAACCCTGATTACGACAGATGGTACGACCTTGCTAGGTTCTGATGACAAGTCCGGAATTGCAGAAATCATGACTGCTATCGAGTACCTAGTCCAAAATCCCGACATCAAACATTGCGAAATCCGTGTCGGTTTTGGTCCTGACGAGGAAATCGGTGTCGGTGCTGACAAGTTTGATGTAGAAGACTTTGATGTGGACTTTGCCTACACCATGGACGGTGGACCTCTTGGCGAACTCCAGTACGAAACCTTCTCAGCAGCTGCTGCCAAGATTGACTTCCTAGGTCGCAACGTCCACCCAGGATCTGCCAAATACCAGATGATCAACGCCTTCCAGATGGCTATTGATTTCCACAATGCCCTTCCAGAAGCAGACCGTCCTGAAAAAACTGAAGGTTACGAAGGTTTCTTCCACTTGATGAATATGGAAGGGAGTGTCGATACTGCTTCTACCACCTACATCATCCGCGACTTCGAAGAAGAAGATTTCCTTGCCCGCAAACAGCTCATGCTGGACATTGCTGAAAAGATGAATGCCAAGTTTGACACCCCACGCGTTATCGTCAACCTGCATGACCAATACTACAACATGAAGAAAATCATCGAAAAAGACATGACCCCAATCAACATCGCAAAAGAGGTCATGGAAAATCTGGATATCAAGCCACTGATTGAGCCAGTTCGTGGAGGAACAGACGGCTCTAAGATTTCCTTCATGGGCATTCCAACGCCAAACATCTTCGCTGGTGGTGAAAACATGCACGGCCGCTTCGAGTTCGTCAGCCTGCAAACCATGGAAAAAGCTGTTGATGTGATTTTAGGTATTGTAGCTTACAAATAAGAAAGAAAAGTAGGTTTTCTGAAAAAATCTACTTTTTTTGAAAATTGTTCGATATAACTATTGTATTATTTAAATAATACTGTTATAATAGAACCATCAAAAAGAAATGGAGTTTTATTATGACAGAAGAAACATTTGCACAAGGTATTTTAGTTGGGCTTTGGGGAGCCGGTATGATTTTTTCACTCATTTGGTATGTCCTCGTAACTATTTCCAACTTCATCCTCTTTAAAAAAGCTGGCTATGCTGGTTGGAAATCTCTCATTCCTTTCTACAACCTATACGTCCAACAATGTATCACATTCGGCGAAGACAAGGGTTGGTTTATCCTCTTCCTACTCATCCCACTTGCTGGACCACTTTATGGCATTTATTTGACTTACTGCTATGGTAAAGCATTTGGTTTGTCTGATATTCAAGCCATCTTCTATGTCTTGTTTACACCACTTTTCAATGTCTACATTGCCTTCAATGACGGTAGCCGCTACCAAGGACCACAAACTTTCTTTATCGACTAATATCAAATGAAGCAACTTTTCCTATTTGGAAGGGTTGCTTTTACTTTTTTAAAAAATATATAAAAAATTTATATAATTACTTGATTTTAGTAAATGATAGGTATATAATTTATATATAAAATAATTACATAAAGATAAAGAGGTGATTTCATGTACTACCCCGTATCCTCTATCTTGATTGAATTTCTAATCTTGGCCATCGTGGAGAAACAAGATTCTTATGGCTATGAAATCAGCCAAACCATCAAGATAGTTGCTGATATAAAGGAATCCACGCTCTACCCTATCTTGAAGAAACTGGAAAAGGCGGGCTACGTCACCACCTATACCCAAGAATTTCAAGGGAGAAAGAGAAAATACTACACCATCACTCCTGCTGGACGAGAACACATCCCCTACCTACAGGATGAATGGAATGCCTACAAAGACCATATCGACGGAATTATAGAAGGGAGCCTACGAAAATGACACGCGCAGAGTATTTGAACCAACTAGAACAAGCACTGACACAACTCCATCCAAGTGCTAGACAAGAAGCTCTAGACTATTTTAATGAATATTTTGATGAAAAAGGTGATGACCAGACAGCCATTGCTGAACTAGGTAACCCCCAAGAAGCAGCAAATGAAATCATCGCCAACCTACCCGAAGATGCCCTAATTGCTAAGGAAGACCGAGGAGCTTCACATTCATCTAAACAATTTGATTTCAACTTTGATTTTGATTTTCAATTTGACTGGGATGGTTTTTTCAACAATTTCAAACATTCAGCTTTTCAATCTAGAGAAAGGATGGAATTGGAGGCGAAGATTGAAGAATTACCTGAGTTTTCAAATCTACAGATTTCTCTCGAAGATCAGGCTCTTAGTGTTCAAACTTATGACGGAGAAACTGTCTTATTGCACAATCCTGTTTCTGAAGATGGGAGCTACCAGGCTTTTGACTATCAACTGGTTCAGGATAGTTTGTACCTAACAAGCAAGCCTTCCCCTAATCACCTCTACTTCTCAAACAATCAAGCCAGCTCTGCTATTCTCAAAATCCCTAAAAAACTCCTGCCCCTTACCAATCTTAATCTGAACACAAGAGATAGCAGTCTAACCATGGTGGATGTGCAAGTAAGCGAACAGTTGGCTCTTAAGGCAACTGACACTAGTCTGACAATGTCGGATCTACAAAGTCCTCTAGCTTCTCTACAGCTAGAAGATACTACCTTATCTATTTCAGGTGGGCAATCAAGGGATTTGACACTGAAAGCTAGTGATTCTATCATCAATCTGACAAGTCTTTACCTGTCACATGCCAGCATAGAATTAGAAGATTGCGTCTGGAAGTTGAACGAGTTTGCACTAGAAAACAGCCTAAACTGTAAAGCCGAAGATACTATTCTAACATTTAAACCTACTACAGACATCAGCATAGACATTACTGAGGAGGATTCTAGCCTTAAACTTCCAAGGGATAAGGCGTTTACAATAATGAAAGAGGATGACATCACTCATCTCAGCTATAGGCAAGAAAATAGCCCTGCTCAGCTGGTTATTCATTGTCAAGACTGCCGGCTTACTGTTGGATAAAGGAGGTTTCCATGAATCGCAAGGAATATTTACAGAAGCTTGAAAAACATCTCAAGCACCTACCAAAAGAAGATTTTCAAGATACCTTGGACTATTTCAATGAGTTTTTCGACGAGAAAGAAAACGACGAGCAAGCCATAAAAGAATTGGGCAGTCCAAAAGATGCAGCCCGTGAAATTCTAGCCAATCTCTATGATAAAGAGAAGATTGAGGATAAGCCCAATACCAGCAATATGGTTTGGCTGACCATCCTCTCTATCCTTGCCGCCCCAATCGGCATACCCCTAGCCATCAGCTTGGTCGCCCTCTTCATCATCCTTCTCGTGCTCATCTTCAGTGTCTTCCTACTGCTTATCTCACTCTGGATTGTCCTCCTCAGTCTGGCAATCACCCAGCTACTCCTCGCCTTTGACCTCTTCACACTATCATGGTCTACCTCTCTACTCTTCACAGGGCTAGCCCTTGTCTGCTTGGCACTCACCCTCTTGGGTAGTAAATTCACTCTAGACCTTGGAAGCAAAACCTTCTTGCTTGTTTTACACTGGATACAAAGAACGATTCGCAAAGGAGAGTATCATGAAAGAGCTTAAACCATTTACGAAAATCAGTCTGAGCCTGCTCAGTCTTGGAGCTATTCTAAGCCTCATTAGCTACCTAGCTGGTGGTTGGACAAATATGAAACTTGTTGCAGAAAACTATTTTCAGCCCCAAACTACCAGTTTTAGGGACATTAGGGCAATAGAAGTTAATGAAAAACTGTCCATCATGCCCTCGCCCGACAACCAATTCCACCTCCATTACTACCGAAATCAGCATAAAGACATCGACCTCCTCAGTCACCAAGTTCAAGATGGAAAGTTAAGTATTTCTAGTGCTTTTCAAGGCATCGTTTCTTATGATGGTTTACTCGAGCCCATCTTACATCTTGTCAATGACCAGAATATTGCCTACTACCAACCAGTTTTACAGATCCCCAAAAACAGCACAATCGAAACACTCTCAGGCACCCTTCAAGGAGATCTTTATCTGGATAAAGTAACTATTCAAAATTTTGAACTCACTGCAGAAGATGGGGACATCTTGATTGAAAACAGTCACATCAGCCTTAGTAGTCTATTACACATCAATGGAGAAGTAGCAATCAATCAGTCCACATTAACAAGTCCAGCGGATATCACAGATACTACCGGGAGTATTCTAACTGTTGAGGATGGGGATTTTAAAGCAGAAAATCTAAAACTAGTAGGAAGACATAACATCAGTAATTACAATGGTTCGATTGACATTTCTCTTCATCCCAAAACAAAAACTGACATCTATATAGATGCCAGTCAAAATAATCTGGGAATTGACCTTCCAA
This sequence comes from Streptococcus sp. 29887, assembly GCF_032595075.1. NCBI lineage: Bacteria > Bacillati > Bacillota > Bacilli > Lactobacillales > Streptococcaceae > Streptococcus > Streptococcus iners. The sequence goes on along the minus strand of NZ_CP118735.1, from coordinate 965,323 downwards.
CCTATTCCAATCCCCAAGCCACTAATTACCTCCACATCTCTACACTAGATGGTGAATTGAGCATCCGGTAATCGCTAAAAGCCCTCCTGACGGAAGGCTTTTTCGTTTATTTAAACAACAAAATAGAAATTAAGGCCAAGATTGCTGGTCCACCTTGTTTTAATAGGATTTTAGGATTGGAAGATATTGCCCCATAGACAGCCGCCGCAATCACAAACAAGACAAAAATTGTGGTAATTTCAAGATTGCCTGTGAAAATTCCATAAAAAAGAAATACAGCTACTAGACCATTATAGATACCCTGATTTTTAAACAAAGCCGAAACGGATTGACGTGATAATTCTTCTTGATCCATACCAAATGTCTGGCTTGTCTTTTCAGACTGGGTCGCGAAAGTTTCAAGGTACATGATGTACAGATGCTCAAGGGCTACAATGCTAGCTAAAATAGTTGTAAAAATTGACATAAGTTTATTCTCCTTTTTCTTCAATGACAGTTTCAAGAGGCAGGTCTTGAAGACCAGAAACTAATTTCTTCAAAAGATAGCTCAATCGCTCTTCTTCCTCATCAGACAAAATGCTTTCCATTGCAGCTTTCACGGCTAGGTGTTGGGCAGTTGGATGAACCTGTAATTCATTTACTGCATACTGGGTGGGTTGAACCAGCATTTCTCTTTGATTTTCAGGATTGCGCTCCCTTTGAATATAGCCCTTGTCCTCTAAAATTTTTAAATGTCGGGTTATGGCTGCACGGTCAATTTGAAGTTTTTCCTGTAAATCTTGTTGTGAACAGGGAGCTTGGTCAAGCAAGTTGGTCAAAAGCTGATAACGGGTCAGACTAATCCCTAACCCCTTTTCAAACAAACTAGTGACTGCCTCGTCTGCAAGTTTTAGCTGATAAAGTAATTGAGAAAGATGTTTCATATTTCCACCTTTTTTGTTGATTTATCAACTGTTGATAAATCAATTATATCAGAATACGAATATTTTTCAAGAATTTTGCTTAACTTTAGAAAACTCTATCATGTAAAAAGCAAGTTTTGGTATAATAGTTTTATATTAGGAAACGGAGGCTACCATGAACGATACAAAAGAACTCAACTTAGCGATTGATGTGCTCATGTTAGCGGGTGCCATTCTCTTACAAAGTGGTGCTGAAATCCACCGAGTAGAAGATACCATGGTTCGGATTGCCCGTTCACAAGGAATAGAAAATGCAAATGTCTTAGCCATCCCAGCCGCCATCTTCTTTTCAATAGATCATACCAATATTTCTCGAATGAAACGGATTGTCAATCCAGTACACGATATGCAAAAAGTTTGTCTGGTCAATCAGATTTCTCGTACCTTAACCGCAGGACAAATGAGCCTAGAAACTGCACAAAATGAATTGAAAACTATCCGAAACCTGCCCCTGCCCTATACACAACTCCAAACGATTTTAGCAGCCGCCCTAGCTGCCCCCTTTTTTACCATCATGTTTGGTGGCAATTTATTGGATGCAATAACGACAGTCTTTGCGACCTTACTGGCTTTTCCCTTCTCCCTCTTGGTAGATCGTCTTATTCGGATTGAGTTTGTATCGAAATTTGCTGGAGCTTTGGCTTTTTCCCTATTCTCTTTACTGCTTGCAAAGTATTCTGACCTACCTATCAATCCCAATATGATAAATGCTGGTGCAGTTATGCCGTTTGTCCCTGGGATTGCCTTTACAAATGCTGTACGGGACTTGATGACCAACCATCTCAATACTGGAATGACAAAAATCTTCCAAACCTTGCTTGTCATCCTCTCCCTAGGAGCAGGGACAACCGTTGCACTCTTAATTGTGGGGTAGATCAATGAATGTACTTTATTTTATCTTACAGGCTATAGCTTCTTACATTGCTATCGCCGCCTTTCTTATTGTTCTCAATGTTCAGAAACAGTTGCTTATTCCAGGTGGGATATTGGGTATGTGTGTCTGGTTGCTCTACCTACTCCTTCTTGGTCCGACCAATGTTATCATTGCAACACTTATAGCTGCTATTGTAGGATCCTGTATTAGTCAAATATTGAGTATTCTGTATAAAACACCATCCGTTATTTTCTCTTTAGCCATTCTTGCCCCCTTAGTTCCTGGCTATCGAGCCTATTTGGCAACTACGCAATTTGTATCAGAAAACTATAAAGAAGCCTTGGTAAATACGACTACCGTGCTTATGCTCGCACTGGTTATACCAATTGGCATGACCAGTGGAACCATCCTGATGCAAATTTATCGCTATCTTCAAACTAAAAAGTCTATCTGAGTTTCTTGAAAGCAGGTAGACTTTTTGTTAGAATAAATGAATATGTTTAGGAGGAGCTATGAAACAACAAATTCAGAACTTAAAACTTGCCGAACGTGGTGCCATCATTTCCATCACAGCCTATATTGCCCTCTCAGGTATCAAGTTGGCTGCTGGTCATATTTTTCATTCTGATGCACTGACTGCCGATGCCTTTAATAATATTTCGGATATTATTGGCAATATCGCCGTCCTAGTCGGTCTGCGAATGGCTCAGAAACCAGCGGATACAGATCATAAGTTTGGTCACTGGAAAATGGAAGATTTAGCTAGCCTCATTACATCTTTCATCATGTTTGTGGTTGGTTTCCAAGTTCTTTACTCCACCCTTATCAAAATCATGAGCAACCAAACTGTAGAGATTGATATGACCGGAGCAATAGTTGGTATTTTCTCAGCACTTGTAATGGTCGGTGTTTATCTTTACAATAAATCACTCGCTAAGAAGGTTCATTCCAAAGCCTTAGAAGCAACTGCAAAAGATAACCTCTCCGACGCCGTGACTTCTATTGGAACATCTATTGCTATTATTGCAGCAGCCTTCAATTTCCCCATTGTCGATAAAATTGCTGCCGTTATTATCACCTTCTTCATCTTGAAAACGGCCTATGAGATTTTCATGGAGAGTTTCTTTACTCTTTCTGACGGTTTTGATGAGGAACTCCTACATAAATATGAAGAAGATATTCTTAAACTCCCCAAAATTGTTGCCGTCAAATCCCAGCGTGGCCGAACTTATGGCGCCAACATCTATCTGGATATTGTTTTAGAAATGAATCCAGATTTGTCCGTCTATGAAAGCCATGAAATTACCGAACAGGTGGAGCAACTTCTCACCTTAAAACACGGTGTTTTTGATGTTGATATCCATGTCGAACCCTCCGAAATTCCACATGACGAAATCTTTGAACATGTCTTTGATAAACTTTACCGCTTGGAATCAGAAATTCAAGCTCATGAACCTGGTTATGAAGATTTAATTGATGAGAACTATCTCTTGATTGATGCCAAAGGTCGTTACCTCAACAAGGCTGAGATGCTCCAAGCCCATCCAGTCCAATCCACCTACCTCTCCAACTACCAAATGACCTCTGTCAGTCAGAAATCCAAACTAGTCACCTTCGAAATTGGCGACTACGTCCACACATCCCTCTGGCGACGGCATGAAAATTGGACAGTGGTATTTCATCAAATATCCAAAAAAGCCTAGTCATTTCGACAAGGCTTTTCGTTTATTATTATTTATACTCAATGAAAATCAAAAGTAGCCTAGGAAACGAAGCCGACGATAGAACTGAAGTTCATCTAGGCTCTTGACAAGGGATAATGTTGATTTTCGAAGAGTATTAGTTTTTCACTGCGTCTGTGGCAATATCTTCACCGAACCATTTTTGTGAAATTTCTTGGAATTTTCCTTCTTTATACAGTTCAGTAAAGGCTTTGTTGATGTTCTCAACTAGTGTCGTATCTGACTTACGAGCACCTACTCCGAAGGTTTCATTTTCAAAACCAGCATCAATAATGTTGTAGTCTGCAATAATTCCCTCTTGTTGCAAGTAATAGTTTGCATAAACACGGTCAATCAAAAGACCATCGATACGATCATTTTTCAAGTCAATCAAGGCTTCGTTAAATGTCGCATACTGACTTGCATCATTATTCTGAACGATGTCTTTCAAGATTGCTGGTTGAGATTCAAAGACTGAGTAGCCAGAAGAACCTGCTTGCGCACCCAAAATCTTATCCGCCATGTCAGAAACTTGACTGATATTGGATGATTTTTTTGTCACAAGAACTTGCTGGTTATCCATATACGAATCAGTAAAGAGAACTTTCTCCTTGCGCTCATCAGTTACAGAATAGCCATTCCAAATCAAATCAATATTGCCATTGTTCAATTCAGTTTCTTTCAAATCCCAATCAATAGGTTGCCATTTGACTTCAATACCATATTTGTCAAAAACTGCTGTTGCCAAATCAATATCAAAACCAGTATATGTACCATCAGCCTCTTCAAAGCCCATTGGGACAAAGGTCTTATCAAAACCAATAGTAATAGACTTCTCAGATTCATAAGTTGACCAATTGTCAGACTTAGTTGTTGACTGGCTAGAGCCACAAGCAACAAGAGCAAAACTGGTTACAAGAGCCGCAGCTCCAAGCATCATTTTTTTCATATTCATCATCATTTTATTCCTTTTCTTAATGTTTCGGTTCAATCTTGATGATTTCATCTGCTATATTTTCGGCAAATTGCATATCGTGGGTGACCACAATTTGCGTGATTCCAGTAGCCCTATTTTCAAGAATGAGTTTTTCAACTTCTTTTCTCAATTCAGGGTCTAAGGCCGAGGTTGGTTCATCATAGCCGATAATCTCAGGATCAATCATCATAGCACGCGCCAAAGCCACACGTTGCTTTTGTCCACCCGATAGTGAAAACGGATAGGCAGTAGCGTGGTTAGCCAGGCCAAGAGTATCCAAGAGTTTAAGGGCCTTGTCTTCCGCCTCTGAACGCGACATATTCTGCGTTTTCATAGGAGAGAGAACCAAGTTTTCCAAAACGGATAGGTGTGGGAAAAGCTGGAAGTCTTGGAAGACAAAGCCCAGCAGATGTCGTTTCCCCAATTCCTCAAGTGGCAGTTCTTGACCATTATAAATCAAGGTTCCTGAATCAATGGTTTCCAATCCTGCCAACATCCGTAAAAGAGTAGTCTTACCGCCACCTGATTGACCGACGATGGCAATTATTTTCCCCTCTGGAATGACCAAATCATAGTTGGAGAAAATCTGTTTATTATCAAATCGTTTGGATAGATTGCGTAGTTCTAACATGACTTCCTCCTATCTATAATAGTCAAATTTCTTTTCTACTTGTTTAGAAATAAGTGTAACAGCTCCAATCATCAACAGATAGATTGCTCCTGCAATAAACATTGGTGCCAAACTTGCGTCACGGTTGGCTGCAGTTCGGCTAGCAAGCAAGAGGTCGCTAACCCCTAAGGCATATACCAAGGATGTATCCTTGACCAAGGTCATTACTTCATTGAATACACTTGGCAAGACAATTTTCACCACCTGTGGCAAGACGATATAACGAATGGTCTGAACAGGAGTAAATTTCAAGACCTTAGCAGCTTCATACTGACCTTTAGGAATCGCCTCTATACCACCACGGAAAATTTCTGAAAAATAGGCTGCATAATTAAGCGTAAAAGCCAAGATAACAGCAGGCATACGGTCAAAAGTGATACCAACACTAGGTAAAACATAATAGACAAAAATCAGTTGCAAGAGCAAGGGAGTTCCACGCATAATTAAAACGTAGAAATGCAATAGCCATTGCAAGGGTTTAAATTTTATTTGTATTAAAAAGGCAAGAACAGCTCCCAGAGGCAAGGATAGTATCAAAACTAGAAAAAATACTTGCAGGGAAACCACCGCTCCATTTAATAGACTGGGCAGAACTTCTAAAACATAATCCATAGAATTCTCCTAAAAGAATGATTAGGTTCTAGTATAGCAGAAAATATCTTGTATTTCAAAGAATAGTTTTCAATTTTCGAATAATTTCCCTAAAAATTGTATAAAATTGCAAAAAAGGTCGATAAATTCGACCTTCCTTCTACTCAACAGTAACCGATTTTGCCAAGTTACGTGGCTTATCAACGTCTAAACCACGTTGTAAAGTTGCATAGTAGGCAATCAACTGAGTTGGAACAACCATTGCAATAGCTGACAAGAATGGATGAACTGTTGTAACAGTGATGTCATCTTCTTCCTTAGCTACTGCTTCATCTACAATTGTCAAGACATTGGCACCACGCGCCACTACTTCCTGAATATTGCCTCGAGTATGGCTTGCAAGGTGTGGATGATTTGAAATCAAGGCCAAGACAGGAACACCGTCTTCAATCAATGAAATGGTACCGTGTTTCAATTCACCTGCCGCAAAGCCTTCACATTGGATGTATGAAATTTCTTTCAATTTCAAGCTGGCTTCCATAGAAACGTAGTAGTCACTACCACGACCGATATAGAATGCGTTGCGAGTAGTTGATAAGAGTTTTTCAACTTTTTCAGCAATCACATCTTTTTCTGACAAGCTGGCCTCGATAGATTGAGCTACGATGGACAATTCATGCACCAAGTCAAATTCTTTCGCGTAGGCATTGCCATTGGCATCACCGACAGCCTTAGCCAAGATTGCCAATGTCGCAATCTGTGCAGTGTAGGCTTTTGTAGAAGCTACCGCAATTTCTGGACCTGCATGGAGCAACATGGTGTAAGTCGCCTCACGTGATAGGGTAGAACCTGGAACGTTGGTCACAGTCAAGCTTGGGATGCCCATTTCATTTGCTTTCACCAATACCTGACGGCTATCAGCTGTTTCACCAGACTGGCTGATCATGACAAAGAGAGGTTTCTTGCTCAAGAGTGGCATGTTGTAACCCCACTCAGAAGAAATACCCAATTCCACTGGTGTATCAGTCAACTTCTCCAAGAAGTCTTTTGCGGCAAATCCTGCGTGGTAAGATGTTCCAGCAGCCAAGATATAGATACGGTCAGCTTCTTGTACCGCCTTGATAATATCCGCATCAACTGTCACTTTACCTTCTTCATTTGTGTATGCGCTAATCAATTTACGCATAACAGTTGGCTGCTCATCAATTTCCTTGAGCATGTAGTAGGGATAAGTTCCTTTGCCGATGTCTGACAAGTCCAATTCAGCTGTGTAGCTACCGCGCTCAATAGCATTACCATTATAGTCCATAACTTCTACGCTATCTTTCTTCACGATAACCAATTCTTTGTCATGGATTTCCATATATTCACTTGTTTCACGAATCATCGCCATGGCATCTGAGCAGACCATGTTGTAACCATCACCCAAACCAATCAAAAGTGGCGATTTATTTTTGGCAACGTAGATTGTATCTGCATCCGTAGCATCAATCAAGGCAAAGGCGTATGAACCTTGGATGATATGAAGAGCTTTTTTGAAGGCTTCCAAAGTAGACAAGCCTTCCTCAGCAAATTGACCAATCAAGTGTACAGCAATTTCTGTGTCCGTCTGACCTTTCAAGTCATGACCTGCAAGATATTCCTCTTTGATTTCTGCGTAGTTTTCAATCACACCGTTGTGAACTAGGATATGTCCAGCAGTTTGAGAAGTATGTGGATGAGCGTTGTTCTCAGTTGGCTTACCATGAGTCGCCCAACGAGTATGACCGATCCCTGTTGTCCCTTCAGTCTTATCGCCAACTTTTTCAGACAATTCTGCAATGCGACCTACTGCTTTCACAAGATGAGCTTGCTCACCACCTGTCACAAAAATACCTGCTGAATCATAACCACGGTATTCTAATTTTTCAAGTCCTTGAATCAAAATATCAGTTGCGTTTGTATTTCCAACAACACCAACGATTCCACACATATCATTTCACCTACGATGTTTCTTAACATCGGCTTTCATTTTTTCATAAATTGGTCTAGTCAACTTTTTTTCAGAAAAAGACCAGTGAAATCAGTATATAACAAGTCATATGTGTTGTCAAGAAAAAAATTGGTCTAGTCAGATTTTGAAAATAAGCCAGAAAATTGATTGAAAAAAGACCAGCCCTACTGGACCAGTCCTGTCTTAATAAAACCAAATTCTGAGAGGGGACTTAAACGGAAGGTCAGTCGCCCAATAATATGTTTTTCAGCAATTAAACCAAAGCTACGGCTGTCCTGTCTATTTGTCCGAACGTCGTTCAGAACCAGATAATGCTTTTTTGGAATACTGATATGTTGGCCACCAGTCAAGGTTGCGAGATTGAAATCTTCTGTATAACTCTCCTGAGAATGCGGAGTCTGCAAATAATTCTCCGAAACAATCACATCGTTTTTATATAAGACATCATCCATATATGTAACGGTTTCGTCTTCCATGGCAATAATACGACTGACATATTCTTTACCTTCATGCCTATAGAGAACGAAATCCCCATGTGTTAAGTCAGCCTTGCGAACTGTTACAATAAAGTCGCCTTCTTTGATATAGTTATTTGCCATCTGGGATGTGATGGTTACTGGTTCAAAGAACCATACTCTCAAACCAATCAATCCAAAAATCAACAGAATGACCAAACTTATCTGCTTTACTAAATCTCTCTTTACCATAATCTCTCCAATCAATACTATTATACCATAAACTCAGGTTATCCATTGATAAGATGACGGTATATTTCCTCTGCAATGACTTGATTTCCAAGAGGTGTCAAGTGCAAGCCATCGCTATAATATTCCAAATGCCCCTTGGTTAAGGGATAGAGGTTGATAACTGGCACATCCAATTCCTGACCAATGGCTGTAATAATGGTTTGCAATTCGTCTTCTATAATCTGATTATTGAGCCCGAAGCGACTGGTTGGCACGAATGGTGGAATGACCAAGTAAAGATCTGGTTGGCTAGGCAAACTCAAGTACCGCTCTGCCATTTCCCTATATTCGCTAATAAATCGCTCCTTATTCCAGTATGGACCACGGCTGTCATTGCTACCAATCATGATAATGACAATATCCGCCTCACTCTCAAGTGATAACTGGGCATTTTTCTCTTTAAAATAGGGATAATCCGACGTCGACTGAAGCGAACGACCACTTAAGCCGAAATTGGACACCTGATAAAGATGCCCCAGCTTCTCTGCTAAAATACAGGGATAGGCATCTTTTTCACGGTTCTCCAGTCCGTAACCGTAGGTCAGGCTATCGCCAACTGTTGCAACTTTTATGGCCCCACTTCCAACGGTTAGGACCTCTGGATACATAATATCTGACACGTGAACTCCTCTGATTTTCTTATTATTCTATTGTACCATCTTGAAAAAAATAAATAAACTTCTGAATTTGTGATATAATGAACATATGGAAAAAAACGTGATGATTATAGGCGGAGGGATTGTCGGCTCAACAGCTGCCTTCTACCTCTCCCAAGATGAAACTGTCAACCTAACCCTCATTGACCATGGTGTCGGCACCGCTACTCGTGCAGCTGCTGGGATTATATGCCCTTGGATGGCCCAAAAGAAAAATAAAGATTGGTATAAACTGACTTCCGAAGGCGCAGTCTTCTATCGCAAATTGGTCGCAGATCTAGAGGCTACTGGAGCCATGGACATTCCTTTTAAACAGACTGGAACTATCGGCCTGAAGAGCAAGCCAGAATTGCTAGAAAAAATCCAAAAGATTGCGGAAGACCGCCGTGTAGATACTCCCACCATTGGTCAAATTACAAGCTTGCAAGGCGAAGAAATCAGCGATTATCTCCCACCGCTCAAACCTGACTTTTACGGCATTCATTTAGAAGGAGGCGGCCGTATCGATGGTGGGCGTCTGATTGACATTTTGCAAGAAGAAGTTTTGAAAAATGGCGGAGCGCGTCTTCAAGGTCAAGCAAGACTGCTAGACGCTCACACTGTCAAACTAGATGGACAAGAGCTGACAGCCGACCACATCATCCTGGCTACAGGAGCCTGGTTACCACATATCCTAGAACCTCTTGGTTATCAGGTGGACATTCGTCCACAAAAAGGACAATTGTTGGAATTAGATACCCAATACGACACAAACAACTGGCCAGTCTGCATGCCCTATGGGCAAATTGATATACTGCCATTTGAAAATGGTAAAATCATCGTGGGAGCTACACACGAGGATGATATGGGTTATGACCTGACACTCGACCCTGAAAAAATCCAAGCTATGCAAGATAAGGCAACCGAGTTTATGCCAGACTTAGCCAACTATCCCGTTGCCAGAACACGTATCGGAACCCGTGCCTACACTTCAAACTATGCACCATTTTATGGCAATATCGAAGACATGAAGAATGTTTGGGTTGCTAGCGGTCTAGGTTCCTCTGGTTTGACAAATGGTCCATTCATCGGCTGGCAAATCGCTCAAGAAATTTTAGGAAAGGAAACCAGCTTCGACCGTACTGCCTATTCACCTAATAACTACATTCAAAAACTATAATATAGCTAAAAGGGAGCGGGAAAGAACTCGACTGGTAAAAAAAGAGTTCGTCAACAAGTCATTATTTCATGTTGTTGAGCTGAAACAGTCTATCCCCAGACTGTTTCACTCCCACCCCCGCATAGCTCCAACAGTCAGAGTAGTGACTGTTGGAGGTTGGAAATAGAGCGAACTTTGTTCGCAACAGTCGTAATGGTCAGATTTGGAGTGTAAAACACGAACAAATCTACCAATTAACCACTGCGCTGAGATGGTGGCACGAACCCTAAGAAGTGAGGTTGAGCTTGAGCCCAACCTCTTTTTATATCTTTTTTCAAGAAAAAGTGATTTTACATATTCTTCAACTCGATGACCATGTCGCGAATCTGGGCTGCCAATTCGAAGTCAAGCACTTCTGCTGCTTCCTGCATTTGACCTTCCAGTTTCTTAATCATAGCCTTGCGTTCGTCTTTGTTGAGGGCGTTAAAGTCCACCACTTCTTCCTTGTCCTGAGTGACAGCCTTGGTCACACTAATCAGGTCACGGATTTCCTTCTTAATGGTCTGTGGAATAATCCCATGCTCTTCATTATAAGCCATCTGGATTTGACGGCGGCGGGCTGTTTCCTCCATGGCCTTCCGCATGGACTCGGTGACCTTGTCCGCATACATAATGACATGCCCTTCAGAGTTACGGGCCGCACGACCAATTGTCTGGATGAGCCCCCGTTCATTACGGAGGAAGCCTTCCTTATCAGCATCCAAGATTGCCACCAGACTAACTTCTGGCACGTCAATCCCTTCACGCAAGAGGTTAATCCCTATCAAGACATCAAAGACGCCCAAACGCAAATCACGGATAATCTCCGTACGCTCCAAGGTCTTGATGTCCGAGTGCATATACTTGACCTTGACGCCCGTTTCTTTCAGATAGTCGGTCAAGTCCTCTGCCATTTTCTTGGTCAGGGTAGTGATAAAGGTCCGCTCGCCTTTGTCAACACGAGCATTGATCTCACCCAATAGGTCATCCATTTGGCCCATAGTTGGACGGACTTCTACCTCAGGATCCAACAGCCCGGTCGGCCGAATGATTTGCTCGACAACGGTATCGGTCTGCTCCATTTCATAGTCACCTGGCGTCGCAGATACATAGACAATCTGGTGGACATGGCTCTCAAATTCTTCCCTGCGCAGCGGACGGTTGTCCAGTGCACTCGGGAGGCGGAAACCATAGTTGACCAACATCTCCTTACGTGAGCGGTCACCATTGTACATGCCCTTAATCTGACCCATGGTCATGTGGCTCTCGTCAATCATAATCAGGTAGTCTTGAGGGAAAAAGTCCAGCAGTGTGTAGGGAGGCTCGCCCTCGCTTCGCCCGTCCATGTGTCGTGAATAGTTCTCAACTCCGTTGGTGTAACCCATTTCCCGAAGCATCTCGATGTCGTAGTCGGTTCGTTGTTTCAATCGCTGAGCTTCTAAGAGTTTTCCTTCTGCTTCAAAGACCTTGAGCTGCTCTTCCAGCTCTGCCTGAATTTTGGCAATAGCCGTTTCCATGTGGTCATCGTTGGTCACGAAGTGGGTGGCAGGGAAAATCGCCAAGTGATCCACATCGCCCAAGACCTTACCTGTCAGGCTTTCAATCTCACGAATGCGGTCAATTTCATCCCCGAAAAATTCCACACGGAAGGCATGTTCATCACGAGAAGCTGGGAAAATCTCCACCACATCTCCACGCACACGGAAGCGCCCCCGTTGGAAGTCAATGTCGTTGCGTTCAAACTGGATATCTACCAGAGAATTGAGCAACTGGTCCCGGGAAATCTCCTGACCTGGTCGCAGACTAACCACGCTGTCAGAATATTCCTTGGGGGACCCCAAACCGTAAATACAGGAAACTGAAGCCACGACAATAACATCGTTTCGCTCCAGCAGGGCTGAGGTCGCTGAGTGGCGGAGTTTATCAATCTCATCATTGACCGAACTATCCTTTTCGATATAGGTGTCGCTGGACGGAACATAGGCTTCTGGCTGGTAGTAATCATAGTAAGATACGAAGTATTCGACCGCATTTTCTGGGAAGAACTCCTTGAACTCACTGTAGAGCTGACCAGCCAAGGTCTTATTGTGGGCGATGACTAGGGTCGGCTTATTAACACGGGCAATGACCTGACTCATGGTGTAGGTCTTACCCGTACCCGTCGCCCCCATGAGAATCTGGGCTTTTTCGCCACCCTCGATATTATCGACCAAGGTTTCGATGGCTTGGGGCTGGTCACCAGACGGTGAATATTTAGATACAAGTTTAAATTGGTTTTCAGTATTTCGATTGATCATAGTTCTATTATAGCAAATTTTTCTTGTGGATAGGATTTGTGAGTTTCTTAACTTTTTTCTAAAAAACTATTGCATTTGTACTAAGATAGTAGTATAATAACTGTAATTTATTATATTTATCTAGGAGGTTCTTATGATTCAATTTAACCACGTTAGTAAAGCCTATGGCGACACAGTAGCCCTTGATGATTTGGATTTGACCATCGAAAGTGGGGAAATTTTCGGCTTGATTGGACATAACGGTGCTGGTAAGACAACGACAATCAGTTTGCTCACTTCTATTATTCAAGCCAGTCATGGAACCATCTCCGTCGACGGACTTCATCTGGAAGAAAATCGAGATGAGGTCAAAAAACGGATTGCCTATGTACCAGACTCGCCTGATATTTTTCTTCACTTGACTGCTTTTGAATATTGGCACTTTATGGGCAAGGTTTACGGAGTGAACAAAGACACTGTTGACCAACGTATCAACAAGCTAGCCAGCCTTTTTGACATAACTGCCCGTCAGCACGAACCCATTGACAGTTTCTCCCACGGTATGCGACAGAAAACCATTATCATCGGCGCCCTCATTCCCAAGCCAGATATTTGGATTTTGGATGAACCCTTGACAGGACTGGATCCCCAGGCCTCATTTGACCTCAAGCAGATGATGAAGGACCATGCCAAGGGTGGCAACACCGTTCTCTTTTCGACCCACGTTTTGTCTGTTGCAGAACAACTCTGTGACCGTATTGGCATTCTCAGAAAGGGACGACTCATCTTCGTAGGCAGTCTGGAAGAATTAAAATCCCAATATCCTGACAAGGACTTGGAAACCATCTACCTAGAATTAGCAGGTCGCCAACAAAGAGAGGCAGGTGAGGTCGGATGAACAAATCTCTGATTTGGGAATTGGTCAAAATCAATATCCTCTACTCCAACCCGCAACTGCTAGCTTCCGTCAAGAAAAAACAAAATAAGAATAAAGATGGACGTTTTTCAGCCTATCGGAGCATCCTTATCCAACAAGGCTTCCTCATTCTGATGATGGCTATTCTCTACTCCGTCTTCTTTCTAGGGATTGATTACAAACGGTCCACAGGTTTCTTCTCCCTACAACTAGCCCAATTTGCTATACTGGCAACCGTATACGGTTTCACAGGCTTCTTTTCTGTCTTCTACGACAGCAAGGACACCAAACTCTATCTACCTCTTCCCTTAAAAGCAAGCGAGGTTTTTATCGCCAAATTCTTATCGGCTCAAGGTATGGTCTTGCCCTTCCTCATCCCCTGCCTCTCTCTTCTTATCATTACCTATTGGCAAATAGGTGGACCAGCCTTTGCACTTTTTGCCTTGCCAAGTTTTATTCTCCTATGGTTCCTAGTCAATCTTCTCAATATGATTTTTATGCACTTTATCGGAGAAATCTTGACTAAGAGCCCACATAAGACAACCATTTCTACCATTCTTCTGACAGGCTCATCTCTGGTTTCAATGGGAGCGCTTATGTTTCTCCAATCCCAGCAGACTGTTTCCCTCCAATCAGATGGTTTTGTTCAGTTTCCAGAATTGCCACTTTTTGTCGGTTTCCACTACATCATCAGCCAACCAATTTCGTTGGGGACAGTTATCAATCTCATCCTTCCTATTTTCTTCATGTTGGGATTGGTCCACTTTGCCTTTAAAACTGTTATTCCGAATTATTTCCAACAGGTTTTGGCGATTGATACTGCTTCATCAAAACGTAAGGTCGGCAAACCAAGGAAATTACCTCAGAATTTAAATCAGGCCCTTATCAAACACCATTTATCTACCCTCAACGATAGCAACCTGATGGTACAGACCTTCTTACAGTCATTGGTGCTAGGAGTTGCCCTGCTCCCTTCAATTTCAAAAATTACTGAAGGTGGTAGACTGGGTGTTCTTTCATGGGAATATTTCGGAATTGCTTTACTGGCCGGCTGTTTGTTAGGAAGCATGTTCGCAGGTGCTACAACCTTTATCGGAACAGCTATGTCCTTGGAAAAGGAAAACTATCACTTCATCCGAACCTTACCCATTAACTTCAAACAGTTTACGATTCAGAAGTTTTGGGTGATTGCTGCGGTTCAATTCCTGGTTCCGACTTTGCTCTATCTCATGTTAGCCCTATTTGTCATGAAAGTAAACATGGTCTTAGCCCTCTTCTTTGGTCTAGGCATACTTGTTTCTGCCCTACTAACTGGACAAATATACTACTGGAGGGACCAACGCCTACTCATGCTCAACTGGCAGAACTCCAACCAGCTTTTCGGTCGCGGAGCGGGTCAATGGCTGATTGCTGGTTCCATCTTGCTAACGATGATTTTCGGATTCATCTTGCTCGTCATCAGTAGTGTAATGACTACCATCATTGGTCCGACCTTAGTAAGCTCTGGACTAGCAACCTTGATTCTTGTCCTTTCGGGATTACTGCAATTCTTTCTCTATAAATCCTATTGGCAAAAATTGTAAAAAAAACCAGATTTCGCTCGTCGAAATCTGGTTTTTGAATGCTATTAGTTTTGTTCTGCGTAATATTCTTGACCGTAGCCTGCTACTTCTGCGTTGACCTGCCAGTGGATACCGAATTTGTCTTGCAAGGAACCATAAGCAGGTGACCATGGCACAGCTTGCAAGTCCATTGTAATTTTCATAGCACCTTCAGATAGTTTTGTGAACAAGTCTTTCGCGGTTTCTGCGTCTTCTGTAATCAAGGCAACAGTAATGTTGTCGCCAACTGAATAAGGCATTTCTGGGTTATTGTCAGAAAGCATGAAACGTTGTCCGTTCAAACGGAATTGGGCATTCATGACATGGTTTTCTAATTCTGCTGGACAGTCTGGCAAGAAATCTTTGTATAAGTTTACTTGTTCCACCTCTGCACCAAGTGCATTTTTGTAGAATTCAATCGCTTCTAAACCATTTCCATTTGTTACCAAATATACTTCCATCGCTTTAAGCATGGGATACCTCCAAATCATTGATAGCCCATTATATCACGAGTTAGTTATACGGACAAATTTTTTGTTTAAAAAAGTTGAGTTGTCATCAACTCAACTTATACTTTATTCATACCCGCCACCAGGTACACCGAAGTATTCTTCTAATGTTAGTCCTGAATTATAAATATCCGTCGCTTCTTGTCCAATATAACGGACATGCCAGGTTTCCGCCATGTAACCTGTCGAGCTTTCTTTTCCAGGCAAATAACGTACGATAAATCCATAATGATGGGCGTTATCAGCCAACCACTGGGAAGCTACTGGTTCTTCCAACAGATTACCAGCGCTGTCAATAAGATCGAATGCTAGACCTGTTTGGTGTTCGCTATAGCCCGCACGCGCTGAATAGGTATCCGCTGCTGCTTGACCATCTTGATTGACATAGGATTGGTACAAACCAGCCTGTGTTTCATAGGAGCGGAAACCACTATAGTTGTTGGAAATGGCAAAACCTTGTGCCTGCATATCTGCAATTAACTGCTGGAAAGCCGCCAAGGCTTGAGGATCTTCACCAGGAGCGTAACTAGCTGCAAGAGGGTGTTTCTTATTAGCGATAATGACTTCTCCATATTTTCCTTGTACACTGTAATATGAGCCATTGTAGGTTGCAGTTGTTGCTGAATTTATCTCAGTACTTTGCTGTGTAGATGAGTTCTCAGTATCACCTGTTTCGGAACTTTCAGCATTGCTATTAGACGTCGTTTGAGAAGAGCTCTCGCTCGTCTTCACCGTTTGATTAGTTTCACTTACTTTAGAAGATTCTGTTTGATTTTCAACTGCACCACAAGAAGCTAATAACATGCTAGAACATAACAAAAGGCTTACGGTTAATTTTTTCATAGTTTTATTCATTACTCTTTATTCACTCCAAATATCAAGAAAGAATCGCCATTCGGTTTCACATTAAACACCTGATTTTTCGTAACTGTGTCTGACTTACCATTGAGATATACTTCCCTAAATTGATTATGTACAGTAACAAGATAATTCTCACCATCTTTTCTTACATCTGTAACGGTATAATCGATTGTCGATTGGTAATTAATATTTGCTCCAGCAACACCACCGTTCTCAATATAGTTGACATAATCATGGTAAACCTGACTAGAGGTGTCGAAATACTTATCAAAGCGAACTGTCCTTGAATTGATAGATGAACGCATTGACTCAATATATTCTGACATGAATGATTGGATATTGCTCTTGAGTGCTTGTTCAGCTCGAGCTTGTGCTTCCTTCTCTTCCTTCGCCTTTTTAGCTTCTGCTATTTTCTTACTTGTATCTGAAGACAAGGCCAACTCTCCTTCAAGCTCAGTTAAAGCTGGATCGACTAAAACTGTTGCTGTCTCCGTCTTATAGCCTCCACCTTCGTATTTAAACTCAACGGAAATATCGAGTCTCTGATTCTCCAATACTTCTACCGCAGATTGTAGGCCTGTTGCAATCTCTTTGCCATTAGCTATTACTTTAATTTCAGTAGCACCGGTCACTTCAGTAGGAAGATTCAATTTTAATTGTTTCTTAACTGTTGATAAATTTAAATTCAATTTATTTTCTGACGCTTGTTTCAGGCTGGGTTGCAATTCTGTTTCAAAAGCGCCTAACTTTGTAGTTCCCTTAGCTTTCAGAGATTGATTGGCAAAACGAAACTCGCCTAAAGAAGTTTCTTTATTAGCTGCAATCTTTGTTTCATTTATGACCAAATCTGATAAATTACTATTTACAGTAATTTCGAGTGGATAGCTAACAACTTGGTATTCCGAGAAGATGCCCAGTTTTTTACCAGTTTCCTGTAAACCAAGTAATTTGTTACCACGTTGATCATTATAAGTGTTTTTTCCTCCAGAAGCTTCAATGGCTTTCAATTCCGTTTCGATATTAACACCTTCATCATTCAAATAAGAAATGAAAGACTTCGCTTCTGTTTTTGACCACTTTGCCTCTTTCGTAGATAGCAAGTTGGCAATTCTATCATAATCATTACTTTCAATTGCTGTTGAAAAGTCTTCTATGGCAACATCCATTCCTGTTGTCTTGTCCATGTAATAATAACCGGCTGCAAGTCCTAGTACCGCTACAGCACCTAAACCAAAAGCAATTTTCTTTTTACGACTAATAGGTTTAGCTTGAGCAAACTGAGGTGTAGGAGGTTGCGTCTGCACTTGACTAACTGGGATCGGAGCAGGCTCAACTACAGCATCAACAACTTCTGAGGCAGGAACTACTACTTCCTTTACCTGCTCAACTGTTTCCTGAACAAGTTCTTGAGAAGCCTCAACCGGCAAACCTGCGATAGCCTTGATTTGTTTAATATCGAAATCAAGATCTTTCGCTTTGATGAATTCCTCAGGACTTGGTTTACGACCGACTACCTTTTCAAATAATTCAACCCATTTTTCTTTAGTTGCCATATAGCCTCCTATTTATTAAAATAAACCTGCCAAGAACATTCTTCCAATAATTGAAAACGCGATTAATGATGAAATAAAAATAATCAAACCATTAACAAAGATTGCAATGAGATAACGATATAAAGAATCCATGTTGCTAGAATTCTTAAAGTTAGCCAAAGCATAAACACTAGCTGCACTCATCGCGGTTAGAGCCATCCAGCTAGCAATTCCTGAAATAGTAAACAAACCAAGAAGAGAAGCCACCGCTGCAATTGCATATAAGAAAGCATTTACCGCAAATAAGCGTCCATAATATTCTAGTGAATAAGCAAATGTATATTGTTCTTCTTTGTAGATGTAGCGTTTTACAACAAAACCTGCAAGTACAATTGAGAAAATAATTAAGAATATACCGATAAAGCTCTTAAATAATATATCTAAACCAAGGCTGACTTGTGGTGCTTGATATCCATAAGAACCATTTCCAAATTCACCATTCAAGAGGCCTGTTAAGCTGCTTGAAAAATCATTCACACCCGAAGCAATTCCATTTAAAGGAATATAAATCGTCAAAGCTGCAAAAAGAGAAATCAAAGCTAAAGAGACCCATCCATTATACTTGTGGGATTGTGTTACTACTGATGTCGGAGCCTTTACGGCTGACCAAATCCATTCACGGAATTGTTTAAAGAAAATACCAAAAGCTGACGGCTGGGCAGGTTGTTGGTGTACCTGTTGTTGCACCGCATCGTTGACTGGGTGCTGGGTCCTAGGTTCTTGTACAGGTGGGATTACCTGACTTGTTTCTTGAACAGGAGTTGTTACTTGAACAGGTTCTTGCACTGTTGCCCCCTGATCTTGAGCTATTTCCTCAGTAGTTTCTACTACTTCCTCTTCGAATTCACCTGCTGCCAAGGCTGCCGCAATCTCTGCCTCCTCTGGCGAACGGCCATTAACCGCTTCGAAGTATTCAATCCAATCAATCTTTTTCATAAAAAAACTCCTTTTATTCTATTGTGAAAATTCACGTAATAATTATAGCATATTTTAATTTATAAATACAGTAATTATCATTACTGAAACTAGATTAACTTTACTATTTCAAGGAGATTGAAACTTCCTATCTTATAAAAGTACACGAAAATACTTTGTATTTTATATTGGTATTTTCATGAAAAAAATGGTTGTGTTAGGTTATTCAAATAACAAAGCAATAAAAATCATTCTTTCCACATTTTATCAAATTGTATGATAAAGTAATGGAAACATTTCTATTAGAAATACCATTCTATATTTCCCTTAACTAGCGATAAATAGATAGAAAAAACTTGTTCCCACCATATCTGCAAATGCATGCCCTAGGAAAAATGGTAAGATGTTGTCATACATACGTGTATATAGGAAGTAATAGAATAGACCAAATACAACACCGATAACCAGTGCTGATGGAAACCCTTGATAGGTATGGAAGGATGTCCGTACAACAGTTGAGAACAAAAGTACCAAAGGTCGATACTTTTTATTGGTACTCAATAGCAAACCTAAGAAGAACTCTTCATAGAATCCATTCATTAGGGAAAAAAGGACGCGACTACGGCTGAGGGAAGTAAACTTATCTATGGCTGTCAAAATATTCCAATCGTAATAAGGTAAGTAACCTAAATATGTAAAATTATCCGTCAAACTGGGGAACAAGTCATAATAATCAAATGCCAAGTCACTTAGTAAGCCTGCACCTAAAAAGATTGCAAGCACCCAAAAAAGCACATCCCACTGAAGTTTCACATTTAATTGCTTGAAATCAAAGTGACGAATTGCGAGATAAACCAATGCAATTGCCAAAAGCTTAGCCTCATTACCAATCGCCCACCAGTCAACGTAAAAACGAAATAAGCTGACATCCTCTGTCACCGAAAAAGAGGCAACCCATATTCGAGTTGAGATAATAATATAATCTACCTAAATGGTTGCAGTCAAAATAAGTACATCAAACCACCTTAATTCTTTCAATGGTCGTTCCGGATGAATTTTCTTTAGCAAGTTTTTACCTTTCCCCTTTTTAATCATTTTATTTTTGCGAATAATAGTTTGCATTTATTTACTAAATCATAATTCGTCCCTTAAAAAAGTGAATACTTTTATAGCAGTATGTCAAGTAAGTCTTGATAATTTGAAATTGTATAGGTCGGTGTAATCTTGCTATTTTTTTCTAGCTGATTAGGATTATACCAGACCGAATCCATGCCCGCATTATTTGCGCCTTGGATATCAGCCGTCAAGCTGTCACCAATCATGAGAAATTTGGACATATCTGAACAGCCAATTTGCTCTGCTATTTTTTCATAAAAATCAGCTGCAGGCTTCTGTGTTCCCATCTGTTCTGAGATAAAGACCTGCTTGAAATAGGTCTGAATAGGGGAGTTGAGGAGACGATTTTCCTGAATATAGGTCACACCGTTGGTCGCCGCATAGAGCTGGTAACCACGGTCAACCAGTTCTTTAAGTAATAGGTCTGCACCTTCAAATATCTGACCTTGCTGACCAATAAATTCCTGATAGCGAAGGGCCATTTCACGACCATCCACTTCCCTCCCAAAATGTGCAAAGGTTTTGGAAAAGCGCGTGTTGATCAATTCTTTCTTGGTAATTAAACCTTTTTCAAGTTCCTTCCACATACCTTGGTTGAGCGGACGATAGATGGCTTTAAAGGCCTCTATATCCTCCACATCCATGAACTCCAAAAATTGAGTGAGGGCCACTTCTTCTCCTTGGTTAAAATCCAAAAGTGTGTGATCAAGATCGAATAATAAATATTTATATGACAACTTTATATCCTCTCTTTTACTAGTGTTTCTGCCTTTTCCGTGCTTAAGCTCTCCAGCGTTGGGTTTTCGTCAACATCATTGGATAGCTTGCTTTCATGAGGAATTTTATAAATGCATTTCCTTGGCCGTTTGAAATAGCATGTTTCCCCTTTTCAAGCATTTGTTCAAAGGTAATATCTGGCTCTAAAAATTCACCGTTGGCATAGCAGTAAGAGCAAAAGAAATTAGAGTGGCTGCCGTCTTTCTCTGATCCACGAACATCTTGACCATGCAAATTTAAGGGCATGGCACAAGATTGACAAAATTTTTCCATTATTTTCATACCTCATTTTCGAAGATAGTCCATTCTATCATAAAGAAGTCTGTTATTTCTACTCTTCCTTACTAATCGGTGCCAGACTTGCTAGGACCTTCTTAAGTCCCATCTCTGGGAAATTGATTTTGAGTTCTTGGTTGCTGCCTGTACCTGATACTTCAAGAACAGTTCCGCGCCCCCATTTCTTATGGACAGCGATGTCACCAACTGACCAGTTGGTGCCTGAGCCTGACGATTTGTTGCTTGATGCGAAGGGCATGCTGCCTCCGAGCTTGGCAGATGGTTGGACGGTTGCTTTCCGGCCTTGCATGGCCTCTTGCAAGCTCATGCCTTGTCCAAACTGTGTCGCTCTGCCATTGACATAAGAGGCCTTAAAGCTGGTATTGGCTGGACGAGCAAGACCTTGATAGTCCAATAGGTCGCTGGAGATTTCTCGAATAAAGCGGCTTGGCTGATTGTAGTTGCTGCGACCAAAAAGGAGTCGAGAATTGGCATTTGTCAGATAAAGGGTCTTCTCTGCCCGTGTGATACCCACATAGGCAAGTCGACGTTCTTCTTCTAGCTCATCCTCATCTTCTGCTGCGCGACTGAGTGGGAAGACATTTTCTTCCATACCAATTAGAAAGACAACAGGAAATTCCAAACCTTTGGCTGCGTGGAGGGTCATGAGGGTCACCTCAGATGCCTCACGGCTATCGTCGTCCGTATCAGCAATCAATGCCAAATCAAGCAGGAAACGAGTCAAGCGATCCAGACCTGTTTCTTCTTCCTCAGTATTCTTCTCATCGAAGTTTTTGGTCACAGATAGGAATTCTTGGATGTTTTCAATGCGGGCATTGGCTTCTAGTGTGTTCTGAGCTGCAAGGGCATCGACATAGCCTGTTTGCCGCAAGACAGCCTCGACTACTTGGGTCACGGTCAAGTCATCCAGTTGATTGCGGAGCTTATAGAGAAGGTTGGCTAGGTCGAATACTGCCTGCGCTGCCTTGCCCTTGACTGGTGACAACATAATATCCTGCGAAGCCTCCAGCAAGGACATACCATGTGTGTTGGCAAAATCGCGGATCTTATCGACTGTACCTGGTCCCACGCCACGCTTTGGCTCATTGACAATGCGCTCGTAAGAGATATTGTCCGATGGGTTGGCGATGATATTCAAGTAGGAAATAACGTCCCGAATTTCCTTACGGCTGTAGAACTTAGTGCCGCCGACCATGGTGTAAGGGATATTGGACTTGAGCAGGGCTTCTTCAATGGTACGGGACTGGGCATTGGTTCGATAAAGAACGGCAAAATCCTTATAAGCCTTGCCTTCTCTATTTAACTGGTCAATCTGCCCTGCAACATAAATCGCTTCATCATTCTCATCCCTGGCACGATAGTAGGTAATCAAATCCCCTTGGGCATTCTGGGTCCAGAGTTTCTTAGGACGACGGTTGCGGTTGTTTTCGATGACCTCATTGGCAGCCTGCAAAACAGTCTTGGTAGAGCGGTAGTTCTCCTCCAAAAGAACGACCTTGCTTTCTGGATAGTCCTTTTCAAAGTCTAGGATATTCTGCATATCTGCCCCACGCCAGCCATAGATCGACTGGTCCGCATCACCGACCACGCAAATATTCTTGAAACGCGATGCCAAGAGTTTGACCAACTGATACTGGGCATGGTTGGTATCCTGATATTCATCGACATGGATGTACTGGAATTTCTGCTGGTAATAGGTCAGGACCTCTGGATTTTGGTCAAAAAGGCGAAGCGTCAACATGATCAAGTCATCAAAGTCAACAGCCTCTGACTGCCTTAGTTCCTTTTGGTAAGCTGTATAGCATTTGGCAACAATCTGCGTGTATAAATCGCCTGCCTGTGCTTCATAAGCCTTGTCATCAAGCAAGTCATTTTTGGCATTGGAAATGGTGCCCAGGATAGAACGTTCACTCCACTTTTTCGGATCTAAATTCAGATTTTTCAAAATCCGTTTCATGAGTGTGCGCTGCTCACCAGGGTCTACAATAGTAAAATTACGATTATAGCCGATATGGTCGGCGTCACGGCGCAAAATACGGACACACATGGAGTGGAAGGTAGCAATCAAGCAACCCTGAGTTGCAGGATTGAGGGCATAGGCCCGCTCCTTCATCTCCCGTGCCGCCTTGTTTGTAAAGGTAATGGCCAAGATGTTCCACGGGTTTACCATCTTTTCATCAATCAAGTAAGCGATACGATGGGTAAGAACACGGGTTTTTCCCGAACCAGCCCCTGCCATAATCAAAAGCGGACCTTCAGTTGTCTGCACCGCTTCCGCCTGTCTGTCATTCATTCCGTTTAATAATAGGTTCATTTTCTCATACTTTCTTAGAATATGTATTTACAAGTGAAGTGCTTTTTAAATAAGAGATAGTTTTTCGCTAATCAAGGTAGTTTTTTGAAGGAGTACCAACTGTATCGTCATTTAGTTTTTCTTTTATTACTTCGACGTACGAGAAAACTTCGTTTCCCTATTTCCAACTTCAAACACTCCACTGGAGTGTTTGATCTCGCCTTGCCTGATTGAAACAGTCTGGGGGATACGAATAGTCCGGTGGACTATTCGTACCTGAGCCTGAAAACAAAAAAGCGAAGTACATCAGCTGGTCACCTAGAAACAAGAAAGCATTGAGTTATGCCTACGGCTCGTTGCCTAGTACTAAAAGTAAACTAAAAGACTATATTTTGAAAAAACTAACGATGAGTAGCTGAAAAACTAGCTTTAGAATAGAAGTGCTACACTGTGAATACAGGTTCTTAATTTTCATTCTCTCCATTATACCAAAAAATCTCTCGATAGGCAGTTGCAATATGATAGATGACAAGCAAAAAAGCCCAGAGGCATCTCTGAGCTTTACTATTTCTATTGATTATTTTGCGCCCAAGGCAGCTACTGTGATGTAGTTGTATGGTTTGTTGAAGTGTGGCAAGAAGAACAAGTCAGTCAATGCCAATTTCTCAATTGTTACACCTTCTTGGATTGCCAATGAGAAGAGGTGGATACCCAATGAGATATCTTCACGAGCTGCCATTTGAGCACCAAGGATACGACGTGAATCTTTATCGTAGACGATCTTGATAGTTACTGGGAAGTTACCATGCTCCATGAATTCTGGTTTTTGGTTGTCAGTTACTTCAGTAACAGCAGCGTTCAAACCAAGACGAGTAGCTTTTTCAAGTGTCAAACCAGTTGATACAAGGTTAAGACCGTAGATAGAGATACCGTTAGAACCTTGTACACCGATACCTTCAAGGTCAGTACCACAGATGTTGTGTGCTGCTACGATACCAGTACGTACTGCGTTTGAAGCCAAAGCGATGTAGCTTGTGTCGCCAGTAGCGTTGTCGTAGATAGTTGCACAGTCACCGATAGCGTAAACGCCTGGGATTGAAGTCTCTTGGCGTTTGTTTACAAGGAAGGCACCGTTGCGGAAACGCTCAATTCCTTCACCTGCAAATGCAGTATTTGGACGGAAACCAACAGCCAAGATAACCATATCAACATCGTATTCGTTCTTGTCAGTGATGATTTTCTCAACTTTGCCATCACCAGCAACTTCTTGAACAGTTTCCCCGAAGGCAAGTTTGATACCGTTGTCTTCCATGTTTTTAGCCATAAGGTCTGACAAGTCGCGGTCATAGTAACCAGCCAAACATGTATCTACAACGTCGATAAGGATAACTTCTTTACCTTTACGTTGGAATGCTTCTGCAAGCTCAACACCGATGTAACCAGCACCAACTACTGCTACGCGGTTGATGTCTTTGTTTTTCAATTTTTCAATAACATCTGCTGAGTTTTGGTACAATTTAACGAATTGCAAGTTTTCAAGAGTTGCTTCAAATTCAAGAGAACCTTCTTTGATTGCAGCACCTTTGATTGGTGGCAAGATTGGTTGTGAACCTGTAGCGAAAAGAAGTTTGTCATAAGCTTCAACATGCTCTTGACCGTTTACAAGTGCAGTAACTGTTTTTGCTTCATAGTCGATAGCTGTAACAGGTGACTCCATGTACACTTTAGCGCCAAGGCTTTCCAACTGTTCTTTATCAGAGTAGAAAAGTCCTTCTGGACCAGCAATTTGCTCACCAATCCACAAAGCCATACCACAACCCAAGAATGAGATGTTTGAGTTTTGGTCAAATACAACGATTTCGTTTTCTTGACCGTAGTTTGTCAACATAGTTTTGATTGCGGCAGTACCTGCGTGGTTAGCACCGACAACAACGATTTTAGACATAGTAAAATCTCACTTTCAAAATAAATATTTTTTTACATCATCCATTATACTACAAATTTGTTACCGATTTCAAAAATTTTGCTCAAAGTATCACATTTTTTAATAGAAATTTCACTATCCATCAAAAAAAGTGTGTAAATAAGGTCAAAATTACCTCTGTCTATTATTAGCAAGACATATTCCAAGTAGACCTAGCATACAAGCTCAGCAGCTATATCTTTTTTCTATTATAGAAATAGGATGCACAAAAAAATCCCATAGGCACGAACTACGGGATTCAACTAGTTAGATTGGGATTAACTAATTTGATTATACGCTAATGGTTCGTTGTTTACAAATACTTTTTAAATATAGATTGTTATAGCTTTTGACTATAACAAAAAGAGCAGGGAAGAAAGCTAACTTCACCACTCTCCATATCTTTTCTTTATCGAATTTGCTCAAAGCGTAAATGAACGACAATCTTATCAGCATATCCATTACGTTCCAAATCACGTTGCAAACGATAAGAAATATAATGTTCAGCAATGGTAATATAACCGGCATCCAATAAACGATGCTCAACTTGTGACTGAACCATGCTGATGGTTGGACGTTCTGTATGAGCTTCTTCCAAATCAAGCACGACTTTCTTCGTCACTTGAGCTAGGTTTTTCCGCCATGTATCGTCGATTACATATACAGTTTGAGCTGCCTTGATAATGGCTTGATAAATTTTTTCTGGGTCAAATTCTACAACTTCACCACTTCGTTTAATAACCTGCATATCTAACTCCTTTCCGGTTTTCAGTAAACCCTTTCATACTATAATTATCTACGTTTTTAAGCATTTTGTCAAGTTTTCTTTTCATAAATTGGTCTAACATTATTTTTCCTCAAACCAATTCTTATGTTATAATGTAGCTATCAATAAGAAAAGGAGAAATATATGACTTCTGCAATGCCAAAGCGTCAAGAAATTGATGTGCAATTAACTTGGAATACAGATTTGCTATTTCCAACACCTGAAAATTACAAAGAAAATTTGATTGCTTATGCAAATCAAGTTACTGCCTTCGAAACTAACTTCAAAGGAAAACTATCAGACAAGGAAACCATCGTAAGTGCTCTCACAGAATATGAGAAAATTGTTATTCTGGATAGCAGACTTTCTCACTATGCGTTTCTTCCACTCGAAGTCGATAAGATGAACACTGAGCTTGCTAGCCTAGCCAACGAATACGACCTCGTTTCTGCCAAGGCACGTCCTCAACGAGATTTCCTCTATTCAGAACTTGGTCAGTTAGATGAAGCCTTTCTTCTTGAATTAAAAGAAGAACAACCACAATGGGCTGCTTTCTTTGATGCTATTCTACGTGACAAACCTCATCAACTCCACCCACTTCAAGAAGAGCTTCTCTCAAACTTTGCACCAACATTTGGTCAGCCTTATAACAATTACGGTGTGACTAAGTTTGAAGATATGACCTTTGACAACTTTGAGGCAAATGGCGAGACGCTCGGAAACAGCTATGTACTTTTTGAAAATGATTATGAACTCAGCCATGATACCGAAATCCGTCGCAATTCCGCTGCTGGTTTCTACTCAACCTTGAAAAAATACAAGAATACTACCGCAGCGACATATCTATCTCATATCAAGAATGAGCAAATCGAAGCTCGCTTGCGTGGATTTGACAATACCATTGACTTCCTCTTGCATCGTCAAAACGTATCTCGCGACCTCTTCGACCGACAGATTGATGTCATCATGAAGGAATTGGCTCCACACATGCGCCGTTATGTGAAATTGGTTGCCAAGGCTCATGGCTTGGAAAAAATTACCCATGCCGATTTGAAAATCAGCTTGCCATCGGAATACAACCAACGCATCACACCTGAAGAATCTAAGCAATTCTTGATTGACTGCTTAGGCATTCTTGGTAAAGATTATGTGAAAATGATTGAACAATCATTTGATGAGCGTTGGATTGACTTTGCTCAAAACGAAGGCAAGGCAACAGGTGGTTTCTGTGCTACTCTTTACGATGGACCATCCTATATCTTACTTTCATGGACAGGTTTGATGAACGAGGTCTTAGTATTGGCTCACGAATTGGGTCATGCTGGTCATTTCCAATGGGCGAAAAAACAAAGCGTCCTCAGCTATGAACCTTCACTTTACTTCATCGAGGCACCTTCTACTGCTAATGAAGTCTTGACATGTAACACCCTTTTGAAAAACAACCAAGACCCTGGCTTCCAGGCTTACTTGATTAGCGAGTTAATTAGCCGTACCTACTTCCACAACATGGTTACTCACTTGCTTGAAGCAGCCTTCCAACGTGAAGTCTACACTCGTTTGGACAATGAAGAATACCTCAACGGTGATATTCTCTGCCAAATCAAGTTGGATGTCATCAAGGAATTCTGGGGTGAAGACTTTGAAATCGGTGACGATGCAGGTCTTATCTGGATGCGTCAACCGCACTACTACATTGGTTTGTATCCATATACCTACTCAGCTGGCTTGACCATTGGTACAGCCATGGCAAAACAATTGGAAGAACATCCTGAAGAAGTTGTTGACAAATGGTTGGAAACCTTGTCACTCGGTGCTAGTCTTTCTGCCCAAGACCTTGCAAAACACGCAGGTGTCGATGTTTCGACTGACCAACCACTTAAAGAAACCATTGCTTATGTCGGTTCTTTGGTGGATAAATTGAAAACACTTATCTAAGACATATAAAAGACTTGAACTTATTTTGTTCAGGTCTTTTTGTTCATTCTTTCTTGATACCAATTTTTGATATAGGTCAATTCATCCTGACTTAAAAAATGTCCCTTGTCAAAACGAGCTAGGTTGGCTCTGGGAAAGGCTGACACTCGCCAGTCTACTACAAGATTTTCAAGAGCCAATGGGTCAATTAACACATCATTCTGACCTAACGTAAATAAAAGTTCTGCTCTGCTATTTTCCATAGGAAAAGCATAATCTAAGGCTGAGGGATGGAGTAAGATATAATTGTCCGCCAGGTTTGACTGCTTGGTTAACAAGCCCATGATAAAGTTAGCACCGTTTGAAAAACCTACGAAAGTAATCTGACGATAATCTCGGATGTCCAAGTCCTGCCAAAAATCCAGAAAAGCCGACAAGCGCCTTTCAAAATCAACAAGATCCAACTGACCGTCAATGAGAGGTGCAAAGAACCGCCTTTCCCTGCCTTGGCCCCAACTGCCATCGAAGGAAAGGACAGAAGCTTTTGGATCCAACTGTTGGCGCAGAAAGAGCATGGAGTCCTTGTTTCCACCTGTGCCGTGGAAAAAGACCAACAGACGAGGACTGGTCCCTTTGATGAAGCGATAATCCATACTTCATTTCTCCTAATAACGTTGGGAGAGATTTTTTTCGATATCCTGTCTGTCCTCCTCAAAGAAACTTGGCAAAAATAGGTCTACCTGATCCAACTCTTCATTCTGAGTTGGCATTTCCGATTCGCGCTCACCAGTCATAGTTGCCACCTCAAACATGAGGTAATTGGGCGCTCGGAAGTATAAGGAATGAATGAAATCTCGATTAATGATACCAGAATGTGGACGATTGATGAGATTTAATCGGCTAATCAGATCTTCCAAATCAGACTTATCTAAGACACCAAATGCAATATGATGAGTAGCCCCAACTCCCAATACACTGATTGAAGACTCTTGGTCTAAAATCAAATAAAGGCGATGCTGGAAGCTATTGTCAAAGAGCAGAGAAATCACCATCTTATCCTCAAAGACAAACCGACCTTCCTCAACAAAGCCGAATGTTTCAGTCAGCAACGATACCAACTCCTTTTCCTCCCGGATACGCATATGAAGACTGGCGATGCCAAGAATAGCGTATTCCGACGGAATTTCATCTGTTTCATACGGAAACATTTCTCCAATTGATTCATGATAGGTCAAACCAAGCAACTGGCCATCTTCATCTTGGAAATTCAGAATATGCCCATTTCCAAAAGCAAGAATTCCTTCATTCTCCACTTCCAAATCTGTCAACCTTTTCTGCCAAAATTCTAATGCCTCAAAATTTTTTACCAGAAAAACAGTTCTTTCCAAACGATTGGTTCCGTTTCGACGACTGGGATGCTTAGGCATATCAAAAATGGTGTATTCCGTTCCAAAACGACCTTCATCATCACCGAAAAAGAGATGATACATGCTTGAATCTTCTTGGTTGACTGTTTTCAAGGTCAATTTCAAACCAAGAATATGATGATAAAAATGATAGGCTTGGTGTATGTTCCCTACCAAACTTGAAATGTGATGAATACCTGTATTGTTCATAGCTTTACCTCAATATTTAATTTGAATGCATTTTATCACTAATTAGTTATAAAATCAAGAAAAATGCACAAAGAAAACACCTGAATGACCTCAAGTGCTTCTAGGAGATTATATGAAAAAGATGGTTTTATTATAAGACACTTTCCTTAAACTAATCTAAATCAAAAACAACTAGAAAAAATGTTCTAGCTGTTTCTATCTATTATAAAATGAAGGAGAGGATTAAGCCACCTAGGATTCCACCTACAAGTGCTGCAAGTAGATTATTTGTCGCTTTACCAACTTTTCCGCCTCTGGCTGCCGAAGCAACAAATAAGCCGATACCTGCTGCCAATCCCATGTCAACCCAAACTGCCCCAGACTGGGTCATGAGCCCAACACCGTGGTTAAGGGTCCAAATTGTTCCGACAATCATAGAAGCTGCCATCCATCCTCCAATGGCACCCCAGTGCTCAACCATTTTTCCCCACATCATGCGAATGACAAATGGGAAGATAAAAGCACCTACAATTGTTGCGATTGCTTGTTGAATTGTCATCTTTACTCCTCCTTAATCTTTTTCCATATCTTCTTCGACTTTTGCAGCAACCAAGCCACCCAAAACAGCACCTACTGTAATAAGAAGAATGGTTGGAAGAGAATCTGCCAGTGTTCCAAATCCATTGAGAAAGGCATCACGGAAAATACCACAGAGGGCAATTCCCAATCCCATATCAACAAAAGCTGAATCAGAATCGTGTTTGATTAGACCTAGATAGTGGTTCATAAACCACATAGGTCCAATGATAATAAAGGCTGCAAAGTAGCCACCTGCTATGCCATAGGCTTCCGCAAAGGCTCCCCAAACACTCATGACAATCATACCGGCAATCATATAGCCGATTGTTGAACGTAAAAATTTCATACTTCCTCCTTCGGATATTCTAATCTACCACCTTGTAAATCAGATAAATTATTTTATGCTTGTTTCAAATATGCCAAATCATTCTTAACGAGTGTATCAGCTAGCAATTGTTCCTGTTGAGCCACTTCTTCCTCAGACCAAGCATAATAAGCTGCCATTTCCTTGATGATTTTAGGTGCTATTGCATCCAATTGCTCACGCATAAAGAGCATATAGTTGGTGCGACGGAGTAAGTAATCCACTACTGTCAAGGTCATTTCTTCCTTCATAGCATAGTGAAGAGAAAGCAAATCACGCTTGTTGAGGGTAGACACAGCCTCTACTTTATGGTTCAAGGCAAAGACTTTTGGAGCATTTGATCCGTACAAGTTGGCAAGATAGAGGGCATCGTCGTAGTCCAAACCTTTTTTCACACCTAATTGAGCCAAGTGTTCGATTTCTTCTGCTACATTAGCTGGGTTCAATTCACCACCAGATACAGGATAAGTCTTAGAATTGATGAGTTTGAAACTGCGACCATGTTCTTCTTTGAGAATATCTGCTACTTTTTCTAAAGCCCCCTCTGCCATCTTACGGAAATCGGTAATTTTACCACCAGCAAGTGTGAGCAAACCATTGTCATCACGGTCAAGGGCAGAACCACGCGATACAGCAGACGGATCCAAGTGTTTTTCAGAAACGCTACCTTCCAGATGGGTCAAATCATGTTCCACATCATCACGGGTCTTTTCATTGTTTAAGTAACCTTTGACTGTTTCAATTAAGCTGTTGAAACTATCGTCGCTGAGTTTTCCATTGTTACCACCGTTGTAGTCAGAAGCACCATTTCCTGACAAGAGTGGACGAAGACCTGCCCAGCCACTTTCAATATCATCCAAGGTCAAGTTTGCTTCTGGGAAGCGATTATTGACAATATCCAAGAGATAATCGACATCTTCTTGAGTGACCATTGGATTTGCCAAATCGCCTGTATAGTCCGTATCTGTCGTACCAAAATAGGTTTTATTTTCACGAGGAAGGACAAAAACCATACGGCCGTCAGCGTGTCCAGTGTCAAAGTAGGTTGGCTGTGGCACAGACAAGCGAGAGCTATCAACAACTAGGTGTACACCCTTGGTTGGACGCATCTGAAGGACACCTGAACCTTCGCCACCCAGATTACGCACTTCATCACTCCATGGTCCTGTTGTATTGATGACCAAACGCGCACGGATTTCAAAGGTGCTGTCTGTCAGCAAATCACGAGCGACGATTCCGACTACTTTTCCAGCCTCATCCTTGATGAATTTCTCCGCTTTGACACGGCTGGCAATCAATGCACCGTCTTTGGCTGCACGTTTGATATTTTCAATTACCAGACGGGCATCATTGTTACGGAAGTCCAGATAAACACCGCCACCAAGTAGTCCTTCTTTTTTCAAATGCGGGGCACGTTCCAGCACTTCTTCTCTTGTTAACACCTTATTGGCAAGGTCTGTATTGTTGACACCAGCCAACAAATCATAGAGATCCATGGCCACTTTCAAGCGGAAGAGGCTAAAGGTAGATCCTTCTTCATCATAGACGGGTAAGAGCATTGGATCTGGTTTTGGAATGTGAGGAGCGATGTTTTGTACTACTGCACGTTCTGAAACTGTATCAGAAACTACCTCTACATCAAACTGTTTAAGGTAGCGTAGTCCACCGTGAACCAATTTGGTTGAACGACTTGAAGTTCCCTCAGCAAAGTCTTGCATTTCAATCAAGGCTGTTTCCATACCACTAGCAGCAGCTTGGAGGGCTACACCAGCCCCCGTAATACCACCACCGATAACCAGAAGGTCCAACTGTCTATCCTGCATTTTTTCAATCGCCAAGCGACGTGTTTCTTTTGAAAATTCCATGTCTTCACACTTTCTAACTTTTTACTCTTCATCCAATTGTGCAAATAATTGCGTTGCAGCAACAGCTTTTTTCCAACCTTTGTAGAGCTGTTCTTTACGGGCCTCGTTCATAGCTGGCTGGAAGGATTGTCCAACTGCGTTCAATTCTTTCAATTCATCCAGATCTTTCCAGAAACCTACTGCAAGACCTGCTAGGAAGGCAGCACCAAGTGCGGTTGTTTCCAAGTTTTTAGCACGGGCAATCTCGATACCAAGGATATCAGCCTGGAATTGCATGAGAAGGCTGTTCATAGCTGCGCCACCATCAACCTTCAAGACTGAGATGTCAATACCTGAGTCAATCTGCATGGTGTCAATAACATCGCGTACTTGGTAGGCAATGGATTGGAGAGTTGCTTTCACAAAATCTTCCTTGGTTGTTCCACGCGTCAAGCCAAAGACTGAACCACGCGCATCTGAATTCCAATAAGGAGCTCCCAAACCTGTAAAGGCTGGTACAACATAGACCTCATCATTACTAGTTGACTTGCGAGCCAACTCTTCTGATTCTGGTGATTCTTTAACCATCCGCATACCATCACGAAGCCATTGCACAGCTGAGCCTGCGATAAAGATTGACCCTTCGAGTGCATAGTAAACTTTTCCGTTGATGCCATAACCGATAGTGGTCAAGAGGCTATTCTCAGAAAGCTGCATTTCCTCACCAGTGTTCATAACGATGAAGGAACCTGTTCCATAGGTATTTTTCACCATACCTGGCTCAAAGGCCAACTGTCCAAAGAGGGCTGCTTGTTGGTCACCTGCCATACCAGAGATAGGAACTTCTGCTCCGTAGAAATGGAATGGAGCTGTGGTACCATAAACTTCTGAGTTGGAACGAACTTCTGGCAACATAGCTTTTGGAATATTGAGGAGTTCAAGGATTTCATCATCCCACTTGAGTTCCTTGATATTGTAAAGCATGGTACGAGCTGCGTTAGAGTAGTCCGTCACATGGCACTTACCATTGGTCAATTTCCAAACCAACCAAGTATCAATAGTTCCAAAGAGGATTTCACCTTTTTCTGCACGTTCTTGAGCTCCAGGAACTTGGTCCAAAATCCAACGAACTTTTGTAGCTGAGAAGTATGCATCAATGACCAAGCCTGTTTTCTTATGAAAGAGTTCGGCATGTCCATCTTGTTTTAACTGTTCTGCAATGTGGGCTGTCTGACGTGATTGCCAAACAATGGCGTTATAAATCGGAAGTCCAGTTTCCTTGTCCCAAACAACTGTTGTTTCACGTTGGTTGGTGATACCAATCCCTTCAATCTGGTCTGGACGAACACCACTTTCAATAAAGGAACCTGCAATAACAGACTGAACAGAATTCCAAATCTCATTGGCATTATGTTCTACCCAACCTGGTTTAGGGAAGATTTGTGTAAATTCTTTTTGGTAGCTACCAACCTTTTCACCTTTTTTGTTAAAGATGATGGCGCGTGAGCTCGTTGTACCTTGGTCAATGGCCATGATGTATTTTTCTGCAGACATTTCCTGTCCTCCTTGTAGGTTTATCTTATTTTTGAAAGCGTTTCCGACTTCCTTGTGATTTTATTGTAATCCATTTTTCGAAAATAATCTTATCAATTTTTTTACTATTTCAAAAAAAACTGATAAAGTTATCGTCTTTTAGGAGCAAAAGAAAAACTTCCTAGATAACTAGAAAGCTTTTCACCGCCGTTCAATCCGAAACTGCTTTCGTTCGACCAAGCGTTTTGACTGCTCTAACTTGCGCTGATGAATTATCTGAATAAGGCTCTTTACATCCTTCAACTCCTGAGTAGTTGGTAGACCATAGATATGATAAGATGGGTCTTGCTGCCAAGGATAATCATGGCAAATAACCAGATCATAGTATTGGTCTGATTGGATAGGTTCGATTTGAATGGACCGATTACGTTCTAAGGACTGACGAAGGACTTGTAAAATGGGAGAACTAATGACAGACGGATAACTGGATGCCCACCCAATTTTTACCATGGTTGGCTCCACCTGCATAAAATAAGAAAATAATTGTGTCAAGGATAGCAAATGGCAGGTAGCCAGCCCTTTCCTTCTTCCAAAAATCTCCTCAGATACATGATGCAAGATACTAGAAGCAGCCTCTTGCATGAAGGGAGCATAGCTATCCAACTCATCAAAGCCACTATCGATGCAGGAAGTGAAAAAATAGAGCTGACTAAAAACCTGATTGAGATGATATAGTTCGCCTTCTTCCACTGTCAAATCTGTCTGCAAGAGAATTTTTACACGTTGAAAGGCCCAACTAGTTGCTTCCATAATGGGTCCACCAAAGCCCAAGACCTGTTCTAATTGATGGGCTGCCACTATCCCTTGACTAAACAAGAATGCAAAAATCGACATGGTGTCCCCCTCTTGAAAGGAAGCCGACGCTTGCTGGCGTATGGTTAAAAAGAGCTGACGTAGGTGACGGTAAAATTTATGCTGCTCATAGGGGGCCATTAACTGATAAACTGCCTGGAAATCCAAATCCTTCAATCGCATTCTTTTCTGGACAATCATCAACCAGAGAGCCAGTTGATGGGCCTGCCGAGGATTAAACTGGGATTGATAAAAGCGTTCAAATATCGGCAGGTGCCCAAGTTGCTCCATAAAGACCCGATCTTGTTCTAACTCCTTGAAAGGCTTGGTCAACCAGAATAATTGATAATAAAAATAGCGAATTTGCAACTCACTGCCCCGCAAACGACCGTTCCGTATGGTCACCTGAAACTCTTTCAGGACTTTGTTTAATGACGAAAGGTGTCTGTTCAAAGTAGCCTCACTCAGCAATAAATCTTGAGCTAGCATGGGGATGGAGCATTCATTTTTATCAAAAAAATAAAGTAAAATCTGGTACTTGATACTGGTTCTAAAGAGATAGGCAAACAGGTCTTGACTGGATAAATTAGCTCCGCGTTGTAAGACAATTTCCTCTTCTTTAATCTGAAAGAAAAGACCAAACTGCTCAACCTCTTCAGAGAAACTTTCTATATAGCGTAACAAGGTAGATTTAGACAGATGGAGCTCCTGGGCAACTTCCTTTATTCCAATAGGTGCAATGGACTTGCGCAAGAGAAGAAAGAGCTGGTAAATGGCGCGCTCACGTTTTTCCAATAAATCTAGAATATGCACACAATCACCACCTATTCTTGGTCCGTATTTTGCCACAAATACTGATTGGCTGCCTCCACAATGAATGGTTGCAAATCTGTCCTCCTTGGCAAACAGAGCCAAGATTCTTGTAGCAAATCTTCCACCGTCAT
Source organism: Streptococcus sp. 29887 (assembly GCF_032595075.1). Taxonomy (NCBI): domain Bacteria; kingdom Bacillati; phylum Bacillota; class Bacilli; order Lactobacillales; family Streptococcaceae; genus Streptococcus; species Streptococcus iners. The sequence continues at coordinate 929,450 of NZ_CP118735.1, read as the reverse complement.
TTCCTTAGAGATGGCAAGAGCAAGAACATTCATCTGTGCCATGTGGTCAGAGGAAGATACCAATTGACCACCAAGAATACGTCCATCCTCTCGACTGACCACCATTTTGAAGTCTATTTCTTTTTCATCCCACTGGCTGAATGGTTGTCGGATGCGAATAGTGTCTGTGTCCAACCACAGGTTTGCTTCCCTTTCCGTCAGACCTACGCTAGTCAGATTATAGCCAAACACATGGGTGGAAACAATGCGTTGAACAGGCTTTAAGCGCTTCTTCTTAGCCAGAAGATTTTCAGCAACCAGACGCCCTGTCAACATAGCATGGTTAATCATGGGCAGATAGGCCTGCCCAAACATAGTAACAGGCATCCGGATTAAATCTCCTACCGCAAAAATTCCAGATTGACTGGTTTCAAGATAGTCATCCACCAGAATACTACCATCTGTATTCAGGTCCACTAATCCTTCCACCAAATCTGTATGGGGTCTAAAGTTGGTACCCAAAAGAACAAAGTCAGACAGGTAGGTTCCCTGCAAACTGCTTAACTGGACTTGACCCAACTCATTCAAGTTAACTTCATTAACTGTTTCCGAAAAATGATAGTCCAAGCCTATCCGTTCGAATTCATTCCAGATGAAGTCGACCATTTCCTGATCAAAATACTTGGCCAAGGGCCATTCTTGCGACTCTATCAATCTAAGCTTCAAAGGCAAACGACTGAGAGCCTCTAGGCTTTCAAGACCAATTTGACCAGCGCCTATTACCGTCACATTCTCTGCCTCTCCGAGCTTTTCTAAGCTCTTTTTAGCTTGGCCAAGGGATTTACTTGTCAAAATTTTTTCTGATAGATCGACCGACTGATGTTCCCAAACTTGTTGGGCTCCCATGGCTAAAATGAGATAGTCGTAGGATAATTCTCGCGTGCTTTCTTCTTTTTTTAGCCTTATTTTTTTAGATACAGCTTCTATGGAAATGCATTCCCATCCAAGTAAGAAATGAAGGACCGACTGCTCTAGCCCCTCAAAATAGCCAACCCTTGCTTCTTCCCAGCTTGAAATTTCTCCTTTTACTTTCCAATTGAGTGCATTGGGAAAATAACCGATACTTTCTTCCTTGTCAATCAAGTAAATAGTCGCTTGTGGATAGCGTTTCTGGCATTCCATTGCAGCTGTCAAACCAGCGAATGAAGCACCAATGATCAAAATATTCATCCCGCTTCCTCCCTTCTTCTCCATTATAGCATTGACAAGGCAAATTCTTATTGAAAAGGTTTACACATCCAAACAAAAAAGCACACCTATTTTATGATGTGCTTGAATAAATTTAGATAAAAGGTCGAAAATAGCAGTTAATGCCTTGGATGGCCTCACATTTGAGTTTATAGGCTCGGGTTAAAAACGTCCACTGGACGTTGCTCGCTCTCTTGTTTCTTGGCTCGCGTTAAAACAGTCTATCCCCGACTGTCCTCGCTTTCGCATTTCTAGGCTCGGGTCTTCTATGGTCACTTTCGTATTTCTTGGTGACCAGCTGATATACTTCGCTTTTTGGTTTGCAGGCTCAGGTACGAATAGTCCACCGAACAAGCCTCGCTTTCGTATTTTCAGGCTCGGGTCTTCTGTGGTCACTTTCGTATTTCTTGGTGACCAGCTGAAACAGTTCCCCGAACTGTTTCACTCCACCAGACATTGTTCGCTCTCTTATTTCAAGGCTCACGTTAAAATAGTCACTCCCCGACTGTCCTCGCTTTCGCATTTCTAGGCTCGGGTCTTCTGTGGTCACTTTCGTATTTCTTGGTGACCAGCTGAAACAGTTCCCCGAACTGTTTCACTCCCCCAGACATTTTTAATAATCTGGTCTAACCACACCAGTCACAGTTGCTTTGGTTGCTTCGTAGTCGCCGTCAACGACGACTTTGATAATGCGTTTTGCATCTTCTTCTCGACAAGGTACCAATGGTAAGCGGAGTGGTCCAACTTCAAATCCCATGTAATTGAGAACTGCCTTGACTGGTGCAGGACTTGGATAGGAGAATAGAGCATTAACTTTCGGAATAAACTTGCGTTGAATGGCTGCCGCTGTTCGGATATCTTGCTGCTCAATGGCAGTAAACATCTCAAACATTTCATCGCCATTGGTATGGGAAGCAACGGAGATTACACCATCTGCTCCCAAGTTCATAGCATGAAAGGCATCGCCATCTTCACCTGTATACACTAAGAAATCCTCTGGTTTGTTTTCAATCAAGTAAGCCATATTGGCAAGGCTGGTACACTCTTTTACACCAATGATATTTGGATGCTCCGCCAAACGCAACATGGTTTCTGGCGTCATTTCGACCACGACACGACCTGGGATATTGTAGATAATGATTGGCAAATCAGAAGCATCCGCAATAGCCTTGAAGTGCTGGTACATACCTTCTTGTGAAGGCTTGTTGTAATAAGGCACGATGGCAAGACCTGCCGCAAAGCCACCAAAGGCCGCAACTTCCTTGGCAAACTCGATGGAGTCACGGGTATCATTAGTACCGATACCAGCAATCAAAGGCACACGACCATTAACAATTTTTTGCACCGCCGCAAATAATTCTAACTCTTCTGCGTGTGTAAGGGTTGGACTTTCGGCAGTTGTTCCTGCCAACAAAATCCCTTCCGTATGATGAGCCAACAAATGTTCGACCAATTCTGGCAATACATCATAGTTAATTGCACCATCTTCTTTAAAAGGTGTAATCATGGCTGTAATGATTTTTACATCGCGTAAATCTTGAATAGACATAGATTTTCTCTCTTTCTCTTGACAAAAAAGGCTGAAACCAGCCTTTGATTTTTTCTAAGTCCTCAAACTTATTTCAATTCAAATTTCAATTCTGCAGTTGGACGAACCAATCCACGTTCATGGAGAGTTTCAGCGATTTGAACTGAGTTCCATGCTGCACCCTTGAGCAAATTATCTGAAACAACCCACATGTGAATACCATTTTCCTTATCCAAATCCTTACGAATACGACCAACGAAAGTATCACGGCTACCCACTGCGTTAATAGCTTGCGGATAAATTTGATTAGCCACATCATCTTCCAACACTGCACCTGGGAAGGCTGCGATAGCTGCTTTCACTTCATCAATCGGAGCAATTTCCTTGGTTTCAATGTAAACAGACTCAGAGTGGGCAGACAAGACTGGGATACGGACACAGGTTGCAGAAACGGCAATGCTGTCATCTTCCATGATTTTCTTGGTTTCTTTTGTCATCTTCATCTCTTCATAAGTGTAGTCATTTTCGGTGAAGAGGTCGATTTGTGGAATGGCATTGAAGCCGATTGGGTAGTGTTTCTTATCACCACCTGAAGGAAGAATGTTTGCTTCTACCGCTTTTGGCTCGACTCCATCATTCAATACAGAACGAAGCTGAGCTTGTGTTTCCAAGATAGCCCCCATACCAGCACCAGAAACTGCCTGATAGGTCGATACGATAATCCGTTCCAAGCCCCACTTCTGACGAACAGGTTCAAGCGCAACCATCATCTGAATGGTCGAACAGTTAGGACAAGCAATGATACCATTGTGGGCATCAAGTGCGTGAGCATTTACTTCTGGAACAACCAAAGGTACATCTGGATTTTGACGGAAATAAGAAGTGTTGTCCACTACAACTGCGCCAGCTTTAACCGCGTAAGGAGCGAACTTAGCAGACGTAGAACCACCAGCTGAAAAGAGGGCAATATCCACGCCTTCAAAAGCTGTTTCTGTTGTTTCTTCAATGATAATGTCCTGTCCCTTGAACTGCAAGGTCTTACCTGCAGAGCGGGCAGAAGCCAAGAAACGTACTTTCTCGATTGGTAGAGTTGACTCTTCCAACATTTTAATCATTTGGGCACCAACTGCACCAGTCGCACCAACAACAGCTACTACATAAGCCATAGAAATCTCCTTTAGGTCAATTCTTCAAAATTTTCTAAAAATTTGTTATTTCATAATTATACCATAATATTTTCAAAAGAAAAGCCCTGAGAAAACTGAATTTCTCAGGACCAATTTAAAATAATTATGCAGAGTAGGCAAACATCTGCGAACGTTGCTCAATTTCCTCTGGGGTCAAAGCACTATTATAAAGGACAAATTGACGGAGATTCAACTCATCAACCGTCCAACGAAGTTCCGTTTGACGACGGGTTGCACCAACTTGGACATGATCCATAGCTGTTGCTGAGGTAAATGGAGCTTGCGACATGGTCGTCTGACCAGACAATTTTCCATTTACATATAATTTAACTAGATACTGGCTACCTGTCCCAACTTGTTCATAGGTTATGGCCACAGTATTCCAATTTCCATTTATTAGTCGCTGACTGGCATCTGTAATATGGCCGATTGTCTGACCACCACTGCCAATACGGCTTTCAAAAATCAGTTTTCCATCTCGCACTATGAGAGCTGAGTACTCATTTTTTAGACTGGCACTTGATGTTGAGAATAGGCTATAAAAACCAGAAGTTGTGCTGGCTTTAAAGTCCATGAAAATTGTTCCACTATTGATAGCTAAAAGGTTATCCTTGATACTGCTATCTAATTCAAGGCGTTTCCCATTTTGGGCATTTGTCTGAAGAGGATCCAAACTCAATACCTGATGATTAGCAAAAGCAGGTTCGGCTTGACTTGGAACGTATTCAAATAATTCCACCTCTTTCAAGGTCATCATGCGATTATTGATCTGATTTGGTCGCACACGCGCCTCCAGAATAATCAACTCCACTCTATCCGCTCGAACCTCTCGTGTAAATTGATAAGTTTCAATCTCTCTTTCATATGGCACTGAAATTTCAGTTGATTGATGAACCAAGTTAGCACCATTATAAGCCTTTATTCGATATTTAGTGACCGTTCCGTTGTTATTGATACGCTTGGTCATGACCAGACTATGCAATCTAGTTGCTTGGCCATTTCTAGTCTGGATAGTGATGGTCTGTGGCAAGGTGACCCGACTATCGCTCAAATTCCAACGAAGTTCCGTCAAACTTTCCTTATTGCCATCCATCAAGTTAGATAAGCCACGCCCAAAGGTATCCTCGTAGACATTTTCACCACGAACCGTTAGACGAGAACTGTCAATCTTCTCTACTCTAAATGCTGGTAGCTCTTCGACAGCATTTCCAACCTCGTACAATTCAACTTCCCTGATGGTCATGGTCCGATTATTGATAACATCTGGACGGAATTTAGCTTCTAAAATAATCAACTCAACCTTATTGGCAAAGACTCTACTTGTAAACTTATAATGATCTTCTGTCTGAGCATAGGGAACTTCAATCATACCCGAATCATGTGTCAACACCGTATCAGTATATGTTTTGATACGATACTTGGTGACTGTACCATAATTATTGATCCGTTTAAACAGAGAGAGCTTGTCCAGCTGAATAACCTGATTATCGCGTGTCTGGATAGAAATAGTTTGCGGAAGTCTTACCTTGCTATTACTCAAATTCCATAGCAATTCTGTTAGTGTATCTAGGTTGCCATCCATCAAATTAGCCAGACCGCGTCGATGACCATCCTCATAAACATCTTCGCCTCTCACTAAAAGGCGGTCCGATGTAACTTTCTGACTAGACGTCGCCAGTGACGGTTCAAAAATAGCTTTTAAATAGACCTGTTGATTTTCCGGTGTCACAATAGCCCCACTAACAAGCCCGTCAAAAACAAGCACTCCTGTCGTAGAATTCCAGTTATAAACCAAGGTCCTAGCATCCAACTGTCCGATGTAGCTCAGTTGGTGACCTGATTGGATCCGTAATTGAGGACGTCCCAAGGCCAACACCGGTTTAGTGAAGGACAGATACAACCGATTATCACGACCCAAACTAACAGTTTGTACGGCACTGGCGTAACTTGTACTCACAGGTTTTGTCAAATAATCCCAAGTGACCGTTTTGTAATATAAACTATAGGCATTCTGATTACCAGTCGTATGCTCGTAGAGAATACCAAAGGTATCATTGCCAAGATATTGAATGGAATTGTAGGCGAAATTTCCTTCCTGAATAAGAGTATGATGGGTCCAGATTAAACGACCATTAGTCGTTACCTCTGCCAAATGGATAGTACCATTGGTACGATTACGGTCAGGACCAGCTGCATTGGCTAAAAGAACATACTCTTTACCATTACGAACGTGACGAATAGCCGACAATTGAACATAAGGATCATGAACATCTTCCATCACCTCTAGCTCTTTCAACCAGGTTTGACCTCCATCTAAACTTGTTGCCACACGTACCTTACCAGCTAAACCACGCATAAACATTTTCAACTGACCATTCCCCAGTTGCACTAGGCTTGCTTCTGTTCCCTGTTCTTTTCGATTATTCATCGTACTAGAGTGCAAAACAGTTCCATCAGCCAAGGGACGATCATCATTGAAGCTTTTACCAGATTTCCAGGTCCTACCATGATCATCTGAATAGAGTACAAGAGCCGATTGAGAACCATGTAAACCAGTCACCCAGTTGGCAGAGTAGGCAGGAACAACCAAACGCCCTTTATTTGGACCAGTATGAAGGACAATGCCTGTACCAGGACCCAGACCTAAAAACTTCATAAAGTCTTTTTTTACACTAGGTGTAATATCTGTAGGTCTAGACCAAGTTCGTCCATCATCATCACTATAGGACATCCAAATATAGTTGGCATTTGCTACACGAAATAGACCTGGATCAGCCGTCTGATTATAGATATTCCCTATCAATTCTTGATCATAGTACAAGTCACCCATATTTGCATAGGCTGGACTGGTGTCGCGAATATTAACACGGTAGAGGGTAATTTGTCCATCTGGCGTATAAATATAGCCATTTTCTCTCAAAGTAAAGGGTCTATCATTCTTGTTACTATAAAGATTTAGATAGGATTTTCCATCGATGACGGTATACTCTACCTCTCTTTGAGACGGCATTCCAAATAAGGCTTGGCCTTCTGGATACATATCGTAAATAGCAAAAATTCGTTTCGTTGTAGGGTCTTGAACAAGAGCTGTATCGATGGTTAAAGGAGCACCAATCGTCGGATTACTTGCCTTGGCATTATTTTTTAAATCAACTATTTTAATGGTCGGTCCCCAAGTAGTTCCATTATCCGAACTCCGTTTAACAGCCTGCGCAATATCGCCCCAGTCACCTGAATGGTCATGACGCATATCTGTAGCAGCAATCAAGGTTCCTTTATCCGTTCTTAACAGAGCTGGAATACGAAAACTTGCTGCCCCTTCTGGACCTTTCTGACCAGCTCTACCTCCTTCAAAAACCGCTACCTTCTCAGATATACCCACAGTTGCTGGACTGCTTACCTCTGGACTTTGACGGACAAATAATTCGGAACGTCGTGCCACTTCATCCGCTGTCAACACCTTATTATAAAAGGTAAAATTCCGAATATCCATGCGGTCCACACCCCAACGTAGTTCACTTCCACGTTTGGTTGCCCCAAGTTGAGCATGGTTCATAGCTGTCGCGCTGGTAAAAATTCCTTGACTAGCTCTAGTTCCACCTGAAAATTCACCGTTGATGTAGAGCTTAACATCCATCTCCTGACTATTTAGGACTTTTTCATAGGTCATGGCAACTGCATTCCATTCCCCGTTGACCATATTGGCATCCATCTGCGTGACATTGGCAATGGTCCGTCCACCATCTACACGGCTTTCAAGCATAATACTGCTATCTTTTGCAATGAGTGCCGTATATTCATTAGCCTTTGTATCACTGGATGTTGAAAACAGACTATGGAAACCAGCATTTTGACTAGCCTTATATTCCATATAAATAGTACCATTCTCAGACTGCTTAATCAGCTGTTCAGTGCCTTCGTCTAGGACATGGCGTTTATCATTGCTGGTATCTAATTGGACAGATTCGACCTTGGTAACTTCATTAGCTTCAAATTCCTTGGCTGGACTATCTTCATTTATTGTGACGGATCCTCCACGAAATTCCATTGAAGTATCGGATGGGGTAGGGGGAGCTTCTTCTACTGGTGGTTGCTGGATATGAGGGTCTGAAAATACTGGAACCTCTACCCCAACAGCAGCTGGGTCTACCACCTCTTCAATATCTAACTCCGTATTTTCGACTACTGGTTGGAGGACAGCAACTGCTTGCTGGTTCTCAACAGTCGGTACAATCTCTTGCCCCTGAACTTGCTCGATACAGAAGAAAGCAGGTAGTATCATGCTTGAAAATAGGGACACCTTGTAAATTGATGATTTGGTAATCTTTTTCATATAATCTCCACAATTATTTTCCGTCCTAGTTAATCACAACCAGGAAGTAGTAAAAGAAAAACACTAATTCCTTATCTCAACTAAAAACAAGGAATATATCTAGTATTAGACTATCATCAAAAATTGATTATAGGAAGCATTTGGTGCAAAAGGAACATGAACTACTAGAAAAGAAAAAAGCCCACCTCAAGGGTGGGCAAGGGCATCGTTTCCGATGAGATTAGAAGGTTCACAGCATCTAACCAAGGTCCGCTCCTGCGTTTCAATCTAATGAAGACCTCCCTAGCGTCGAATGTGACAAAGTCACTACTCGGCTCATCGCATGTACCTATTCTAACATAATTTCTAGGATTTGCAAGTCTGACTACTCCGTACGTTCTTGAATAGTCACCTGAACTCTATCACCAGCCTGTTTACCTATGGTAGCTCGAATAGCCTTCTGAATTCCGATAATATAGCAGATATTCCCTTCTATATCACAAACTCCCATATTTACGATTGAACCATCATAAGGATGTTCATCAAAAGTCGCATGGACTTTTACTCTGCCTTTGCCAAATTCCTCTCGAATATCATAAGGAAAGATGACATAGGCTCCTCCCTTATCTGGAACAGGGTGGATAATTGCTTCAAATTCATATACTTTAGACAAAATTCCTCCTAGATGTACTTACTAGCTTCGCGAATGGACAAGCCTGCCATTTGAGAACTATATTTATCAAGAAAAGCTCGTACCCAGTCAGGATTGGTTTTGGAATAATCTCGCAAACTCCAGCCAATTGCCTTGTTAATGAAAAATTCAGTCTGATTGAGATTGTTAACGATAATTTTCTCAAGAAGTTCTGTATCTGTCTTTTCTTTTAGCAAGAGTTGGTGGTCAATGGCAATTCGCCTCAACCAGAAATCATCATCAAGGCTCCATTCCAAAATGGTCTGCTTGGCCTCAGGATTGTCCAAAACAATCTTGCCTACTAATTTATCAAGACCGTCAATGCTATCCCACCAAGACTTGGCCTGGGCTAATTTTTTCAAACGGGGTAGGTCGGCTAAAACCAAATCCTTTTTCTTTGTCACCAGATAATCAATAGCAATATATTGAAACTCACGGTAGGAGCTTGCCCAACAAGCCTCTACAAAATCCCAGTTAATTCCCTGAGCCTTGAAATCTTTGAAAAACTGCTTGGCAACTTTTCGGCGGTCAGGCGTTCGTACACCTAAGAATTCAAAGTTATTTTTCATATAAGCTTTCATAGGCTGGGCTTGACTAACATCTGCCACAGCATTGAGCCGTTCCTCTAATTCTTCAATTTTCATCCATTTCACCTACCAAGGATTTCTGTAGCCAGACAATATCGTGCCAGGTAGCAAATTTATAACCTACTTTTTTGAAATGAGCTACCTGTTCATACCCCCTCTTCTCATGGAGGGCAAGGGAGGCTGGGTTAGGCAAGGCAATACAGGCTAAAAAGTTCATAAAGCCACGCGCCGCTAGGTCTTCTTCCAAGGCATCATATAAAAGACTTCCGATCCCTTTTCCACGAGCTTCTTTACTGACATAAACAGACAATTCCACTGTCCAATCGTATGCAGCACGGGCATAGTAGGTCGATGCATAGGCATAGCCCACAACTCGCCCATCTTCTTCAGCGACTAGATAGGGAAATTTCTCCAAAGTCTTTTCAATACGACCGGCAAAGTCCGCCACAGTCGGCACTTCTGTTTCAAAAGTAATGGCGGTACCTTCAACATAAGGAGCGTAGATAGCCACCAAATCTGCAGCATCCTCTATCTTAACTGACCGAATGTGTATCATTTTTACTCCAACAATTCTCTGTCATAAATCGTATAGTCACAGCGGTAAATAATCAAACGCTTGCCGTCAATTAAGAGTTCAGAAGTCTTAGGCGCATCAGAAGCATAGAGGGACACCTTATCACCAGCATAGGTCGCAAGAGGAGTTCCGTTTTGCGAACGAATTAAAACAACCTTTGCTTTACCTGTAAAATCATTTTTCAAGCTAGAAACCATCCGATTAACAATGGGAATAGAAGGATCATAGTTGACCATATCTACAGAAGATTGATACTTGGCAAATAAATCCTCCAAGCCCTCTTCTGCAGCAATCAAGGAAGAACCAACATGGTCAATTTCATAGTTACCGAGTGTCACCTTCAAAACAGACGAATCCGCATTAGAATAGCCTTCGGCATCCACGGAATCGAATTCTTCATTCCGCGAAATCGATAAGGATTTACCAGACATTTCATCGATTAACTGAGAATTTTCATCAAATGTCCGAACTGTCATTTCCAAACCAATCCATTCTTCCTTGGTATTTTTCCACCAATTTGAAATCGACTGACAGGCTGACAATGTAAACAAACTTGTGACTAAGACAGCACTAAGTGCTAGTTTTTTATTCCATTTCATATAAAACCTCCAATGGTTGATACCTTATTGTAACATGGAAGAAGAAAAACCGCCCTATCGGACGGTCATTACAGTATTAAAAATTAAAGACATCATTCAAATTCTCAGCCATAGTCGGATGGGTGAAGATTTGCGTTTTGAAGTAGGTATAAGGGATTTTATTATCAATCGCCATAGCAATCAGGTTAATCAATTCTTCAGAATTGCGACCAAAGAAAGTTGCACCAAGAACAAGCTTACTTTCCTTATCCACGATAACCTTGAAAATGCCTTTGAGGTCATTATTAACATGGGCACGAGGCATATTGGCAACAGGCAATTCATTGGCAATGTAGTCGTAACCTGCTTCCTTGGCTTCCTTCTCGGTCAGACCAACACGAGAAAGCACAGGCGTGATAAAGACACTGGTTGGGATTGACTTGCGTTGGCTCAAGCTATAAGTTCCAGTCCCAGTCAACTTGCCAAAAACGATACGGAAGTCGTCTAGAGATGTGTAAGTGAATTGTGGACCGCCATTGACATCGCCCACTGCATAGACACCTGGAACAGTCGTTTCGCAGTAGTCATCCACCTTAACAGCACCATTTTCCAAAACCTCAATGGCTGTATTTTCCAAGCCCAAGTCAGCAGTGTTTGGCACACGACCTGTCGCATAGAGGACAGCATCAAAGTTAGCTGTTTCACCATTGACAGTCAGGGCAACTTGATCACCTGCTGCTGCGACTTGCTCAATTTTAGCACCCAAGGCGAAGGTCACGCCAGCTTCTTCCATATACTCCTTGGCTAGCTTGGCAACCACTTCTTCTTCTCTTGGTAAAATAGCAGAGCTGGCTTCATATACTGTCACCTGACTGCCGAGTTTGCTATAAAGACCAGCAAATTCCAGTCCGATGTTGCCTCCGCCGATAATTGCCAGCTTGTCAGGACGAACCTCCAAATTCTGAATGCCAGTACTGTCATAAACGTTTGGCGTATCCAACAAGCCAGGAATTGGAAGAACACGCGACTTGGCACCTGTGTTAATGATAACAGTTTCAGCAGTTAACTGAAGGCTTTCTTCTCCAGCAACTACCTCCACAACCTTGTCAGCCACAAAACGCGCGTGACCTTGATAGAGATGGGCTCCACTGCCTTTCAAGACTGCCTCGTTTTTGTTCCGCAAGCGAGTAGTAACGGCTTCCTTTTGCTCCATGACCTGCTCAAAAGTCCAGTTTTTATCCGCTGCTACCAAGAGGGTCTTAGTTGGAATACAGCCAATATTGATACAGGTGCCACCAAACATGGCAGGATTTTCCTCAACCAAAGCTACCTTTTTACCAGCTGCAGAAAGCTTTCCTGCCAAGGTCTTTCCAGCCTTACCAAAACCGATAACTAACAAATCAAATTGTTCCATAAGATACTCCTTTTAATGTTTTCAACCCTAGTCTATCAAAAAAGAAAATTTTTGGCACAATTCTGCTACGGCAGTAGAATTTTGAATTACTTTAGCAAAAAAACAGATAAAAATTAGACAAGATGGCATAATTTTTGCTACAATGTATCCATACACTAATTCGTTAATACAAAGGAGTTTTCAATGCGAAACATATTACACTATTGTAAAACCTATTTCCCCATTCTTTTAGCCAGCTTTGGGTTTGTAAAAGGCTGTCAAATGATATTTGAAGAGTTGGCCCAACCAAATGGTATGGAAGCCAAGTATCCCTTATTTTTACTGACTATCTCTGTTGCTGCCCTTTATATCATTCCCCTAGTCTATTTTATCCGCTACTTGGAAAAACGCTATGCAATTTCTAAAAAAGTCAGTCATTTGAATTGGATTTTGGGACTAACTGCCGGAGTGGCTTTTTCAGACTATGGACACACTGCTATCGGTTACTTTTTGCTAGAGATTGTTAAGGTCAGTGATGATTTTCGTTATGACTGGGGGGCTGCTGTTTCTGCCCCGTTTGCAGAAGAGTTTGGCAAGGCTCTGGTTGTTCTCTTGGTTTTACTCATTGCAAGAAAAATGACGCTCAAACATGCCTTGGTCAGTGGTATCATCGCGGGTCTTAGTTTCCAAATCGTTGAAGATATCATGTTCACTTTTCGTGATATGTTTATTGGTAAACTGGATGGGTTTGAGACCATTATCGGTCGTGTTGGACAGGCTGGTTGGACCCACTGGGTATTTACCATGCTCTTTGCTATTGGTATGGTGGCACTTTTTACCAAACAAAAAGCTATATCAAAAGTTCAAGGTGTGCTTTGGATTGCGGCAAGTATCGGTCTGCACTTCTTCTTTAACTCACCATTGCATACAGGTATTTTAACAACCCTGCTTCCGATGGCTAGTGTCTTGCTGGGACTTCTTGCCTATCGAACAGTTGATCAGTTAACAGAGTAACAGAAAAAAATCCGCCCAAGCGAGCGGATTTTATTCTATTTCATCAGATTAGAACAAACCAATAGCTGTTCCATCTTCTGCCACATCCATATTGAGGGCTGCAGGGGCTTTTGGAAGACCTGGCATGGTCATAACATCACCTGTCAATGCAACGATGAAACCTGCTCCCAATTTTGGCACAAATTCACGGACTGTAATGTCAAAACCTGTTGGTGCACCAAGGGCAAACTGATCATCTGAGAAACTGTATTGGGTCTTGGCCATGCAGACTGGCAACTTATCCCAACCATTCTTAGCAAATTCAGCCAGTTGATTGCGGGCTTTCTTTTCAAAGACAACACCTCTACCACCGTAGATTTGTGTAACAATCTTGGTCACTTTCTCTTCCAAGCTGTCTTCAGCCTTATAAAGACGTTGGTAATTGGCTACATTATTTTCAATAGTAGCAACGACTGTTTCAGCTAGTTCAACACCACCATCAGCGCCGTTTGCCCAAACGCTAGCCAACTCGACAGGTACGCCAATTTCAGCGCAAAGTTCTTTCAAAGCAGCGATTTCATCAGCTGTATCTGAGACGAATTCGTTGATAGCAACAACTGCTGGAATACCATACTTCTGGATATTTTCCACGTGACGTTTGAGGTTGGCAAAACCAGCTCTCACTGCCTCTACATTTTCAGTTGACAATTCTGACTTAGCTACACCACCGTGCATCTTGAGGGCACGAAGTGTTGCGACAATAACCACTGCATCAGGAGCCTTAGGCAAGTTCGGCACCTTAATGTCGAGGAACTTCTCTGCTCCAAGGTCAGCACCAAAGCCTGCTTCTGTGACGGTATAGTCAGCCAATCGCAGAGCGGTTGTGGTTGCCAAGACTGAGTTACAGCCATGAGCGATGTTAGCAAATGGACCGCCATGGACAAAAGCTGGCGTGCCATAGATAGTTTGGACAAGGTTTGGTTTGATAGCATCCTTCAAAATGAGGGTCAAAGCACCTTCCACCGCCAAATCACGCACGTAGACAGGACTGCGATCGAAACGATAACCGATCACGATATTGGCCAATCGTTCTTTCAAGTCATTGATGTCTGTCGCCAAACACAAAATCGCCATGATTTCAGAAGCAACGGTAATATCAAAACCATCTTCACGAGGAATACCATTGAGCGGACCACCCAAGCCAACAGTTACTTTACGCAAAGCACGGTCGTTGAGGTCCACCACCCGTTTCCAGATGATGCGACGTTGGTCAATACCGATTGCATTTCCTTGGTGGATATGGTTATCAATCAAGGCTGAAAGAGCATTGTTTGCCGTGGTAATGGCATGCATGTCACCTGTAAAATGCAGGTTGATGTCTTCCATTGGCAAGACCTGAGCATAGCCACCACCTGCAGCTCCACCTTTGATCCCCATGACAGGTCCCAAAGAAGGCTCACGAAGGGCAATCATGGTTTTCTTGCCAATCTTTGATAGTGCATCAGCCAAACCGATGGTAATAGTTGACTTACCTTCACCAGCAGGTGTTGGGTTGATAGCTGTTACTAAAATCAACTTACCTGGTTCATTGTCTTTCACCGCATTGATCTTATCAAAAGATAATTTTGCCTTGTATTTTCCATAAAGTTCAATATCATCAAAGCTGATACCAACTTTTTCAACGATTTCAGTAATAGGTTTCAAGGTCACACTTTGTGCAATTTCAATATCTGTTTTCATGAGAGCTCCATTTCCATATTTTTCACAAACATTATACCATAGAAAAAATGATTTTCGCATATTTTCCGAAGTTATTGCAGATAATGTACGGTTTTTGGATACAATTAATCCCGATGAAAGCACAATCATTTCAGTTAGGGAGATGATTTAATAAATCTTTGTGAAAATATCTTCTCTGAAACTTTACGAAAAATGGAAATTCTAGTACAATATGAACATGAAACTATTGATTACATCAGGTGGCACCAGTGAAGCCATTGACCAAGTTCGAGCTATTACCAATCATGCCTCTGGTAATCTTGGGAAAATCATTGCTGAACAGGCTTTGAGGATTGGACATGAAGTCACGCTTGTCACTACCAAGCAGGCTATTAAACCTGAACCACAGAAGAATTTAACCATTATCGAAATTACAAATGTTGAAAGTTTAAAATCAACTTTAGAACCCTTGGTCAAGACCCACCATGTCCTCATTCATAGCATGGCCGTATCGGATTATACACCTGTTTACATGACTGGCTTGGATGAGGTTCAGGCAACCGAAGATATTACTAGCTTATTGGATAAGAAAAATGCTGAGAGCAAGATTTCTTCCAAGGATGACTACCAAGTCCTTTTCCTCAAAAAAACACCTAAGGTTATTTCCTTTGTCAAAAAATGGAATCCAGCTATCCAGCTCATCGGATTTAAACTCTTGGTTGATGTTCCAAAAGAAGAATTATTTGCTGTTGCCCGCCAAAGCATTGAACGCAATGGTGCAGATTATATCCTTGCTAATGACTTGACAGATATCAAAGGTAATCAACACATCGCCTATTTAGTAGACAAGACTTCCGAAGTTCAAGCTCAGACGAAAGAAGAAATTGCTCAACTCATTTTGGCAAGCCTCAAAAAAGGAGAAAAACATGGCTAACATTACTCTGGCTGTAACTGGCTCCATTTCCGCCTATAAGGCAGCTGACTTGACCAGTCAATTAACCAAACTGGGTCATCAGGTGACCGTCCTCATGAGCCGCTCTGCTATGGACTTTATCACACCCTTGACCTTCCAATCCTTGTCAAAAAATCTGGTCCACACAGATGTCATGTTAGAAGAAAATCCTAGCTCAATCAAGCATATCGATATTGCCAAGGCGACAGACCTCTTCATCGTGGCACCTGCTTCTGCCAATACCATCGCGAAATTGGCACATGGTTTGGCAGATAATATGGTTACCGCAACAGCTCTGGCCCTACCCCTTGGGACCAAAAAACTTGTTGCCCCTGCCATGAATACCAATATGTACCTGAATCCTGCCACACAGCAAAATCTCAAAACCTTGACAGAATACGGCTTTGAGGAAATTAAACCACGCGAAGCCCTGCTGGCCTGTGGTGATTTTGGGACAGGTGCCCTAGCTGAAATCGAGATTATTTTAAAGAAAGTGAGTTCTATTCTGAATGAAAACTAAGAAAGCCAACCAAGTCGCAACCCTAGCTATTTTTATCGCTGTTATGGTCGTCATCGAAACCATCAGTCAAGCTATCTTTGCAGCCTTTGTCCTCCCGGTCAAACCGACTGTTACCCATATCCCTGTTATCATTGCAAGTATTATTTATGGACCTCGTATTGGTGCTCAACTGGGTGGTTTTATGGGGATTATGAGTATCATCCGCAATAGTATTATTCTTTCACCTTTGAGCTATGTCTTCTCACCTTTTGTTGAGAATGGAAATCTCTACTCAGTGCTCATCGCACTTGTACCACGGATTTTGATTGGGATTACTCCCTACTATATCTACAAATTGTGGCAAAATAAGGCGGGTCTTGCACTTGCAGGATTAACCGGAACGCTCACCAACACCATCTTCGTTCTTTCCGGAATTTTCTTCTTCTTCGGTGGGGTCTTCAAAGGAGATATTCAAGCTGTTTTGGCAGCCATCGTCTCTGTCAATTCTATCGCTGAAATGGTCATTGCAACCATTCTAACCCTTACCATTGTTCCTGTTTTGCAGAAAGTTCAAAAATAAATATCAGAAAATCATGTGAAAGCGTGATTTTTTTTTTTGAAAATGGTATAATGAAAGCGTTTAAAAGAAAAAATTTTAAGGAGATATGCGATGACTTATCAAGAAACCTATCAAACATGGCTCGACTTTGCGGACCTTCCAGATTACTTGCGTGAAGAATTAGTCTCAATGGATGAAAAAACAAAAGAAGATGCCTTCTATACAAACCTTGAATTTGGTACAGCGGGTATGCGTGGTTATATTGGTGCTGGTACCAACCGTATCAACGTTTTCGTTGTCCGTCAAGCTACCGAAGGTTTGGCAAAATTGGTAGAATCTAAAGGTGAAGAAGCTAAAAAACGTGGTGTTGCCATCGCTTACGACTCACGTCACTTCTCTCCAGAATTTGCCTTTGAATCTGCTCAAGTTTTGGCAGCACATGGTATCAAATCCTATGTATTTGAAAGCCTTCGTCCAACTCCTGAGTTGTCATTTGCAGTTCGTCATTACAATGCTATCGCAGGTATCATGGTGACTGCCAGCCACAACCCGAAAGAATTCAACGGTTATAAAGTTTACGGTGAAGACGGCGGACAAATGCCACCTGCTGATGCAGATGCTCTTACCAACTTCATCCGTGCCATTGACAATCCATTTGCAGTTGAATTGGCTGACCTTGAAGCCAGCAAGGAAAACGGCTTGATTACGGTTCTTGGCGAAGAAACTGACCTTAAATATCTTGAAGAACTCAAAGACCTCAATATCAATCCTGAATTGATTGCTGAATACGGTAAAGACATGAAGATTGTTTACACACCACTTCATGGTACAGGGGAAATGTTGGCTCGTCGTGCTCTTGCACAGGCTGGTTTTGAGTCTGTTCAAGTTGTGGAAGCTCAAGCAACTGCTGACCCTGACTTCTCAACTGTCGCTTCACCAAACCCAGAAAGCCAAGCTGCATTTGCCCTTGCGGAAGAATTGGGCCGTGAAGTCGGGGCGGACGTCCTTCTCGCCACTGACCCTGACGCAGACCGTGTGGGTGTTGAAGTTCGTCAAGCTGACGGTTCGTACTGGAACCTCTCTGGTAACCAAATTGGCGCTATCATTGCTAAATATATCCTTGAAGCTCACAAGCAAGCTGGAACTCTTCCAGCAAACGCTGCCCTAGCTAAGTCAATCGTATCTACTGAGTTGGTAACTAAGATTGCTGAAAGCTACGGTGCTACCATGTTCAATGTCTTGACTGGTTTCAAATTCATCGCTGAGAAAATCCAAGAGTTTGAAGAAAAGCATAACCATACTTACATGTTTGGTTTCGAAGAAAGCTTTGGTTATCTCATCAAGCCATTCGTGCGCGACAAGGATGCTATCCAGGCTGTGCTTATGGTTGCTGAAATTGCTGCCTACTACCGTTCACGTGGCATGACCTTGGCTGACGGTATCGATGAAATCTTCAAAGAATACGGCTACTTTGCTGAGAAAACAATTTCAGTTACTCTTTCTGGTAAAGACGGTGCAGAGCAAATCAAGGCAATCATGGCTAAATTCCGCGATAATTCACCAGCCCAATTCAATGCAACAGACATCGCAGTATTCGAAGACTTTGCCCTTCAAACCAAAACAGATAAAGATGGAAATGTTGAAAAACTCACTACTCCTCCATCAGATGTCTTGAAATACACCTTGGCAGATGATTCTTGGTTCGCTGTTCGTCCTTCAGGAACAGAACCAAAAATCAAATTCTACATCGCAACAGTCGGTGAAACACTTGCTGAAGCAGAAGAAAAAATCGCCAACATCGAAAAAGAAATCAACGAATTTGTTGGGTAAAATTATGGCTCTATAATATCTGTAGTGGGTAAATCCTCTATGGATATTATGGAGTCTTTTTGATTGTAGAAAAAAAGTCCCATATGGCCTATAATGAAAAGCAACCAAACTCACATTAGAAAGACTCATATGGAACAACTAAATCTTATCACAAATCTTCTCAGAATTAAAGACAAAAATATCACTATCTCTAATGAATATGATATGGGAACTCACTTAGAACTTCATGGTCATTTGGATTATACAGCCCCTAAATGTCCCTCCTGCAAGGGACAAATGGCAAAATACGACTTCCAAAAACCCTCCAAAATTCCCTACCTAGAAACTGCTGGTTATCCCTTGCTTATCCGACTTAGAAAGCGTCGCTTCAAGTGTAAAGATTGCAGAAAAATAGCGGTCGCTGAAACTCCTCTTGTCAAGAAGAACCACCAAATCTCCGTCGCTGTTAACCAGAAGATTGCTCAATTACTCATCGAAAATCAAGCAATGACACATATTGCACACAGGCTATCTATCTCAACCTCATCAGTTATGAGAAAGCTTAATGAGTTCAAGTTTGAAACAGATTGGAATACCTTACCTGAGGTGATGAGCTGGGATGAGTATGCCTTCAAAAAGGGGAAAATGAGCTTTATCGCTCAAGATTTCAACTCCCTAAATGTCATAACTATTCTAGACGGAAGAACACAAGCAACCATCCGAAACCACTTTCTACGCTATCCTAGAAAGGTTAGAAATCAAGTCAAAGTCATTACCATGGATATGTTTAGTCCTTACTACAAATTGGCTAGACAGCTATTTCCAAACACCAAGATTGTTCTGGACCGCTTTCACATTGTGCAGCACCTTAGCCGTGCTATGAACCGCGTTCGTATTCTAATTATGAATCAATTCGACAGAAAATCGCAGGAATACCGGTCCTTGAAACGCTACTGGAAATTGATACAACAAGATAGCCGTAAACTCAGCGATAAACGATTTTATCGCCCTATGTTTCGCATGCACTTGACTAACAAGGAAATCCTAGAAAAACTACTGTCTTTTTCAGAGGAACTACGACAGCACTATGAACTCTATCAGCTTCTCTTGTTCCATTTCCAAGAGAAAAACTCAGATCATTTCTTTGACCTTATCGAACAGGAAATAGCCAATGTTAATCCTATTTTCCAGACGGTATTTAAGACATTTCTAAAGGATAAAGAAAAGGTTTTAAACGCCATGGAATTGCCTTATTCGAACGCCAAACTGGAAGCTACCAACAATCTCATCAAAGTCATTAAAAGAAATGCCTTTGGTTTCAGGAACTTTGAAAATTTTAAAAAACGTATTTTGATTGCTTTGAACATAAAGAAAGAGAGAACGAACTTCGTCCTCTCTAGGTGTTAGCTTTTCATCTACCCACTACAGTTGACAAAGAGCCAAAATTATAAGCAAAAAGAGTCGCAGACGCGACTCTTTTTTTTATGAATAATGAGAGAGCAAAGTATTCGCTCTCTCTAACTCTAGCTTTCAACAATCCACTCGGTTGACAATGGGCAACTTTAATACAAGTAGTTTCAATGCACTAGTTATTTCTTCTTATTAAAGTTCCAGCCAAAGATAAGCTAGCAACAATAGCACCTCCACTCATAATCAATATGAATGTTGAGTCTGTTTCACCTGTATTTGGCAATACCGCTACTTGTGTCCCTGGAGTTACCACAACTTTAAGTGGTTCTGATTGAACTGGAACACTTGGAGTAACCAGTGGGGTAGGTGGAGTCAAAGCAACTGGAGGAATTGGAACTACTGGTGGGGTTGGAGCTGCCGGTTGAGCTGGAACTACTGGCGCAGTTGGAACTGCCGGTTGAGCTGGAACTACTGGCGCAGTTGGAACTGCCGGTTGAGCTGGAACTACTGGCGCAGTTGGAACTACCGGTGGAGTTGGGACTACTGGTGGAGTTGGAACTGCTGGCACAGTTGGAACTACCGGTGGAGTTGGGACTACCGGTGGAGTTGGGACTACCGGTGGAGTTGGAACTGCTGGCACAGTTGGAACTACCGGTGGAGTTGGGACTACTGGTGGGGTTGGAACTACCGGTGGAGTTGGAACTGCTGGCACAGTTGGAACTACCGGTGGAGTTGGGACTACCGGTGGAGTTGGAACTGCTGGTGGAGTTGGAACTGCTGGCACAGTTGGAACTACCGGTGGAGTTGGGACTACTGGTGGGGTTGGGAGATTTGGATCACAACCACAATCTTGACCATCTACACCGTCTCTACCGTCTTTACCGTCTCTACCATCTCTACCGTCTCTACCGTCTTTACCATCACGGATAAAGGTGGTTTCTCGTGTGCCGTCTGGTTTGACAATAGTAATCGTTTGACCTGGGTTACCATTTTGGTCTGTGCCTGGGGTTACTGTGACTTCTGAATTCTTACCGTCGCGGCCGTTGAGAATGGTTTGACGGCTGATTTCCTGACCATCACCATCTTTGATGATAATGGTAGTACCGATAACCTTGTCTCCCTCACGAACTTCGATTTGTTCTACAAGTGGAGACTTGCCATCCTTACCGTCAACACCGTCTCTACCATCTTTACCATCACGGATAAAGGTGGTTTCTTGAGTGCCGTCTGGTTTGACAATAGTAATCGTTTGACCTGGGTTACCATTTTGGTCTGTGCCTGGGGTTACTGTGACTTCAGCACTCTTACCATCGGCACCATTCTTACCGTCTACACCGTTGAGGATAGTTTGACGGCTGACTTCGTTACCATCGCCATCTTTGATGATAATGGTTGTACCGATAACCTTGTCACCCTCACGAACTTCGACTTGTTCTACTAGTGGGGACTTGCCATCGCGACCGTCTTTACCATCTACACCATTCTTACCATCTTGACCTTTGGCTCCATCTTTACCGTCGCGGATGAAGGTAGCTTCTCGTGTGCCATCTGGTTTGACGATAGTAATCGTTTGACCTGGGTTACCATTTTGGTCTGTGCCTGGGGTTACTGTGACTTCAGCACTCTTACCATCGGCACCATTCTTACCATCTTGACCATTGAGGATGGTTTGACGACTGATTTCATTACCATCGCCATCTTTGATGATAATAGTAGTGCCGATAACCTTGTCACCTTCGCGAACTTCGACTTGTTCTACTAGTGGAGACTTGCCATCCTTACCGTCAACACCGTCTCTACCATCTTTACCATCACGGATAAAGGTGGTTTCGCGACTACCGTCTGGTTTGACGATAGTAATCGTTTGACCTGGGTTACCGTTTTGGTCTGTGCCTGGGGTTACTGTGACTTCTGAATTCTTACCATCGCGACCGTTGAGAATGGTTTGACGGCTGATTTCCTGACCATCACCATCTTTGATGATAATGGTAGTACCGATAACTTTGTCGCCTTCACGAACTTCGATTTGCTCTACTAGTGGAGACTTGCCATCCTTACCGTCAACACCGTCTCTACCGTCTTTACCATCACGGATAAAGGTAGTTTCATGACTGCCATCTGGCTTAACGATAGTAATCGTTTGACCGGTATTACCATCTTGGTCAGTGCCTGGGGTCACTGTGACTTCTGAATTCTTACCATCGCGGCCGTTGAGAATGGTTTGACGGCTGATTTCCTGACCATCACCATCTTTGATGATAATGGTAGTACCGATAACTTTGTCGCCTTCACGAACTTCGATTTGTTCTACAAGTGGTGACTTGCCATCTTTTCCGTCGCGACCATCTGCACCGTTCTTACCGTCTTGACCTTTAGCGCCATCTTTTCCGTCGCGGATGAAGGTAGTTTCTCGTGTGCCATCTGGTTTGACAATAGTAATCGTTTGACCTGGGTTACCGTTTTGGTCTGTGCCTGGGGTTACTGTGACTTCAGCACTCTTACCATCGGCACCATTCTTACCGTCTACACCGTTGAGGATAGTTTGACGGCTGACTTCGTTACCATCGCCATCTTTGATGATAATGGTTGTACCGATAACCTTGTCACCTTCGCGAACTTCGACTTGTTCTACTAGTGGTGACTTGCCGTCTTGACCTTTGGCACCATCTTTACCATCACGGATAAAGGTGGTTTCTTGAGTGCCATCTGGTTTGACAATAGTAATCGTTTGACCTGGGTTACCATTTTGGTCTGTGCCTGGGGTTACTGTGACTTCAGCACTCTTACCATCGGCACCATTCTTACCGTCTACACCGTTGAGGATAGTTTGACGGCTGACTTCGTTACCATCGCCATCTTTGATGATAATAGTAGTGCCGATAACCTTGTCACCTTCGCGAACTTCGACTTGTTCTACTAGTGGTGACTTGCCATCTTTTCCGTCGCGACCATCTACACCGTTCTTACCATCACGGACAAAGGTAGTTTCACGACTGCCATCTGGTTTGACAATAGTAATCGTTTGACCTGGGTTACCGTTTTGGTCTGTGCCTGGAGTAACAGTGACTTCGGCACTCTTACCATCAGCACCATTCTTACCATCTTGACCATTGAGGATGGTTTGACGACTGATTTCATTACCATCGCCATCTTTGATGATAATAGTAGTGCCGATAACCTTGTCACCTTCGCGAACTTCGACTTGTTCTACTAGTGGTGACTTGCCATCCTTACCGTCAACACCGTCTCTACCATCTTTACCATCACGGATAAAGGTGGTTTCGCGACTACCGTCTGGTTTGACAATAGTAATCGTTTGACCGGTATTACCATCTTGGTCTGTGCCTGGGGTCACTGTGACTTCTGAGTTCTTACCATCGCGGCCGTTGAGAATGGTTTGACGGCTGATTTCCTGACCATCACCATCTTTGATGATAATGGTAGTACCGATAACCTTGTCTCCCTCACGAACTTCGATTTGTTCTACAAGTGGAGACTTGCCATCCTTACCGTCAACACCGTCTCTACCATCTTTACCATCACGGATAAAGGTGGTTTCGCGACTACCGTCTGGTTTGACAATAGTAATCGTTTGACCGGTATTACCATTTTGGTCTGTGCCTGGGGTCACTATGACTTCTGAATTCTTACCATCGCGACCATCTACACCATTATGAATGGTGGCGATTTCTGTACGCTGACCTGTAGAAGACACATTGTAAACTTTTACACTGCCATCTGGTTGAAGCTCTGAAACGACGGAGCTACCATTGGCACCATCACGACCGTTGGTACCGTCGACACCGTTGCGAATGGTGGCGATTTCTGTACGCTGACCTGTAGAAGACACATTGTAGACTTTTACACTGCCATCTGGTTGAAGCTCTGAAACAACTGAGCTGCCGTTGGCACCATCGACACCGTTGCGGATGCTGGCGATTTCAGTGCGCTGACCTGTAGAGGACACATTGTAAACTTTTACACTACCGTCTGGTTGAAGTTCTGAAACAACTGAGCTACCATTGGTACCATCTTGACCTTTGGCACCATCGACACCGTTGCGGATGCTGGCGATTTCAGTACGGTCGCCTGTAGAAGACACATTGTAGACTTTTACACTACCATCTTTTTGAGGTTCTGAAACAACTGAGCTACCATTGGTACCGTCGACACCGTTGCGGATGCTGGCGATTTCAGTGCGCTGACCTGTGGATGAAACATTGTAGACTTTTACACTACCGTCTGGTTGAAGTTCTGAAACAACTGAACTTCCATTGGCACCATCACGACCGTTGGTACCGTCAACACCGTTGCGAATGCTGGCGATTTCAGTGCGGTCACCTGTAGATGAGACATTGTAAACTTTTACACTACCGTCTGGTTGAAGTTGTGAAACAACTGAGCTACCATTGGTACCATCTTGACCTTTGACACCGTCACGACCATCGACACCGTTGCGGATGGTGGCAATTTCAGTACGGTCGCCTGTAGAAGACACATTGTAGACTTTTACACTACCGTCTGGTTGAAGTTCTGAAACAACTGAACTTCCATTGGTACCATCTTGACCTTTAGCACCATCACGACCGTTTGTTCCATCTACACCATTGCGGATGGTGGCGATTTCGGTGCGTTGACCTGTAGAAGACACATTGTAAACTTTTACACTACCGTCTGGTTGAAGTTCTGAAACAACTGAACTTCCATTGGCACCATCACGACCGTTGGTACCATCGATACCGCTGCGAATTGTAGCGATTTCTGTACGCTGACCTGTAGAAGACACATTATAAACTTTTACACTACCGTCTGGTTGAAGTTCTGAAATAACGGAGCTACCATTGGTACCATCACGACCGTTGGTACCATCCTGACCTTTGGCACCGTCACGACCATCGACACCGTTGCGGATGGTGGCGATTTCGGTGCGTTGACCTGTGGATGAAACATTATAAACTTTTACACTACCGTCTGGTTGAAGTTCTGAAACAACGGAGCTACCATTGGTACCATCTTGACCTTTGGCACCGTCACGACCATCGACACCGTTTCGAATGGTGGCAATTTCAGTACGGTCGCCTGTAGAAGACACATTGTAAACTTTTACACTGCCATCTGGTTGAAGCTCAGAAACGACGGAGCTACCATTGGCACCATCACGACCGTTGGTACCATCTTGACCGTTGGTACCATCTTGACCTTTGGCACCGTCACGACCATCGACACCGTTGCGGATGGTGGCGATTTCAGTGCGCTGACCTGTAGAAGACACATTGTAAACTTTTACACTACCGTCTGGTTGAAGTTCTGAAACAACTGAGCTACCATTGGTACCATCACGACCGTTGGTACCGTCGACACCGTTGCGGATGGTGGCAATTTCAGTACGGTCGCCTGTAGAAGACACATTGTAGACTTTTACACTACCGTCTGGTTGAAGTTCTGAAACAACTGAACTTCCGTTGGTACCATCTTGACCTTTAGCACCATCACGACCGTTTGTTCCATCTACACCATTGCGGATGGTGGCGATTTCGGTGCGTTGACCTGTAGAAGACACATTGTAAACTTTTACACTACCGTCTGGTTGAAGTTCTGAAACAACTGAACTTCCATTGGCACCATCACGACCGTTGGTACCATCGATACCGCTGCGAATTGTAGCGATTTCTGTACGCTGACCTGTAGAAGACACATTATAAACTTTTACACTACCGTCTGGTTGAAGTTCTGAAATAACGGAGCTACCATTGGCACCATCACGACCGTTGGTACCATCCTGACCTTTGGCACCGTCACGACCATCGACACCGTTGCGGATGGTGGCGATTTCGGTGCGTTGACCTGTGGATGAAACATTATAAACTTTTACACTACCGTCTGGTTGAAGTTCTGAAACAACGGAGCTACCATTGGTACCATCTTGACCTTTGGCACCGTCACGACCATCGACACCGTTTCGAATGGTGGCAATTTCAGTACGGTCGCCTGTAGAAGACACATTGTAAACTTTTACACTACCGTCATTTTGACGTTCTGAAACAACGGAGCTACCATTGGCACCATCACGACCGTTGGTACCGTCAACACCGTTGCGAATGCTGGCGATTTCAGTGCGGTCACCTGTAGATGAGACATTGTAAACTTTTACACTACCGTCTGGTTGAAGTTGTGAAACAACTGAGCTACCATTGGTACCATCTTGACCTTTGACACCGTCACGACCATCGACACCGTTGCGGATGGTGGCAATTTCAGTACGGTCGCCTGTAGAAGACACATTGTAGACTTTTACACTACCGTCTGGTTGAAGTTCTGAAACAACTGAACTTCCATTGGTACCATCTTGACCTTTAGCACCATCACGACCGTTTGTTCCATCTACACCATTGCGGATGGTGGCGATTTCGGTGCGTTGACCTGTAGAAGACACATTGTAAACTTTTACACTACCGTCTGGTTGAAGTTCTGAAACAACTGAACTTCCATTGGCACCATCACGACCGTTGGTACCATCGATACCGCTGCGAATTGTAGCGATTTCTGTACGCTGACCTGTAGAAGACACATTATAAACTTTTACACTACCGTCTGGTTGAAGTTCTGAAATAACGGAGCTACCATTGGTACCATCACGACCGTTGGTACCATCCTGACCTTTGGCACCGTCACGACCATCGACACCGTTGCGGATGGTGGCGATTTCGGTGCGTTGACCTGTGGATGAAACATTATAAACTTTTACACTACCGTCTGGTTGAAGTTCTGAAACAACGGAGCTACCATTGGTACCATCTTGACCTTTGGCACCGTCACGACCATCGACACCGTTTCGAATGGTGGCAATTTCAGTACGGTCGCCTGTAGAAGACACATTGTAAACTTTTACACTGCCATCTGGTTGAAGCTCAGAAACGACGGAGCTACCATTGGCACCATCACGACCGTTGGTACCATCTTGACCGTTGGTACCATCTTGACCTTTGGCACCGTCACGACCATCGACACCGTTGCGGATGGTGGCGATTTCAGTGCGCTGACCTGTAGAAGACACATTGTAGACTTTTACACTACCGTCTGGTTGAAGTTGTGAAACAACAGAACTTCCATTTGTGCCATCTTGACCTTTGGTACCGTCGCGACCATCTACACCATTACGGATGGTGGCGATTTCTGTACGGTCGCCTGTAGAAGACACATTGTAAACTTTTACACTACCGTCTGGTTGAAGTTCTGAAACAACAGAACTTCCATTGGCACCATCACGACCGTTGGTACCATCAACACCATTACGGATGGTGGCGATTTCTGTACGGTCGCCTGTAGATGACACATTGTAGACTTTTACACTACCGTCTGGTTGAAGTTGTGAAACAACAGAGCTACCATTGGTACCATCTTGACCTTTGGCACCGTCACGACCATCGACACCGTTGCGGATGGTGGCGATTTCTGTACGCTGACCTGTAGAAGACACATTGTAAACTTTTACACTACCGTCATTTTGACGTTCGGAAACGACGGAGCTTCCATTGGCACCATCGACACCGTTGCGAATGGTGGCGATTTCTGTACGGTCGCCTGTAGAAGACACATTGTAGACTTTTACAGTACCGTCTGGTTGAAGTTCTGAAACAACTGAGCTGCCATTGGCACCATCACGACCGTTGGTACCATCCTGACCTTTGGCACCGTCACGACCATCGACACCGTTGCGGATGGTGGCGATTTCTGTACGGTCGCCTGTAGAAGACACATTGTAGACTTTTACACTACCATCTGGTTGAAGTTCTGAAACAACTGAACTTCCATTGGCACCATCACGACCGTTGGTACCATCGATACCGTTGCGAATTGTAGCGATTTCTGTACGCTGACCTGTAGAAGACACATTATAAACTTTTACACTACCGTCTGGTTGAAGTTCTGAAACAACTGAGCTACCATTGGCACCATCGACACCGTTGCGAATGGTGGCAATTTCAGTACGGTCGCCTGTAGAAGACACATTGTAAACTTTTACACTGCCATCTGGTTGAAGCTCAGAAACGACGGAGCTACCATTGGCACCATCACGACCGTTGGTACCATCTTGACCTTTGGCACCGTCACGACCATCGACACCGTTGCGGATGGTGGCGATTTCAGTGCGCTGACCTGTAGAAGACACATTGTAAACTTTTACACTACCGTCTGGTTGAAGTTCTGAAACAACGGAGCTACCATTGGTACCATCTTGACCTTTGGCGCCGTCACGACCATCGACACCGTTTCGAATGGTGGCAATTTCAGTACGGTCGCCTGTAGAAGACACATTGTAGACTTTTACACTACCGTCTGGTTGAAGTTCTGAAACAACTGAGCTACCATTGGCACCATTCTGACCGTTGGTACCATCGACACCGTTGCGGATGGTGGCGATTTCAGTGCGGTCACCTGTAGAAGACACATTGTAGACTTTTACACTACCGTCTGGTTGAAGTTCTGAAACAACGGAGCTACCATTGGTACCATCTTGACCTTTAGCTCCATCACGACCGTTGGTACCGTCGACACCGTTGCGAATGGTGGCGATTTCAGTGCGCTGACCTGTAGAAGACACATTGTAAACTTTTACACTACCGTCTGGTTGAAGTTCTGAAACAACGGAGCTACCATTAGCACCATCACGACCGTTGGTACCGTCGACACCGTTGCGAATGGTGGCGACTTCAGTACGCTGACCTGTAGAAGACACATTGTAAACTTTAACAGTACCGTCATTTTGACGTTCGGAAATGACGGAGCTACCATTGGCACCATCTTGACCTTTGGCACCGTCGCGACCGTTGTAAATAGTCTGGCGATTGATTTCACGACCATCACCATCACGAACAATAATGAGGGTGCCGATGACTCTACCACCATCCATCACTGGTAATTGTTCAATAGATGGCGTTTTGCCGTCCTGACCATCGCTACCATTTAAGATATTTCTACGGGAAATGATTTGACCATCACCATCTTTTACAATAACCGTTGTACCAAGAATGCGGCCATCTTGACCTGTATAAGGTTGTAAATCTACACTCGGAGTTTTACCATCTATACCATCACGACCGTCACGACCATTGGTACCGTCTTTTCCATCTCGGATAAAGGTAGTAAAACTGCTACCATTCGGTCTAGTAACGGTAACATTGTGACCTTTTGTTCCATCTGTTGCAACAGCAGGAGTTACACTAATATCTGCATTTCGACCATCGCGACCGTCTTTTCCATCACGAACAAATCGAGTATATCTGCTACCATCAGCGCCAGTAACTGTGATATTGTATCCTGGTGTGCCATCCGCAGCTCGTGCAGGTTCAACAGTAATATCTGCATTTCGACCATCTTGACCTCGTTCCCCTTGTAAACCATCTGGGATAAAGACCTGTCGGATAATTCTACCGTTCGGACCATCTCTAAAGGTCAATTCCGTACCATTGACCAATGGCCCTCCATCTACAGAACCTTGTTTTCGAACTGTAGTCACATCAATATTCGGTGCTGCAACTGGTGCCTCTATGCCATCTTTGATATTAACCTCAATGATTTGATTGCGTGCCGGTGTATGTACAGTCGCTTGACCATACTCATAACGATGAGATTCCTCTGTACCATTTGCACCAATGTAAGCAATCCGTTTAACAGGAATCTGCATCACCCCATTTGCACCGGCTTCAATTTGTCTGGTGAAACCAGGAGCCTGGTCAGGCATAACAACGAAGCGGTATTCTGTTTGAAATGGAATCGGCATCGCAATAGGAGGCAAGGTCGTTGTGATTTCATTTCTACTTGGATTAGGATCAATGGTTACGACACTCTTATTCCAGAAGTAGTTGTCTGAAGAGAAGAAATCTTTCGTGTTGTTAGCCCCAGTGTCAACGGAGAACATACCAATGTGGTTATCAATACTCAAATCCCCATTCCAGTTTCTAACAGGTACTGTGAACTTCACATTGAGTGGTCCATTCATCACTTGGGCGTTTGTGTATTGGATAGGCGATGTCGGACTGTAACCAGTAATGGTATTTCGACGCCCACCATTAACGAGAGCGGTGGTCGTAGTATTGTTCCCAGCACGCACTGTTGCAACACCAGGTGTACCGTAAGCGCTTCCGAGATTGACAACAAAATCAGCCACGTGAGTACCCGAACGACCATTGATACCGTCTAATTTATAATTCAGTTCGAAATCCACGGTATTTCTGGCTCGGTTCGGCGTCACAGTCAAGGTGTAGTTTGCAGGACCATAGGCAAAGGTCTGCCCTTTTGCATTAACCACATACTTGTTCTGATTATTAGGCGTAATCAGTGT
This sequence comes from Streptococcus sp. 29887, assembly GCF_032595075.1. Taxonomy (NCBI): domain Bacteria; kingdom Bacillati; phylum Bacillota; class Bacilli; order Lactobacillales; family Streptococcaceae; genus Streptococcus; species Streptococcus iners. Next base: position 899,090 of record NZ_CP118735.1, on the reverse strand, counting down.
TTCTGACATAACTACCAAATTGAGTGGTTGCGGAAGGTTGGTATTGCCTAATTTATTTTGAATATAGAAATTTTTCTCAGCTTCACTGAAACCAGCTAAACTTCTTATTTCTTCCTCTGTTAGTTGAACAGAATTCGATCCTGTTTGTTGAGCAAGAATTTGATTGAACAGAGTGAGTTTCTCTTCTTCAGAAAGCCCTAAAGTTTCCAAGTCTGCAAAGCTCATATTGGCCAAATCTAACTGACTTAAATCACGAGTTGGCAAAGCTTGTCCATCTATTTGAGTTTCTGCGGCTCTTGTTGCATTCGCTACATTCTCCTTGCTAGCATCTGCTTGGACATTATTAGAAACAGGTTCAAGCTTCGTTACACTTTCTTCAGTCGCTTGCTGTGTTGCAACTCCTTGCTTCTGCTCAGGTTTTGCTTCTGTCGATGAAGTTGACAATACTGCTGGTTCAGGAGTAATCTCCTCCACAATTTCCTGGGATTTAGGCTCTGCTACTTCCTGAGCGGAACTAGGAACAGTTGCTGACTTAGTAGCAATCGTTTCCTCTGTTTCTTTAGGCTGTTCGTCTACTAGCTGAGTGGAACTTGGGGGTGTTGCAAGCACGGCAGAAGTTGGCTCTACTGTTTGTACAACCTCTCCTGCTTCTTGCTGTACCGAATGAGAAACTACTTCGTTTGCCTGAGCACTTGAATCCAGTGGTTTGTCCACCAGCTCGGTCGTCTGTGGCAACTGACCTGATTCAAGCTCTTCTGCAGCAGCTTTTAAGGCTCCACCGCTGAACATAAATAAGAAACCGATTAAAACTGAGGCTGCACCCGATTTAAACTTTTTAATGGTAAACCGTTGCTTCGAGCGCAATGCTTCGTTTTCAAGCTGTTTATTATCAAAAAACATAAGAATTCCTTTCCATATTCCAACAACTTTATAAAGAAATAGTTGCATGATTACACAATACATTATATAATGTCTATAAAATGAATGTTTCACAATAAATACATTTTTGTGCAGTGCATTTATTTTTTTATAAATTTTATTAAATAAATTTTTACGGAGTTATATATATATATATATATGGAAAAGTATTTTACAACCAGCCAAAAATTTCTGAAAGCCTTTTTCGAACTCAAAAAATCTGATGACAATAACAGTTTTACGATCAATCAAATTGCAGACCGTGCTAAACTAAGCCGTCGGGTCTTCTATCACTACTACAACTCTAAGGAAACCTTCCTAGAAGAATCCCTTGAATATATCCTGAACGAAATCAGTATTATTCTAGCAAAAGATCCCTCCCTAAATGACAATGTCGTAGGAGAAATGTTGCAGTTTCTCTATAAAAATAAGGAAATAGCCGTGGACTTTGTTCATTTTTTCCCTCATGTTTCTTTAGAAGTTACCAAGTATATTACCGAAGTTATTGAAAATTCCAGTATTCCTAATCTTCCAAAACAACTTGAACAGGCATATAAAATTCCTTACGAGTATGCCTTAACTGTTTATGTTTCAACCATCGACAGTATCATCAAGTATTGGATACAACATGGTTGTCAAGAATCACCTGAAACTATTCAGCGTTATATCTTGTCCATTGTGCGTATTTAATACCACAAGCTTTCTATTCTTTCAATCACAGGACTGGCTGGTGATTGTATAAGATATAGGAAAGGATAATTTATGTAAAAAGCTCCACTATGCTAGAGCAAAGAATGCCTCTACGTATTACAGAGCCATAAAATACAAAAAGCCTTGGTTTCAAGGCTTTTCAGTATCCCTTTCGTTCAAAGGTTTCTAGGCTTTTACGAGCAGAGCAACACACTCAGCAGTTCGCTGTTACCGCATCATATCATCACTACGTTCCTCACTCTCCGACAGCTATCGCATGGGCAAAACATCTGCTTTTACTTCGGTGATAAATCATCTCGTACAAGCAGTGATACTGCCTCCACGTGATGCGTATTTGGGAGTTCAAAGGTCCTGCGGACCTTTGAAGCAGCTTGCCAGAAAACAAGAGAGCAGGCTGGACAATCTAATTGCGTTTCTCTAACAAACTCACAACTTCAATATGTGGTGATAGGTTTTACCCATATTATGGAACGAAATGACCATGGTAAAATTTAAATTACACTATGCAACGTAATCATTACTCTCTTAAATCTATTGTTATTTAGATAAAAATATATTATAATGTTCCTGTTGAGTATCGATGTTCTCTTTATCTTATTCGAAAGGAGAATAATTCCATGAAGAATTTAAGTGACCAGGACATCCTTAATATCGTCAAGGACATACAGAATACTACTCGTAGTGTTCGCGACATCATTTATGCTGTCAAGGATATCATCCAAATGTTTAAACGATAAGGCTCAACTCTAGACAAAGTCTATACTGACTTTGTCTTTTTTTAATGAACTAGTTTTTCAATTTTCCGACAATATAGGACAATCCCACTTATTTTATTCATTAAAATCTTATGTTCGGCTTTGTAAATATCCAATAATTTCTCAACCAAATCGACTACTTGTAGTTCAGCAATATCTGCAGCACATAAATATAAAGATTGCACATTATATGAGTGACTCAATTCCAAATATTCTCCATTTAATAGTTGATATTTTTGGGAGATATATTTTTTTCTATCAAAAACTTTGAGCAAATATGCATTAAGTTGCCACTCCCCATTATGAGAACTTACCATGAACACTAGACCTGGAATTTCAATTGGTAAATCAAACTTTAAAGCTTTATTAAACCAATTTTTGAAATTTATATACACTGAGTCAATGTTAAACTTTTCTTTCACTATTACCTCTTCATCATGTATTCCCAACTCCTTCAGTTGTATATTTGAAAACTCCAACCCGCCTAATATGATAAAGTATAAAAATAGTGTTAACGATCTTATCTCATCGATTTTATTATCTTGTTTATATAGATTATGTTTATGAAAATACCCATTTCGTTGATATCTTGTCCATTGTGAAATTGCATGATTCATACAGCCTCTGACTTTTGATGATAAAGCTAATTTTGCTTCTTTCGAGGTAATGAATTCATTCAATGACCCTAACGTACTATCAATCATTTCAGCATTGTCTTTAGTATAATGAATCCTTCGGTTTCCGTTTTGTCTGTTTGTTCTGATAGAAAATCCCTTATCAATATTAAGTTGGACTATCTTATACATTAATTGTTCTATTGACTTTAGATACCCTGATATTATACCTGTTAATTCTAACTCACCCATCGAATGGCTATAAATATCAAATAACCATTCAGCACTGATGAAACTCTCTGAAAAATCATTTTTGCCAGTCATTGCGAGATACATCTTATTCTCTAAAAAATTCCCTTCAACTTTCAAAAAATCTTCATTTGTAAGGAATCCTGATTTACCATAGTCGAATATTGCTTTATAATCCATAGTTTGTAACATTTCGGACTTTTTTGTTCGAAAAGCTGATAATGTATTTTTACTTGGGATAATTACCGTTTTATAAGTTATTTCACTCATGATTCGTTCATGAAACTCTCTTGCAAAACTGATAAAAGAATTATATTCTACTTCATCAAAATACTGTAAAAAGAATGATTTTATTGGGAAGACTTTTACTAAACCATTTTGATTTAACTCACTATTCCCATTCACCAAGTTAGCTAAGTCCACAAAATGTATTGCATCACGTAAAATAAATATATGGATTTCATCAACATTAACAGCCTTAGCATGAAGAGATTTTGAAATTTTATCATAATCCGTATTGCTAGCACTTTCATATGAAATATCATAAAGAAAAAATACTTCAACTCGTATGCCATTAGGGCAAAGCAACATGGAGTATGCCTCAGTTCCATCTCCATAATAATGTTCCTCAAAGAAGATTGATTTTCGCTCTAAAATATTTTTGATGATTTTAAAGATATAAATTTCAATCCAAGAACGGTATTCTGATTCTTGAGCTTTGAACCTATTAAATTCTACATTTCCAATATCAAATAGATGCTTCGAGGGAAGAAATATTAAATCTTCCTCATCAATAGTTTCATCATAGATAGGGGATTCCCCAATCAAAGATTTTATGTGATAATATAATGCTCCAAAGTGATGCTCGTAAATATCGAAATTCAAATTATTTTCCATGTATTTCACCATCAATTATAATTTATACGGCTATTATACCACGAAACAACGCAAAAAACTGTAACCTTTCGGTCACAGTCGTTTATATGTCTACCTCAGTTCCCTCTAAAAATCTGACAGTTATCTGCCCATCTTCTGAAATTGTAATACTGTCTAATACCTGACACATCTCATACGAATCAAATTCCCAGGAAGGCTTGTTAATCATTTCAGCTAACTTTGTACTATAATGCTTTTCTAGTGGACGATTTTCTTCCAGAATCTTATTCCACTTTCCATGCAATAGATCCACGTTCTCACCCAATAGTTCTACAGCCATTACTGCGGCTTTCTCTAGCGTTTCTTCATCAATATGGTTATTCTGACAGCCAATCTGTCCTTAGACCCTATAACGAGTGTTACACTGCCAAACCATACGTTTACCTCGACCAGTGGTCCAGTTCTTTCGACCAAAGGCCGAACCACATTCTGCACAGAACACTTTTGTTGTGAACGGATTATCGTCATTTTGCACGATGTAAGATTTCAGTAGATGTTCTCCACGAAAGGCTTTCCTCCTTGCTAATTCTAAAGTAGCAAATCCAATTGCTCCTTTCAAATAATCAATTAAGTTAACAATCTAATTTGGATTAATATAATTTTTCCCATTGAGTAATGGATGTTGGCAAAATTATTTTATTAGTGTTATAGAAATCAAGTAATTCACTTGGCGTGATAACAATAATATTTTTCAGCGTTTCTGCATTTTCTACATTTGGTGCAAATAGAAATACTTTATAACCTGCTTCTACAAAACTTGAAAATTGCATCGCATCCAAAGTAGCAGCTTTTTTACCTTTTACTTGTACAACTGCCTTCGATACATTTGCTGGATTACGGGACAAAAATTCACATTCAATTTTTATAGTTGTCGACTTACTAGCAATAGAATTTGAAAGAACATAATAATCATATTTAATTTGAATATAAGAAATAACCAACTCCTCTAAATCAAAATCGGGTAGATTATCTAATAAATTCCCTCGCAACTGGTTAACTTGATAATGGTCAGTTTGAGATAAATTATTATAAGTGGCTTTAGAGTATTCCTCAATGATTGCATCTCGAATTTCATTAGCCGTACCTGCATTTGCCCTATTGAAAGACGCTTTAATCTGCCCTGGAACTTGCAAACCTACTTTATAAGCTTCAACTGGAATCACTGCACCGATATCTAACTCTTTACTAAAAAAAGCTTCTGCTTTCCCTTTTGAGCGACAAATCCAATAATTCCCCTCCAAATCCCTCGTCCAGAACAAATCATCAATTGCAACATTTCTAAAAATATTTAAAACTGGGTTAATTCTTTTCATACCACTTCTAACAGTATTAAAATATGCTTCAAATGTCTCAAACTCACCTGCCCAACCGATGGCGAGAAACTGTTTGTGGTTACTTAAACAGTAATCTATCAAATCTTTCCTATTCTCTGCATGTGTTTTTAAATTTATCCTAATAATTTTAACCATATTTTACCTTTCCAAATATCTGTCTGACTATTAACATTTATCCATTGCTTTCAAAATAAGCCTTAATTGTTTGATTTTCTGAATCGATTTTTTTGTTCATTGTTAATCCTTTCAACTTATATTCAATCAAAAATTAGAACTCGTCTTAACTTTATCAAAACACTCTGTCACTTCTACTCACTCCAAAAAATTTCTCACTCTAATACTTCCCCCATACGACAAAAAGCCTTGCAATCAAGGCTTTTCATTATCCCTTTCGTTCAAAGGTTTCTAGGCTTTTACGAGCAGAGCAACACACTCAACTTGTTCATCATTGTCCAAACCTATATTTAAATCTTCATCGATGATAGGAAGTTTAAATGTAATTGATTTTAGCCATTGTCCATTCGGTTGCTTTTCTTCGTAAATTTGAATTTCAGAAATCAAAGCTGTAATTAACTGTCTACGCTCTAATTTATCAATATACGCTTATATTAAAACAAATTTTCCAGTCTTAAAAATGACTGTTTCCAAACCTTTTCAAACCATAAACGTGCCTGTTCCCATTTTTCTCCCTCTCCCCAACCACTATGAATCAAATGAATTTCCGTCTTATTTTCTTTTTCTGCAAAGAATGTAATACATACATGAGTCAGTGGTTTTGCAACATTCATTACATCCGCATATTGTACCGGACCTTTCCAATTGAAGCATAATAGTTTATTCAATTCAAATGCTGTTACTTTGCACCCTAAAGTACTATTATTTTCATTATCATTTTTATCCCAAAAAAGTTCATATTTCCCACCAACCCAAGGTTCTATTTCTGATTTTTCTGTTAGCCAAGTTATAATCTCTTCATTCTTAGTGAATAAACAAAATGCTCTTTCTGATGAACAGTTTAAGAGTGCCTTGCAATGGATTATTTTATTCATAATTTCTCCTTTCGCTTATATTCATTTTAATCTTTCCACCCACAATTATCCCACGCAATAAAAGTATATATCTCAAATGATTGCCCTCCTTAAATTTTACATTGCTTTCGTCTTAATTCTAATTTTTCTCTCTGAATAATCAACAACATTATACCATTTTTAAGCCATTTTTTCTATTGTCAAATTTCCTATTTTCTCCCACATGCAGCACGGATAAAAAGGAACCTAAATGATATATACAAAATTTCTGTTTTCACTATTTCCGTTCCGCTTTCACTACCTTAAACAATTTATCTTGAAATGTATCTTTGCTCTTTTTGTCAAAATATATCTCTGTTATAAAGGTTTTTCCGTTTATCTTTTTTGTTATAACACCATCAGGCTTTTGATGTTGTTCTTTCTGTAAAATGCCTTAACGCATCCATGATAGCTTCTTCTTTCTCAGGTGTACATTGTGGAATAACTTGTTTTTCTTTTTTTGACTTATTATAATTTTCTCTCAACTCTATTCCACATTTCTTTTTAATCTGGGCAATATAGAGTGCTGAAACTTTCAAACCAAATTTTTCTAATATATATTCCTTAATCTGAGCATAAGTAGCTTTGCTCTCCGCACTTGTCAAATCAAGTTCATCTAGCTCTACTTCAACACTTATATGCTTATCGACATTAAGTTTGGACAATAATGCTACCGTCTCCACGTGATGCGTATTCGGAAAAAGATCCACCGGCCGTACCTTAGTCAGTTTATACCCCAATTCCTCATAAAGCTTAATATCACGCGCCATGGTAGCGACGTTACATGATATATAGACAATTTTCTCAGGCTCTACAGAGCTACTTGCCTTGATAAAGCTCTCAGTCAAACCTTTTCTTGGCGGATCGACAAAAATCACCGTTGGCTTAATTCCGTCAGATACCCATTTCTTCATAGCAGACTCCGCACTATCGCAGACATAAGTCACATTGTCAATTCCATTTCGAACAGCATTCTTCTGACTGTCAAGGACAGCCTTCTCAACGACTTCCACACCATAAACATGCTTGACCTGTTTGGCAAAGGACAGACCAATAGTCCCAATGCCTGAATAAGCATCAATTACGACATCATCTGCTGACAAATCTGCAAAATCGATAGCTGTCTGATAGAGTTTTTCGGCCATTTCTGTATTGACTTGATAGAAAGACGGTGCAGAAATCTCAAATTCATTCCCCAACATGCTGTCTACAATGGTTTCACTGCCATGCAAAAGACGGAAGTCCTGACCGAATATCGCATTGGTATTCTGATCATTGATGTTCTGGATGATAGAAACTAGATTTGGAAACTGACTTATCAACCGTTCAATCAAGGTTTCAACACGGAAAATTTTTGGTCGAGTTGTAACCAAAATCAACATCAATTGACCTGAATAATGACCGCGACGAACAACAATATTTCGAACAAGTCCTGTCTGTTCCTTTTCATCGTATGGCTTCAAATCCAATTTCCGTAAGAGGTCACGAGTAGCCAAAATCAAGCTATCAATTTCCTTATCTTGAATATAAAAATCTTCAATCGGTACTAAATCATGAGAATTCTTTCGGAAGAACCCAGTTTCCAACTGACCATTGACACGACGAACAGGTACTGCCGCCTTATTACGATAGGCAAGAGGACTATCCATACCGAGAGTACTTTCGACTACAATTTCTGAAATGCCTGCGATCTTACGTAAGCTTGTTTCTACTTGCTTTTTCTTAAAGGCTAATTGGGCAGGATAGTTCAAATGCCCCAGGTCTGCAATACCCGTTCTTAGATAGGTCAAGTCTAGGTCTTGATTACGGTCTGGTGAGTAGCTCTGCCATTCTTCCACCTTACCAAAACCAATATTTTTCTTAAGCTTCAGAACACGCATAAACACTTTCTCACCTGGCAGTGCATTGTCCACAAAAAAGACAAAACCATCCAACTTGGCAACCCCCTGCCCCTCATGGGTTAGGTCTACAATTTCTACTTCAACAACATCATTTTTCTTTAACATAGTACTACTTTCTATTTTGGACACTAAAAAAGTGACCGAAGTCACTCTCTAGTATATCACATTTTTTATCGTAAGCCCAAATCAGTTAAGCGCTGTTGGTACTTTTCAAAATCAACTCGCAGGGCCATACCACCATACATATCATAATCGTCAATCCAATCCCCATTTTCAGGAATGGTGATGCGTTCGATACCATTAGCTGCATCCATAACAACTCCCGGTCCATGGAAAAGCATAAAGGCCTGGGGAACTGTTGTTGGGGTCATCGCCACTACTTTACCAAGTGCTTCCGCCCCTGAAAAAAGCTTCATCGGGTTTTTAGCCTGAGTCATGACAGCCGACAAGACTTGTTGCTGACGCTTGGTACGACCAAAATCCCCCTCATCATCTGAACGATAACGCGCGTAGTTGAGCAGAGTTTTTCCATCCATTTGTTGAACACCAACCTGAATGGTTTGATAGGCTGGGGCATTTTCCTCCAGCTGCAAATCATTTGGCACTTCCACCGAGCTAACCGTTTCTCCATCTATGGTTGAAAATTGTGCATCAATAGTCACCCCCTCTGGAAAGAGTGTATCAATTGTTGTCGCAAAAGTTGCAAAATCAACCATAGCATAATAGTCAATATCAATACCAAAATTGTTTTTCAAAGCCTTACGAACTTCTTCAGCTCCCTGCTTGTTATCTTGTTCACCGAGGGTATAGGCGGTATTTAATTTATACTCATAACCTTCAATATCGACCAAGGTATCCCGCATAAAACTAACCAGTTTGACCTTATTATCTGCATTATTGATATTTAAGACCATAATGGTATCTGTCCGTATTTCGTCCGTGCTTTCACCTGCACGTCCATCCGTACCCAAAATCAAAATATTGGTACCATTAGCAGAACTAACCCCGTTAAATACTTCAGCAGTAGGCTGCTCACTCACACTATTCAGGCCCTTAATGAAACTAAAGCCCAAAGCAAAAACAAACAAGAACAGGGCAAGGAAGAGTAAGTAAAACATTCGCTTCATACCCCATTTTTTCTTTCTCTTTGTTTTTGGGGGCATTTTCGGAATATAGTCAACTGAATCCCTCCCTGAACTTTTTTGTCCTTTCCTTCTATTTCTTCTAGACCTGGTTTCAGGATACGTAGGAAGGAGTTCTTCATTCTGCTCAATTTCTTCCTGCCAGTCATCTTCTTCCATATCTTCAGTGATGGGTCTAGGAGTTTCAATTGCAAATTTCTTTGGTTTCCCATGGCGAGTACGGAGTTCCTTCTTATAAAGAAGATAATCCAACTCCTCTCGCTCTCTATCATTTAAATAATGTATATTTTTATGTAAATAATCCAACCGCAACTCTTCATGATGGGTTAAGATTCCTTTGTTTTTCGTCATACGTTCATCTTTATCCTAACTAGCCAGGTACACTTGATAATTACCTAGTATTTTACATGATATTCCCAAACTTTTCAATTCTTCCAATGAAAAGGTCATCAATTCAGGTTGCTCGTTCTCAATGTCTAAGATGAAAAAATACTCACCCAGCGCCGTTTTCAATGGCCTACTTTCAATTTTTGTCAGACTAATTCCTCTCCAAGAAAAAACTGACATAGCTTTATATAAAGCTCCCGGTAAATTATCTGGCAAGGTTAAAGCTAAACTTAGCTTATTCGTTACTTCCTTAAGTTGCAAACTAGGTGCATCATTTCCCAAAATCCAAAATCGAGTAAAATTCTCACTAATTTCCTGAATGTCTTGCCCAATTACCATTAGACCATATTCCTCTGCCGCAGCTTGTGGTGCTATAGCCGCATAAGACTGGGCTGGATGCTCAGCCACATACCGTGCTGCATAAGCTGTACTAGCCGTCACCTCAATCCGAGCAGTAGGAAAATGCTCCAGAATATATTTCTTCCCCTGTGCAATAGCCTGTGGGTGTGAATAAATAACCTCAATTGCCTTATCTGCACCCGTTGCCAAAAGTTGCTGGGCTATCGGTTGAACAATTTCAGCAACCGCATGGATTTCCGCCTGATGAAAAAGATAATCAATAGTTTCGTGGACACTACCCTCAATAGAGTTTTCAACTGGAATAACAGAATAGACAACCTGCCCTGTTTCATAAGCCTTAATCACTTCTGTAATAGTTCCGAAAGCCTGCAAATCAGCACTTGGAAAGGCCTGTTGGGCAACTTGATGGGTAAAAGAACCGCGCGGTCCTAGGTAAGCTACTTGCATAGAATCTTCCTTGCTACTTGTTCTGGAGTAAGTTGGTCTGTATTGATAATGGTAGCCGCCAATCCTTGATAAAGGGTCATGCGTTCTTGATAGATAGTTTCAAATTCTTCCTTGCTATGTTGCAAAAAAAGGGGACGCTTTGATTGACTATCCTGGCTAATTCGCTCATAGGCAACTTCAAACGATGCAGTCAAAAGAACATTTTTTTCTTTATTATCTAATAATAACTGACGATTGAACTCAGATTTGACCACACCACCGCCTGTCGATACCAGACAGTCAGCAGGCAAATCCAATAATTCTTTCAAGACTTCCGTTTCAACTTTACGAAAAGTAGCTTCTCCTTCGAGCTTGAAATAATCAGCGATGGTCATGCCAATCCGTTCTTCAATAATTTGGTCCATATCGTAAACAGGGAGGTCCAACAAACGTGCTGTGGTTGATTTTCCAACTCCCATAAATCCAAGTAAAACGATTGGCATCTCTTCTCCTAGTCTATCAAACTATTTAGGTGGTCAAAGAAGGCTGGATAGCTAGTATTGATAGCCTCCGCTCTCTCTAACTCAACTTCTCCATCCTGAGCCAAAAGGGCCGCAATGGCCGTCATCATACCAATACGATGGTCACCGAAGGTGTTAACAGTCGCACCATGCAAGGCAGTTGGACCATGAATAATCATACCATCCTCTGTCGGCTCAATCTTGGCTCCCATGCTATTCAGGGCATCTGCCACCACTTGAATGCGGTCTGTTTCTTTGACTTTGAGTTCTTCGGCATCACGGATAATTGTTGTGCCATTTGCCTGAGTGGCTAAAAGAGCAATAATCGGCAACTCATCAATCAAACGTGGAATTAAGTCACCCGCAATCTCCGTAGCCTTCAAGTCAGAAGTTTCCACCGTAATGGTCGCAGATTTTGCTATCTCATCAATATCTGATAGTGTCATCTGACCACCCATGGCCTTGATAACGTCTAAAATTCCAGTCCGTGTTTCATTGATACCGACATTCTCCAGAACAATCTTGGAATTTGGTACTACCAAACCAGCTACCAGCCAAAAGGCTGCGCTGGAAATATCACCCGGCACCGTAATCTCTTGGGCCGTAAATTCCTGACCACCTTTGATACGAATTTCCTTACCATTGACCGTCAACTCACCACCAAACTGAACAATCATATCTTCCGTGTGGTTACGGGTCAACTCTTTCTCGACGATAACACTTTCACCTTCGGCTTGTAAGGCTGCAAATAGCAGAGCAGACTTGACTTGAGCCGAGGCAACTGGAAGTTGGTAGTTGATTGCTTGTAAATTCTTGGTTCCTTTGATAGTCAATGGTGGCAAATCACGTTCTGTCTGACCAGAAATCTCCACACCCATTTGGCTAAGCGGAATGGTCACACGATCCATAGGACGTTTAGACAGGGAATCGTCACCAAACATGGTTGCCTCAAAGTCTTGACCTGCTAAAACGCCAGAAATCAAGCGAATAGATGTCCCTGAATTCCCCATATCTAAGTGATTTTGGGGTGCTTGAAGACCATCGAAACCAACACCGTACACTTCAACCACATCACCGTTGTCTTCAATTTTCACACCCAAATCACGAAAGACCTGCATGGTAGACAGTACATCCTCGCCACGCAAAATATCATGAACACGAGTGACACCTTTTGCAAGGGAGCCGAAAATAATAGAGCGATGGCTGATGGATTTATCCCCCGGAACTCGAATACTACCTTGTAATTTTTCTATATTTGTCCTTAATTTCATAACCCCTACCTCGAAATAGTGTTAGACCTATTCTATCATATTTATTGAATATTTTCAGATTTTTTTGGCAATTTCTATCTAAAATAAATATATAGAGAAAACCCATAAAAGATTTATGAATGAATTTTCGGAGTTCACTGCGATTTTAGCAAATGTACCTTAATTTAAGTTTAAAATTCCTAAAAATCATGCTATAATTAAGAAATATACTAATCGAAAGAGGACTTCTATATTGTTTACACCAATCAGTGAAAAAATCGACATCAATCAAGTGCGAGAGCATTCTAAACTATCTCCCGAAACTCTTGCCAAAAAACAAGCCCGTGACCGTGAATTAGAAGCTATTCTAAAAGGTGAGGATGACCGTCTTCTCTTAGTAATTGGGCCATGTTCTTCTGACAATGAAGAGGCAGTTTTGGACTACGCTCACCGTTTGGCTAAACTTCAAGAAGAAGTCAAAGATAAAATTTTCATGGTTATGCGGGTCTACACTGCCAAGCCTCGTACAAATGGCGATGGCTACAAGGGCCTCATGCACCAACCTGATACAGATGCCGCACCTAGCCTGATCAACGGCATCAAGGCTGTTCGTAATTTGCACTACCGCGTCATTACCGAAACTGGTTTGACAACAGCCGACGAGATGCTTTATCCAGAAAACCTGCCATTGGTTGACGATTTGGTTTCTTACATTGCCGTTGGTGCTCGTTCTGTTGAAAACCAACAACACCGCTTTGTAGCTTCTGGTATTGATGTTCCAACAGGCTTGAAAAACCCTACTTCTGGCAACCTTAAAGTCATGTTTAATGGTATCTTTGCAGCTCAGAAGAAACAATCCTTCCTCTTCAACAATACAGAGGTCGAAACTTCTGGCAACCCGCTTGCCCACGTTATCCTTCGTGGTGCTGTCAATGAAAACGGGAAGTATTTGCCAAACTACTACTACGACAATCTCTTGGAAACCATTGACCTCTATGATCAATTTGGTTTGAAAAATCCATTCATCATCATCGATACCAACCATGATAACTCTGGTAAAAATTATCTGGAGCAAATCCGCATCGTTCGCCAAACCTTGATTAACCGTGACTGGAATGAAGCTATCCGTAAGTATGTTCGCGGCTTCATGATTGAATCCTACATCGAAGACGGTCGCCAAGATAATCCAGATATTTATGGTAAATCCATCACAGACCCATGCTTAGGCTGGGAAAAAACGCAAGAACTCATCCGAGAAATCCACAGTAGATAGGAAAAGATTATGGGAATTCACAAACGTAGCACCAGTCTAGATATTGATAAAGTAAAAGAACTCTCCAAACTAGAAGGCGAATTTTTAGCCGCTAAAAACCAACGTGATGAAGAATTAAAAGGCATCATCCGTGGTGAAGATGACCGCCTGCTCTTGGTCATTGGTCCATGTTCATCTGACAATGAAGAGGCTGTTTTAGAATACGCCAACCGTTTGTCCAAACTTCAAGAAGAAGTCAAAGACAAAATCTTCATGGTCATGAGGGTCTATACTGCCAAACCACGAACCAACGGCGAAGGCTATAAAGGACTTGTCCACCAGCCAGATACTTCTAAATTACCAGACCTCATCAACGGTATCGCCGCTGTTCGTAACCTGCACTACCGTGTCATTACTGAAACAGGTCTAACAACAGCCGACGAGATGCTCTACTCTGCCAACTATCCACTGGTGGAAGATTTGGTATCCTACCATGCGATCGGAGCCCGCTCAGTTGAAGATCAAGAGCACCGTTTTGTAGCTTCCGGTATTGATATACCTACGGGTATGAAAAATCCTACTTCTGGCAATCTTAAAGTCATGTTCAACGGTATCTACGCTGCCCAAAACAAACAAAACTTTATCTATCGTGATGCCGAAGTTGATACAGACGGCAATCCACTTGCCCATGCCATTTTACGCGGTGCCACGACCGAACAAGGTACTTACGAGCCAAACTACTACTACGATATTCTCTTGAAAACCATCAAACAGTATGAAGAATTTGGGCTAGAACATCCATTTATCGTTATCGATACCAACCACGATAATTCTGGAAAAAATTACCTGGAACAAATCCGTATCGTCCGTCAAACCCTCATCAACCGAGCTTGGAACGAATCCATTCGCAAGTACGTTCGCGGCTTCATGATTGAATCCTACTTGGAAGACGGCCGTCAGGACAGCCCTGAAGTATTTGGGAAATCCATTACCGACCCTTGCTTGGGCTGGGAAAAAACGGAAGCACTTATCCGTGAAATCCACCAGACCCTGTAAAATACCCACTAAACCTTAGCATTGAAAGATTAGAATTGGAGGAAAGTTATGACTATAGATGGATATACTCGTCTAGCAGCTGTTGTAGCCAAGCCTATCAAGCACTCTATTTCCCCCTTCATACATAATCTGGCTTTTAAGGAAACAGGTGTAAATGGAGTATACGTCGCTTGGGAAATCCCAGAGGAAGACTTGGCAGTCACTCTTGACAATATCAAACGCTATGACATGTTTGGTATCAACCTGTCCATGCCTTACAAACAAGCCGTTATTCCCTACCTTGATGACCTAACACCATCAGCTCGCCTGATTGGAGCCGTTAATACCGTTATTCACAAAGACGGTAAACTAATCGGACACAACACCGATGGAATTGGATTTTTCAAGAGTTTGGAAAGACTAAAAGGCTTTCAAGTTAAGAATAAGCGACTAGCCATCCTAGGAGGTGGCGGTGCTTCTACTGCTATCATGGCCCAGGCTGCTCTGGATAGCGCCAAAGAAATCACCATTTTCTGCCGCCAACAAAGTTTAGAAAGAACCCAGACAAGCATTGCACCTATTGTAGAAGCTACTGGAGTTCCCATGCAGGTCCTAGCCAATGATGATAGTCAGTTGATGCAAGAAGAAATTGCCAAGTCAGACTTACTTGTCAACGGCACTAGTGTCGGTATGGATGGTGTTTCTCTACCGATCCCAGCTAACCTAGAATTTCCAGAACAACTCTTGGTTGCGGACATTATTTACCAACCATTTGAAACACCCTTATTAAAACTAGCCCAGTCACAAGGCAATCCAACCATCAACGGATTAGGCATGCTGCTCTTTCAAGCAGCCGAGGCCTTCCAATCTTGGACTGGAAAGGAAATGCCGACTGACTTGATTTGGGACCAATTAGTCCAGAAATACGACATCAACTAGAGAGGAAACCCGATGAAACTGACCGTCAATCTCCCTAATAATCCCTACGATATCCTCATCGAAAGAGGAAGTTTAGCACAGGCAGGTTCCTGGGTCAAAGGGCTCTGGAAACCTCAGAAAATCGCCATCATCACAGATGACCACGTCGGCTCACTCTATGCTGAAACAGTACAGTCTAGTCTGGAAACTGCTGGCTTTGAAACCATTGTCTTTGACTTTCCAGAAGGTGAAGCTTCAAAAAATCTTGACACTGTCAATCAGGCCTACGAATTTCTCGTACAGCATGGCATGACCCGAAGTGACGGCATTATCGCCCTCGGTGGCGGTGTCGTTGGTGATTTGGCTGGCTTTGTTGCCTCAACCTATATGCGTGGCATCCATTTCCTACAAATTCCAACCAGCTTGACAGCACAAGTTGATTCCTCTATCGGTGGAAAAACTGGCGTCAATACCCCATTTGCAAAGAACATGGTAGGTACCTTCTGCCAGCCAGACGGCGTTTTAATTGACCCTGACACCCTCAAAACCCTTGGCAAACGAGAATTGATTGAAGGAATGGGCGAGGTTGTCAAATATGGCTTAATAGATGATGTGGAGCTTTGGGAAACCTTAGCTCAACTAGATGGATCTATCGAGAGCATTTTGGAACACGCTGACTATATCATCTACCATTCCTGCGAAGTCAAACGCAAGGTCGTTGTCGAGGATGAATTGGACAACGGTGTCAGACTCTACCTCAACTTCGGCCATACCATTGGCCATGCTATTGAAGCGACTGCAGGTTATGGACAGGTCATGCACGGTGAAGCTGTTGCCATCGGTATGGTGCAAATCTCACGCGCTGCTGAAAGAAAAGACCTCATGCCACCAGGTATGACTGAAAAAATCATCGCCATGTGCGAAAAATTCGGCCTACCAACTGCACACCAACCATGGAATATCGATGAATTATTCGCAGCCTTAACCCGTGATAAGAAGGCGCGAGGCAAGTCCATCAAACTAGTCATCGTTCCACAATTAGGTCAGGCAGCCATCCATCAAATCCCGATGGAAGAAATGCTAGAATTTCTACAACTATAAGAAAAAAGACTACTGACTTGCATGAAATCAGTAGTCTTATTTTTTGTATAGTCTTTCAGTTTGCTTTTAGTACTAGGCAACGAGTTGAAGACAGTACTGGAGTACGGCAAAACGAGTTAACGACGTAATAAAAGATAAACTGAACGACTATAAAATCATCTCATCGTCAGTTAGTTTCTCACCGCTGTTTTTGTAGAAGAGGTCCATCAAGTTTTGAACAGTCAGGTTCTTTTTCTCTTCTCCTGCTACATCGACAACAATCTGACCACGGTGCAACATGACCAAACGATTTCCATATTCGATGGCATTTTCCATGTTGTGCGTAATCATAAGAGCTGTCAACTGGTGACTTTCCACGATTTTCTTGGTCAGTTCCATAACCATGTCGCTGGTTTTTGGATCCAGGGCAGCAGTATGTTCATCCAAAAGTAGAACCTTTGGTTTCACAAGCGAAGCCATCATCAAGGTCAGAGCCTGACGCTGACCACCTGATAAGAACTGCGTATCCACTTTCATACGGTCTTCCAAGCCCAAGCCAAGCTCTTTTAATGCTTCTTTGAAAATAGCCCGTTCGCTGTCTTTCACACCCCAACCAAGTCCACGAGATAAACCACGGCGGTAGGCAATGGCCATGTTTTCTTCAATGGTCAAGCGAGAGGCTGTTCCCATTTTCGGATCTTGGAATACTCGACTAATGTCCTTAGAGCGTTTGGCAGCTGATACATGCTTAATGGATTTACCTTCAAGCAAAATATCGCCCGAATCAACCGTCAAGGCACCTGCAAGTGAGTTCATGAAAGTCGATTTGCCTGCACCATTACCACCGATAATGGAGATGAAATCCCCTTCTTTTACATCTAAGTTCAACCCACGAAGGACATGGTTTTCATTGACTGTCCCTGCTTCGAAGGTCTTATGAATATTTTGTATTGATAAAATAGTTTTCATGACTTCCTCCTAAGCATTTCCGTTCAATTTTGGTCGACGAATGTTGAGCTTCTTCTGCAATTCTGGCACATAAAGGACTGTTGCCAAGAGAATGGCTGAGAAGAGTTTTACAAGGTCTGCATCCATGCCTGGAATTTCCAAAATTGCAAGGATAATCAAACGGTAAACAACTGCACCAAGTACAACGGATAACAATCTCCAACCCAAGCGTAAGTTACGCAAGATAACTTCTGCAATAATGACAGATGCCAGACCGATAACAATGGTACCTGTACCAGAGTTCAAATCTGCATAGCCATTGTTTTGTGTCAACAAGGCGCCACAGAGGGCAATCAAACCGTTTGACATCATGTAGCCATAGATTTTCATATTGTCAACGTTGATACCATTGGCCTCACTCATTGGGATGTTGTCCCCTGTTGAACGAATAGCCAAACCAATTTGCGTATTCAACAAGAGAGTAAGCAGACCTACAACTGCTAGTACAAAGACAAGACCGATAACCAAGACTGCATTTGTTTTGGTTAAACCAAATTCCTGCAATTGCGTTACCAAGGTTTCTTGTTTTAGTAGGGCCACGTTGGCCTTACCCAAAATTTTCAAGTTGATAGAGTAAAGGCCTGTCAAAGTGACAATACCTGTCAAAAGGGCTGGAATTTTCAGTTTTGTATGAAGCAAACCTGAAATCAATCCAGCTACCATACCTGCTAGCACTGCCATAAAAGTCGCCAGCAAGGGATTTACTCCATTAACAATCCCAGTTGCACAGACTGCAGCTCCGAGGGGATAAGACCCCTCCGCTGTCATATCTGCGATATCTAAAATACGAAATGTCAGGTAAACACCAATCGCCATGACCGACCAGAGCAGGCCTTGTGAAATGCTTGATAAAATAATATCCACAATTTTCTCCTTATTTGATAAAAATAAACTAGGTTCTATTTTACCACTTTTATTCTGTTACAGATAGTTTAGCCGTATCGATACCCAATTTCTTAGCCATTTCTTCATTGACATGAAGGCTAACTGTTTCAGGATATTCTACAGCTGTTTCAGATACCTTAGCACCTTCGATGATCTTAATGGCCATTTTGGCAGTTTGACGACCGAGTGCCTCATAGTTTGTACCGTAGGTCAACAGACCACCTTCATCCACCATATCTGTTGAACCACCGATGACAGGAACTTTATGCTCCACAGACAATTCACCAATCATGGTCATGGTGGAAGCAACGGTATTATCAGTTGGAACAAAGACAGCATCCACATCCTTCATCAAGCTGGTTGTTGCATCTTGAACTTCATTGGTTGAAGTAATTCCTTTGACAACAACCTTGTAACCAGCTTTTTCTAGTAATGCCTTGGCTTGTTCTACCTGAACTTCTGAGTTCCGTTCGCTAGTAGTGTACAAAATACCAACTGTCTTGGCATCTGGAACAGCTTGACCTAGCAATTCAACTTGTTTATCAATTGGTGCCTGGTCAGATGTACCCGTCAATAAGCCACCTGGTTTCTCGATTGTTTCAACCAAGTCGGCTGACAATGGATCTGTAACGGCTGTAAAGAGAATTGGTGTTTCCGTTGATACAGTCGCCAAACTTTGAGCTGATGGCGTTGCGATGGCTAGGACTAAATCATTTTCCCCAACCAATTGTTCTGAAATAGTCTGAAGGTTGGCTTGGTCACCTTGGGCATTTTGATAATCCAAGACCAATTTTTCACCTTCCTTGTAGCCATTTGCTTCCAGTTCAGCCACAAAACCTTCACGCGCTGCTGTCAATGACTCATGCTCCATATACTGAAGGACACCAACTTTAACGGCTTCAGATGAGGCTTGTTTAGATGTTGAGGCGCAGGCTGCAAGTGTCAAAGCTGCTACACTTGCCAATGAAATAGTTGCCAATTTTTTTACTAGTTTATTATACATATAATCCAATCTCCTAACTGTTTATTCTTCCAATGCTTTAATGGTTGCTGGATTAATTCCCACTACTGTTGCCATTTCTTCATTGACTGTAATAGCTGCTGTATTTGGTTTTTCAACAGCCAAGTCTGCTGGCTTCTCACCATCCAAAATTTTAGCAGCTAATTCTCCAGCCTGCACACCGATTGCATGGTAGTCAACACCGTAGGTAAAGAGTGCTGCATCAATAACCGCTGCGTCAGATCCCATAGCTGGAACTTTTGCCTCTTTCAAAACATCGCCAATGGTCGAAGCTGTTGATGCTACTGTGTTATCAGTTGGAAGGTAGATTGCATCCACTTTGCCAGCCAATGAAGTGATGGCTTGCTGAACATCGTTAGTTGAAGTAACAGTCGTCACTTCTACCTTAATCCCTTTTGCTTCAAGCGCTTTTTTTGCCTGCTCTGCTTGAACTTCAGAGTTTACCTCGCTAGAATTGTAGAAAATACCAACTATTTTGGCAGAGGGAACTACTTTGACTAACATATCAATTTGCCCCTCTACATCTGTCGCATCAATTGAGCCTGTCATGCTTCCTCCTGGGACTTCCAAGGATTCCACCAAGCCTGCTTCAACTGGATCCGTTACAGCTGTAAATACGCCAGGAGTTTCAGCATCTGCGTTTAACATGGCCTGGGCAGCTGGTGTTGCAATGGCAAAGTTAAGGTCATTGTTACCAGCTAACTTTTGAACCATTGTCTGCAAATTGGCTTGATCACCTTGTGAATTTTGCAAATCAATTGTTAAGTTTTCACCTTCTTTGTAGCCTGCTTCTGCCAAGGCTTCCACAAAACCTTCACGGGCTGCAGTTAATGCCTCATGCTCGGCATACTGAATGATACCAACATTTACTGAACTATTGTCTGATGAACTTGAGCTACAAGCAGCCATGGTAATTGCTGATAAGAGTGTTACTGAACTAAGGATAATTTTTTTAAATCCCATGATTTATCTCCTTTATTTAATAAAAAATGAATACGAAAGGACCGCTTAGACTACACTCTAAACGGTCCCATATTTCAACTGTATGTGAAAACAGAATGAAGTACTGTGCCATTTAGATGTATCATCTATGAGGCACACGTCAAAACAGCTACAGCCACATAGATACAAACCTTACGTTCCCGTGTTTGCATCCATGTTTACCATGTCTACAAACACTATCTAAAATAGCCGTAGAAATAAGTATGATTAGCTGAATGGTTTTGACACATTTCTAACATCTCTGTTTTCCTTTCTATTGATTTTTAATTCCTACTTATCTTAATTCATTTTCAAGCATTTGTCAACAAAAATTGCTTAAATTTTCAGATTTTTCAACTTTTTTCCGAAAATCTTTTAATAATTTCATGGAAAAAGAGGCTGGGCAAAAAAAACAACCTCGCTTCTCAGGGTTCGTGTCAACATCTCAACGCAGTGGTTGATTGGCAGATTTGTTCGTGTTTTACACTCCAAATCTGACCTAATCAACTGTGCGGGGGCGGGAAGACGAACTCTTTTTTTTGATGCGACGTCTAGCGTCAAAAGAGTTGTCGACTTAACAAGACACCTCTACTTTATCATAAAGAAAAAGTAGTGAGTACTCTCTCCCGTCGGAGATTTCCTCACTACTAATCTTAGTATGTTTTTGACCAGTCGAGTTCTTTCCCGCTCCCAAAGTTTTTATTTGACTTCTACTTTTTCTGTCCAAGGATGAGCAGTAGTTGCCAGAACTTCATTAAGCTCCTCGACGTTGCGACGACCTTGATCAGCCAACCAAGCTTTAGCTGCTTCTTCCCCTTCGCTTGCAAAGATTGCTACTGCATCCTTCCAAGTTGCACGTCCACAAAGAACACCGTTAAAGCTTGAACCTGCTTCTTTAGCAAAGACAAGGGTTTCTTGGAAGAGTTTCGCAGACACGCCCGCACTCAAATAGATAAACGGCAAGTGAGTACTGTCTGTTTGCTCCTTGAAGAAGGCTTTGGCTTCCTCAACTGTGTAGACTGGCTCTTCATCTGTGTAGCCTTCTACAAAGTTCATGTTAACCGGTACTTCTACCTTAAGCACATCTGCATTGTAGCGTGGCTTGCTGAATTCGCGCATAGCTCCATTAACCTTACGTGGTTTAAGGGCTGCATACTCACGAGAGGTTACATCCATGTCGCTAGCATCGTAGGTCAAGATTTCCACGAAGTAAGGAATATCTTCTGCCACACACTCGCTACCAATGCGTTCTACCCAAGCATGCTTGATGTCGTTGATTTCTGGCTTGTCATCTACATCATAGTAGAGCAAGATTTTGACGGCATCTGCACCCAATTCTTTGATGCGTTTTGCTGACCAGTTTGGCAAAAGGTCTGGCAAACGACCTGGAGTTGAGGCATCGTAACCTGTTTTTTCATAGGCTGCAATGAAGCCACAGTCTGCATGGCGCAATTCTGAAGCTGGAACACCGTATTCCGCATCCAAAAGGATGGAGCTTGCATAAGGCGTCAAATCGCTTGAGATGACTTTTTTGAAATCAATCAAAATATCATCTCCAAATTCGCCACCACCTGCTGCCGCAGCCAAAAGGCGTTTCAATGCACCACGTTGGTCAATAGCTAGGGCTGCAATGACTTTGTCGCTGTTTGACAAGCGTGTCATATGGTCAAATTTAGCCTGAGAAAGTTGTAATTTTGTCATTAGATTCCTCCTGGAAAATAGTATTACCAATTAAGTTGCTGTTGATATACAACTAGCAGTTTAGAAGCCTTTAACTAATTTTCAAATCGTTTCACACCGTCTAAGTAGGTTGCTTGCAATCGTCCTGCATCATCTACGACGATAAAGTCTGCTGCCCGTCCTTCTGCAATCTGACCACAAATATGATCAATGTTGACAGAACGAGCTGGTGCCAAAGATGCCATTCGAAGGGCATCAGGCAGGGAAACCAAGCCCCATTCAACCACATGTTGAACAGCTTGAATCAATTCGAGAATAGATCCTGCCAAGCTGCCATTGTGCTTGAGGCGGGCTGTGCCGTCTTTTACAACGACTTCAAATTCTCCTAATCGAGAATTTCCTTCACCCATGCCTCCTGCTCGCATACAGTCCGTAATCAATACAGTTTCTTCTGCGCCACGCGCCTTGATAACAATTTCTGCTGCCGCTGGATGAACATGGTGACCGTCACAAATCATTTCTGCATAAACATTTTTTAAGTTCAGTGCTGCGCCAACCATTCCTGGCTCACGATGATGTAGCCCACTCATACCATTGTAAACATGTACAAAAATATTGGCTCCTGCATCAACAGCTGCTTTGGCTTGCGCATAGGTCGCATCACTATGGGCAAGAGCTGTATGAATGGCCTTGCTGTTGGCAAATTCGATAAATTCTGTCACGCCTTCTCTTTCTGGTGCAATGGCAATTTTATTGACCAGACCCTTGGAGAGCTGGTGCCATTTATCCAACTTCTCAATCGATGGATCGCTCATATACTTGGGATTCTGAGCTCCCTTGTATTTTTCTGTAAAGAAGGGACCTTCTAAGAAAATACCTTGAATTTTAGCACCTGTTTCTTGCCCTGCATAGGTTCCAATCGTCTCACAGACTGCATCTAAATTTTCAGTAGAATCTGTTAAGGTCGTTGGCAACCAAGAAGTTACCCCACAAGATAAGAGGCCTTCTGAAATGACCTTGATGCCTTCAAAATCATTGTCCATGACATCATGAGATGCATAGCCATGAATGTGGGTATCCACCAAACCTGCTGCCAGATGATAGTCGGAATAGTCGATAATATCCCCTTCAGGCTTTTCTGTCAGAATTTTACCAAAGGTACCTATATCTGTTAGTTCGAGATAGGCATTCTCTACCTCAGTATCCTTCAAAATAATAGACTTAGCATATATATACTTAGACATGTCCTACCTCCTTAATTCAATATAATATTTCTATATACTGGTTATAACCATATACTAATTGTAGTATATACCAATTTTTCCATAATGTCAAGTAAAGTCCAATTTTTCAAACAAAAATACAGCCTTTCGGCTGTACTCTTTATAACAATTCATTCAAGGGTTTGAAAATAATACGTTCCAAATCAGCTACATAAGCTGCCAACTGCTGCTGTTTTGTAAAGTATTCAACAAGAAGTGGATTAGCTTGAACTTTCTTATTGAAATCCAACATGGTTTTTTGATCTTCCTCAGTTGGAATATCACCCGCTTGTAATTTTTCCTGAATACCTTTTTGGAAAGTGATATAGCTCTCCAAAATTTCTTTGGCTTCAGGATTGCCTTCGACGGAAACTTTGACTGCCTCTACCGCCTTATATTCAGGCAGGTTACGGATAGCACGTTCCAATTCATTTGCAATATCATAGATATTTGTTGACATAAACTTTCTCCTTTAATCATGGTTAATTTGGTAGTTGGTCTGGATTCGCAATCGCTGCGAAGCCTCCTCCAAATTCTCTCTTGTTTTAAACGTAATTTGCAATATACCGTGAATATCTTCACGGTTTTCTTCGTTAATACGAATATTGACAATGGAAATACCACGCAGGACTTCCAAGACCTTCAAAATCGTATCTTCCTCATCGGGAACGCTAAGAAATAAATCATAAAAGGAATCCACACCGGCCCGCTTATGAATTTCCATAGCCTTGCGAGTCTGACGTCCTTTTTCAAAGAATTCCCAAATAGCTTCTTTATCTCCAGATCTCAAGACCGTTGACACTTGACTTAATCTCTTTTGAAACTCCTCAATCCTATCCAAAATCGCTTCTGGATTGGTCATGAGAATGCTGGTCCACATCCCCGGCTCACTCTCAGCAATCCGGGTCATATCCCGAAAACCACCTGCCGCAAAATTATTGGTGAAGGGATGTTCCTGGGCATAATCCCCAGCCTGATTCATCAAACTAGAGGCCAAGACGTGTGGAAAATGGGAAATCTGGCTTGTTACCTTGTCATGCTCTACCGCATCAATCTGGACAAAGCGGGCACCTGTTCCAGACAGTAAATCTGTCAATCTAGGTACAGCATCTGCCTTTGTAGCCTGACAGGGTGTCATGATAAAATAGGCATTTTCAAACAAGTGTAAATCTGCAGCGGCAGCCCCTGACTTGTGACTACCCGCCATGGGATGTCCACCAAGGAAATTGATTTGTTTGGGAAGCAAAAATTTCTCAGCAGCATCTACAATAGCCGACTTGGTCGAACCCGCATCCGTAATCAAGACCCCCTCTTTCAGCTTCATGTAACTTAAGTCTTCTATCAAGTCAAGCGAAACCTGAATGGGAACACAGAGCAGTATCACATCTGCTTGACCAGCTAGTTCAGCTAGATTATCCGATAGCTCATCAACCATCTGTCTTTCTGTGGCTATACTTGCTGATGCTTGATTGGGTTCATAACCTAAGATATGATAATCTGGGTGTTGTTTGCGGATACAGAGGGCTAGAGAACTTCCGATCAGTCCTAGACCGACTATCAAAATAGTTTTTTTCATTGTCGACCTAGAAATTTCTAACATAATCACGGTGACTTGCTACTGCAGCCTTTAATTCTTCCATGTTATCAGAAGAGAATTTCTCTAAGATTTCTGTTGCAATGGTCGTAGCAACTACAGATTCCATAACCACACCAGCTGCTGGAAGAGCCGTTGGGTCAGAACGCTCCACAGTCGCCTTATAAGGCTCATGCGTGTCAATATCAACGGACATCAAAGGCTTGTAGAGGGTTGGAATTGGTTTCATAACACCACGGATCACCAAAGGCTGTCCATTTGTCATGCCACCTTCAAAACCACCGAGATTGTTGGTTCTGCGTGTGTAGCCCTCTTGCTCAGACCAAAGAATTTCATCCATGACCTGACTGCCTTTTAGGTAGCCTGCTTGGAAACCAACCCCGAATTCTGCTCCTTTAAATGCATTGATAGAAACCACTGCCTGAGCCAGCTTAGCATCCAATTTCTTATCCCATTGAACATAGGAACCTAAACCAACTGGAACACCACCAACAATGGTTTCGACGACACCACCAATGGTATCACCATCACGCTTAATTTGGTCGATATAGGCCTTGATTTCCTCTTCACGCTCTTGGTTAACGATGGAAACTTCAGACTTGGCTGCACGTTCTTTGATTTCTGCAACAGTTAAGCCATCTGGAACATCAATTTCCTTACCACCGAAAACGACAACGTGGTTAGCAATTTCAATATCCAGCTCCGCCAAAATTCGTTTGGCGACGGCACCGACTGCCACACGCATGGTTGTTTCACGCGCACTGGAACGCTCCAAGGAATTTCGCAAATCATCAAAACGGTATTTCATACCACCAACCAAGTCCGCATGACCTGGACGAGGATGTCTGATACGACGCTTGCTCTTGAGCTTGTCCTCAATATCTTCTACAGCCATAATATCTAGCCACTTTTGATGGTCCTTATTGGTCACATTGAGGGTAATTGGGGCCCCCGTGGTCTTACCATGGCGCACACCAGCCGTAATTTCTACACGGTCTGTTTCGATTTGCATCCGGCTTCCACGACCGTAACCACCTTGGCGACGTTTCAAATCCGCATTGATATCTTCTGCAGTCAAAGGAAGACCAGCTGGAACTCCCTCGATGATGGCTGTTAAGCGTGGTCCATGGGACTCACCAGCTGTTAAATAACGCATATTTAATTCTCCAAAATTTCCAAAAACTTACGTGTATTGGCCAAAGACATCTGTCCTGGAGCCGATACTTCATCCAAACTTGCAAAGGTCCAACAAGAACCAGTAATTACCCCTGCAATCCTTGTGATTTTTCCTAGCTCACCCATGGCAATGGTCGCAAAGGTCTGTTCAGCATTTAAGGTCTTGAAGCCACGAGTATAGTTCATAACATCCAAGACATCCTGCTCACTCTTTGCCAAGACTGCCATTTTAACTACTGCTGGCGAAAGGCTAGTCAATTCAGACATGATTTCCAAATAGTTAGCAGGTGTTTCATCAAAATTATGATAACTCAAAACAAGATTTGGAAACTCCAACATCTGTTCAAAAACTGACTGATAGGAATAATATTCAAAATCAATGTAGTCTGGCTGATAGAGGGCAGCCACTTCCTTAATCAAGTCCACATATTCCTGATCTGCCAAATCCAAATAGCCACCCTCACGGGTCGTTCGAACTGTAAAAATCACTTCCTTGCCATTGCATTTTTCAAAAATGGCAGGAGCTACTCTTAGAATATCCTCTTTTGGAAGATAATCCGCTCTCCACTCAATGAGATCTGCTTCAGCTAATCTCCCCACATCAAGAGCCTCTACTTCTTCCAAATTTCTAGGCATAATAGGTACTACTATTCTCATTTTTCTACCCTTATCGTAAAGACCTTGAGGTAATTACTACTTTCATCATTTTTATTGATTGTAAAATCGGCTGGTAGGCGATAGGCTGCCAAATAGCCATGTTTTTGAGAACCAAACCCTTTCTCAATCTGCTGACGGAATTTCTCAACCGTAACATTGGCTGCATTGGTTGATGCAATGATTACTCCATTTGGATTTAAAATCTCTAAGGACTGAGAAATTAGTTTGTGGTAATCCTTGGCTACCGAAAATGTCTGCTTTTTATTACGGGCAAAGCTGGGTGGGTCCAAGACAATGACATCATAGGTCAATCCCTTGCGCTTAGCATACTTGAAATATTCAAAGACATCCATGACCACAAAGTGATGATGATCTAATTCTACACCATTAACCTTAAAATGAGCTTTAGAAAGTTCACGCGATCGCTTGGCTAAGTCAACCGAAGTTGTTTCCACTGCCCCACCAATAGCGGCAGCAATGGAGAAGGCTGCTGTGTAGGAAAACATATTGAGCAGTGATTTACCAGCCGCCAGTCCATCTACTAAGGAACCTCGGACTTCATGTTGGTCCAGAAAAATACCCGTCATCAAGCCGTCATTCATGAAAACTTGATAGGCAACTCCATTCTCTAAAACAGTGAAATTTTCCGGCGCCTCTTGTCCGTATAGAAAGGCTGACTCATAGTCCAAGCCCTTAAAACGGATTTTCTCATAGGCACCCTTCACCTCTGGAAAGACCTCTTGGAAGGCAGTAATAATCATATCCTTCTTCGAATAGATAAAGGTATTATACCAGGAAAAAACTGCATATGTATCATACAAGTCAACCGTCAAACCACCGAAATCATCCCCATCTTGATTGAACAAACGAAAGGCAGTGGTCAAGTCAGACTGGTAAAAATAATGTCGCTTCTGTCGTGCTTTCCTGAACAGGTTCACAAAGAAGCTTTCTGTCACTTCTTCTTTGGAGCGACTGTACAGCCAGCCAATCCCTTTATTTTGAGGAGAAAGATAAGCTGCGCCAAGATACTTCCCAGCTTCAGAAACCAGGTCAACAAGCCTATCTTCTGTCACAGAAAGACCTGAAAAATCAGCACTATCTAGGAGTTGAATGCCCCTGTTAATCTTCTGCTCTACATTTCGATTTACCTTTATTTTCATATATTTATTATAACACGATTTTGCATATATTCCAAAAAAACTCCAAACTTTGAGGCTTATTTTAAAATTATGGTATAATGAACTGAGATTTAGAAAGGACTTTGAGGTGTATTTGTGAAAAAAATAATTGACTATGTCAAAGAGTTTTCCAAAACTCGGTTTGGCTTCGTCCTCCTACTTCTAGCGATGTATTGGTTCAAGACCCTCTGGGCCTACTACGTTGATTTTAGCTTAGATTTACAGGGATTGTTTCAGCATTTCATTGCCATTCTCAATCCCTTACCAATCGCTCTACTCTTAATAGGACTGGCCCTATACGCCAAACAGACTAAACTATTTTACGGACTGGCCAGCGGCCTCTATATCCTACTCTTCGCCTGGCTGTTCTCAAATGCTGTTTACTACCGAGAATTTTCAGACTACATTTCCATCTCAACCATGATGGCAACTTCGAGTGTTTCTGCGGGTCTTGGTGAAGCAGCAATCAAGCTGTTTCGGCCCTGGGATCTGGTTTATTTTCTGGACTTTATCGCCTTCGGCATTCTTTTTTATCGGAAAAATCTACAGTGGAATCCAGAAGCTTTCCAGTCCAAAGCCAGCTTTGCTGTAACAGCATTCTCAACCCTGCTCTTCTCCATCAATCTATTTTTGGCTGAAGTTGATCGACCTGAATTATTGACACGAGGTTTTTCAAATACCTATATTGTCAGAGCATTGGGTTTGCCAGCCTTTTTAGGTTATAATGCTCATCAGACCTATACAGCCCATAAGGATCGCTCAGGAGCCAATCCAAGTGACCTTGAACCCATTAAACAGTATGTTGAGGAACACTATGCCCAGCCCAATGATAACTATTTCGGCATTGCCAAGGGACGCAACGTCATCTATCTCCATCTAGAAAGCCTGCAACAATTTGTCATTGATTACAAGCTAAAGGTTAATGGAGCAGAGTATGAAGTAACCCCCTTCCTCAATTCCCTCTATCATTCCAACTCTACTCTAGCTTTCTCCAATTTTTTTAACCAAGTTAAAGCAGGTAAAACATCCGATGCTGAAACCATGATTGAAACCTCCTTATTTGGATTAAACCAAGGCTCATTCATGGTTCAGTATGGGGGAAGCAATACCCAGCAAGCAGCACCTTATATCCTATCTCAGAACGGTGGCTACACATCTGCTGTCTTCCACGGTAATTCGGCTAGTTTTTGGAATAGGAATAACACCTACAAACAATGGGGATACTACTATTTCTTTGACCAATCCTATTTTTCTGAAGCGACAGAAGAAAACTCTTTCCAGTATGGGTTAAATGATAAAATCATGTTTGCAGATTCCATCAAATATTTGGAACGGATGCAACAGCCATTTTATGCTAAATTCATCACCGTATCCAACCACTATCCTTACACCACCAGCTTGATTGGCGATGAGAAAGGATTTCCACTGGCCAATACAGATGATGAAACCATCAACGGCTATTTTGCTACTGCCAATTATTTGGATACATCCATCAAATCCTTCTTTGACTATTTGAAGGCGACTGGTCTATATGAAAATTCAGTTATCGTCCTCTACGGCGACCATTATGGAATATCTAATTCACGCAATCCAGACTTAGCCCCCCTTTTAAATAAGGACCCTCAAACCTGGACAGAATTTGACAATGCTATGCTACAACGCGTCCCTTATATGATTGTGGTGCCAGGTATGACCACGGGAGGCATTTTCAATACCTTTGGCGGAGAAATCGATGCTCTCCCAACACTCGAACACCTGCTAGGCATAAAAGCAAATAATTTCTTACAGGTCGGTCAGGATTTACTGTCACCTCAAAACAAGCAAATCGTGGCTCTCCGAACAGAAGGAAGTTTTATCACACCAAAATACACCAGTTATGCAGGTAAGATTTACTATACCGAAACAGGGATTGAAATTACCAATCCTGACGAAACCACCCAAAAAGAAATTGATGTGATTAAGGAAGCCGCAACTGCCCAATTAGCAGCGAGTGATGCCATTCAAACCGGCGACCTCATCCGCTTCTTTGACAATGGTCTGCCAGCCCTAGATGCTAGCAAATACAACTATATTGATTCCTTGGCTGCTGAGATTGCCATCGAAACAGAGCTTGGCGACCAATCAACCAGCCTCTACAGCCAGAAGGGGAACCAATCTACTGTCGATCTCTTCAAAGCACCAACTTATCTTGAATTAAATGGTAGCTCTTCAAGCAGTACAACAAGCTCTGATGCACAAAATAATACGGCAACGAGTGCAGAAACCAGTACAGCATCCAGTTCTTCAAACGAATAGAAGGAGCAATTATCAACAAAAGCCATGGTAATATCCCAAACAGAAGGGAATACCATGGCTTTTAAAAATTCTACTATTCCATTTTCTCCAAATGTCAAAATATTCCTAATATACCTACCTTAGCTATTTGATTGACTTTCAGCTACATACTACTAGAATTGGCTATATACAGAAAAAAAGGCTCTTTGTCAACTGTAGTGGGTAGATGAAAAGCTAACACCTAGAGAGGACGAAGTTCGTTCTCTCTTTCTTTATGTTCAAAGCAATCAAAATACGTTTTTTAAAATTTTCAAAGTTCCTGAAACCAAAGGCATTTCTTTTAATGACTTTGATGAGATTGTTGGTAGCTTCCAGTTTGGCGTTCGAATAAGGCAATTCCATGGCGTTTAAAACCTTTTCTTTATCCTTTAGAAATGTCTTAAATACCGTCTGGAAAATAGGATTAACATTGGCTATTTCCTGTTCGATAAGGTCAAAGAAATGATCTGAGTTTTTCTCTTGGAAATGGAACAAGAGAAGCTGATAGAGTTCATAGTGCTGTCGTAGTTCCTCTGAAAAAGACAGTAGTTTTTCTAGGATTTCCTTGTTAGTCAAGTGCATGCGAAACATAGGGCGATAAAATCGTTTATCGCTGAGTTTACGGCTATCTTGTTGTATCAATTTCCAGTAGCGTTTCAAGGACCGGTATTCCTGCGATTTTCTGTCGAATTGATTCATAATTAGAATACGAACGCGGTTCATAGCACGGCTAAGGTGCTGCACAATGTGAAAGCGGTCCAGAACAATCTTGGTGTTTGGAAATAGCTGTCTAGCCAATTTGTAGTAAGGACTAAACATATCCATGGTAATGACTTTGACTTGATTTCTAACCTTTCTAGGATAGCGTAGAAAGTGGTTTCGGATGGTTGCTTGTGTTCTTCCGTCTAGAATAGTTATGACATTTAGGGAGTTGAAATCTTGAGCGATAAAGCTCATTTTCCCCTTTTTGAAGGCATACTCATCCCAGCTCATCACCTCAGGTAAGGTATTCCAATCTGTTTCAAACTTGAACTCATTAAGCTTTCTCATAACTGATGAGGTTGAGATAGATAGCCTGTGTGCAATATGTGTCATTGCTTGATTTTCGATGAGTAATTGAGCAATCTTCTGGTTAACAGCGACGGAGATTTGGTGGTTCTTCTTGACAAGAGGAGTTTCAGCGACCGCTATTTTTCTGCAATCTTTACACTTGAAGCGACGCTTTCTAAGTCGGATAAGCAAGGGATAACCAGCAGTTTCTAGGTAGGGAATTTTGGAGGGTTTTTGGAAGTCGTATTTTGCCATTTGTCCCTTGCAGGAGGGACATTTAGGGGCTGTATAATCCAAATGACCATGAAGTTCTAAGTGAGTTCCCATATCATATTCATTAGAGATAGTGATATTTTTGTCTTTAATTCTGAGAAGATTTGTGATAAGATTTAGTTGTTCCATATGAGTCTTTCTAATGTGAGTTTGGTTGCTTTTCATTATAGGCCATATGGGACTTTTTTTCTACAATCAAAAAGACTCCATAATATCCATAGAGGATTTACCCACTACAGATATTATAGAGCCGAAAAAAAATCCTGGAAAAGCTTCCAAGATTTTCTTCTGTATATGTTGTCTTACTTAGCAAGTTTTGCTTTTGCTGCGTCAGCAAGAGCTGTGAATGCTGCTGCATCGTTCACTGCCAAGTCAGCAAGCATTTTACGGTTTACTTCGATTTCAGCCAATTTCAAACCGTGCATCAATTGTGAGTATGACAAACCGTTCATGCGAGCAGCCGCGTTGATACGAGTGATCCACAATTTACGGAAATCACGTTTTTTCTGACGGCGGTCACGGTATGCATAGTAGTAAGAGTTCATTACTTGTTCTTTCGCAGTGCGGAACAAGAGATGTTTAGCTCCGTAGTAACCTTTAGCTAATTTTAAAATACGTTTACGGCGTTTACGAGAAACAACGCCACCTTTAACACGTGCCATTTAATTTTCCTCCAAATAATTCAAAAAAGTAATTGTGCAATACTGATGCGAGATTAGCGCATTTGTGTAAGCATTGACTTGATACGCTTAAAGTCACCAGCATGTACCATACCTGCTTTACGAAGGTGACGACGTTGTTTTTTAGTTTTACCGTGGAAACGGTGTGAAGTATAAGCGCGGAAGCGTTTCAATCCACCAGAACCTGTACGTTTAAAACGTTTAGCTGATGCGCGGTGAGTTTTTTGTTTTGGCATTTTAATTCTCCTTTTAGCGTAAAAAGCTTATTTTTTATCTGAAGCTGGGGCCAATTGCATAAACATTTGACGTCCGTCCATCTTAGCACGTTGTTCGATAATAGCAATATCTTGGGTTGCTTCGGCGAACTCAGCTAATACTTTCGCTCCAACTTCTTTGTGGGTAATCATACGACCCTTGAAACGGATCGAAACCTTAACCTTGTTTCCTTTTTCAAGGAATTTACGGGCATGACGAAGTTTTGTGTCAAAGTCCCCTTTATCAATAACTGGGCTAAGACGCACTTCTTTTACAGTGACAACACTTTGTTTCTTGCGTTGTTCTTTCTGCTTTTTCTGATATTCAAATTTGAACTTACCGTAGTCCATAATTTTAGCTACTGGTGGTTTAGCTTGCGGTTGAATCAAGACTAAATCCACGTTTGCGCTATCAGCAATGGCCTGAGCCTCATTGAGCGGTTTGATTCCCAACTGTTCACCCTCAAGACCGATAAGACGAACTTCACGCACTCGAATTTCATCATTGATGAACAAATCTTGCTTTGCTATGGCTTTTCACCTCATTTTATATTTTTCGAGAAAAACGAAACGGACTTGCTAAACAAGTCCGCACTACACCATTATTCTTTCCGAAGAAATCTTAATCCGTAGAGCCAGACAACGTTAGTCGCAAGGCGAGAAGCTCTCACTTCTGCTTTTCTCAATACGACTATTCTAACACGTCCAAAACTACTTGTCAAGAATTTCTTTCGCTTTTTCTGAAATAAATTTCACTACACCTTCGATGGATACACCTGTTGTATCAAATGTGATGGCATCGTCAGCAGCTTTCAAAGGTGAAACCTCCCGAGTACTGTCTTTCAGGTCACGAGCTGCAATCTCCTCTTTCAAGATTTCCAAGTCTGTTTCGATGCCACGTTCCGTATTTTCCTTAAAACGACGAAGGGCACGCTCCTCTACTGAGGCAATCAGGAAAATCTTAAGTTCAGCTTGAGGCAAGACGACTGTACCAATGTCACGGCCGTCCATAACAATGCCGCCCGCTTGAGCAATCACCTGCTGCAGGCGAACCAACTCTTCTCGCACCAAGGGAAGTGCCGCAACTGCCGACACATTGTTAGTTACTTGATTATCTCGAATGGGTAAGGTAACATCTTGCTCACCAACAAATACCTGTTGTTGCCCTTGTGCATCCCTACCAAAACGAATAGGATGTTGAGCAAGCAAGGTCACAATACCATCTTGGTCAGTGACATCAATACCATTTTGCAAGGCCAAATAAGTCGCAGAACGGTACATGGCTCCTGTATCTAAGTAAGTATAGCCAAAATCTTTAGCGATAATCTTGGCAACGGTTGACTTGCCACTCGATGCAGGACCGTCAATAGCAATTTGAATGGATTTCATAATACCTCTTATCTAATGCGGACAATATCACCTGGGTGAGCCAACCAAGAACCTGTCGCCATTTTTTCAGGATTTAAACGCTCTAACTCAGCAATGGAAATACCACCACGTGCCGCCAATGCTCCAACTCCCTCCCCAGCTTGAACTGTTAGGGTAGAACCATCTGCAGCTTCTGTCAAGCTTGAGCTAGTTTCCGTAGTTTCAGCTGTATCTATCACTTCCGTTTCCTCTGTTTCTGTGACTTCTGTTTCAGTCGTCGTTTCCGTAGGGACAGTTGAACTTTCTGCTACCACCGCAGCATTGCTTGGATTGTAAAACTCTTTCGTCGAATCCGTCTTACTGCCACCAACAGATAGATAGAAGGCAATTGCCCCTATAATGATGACAATGATAAAGAAAATAATAGCCAGTACGGTAAATACTTTCGTACTTGCCAATCCTTTACTCAAGCGGTCTTTACGACTTGCTGCAGCTGTTTGATACACTTCTTCATTCCATGGCTCTTGTGACATTCTCGGGACAACTCCTTGTTTTTTTCTAAAAATATGATTAAAATAATAGTATGAAAATAAAACTTATTCCTGAACGGTGCATTGCCTGTGGGCTATGCCAAACCTATTCACCTGTGTTTGATTATGATGACGACGGTATTGTGATTTTTTCAGATAGAAAGAACCTAGAAAGAGATAGCGACCTAACTCCCGACATACTCGAAGCCATCAAATCCTGCCCTACCAAAGCCATTTCAATTGATTGATTTGGCTTTTTTTGCATAATAAATTTCGAAGTAATCTTGCTTCAACAAATGGTCAGACAACACCACTTCCCCTGAAAATGCAGGATGCAGGGCTAAATGATTAACAAAAAACTTTTTAGGCCATTTCCGCATATGATAGACCTTTCCTTCAGGAAATTCGTTGGAAAAGATGCGGACAGCAATATAGGAAACTTCCACTTTGGTTATCTGAGCAATTTCTATATCTTGTATGGCAAATAAATTAGCCGATACAATGCGCAATTGGCTTTCTTTTATTTCAAAATACCTGTGTAATCCTAAGATTACTAAGAGTAAAAATAGAAATATTAGTAAAAGAAATATTCCTGACACGCGTAGTTTTTCCAGCAACAGGGTCATGCTCATGAAAAGTGGAATGAAGGTAAGTGACCAGTAAATAATGCCCCAGGAAAGTTCTGGTTGCCAATGGTAACGGATTTTACCAAAAATTTTGATCATATCGGACCTCCATTTACTATTCTAGCACAAAACAAGAGATTTTCCTATGAAAATCTCTTGTTTTTGAAATTTTTTATTACATTTACATGACAAACTTTGTCGAAGTGTAAAACAATTGAAATGATTTTGAAACAAAACAAAAGTCGTACTTTAACTAATAACCAGCTTACTTCTTAGTTTCAATAGCTATATATTGAATAAGATCTTTCAGTTTGAGTTCCAATTTGGCTTGCTTTAATGTCATACGGTACTGATTAACTATTAGTAAAAAAATAATAGCTAAAAACACGAAATTAGCAGGGGATTCGATCCCAATCCAATCTGATAATTGACCAATGGCTTGGGGTACAAGTGCAAAAATAACTAGAATACCTGAAAAAAAGAACCAAAAGATACTATCTTCTATTTGAATATTGGATTTTCGAATATTCAATAGAATAACTGCCGAAGTCAAAACGGCTGTCACAATAAGTAATAATTGAAATTGAAGAGCCATTATTTCCTCCTAAAATTTTGTATCAACAAAATTGATGTGAACATATGAATCATATACTTAATTGAACGAGATAAAGTTAAATAGGATTGACCCGCCTGTCTTTCAAGCATTTTTACTTGGACTTCTTTTATCTTATAGCCTTGGCGAATCAGAAAAGAAATGGTATCAGGTTCCGGAGTATAGTTAACATTTAATGCAAAGTCCTTAATCAACTCTTGATTAAACATTCGCATTCCAGATGTTGGATCAGTAATCGTTTGACCTGTTGTTAATTTTATTGACCAGCTGATAAGACGATTACCTAACATACGTAAAGAATTATTTTTAGGTTCAGACACGAACCGCGAACCAATGACACAATCTTGACCTTTTTGAATTTCGGCTACTAAGTCCCCAATATATTCTGGAAGGTGTTGACCATCGCCATCAAACTGAACTGCCTGTCTATACCCCATCTTGTAGGCATATTTAAAACCAGTCTGAACGGCACCTGTTAAACCTAGATTCACCGGCAAATCAATAATATTAAATCCATTTCGGTGGCAAATTTCAGAAGTCGTATCTTTAGAACCATCGTTCACAACAACGTAATCAAATTCCTGAAAGTTCTTTTCTAGATTTCGCACAACCGCTTCTATTGAACCTTCTTCATTGTAAGCTGGAATAATAATCAGTGTATCTGATTTCTTATTAAACATATTCTCCCCTATCCATTAGACTCTTGACTTTTTTCATAGAAATAAATCAGAATTTTAACCATGAATTCCGGCCAAAATAGTCTATACATTTCCATATCTTCTTTTGTCCTGACATTATCTCTAATTGTATTTGATGTTTCAGAATCCTGATGAATACGGTGGCACATCAGTTTATCAGAAACATAACCAAAACTTCCGCGATAATGCGAACTAATATCGTACCATGCATACCAATCTAAATTTGTTCTCATTTTAGTTTCGAACTGAAAACCATTTAGTTTATCCATATCATAGGTCACGGCTGGGCAACAAATAGCATTGCCAAAAGCTAGAATCCTATTTCTCCAAAACATCCAATTTGGAAACCAGGACAGCACATTCAACATTAAAGTTTTAATCTTTAAATTTGTATTCGCTTCTATTTCTCGACCATCACGATACTCAACATAGTCAGAATACACAATTGTATGCTTTAAATCCCGACGGAACTCAGACAAAATTTTCTCAGCATAATTTTCTTTATACAAGTCATCCTGATGTGCAATCGTAACAAAGCGAGTATTGGCAAATGATAGAGCATTATTCCAATCAATACCAATCCCACCACCTTGCTTCACATGATAAGGAATTGAATATTCCTGACACAAGTGTTCAATGTGCTCACTAGGTGTCGAGGTATAAAGAATAATAGTTGATTGTACTGTTTGATTTCTCAAAGAAAGAATACACTCTTCTAAATATGGACTATCACCATAAGCACAAATCACAAAAGTGTGATTATTTTCCATAAATTTCTCTCCATACTACATTATAAATTTAAGTTTCAATAAAACTCAGTATCCACGTTTTACTTTTTGTTTATTTCCATTTTCGCTATCTTCCTATTAACAATATGATAAACCAGCAAACTTGACATGAAATAAACCAACATTGTCAAAGTAAAACTAATAGATGCACCTAAAATAGCAAACTTACGAATAAGCACTTTAGTTATTGCACTAGAAAATATGAACGCCAGTATAGTCGAGAATAGTAGATAATATTGCTTGCGATGAATTGTTAGTACATTATCAATCATTACCGAATAGACATTAAATCCAGCACCAACAAGTAAAATAATAAATGATAATAGATATGGTGACAAGTTTACTCCAAAAATAAGACTTAATATTGGAATTCCTAGTAAATAGCCTCCAACTAAAACTAATAGATGTAAACCTATTAAAGCACCAAAAATCTTTTTAACCTGTCTGTTATAGGCACTAATTTGACCGTTATGCAAAAAGATTGATATTTCTGTTAACATTGGTCTTAAAAGCATTAGTAAAAGATTAAGGACAAATGTTGGCATAAATAATATATTGAAATCTCGTTGCAAACCTTCTCCAAGATATCCTACAGTTATAAAACTATCAATAATAATTTTTGGTAAATTAAAAATGTAATTGATGATAAAGCTACTAATAAATAGAGCCAAACATAATTTAAGGATATTCCAACTGCCTTGCCAACTAGAGTTAATTTCGAAACTACTTCTGGAGAAGTTTAATTGATAATATCTAATATCTAAGAAATAGGACAATATTAAGTTGGTAAGAAAAAGTGAAATCGTAGCTACTAAAAGATTACCAGTAACTAACAAAACTAGAATAAACACAACAATAGTAGACAAGCTACGGTAGAATAAAACTTTCCCTGCTAAATCCGAACGCTGTTTTTGTTGAAACTCTCCTTGATAGACATCTGAAATGGCATCACACGCTCGATAAAGAACCATGAAAACGATTATCCAATATTTTTCATTAGTAAAGCCTGTCACATTCAAATAAAGCATTAAACTAACTAACATTAGTAATATGCTCATTACTCTAGAAAGAAAGTAGGCACTAAATGAATAGCTCTCATTAACATCTGTAGCTTGAAAGTTTCTAACTCCAAATAAGCCTATCACTAAAAACTGTTGTCCCAGCGTAAAAGCAATACTAAAAGAATCTGCAATACTCGGAGATGTTAATCTTGATACAATTAAAAGTAGAACTATAGAAACAGCTGTCGAACTAATTGTCCCAAGCATATTCCAAAAATATTGATACTTAATATCTACTATTGGTTTAGTTTCTCCTCTCAAGTTATCTCCTTCTCACCTTGTTAAATTTGAGTATAGAACCCAACACTTACTGTAAAGATTACTAAAAAAGACAAAAGATATTGAATAGCAATCGTCAATTTACGATCCACTTCCTCACTTGGTTGGATAATCGGTATAAAAGAGTTCAACCAATTTCCCAAAAACAATGGGATTAGACAGATCATAAAATAATAGTATCTTCCTTGCACTCCACCGACAGAAATATTGCCAGGATTATATACACGAGGATCTCCTGTAATTGCATATACCATCAAAAAGGTAATCCCTAACATAAGCAACACTGTATATGTTCCCCATATCTTAGGTACTGTAATGCGTGTACAAAGAATAAGTACAAATAGTACCGATAACACAATTAGTGTTGTAGCTGTAAATAGTAGCCCCGAATCATGACTAATATATTGAAGAGGACGTCGAATAAAGTTCTCTAAAATTGCCTCTGGTGCGCTAAGCATAGTTCTAATAATTGGCAATGGATGTTTCAAAAAGTAACCTAATCCAGGACTCTCTCCCGTCACAGAACCAGAAAAATTAAATATGTTTAAGATCCCTGAATAAATTACAGCAAATAGAATGACTGGAAAGAACGATACTACTCCTAGTATCCTTGCTTTCTTAGAGGCAAAGTATTCTTTTGGTAAGAAGGTTAATAAGGTTCCTAACAGAACAAAAGGAAACTTAGAAAAAACGAATAAAAGCACTAAACTTTGAAATTTGACAACAAACTTAGAGGTAATTTTTTCTTTTCGAGCCAAAACATTCGTAAGCAAAGCAACCAAAATAAGTGAAGCGCCATAATATAAATAATCATAGTGGTAGCCAGAAACCACATAAAGAGCAGATGGTAATGTCCCCATTAAATAAAGCATTTTTTGGTATACTTTACTAATCTTAATAGAGAGGAACACTAATAGCGCATAGGCTAATACATGGACTATTCTCCCTATGTAGTACGAGATATAAACCTTATTTGACACCAAACGACCAATATTCCAGCCTATTGCCCCTGGTAAAAAAGAAGGATTATCAAAAGATTTCGGAACACCTGCAATTTTGCTCGGTTGATGCTCTACATTATACCAGTAATCATCTCCCTTGAAGTTTGCTTGATTACGAATACCGTCATGTAAAAAGACAGAATCATAATCAGAAATTGTTTCATCACTGTATTCAAATAGAAAACTGTCAGAAATCCCAATTGCATTTTCTAAATGGGATTCTTCATCCAAAGCATATTGAACTGGTCGAATCAAAGCAATAACTGTTCCAAAAGACAAAATGAGAAGAAAAGCATTTCGAGCTATTTTTTCAGGATTTTTGAAATCTACTAATAAAAAATAGAGAACAATAGCAATTACAATGTACCAAAAATTCAAATTAATTTTCCACTCAAATAGAATTGGCAAAGTAAGTTGTGCGAAAAAGACTAAGAAAATTCCAATGAAGATATTACGAAATTTCTCCATCACTATTTTTTGTATTTGCATACCACTCCTACCCTTTCTTCTTTTCTAAAGAATATTGCGAAATATCCTGGTTTAAATCAACACGATTCGCCAGACGAATACCTCGCCATTTTTCAATATGAAAGAGAGGATTAACCAAAAGCCAATACATTCTTCTTTTCCAATTATAATCTTTATCAGAAATAATTTTTACACTATCTTTCAAACTTGCTTTGAATACATTTGTAATAACCGAGAAAATAGAAACATTATTTGTTATACCACTATTCAAACGAACATTATATGTTTCATCGAAAATTCGTCGTCTATACTCCGATAGTCGCACATCGTTTGAATGCTCAACAATTGCTTTTGCATTATAAACCTTGATATAGCCTGCATCTAATATGTCCTTCCCGTATTCATAATCTTCTGAATAAGCTACAGGGCGATAACCAATTTTTTCAGTTAGAAATCGACGTGGGGCAGCAGAACACACATCACTATAAAAAGATTCTTTCGTATATTTTCCTCTTTGGCTCTCATCTAATCTCTGCCAGAAAGTCAATGAATCAGATACGCCCTGTTCATTAAATACCGCTAGAATATCGTACTTCATGGCTGGAAAACAGTAATG
The DNA here is from genome assembly GCF_032595075.1 of Streptococcus sp. 29887. Lineage (NCBI taxonomy): Bacteria > Bacillati > Bacillota > Bacilli > Lactobacillales > Streptococcaceae > Streptococcus > Streptococcus iners. Next base: position 858,174 of record NZ_CP118735.1, on the reverse strand, counting down.
ACGTGGTTTTTGATTTCCTAATACGGCCACGATATCCGAGTGCATCGCAAAGGGTCTTACCATTTCCGCTAACCACTGCTCATTATGAGGAACTGCATCTTGAGTAAGATAGACCATTATTTCACCTTGACTAATCTCAGCAGCCATTTGACGAGTTTTCCCATGCGAAAATTCTTCCTTTGATAAATGAAGAAGACGGAGATTACCGTATTTTTCAGAAAAATAATTGATAATTGCAACCGAATTATCAGAAGAACCTGAATCTGTTATTAAAACATCCCACTTAAAATCTGTGACTTGACGGTATAAAGCAGATAAGGTTTCTTCTAAATGGTCCCGTTCCCCGTTATAAACTGGAATAAATACTGTCGCTTTCAATTGATCAGCCATTCAAAACCTCTCGACGAATAATCATTTCAACTTTTTTATAACTCTCTTCCCAAGATAGCCCCGTATATTTATCGCTCATTTCTTTAGCATGTTCATTGATATCGGAACGCTCAACAGCCTGGCAAAGTTTTTCCGCTAGGGCCACAGGATAGGCTTCTGTATAGAGAATATCATCAATTTCACCAAGTACCATACGATTATTATCCCCATCATTCATGACTGGTACACAACCAGCCACCAAAAGTTCCAATGGTAATAATGAAACATTTGTTAAAGAGAGGACAAGACAAGCTACACTTTCGTGATAAACCTCTGCTAATTGCGCCTTATTTAAAATACCGCGGTCAACGAATTCAAAAGGAATATCATAATTAGACATATCTTGACCAAAGAATTCGATTTCGTATTCCGGATGACGTTCTTTAAAAATCTTTAAAGCCATTACTCCGATTTCAAATCCCCTACGCTCCGTATGGGCACGAGCATAAAAGGCAATTTTCTTCTTTTTAACGATAGGGGATTTTGGCTTATAAATATCAATATCCGCACCAAAATCAAAGTAGTCAGATTGCATCCCATATTGTCCAACTTTATTTACAAGCCATTTTCCAGCGGTAATACCATAAAAACCAAATTTATAGGTTGCTTCAGCCAACATATAACGCGACCCTACACCAAAGAAAACTGGTTCAAAATCTTGAACAAAGTAAAACTTATGAAGGCGTTCCCCTTGAAGATTGAAGACTGCATAAGCAGTTTCCCAACTTGTTGCAAACACAAGGTCTTGATTTTTAAAATCCTCTAACTCTTCAACATCAACATCAATACCATAAGAACGCGAAAAAATATCTTGTGCTTCTTTGGCTGATTGAGGAATTGTATTGTTATGATAGATATAAAATGTTATATGATGTCCTTGACTTTGTAAATATTTTACAAAACGTGAAATAGTCGTATGCCCACCTCCGCCTGGTCCAACTGGAGGAGATACCCAAGCAATATTTAGAAATTCTTTATCTAACTTTTCTGGTTTGATATATGGATAATTGATATAGTCTGCAGTAGCTAGATCGACAAATTGTGGCATTTGTGGCAGAGTATTCATATCAATTTTTGAAGGTACGCTTACTCCAACTTGGATATTCTGTCCAGTTGAGGTTAACTGTTGATAAACTTTTCGACTAACAGCGCGCAAGCCTTCATTCTTATATGTCCTAAAGACTTTTCCGAAAATGTTCATATTTTCACCTATCTTTTTATAATTTTTTTCAATACACTCTTCATTTCTCTAAGAGGCTTGGTTAATTTCCATGAAAGTGAGTTTTCTATTTTTTTAATTTCATTTGTAAGATAGTCAATTTCAATGTTTTTGCTAACAATCTCATTATTCAAAGATTTAATATCCTGATGCAACTCCTGTTTCGTAGTATTCAAAATTGAAATTTCTTCTGCCTGCTCAGCTACTATCCGTTCAAAATCTGCTATTCTTTCCTCATCCCAAGCAACATCACCTTCTAATAAAGCTTTCTTAAAGGTGGATGACCAAGTAAATGCGAAAATACGAATAGCCGAAATACTTAGTGGAAACTCACTCAATGGTAATGTTCGAAAAGTTGCATTATTTGAATAACCTGTAAACCCCTGTATCCGTTCTATCATTTCCTCACGAATAGTTTGATATTCTGTAGGATTTGGAAGAGGGTTATCAAGTGGATACTTCTCAGGATGTTCAATATATTCTTTATCAGTCAAACTATGTGGCAAAGTATCTAAACCACCATAACGTGCAGGTTCATATTTTTCTGAATCCTTGATTAGAAGAACTGGTGTTTCAAATGCTAATGATGGCATAAAGCAATGCAACCTTGTCGTTACAACTGCATGGGCTGATTGGTAAAGAGCTAGCATGTACTCCGCCACTTTAAAACGTTCCTCATTTTCTAAAAATGGGTAATGGTATACCGATAATTCAATGACTTCACGTTTAGTTGATTCTCGCATTTTTTTAACGACATCTTTAGGAACATCTACAGCTAAAATGAAGTCTTGTTTCTTAATGTCCGGATCACGTTGCAAAGTTAAAGTGACACATCCGGAAAAATAGGTTTCTAATCCCTGTTGCTTGAAAAACTCTAGCGTTTGTTCATCACGCGCCCCAACAGGACCATTTTTTTTAAGAAAATCTAAACTTTCAGTCGTTTCAAATGCCTCTCTAACCGCATCATCCTTCACACTAACATGTATAGAAGTCAGAAGCGGTTTTAAAAGGTCACTATTCTTAGGTGGCCATCCCTTCGGATCTCTATTATACCAACCATTCATAATTAACTTTGTTGGTTGATTTGGTTCCCACTCCGCCAACTTATCCCTATCAACATACTCATCAATGCGTGGTAGGAAACGTCTAGCGGCGATGCTTTGAACTTCATCACCAATATTCTCTGTTGAATAATTTAATAGTGCGAACTTATATTCCATACTATCTCCTAAATTTCACTCCAAGTGCCTTGAGCATTAAATTGACCACTGCGAGCAACATTTGCTTCCACAATATTTATCTTAGGCGGATTTCCTTCCATTGTGATATCTTCATATCCAAGAAGTTCACGTGTATCACTCCAAAATGAAACATTTACAGAATATTCACCCTTGATAAATTGTGATGCTGGAATTCTGCACTCAGCTAGATATTCACCTTCTTCTTTATTCAGAAGAGCCATATCTGCTATACTTCCTATTCCTGCAACCAGATTATCACCGTAATCTCTAAAAGAAGTTCCTATAGTAAAGGTTAAAGGCTTATTTACTTTATATTTCACCTCGACCAAAATATCATCCGTTAGATAAAAAGTATCGGTTGCTTTGCTCGAATTTTTGGTTCGAATTGATAAAACATCAATACTATTTTTCCGCTTTTCACCTTTTTCTACAGTTTCTCCTTCAACTTTCTTACTATCGGTTCGGTGCTCTACATTACGTAAGGTATATTTTCCAGCAACCATATTTGGATCGCCAATGATAGAAATTTCTCCCGAATCAATCATCATGGCCTTTGTACAAAAACGTTGCACAGATGCCATATCATGAGTGACTAAAATAACTGTTTTCTTTTGTTTTTTTAGACTAGCAAAATACTCAAAACATTTTCTCTGAAAAGCTTCATCCCCTACAGCCAAGACTTCATCAAGTACCAAGATGTCACCTTCTGCCTTAATAGCAATTGAAAAAGCCAAACGTACCTGCATACCACTCGAATAATTCTTTAGTTTCTGATCCATGAATTCTTCAAGTTCAGCAAACTCTACGATGTCATCATACATGGCGTCAATTTCTGACCGTGTAAAACCAAGAAGGGCTCCGTTCAAATAAATATTCTCTCTCCCTGTTAGCTCCGGATTGAAACCAACTCCTAGTTCTATAAAGGGAACAAGTGTACCATTTACGCTTACTTTTCCTTTTTCAGGAACATAGATTTGTGAAATAATCTTCAACAGTGTAGATTTCCCTGAACCATTTCTACCAACAATTCCAAAAAAATCCCCTTTTTCTACTTCAAAAGATATATCTTTCAGCACCTGCTGCTCTTTATAGCCTTTGATTCCTCTAAAATAGTTTACCAATGTCGTTCTCAAACTTTGAGTTGATTCGGTTGGTAGTTTAAAAGTCTTGCTTACTGACTCAACTTTCAATGCAATTTCTTTGTTTGACATTATAGAATCTCCGCAAATTTCTTAGAATTCTTTTTAAAGATTGTAAATCCAATAATAAATACTACAATAGATATGAGATATGGAATAGCTACCATCCATTTATTGTCATAAATATCCCATGAAATAGTCGCCCCATCAAAGACAATGTGATGTCGAAGATCTTGTACAACTTGAGCAATAGGATTCATCATCATAATCTTGGCTACCCCAGTATGCCCTCTTTGTATGATATAGGTGATGGAGTAAATAATTGGTGTCGAGTACATCCCTGCTTGCAAGACTACTTCCCAAATCGGTCCCATATCACGATATTTTACAAAAAAGCTAGACAAAATGAATGCCAGTCCCGTTGCCAAAGTAATTAACTCTACAAATGCTGGCAATAACATCAACACACCAAAATCAAGCTGTACACCATTGATAATGGCGAAAAGCATAACTACTGCAATATTTATTCCATAGTTGATTGCCGCACCAATAATTGATGAAATAACTATAATTTCTTTAGGAAAGCTAATTTTACGCAATAAGTCACCGCGCGCTGCAATGGAAAGCATCCCCATATTTGTAGCTTCTGTAAAAAAGTTCCAAGTCACCATTCCAAGTAATAAACTTACAGCATAATGGGGGGTTCCATCATCAAATTTTAGAAACCGCACAAAAACCAAATACATGATTGTAAACATCATAAATGGTTTTAAAATTGACCAGAGGTGTCCAATGATAGACCCTTGGTAGCGTAATTTAAAATCAGTTTTGACCATTTCTCTTAAGAGAATTTGGTTTTCTTTATTTAATAAATTCATAACTATTCCTTATAAGCAAATTTTGTCACAATCAGTGTTGTAAACACAAAGGTGTGAAAAGCCTTGTTTTTTCTCAAGCCATATTTCTTCAAAGTCTGATATCGTTCTAGCATAGGTTTATCCATGATGGTCACAAAGGCTTCAACAAGCTCCCTATGAGCTGGCGATAACGGTTTATCAAGCAAAAAGCTGGCTTGTTTTTGACTGTTTTTAATCAAGTCCCAATAAACTTTGAATAAAATATGGGGACGAATCCATTTTTTAAATCGTTTAGAGAGGGTTCTGGCCCCCAAAACATTATCCGCATGCTGGCGATAGAGTTCTCCAGGCTTGTCAATAAAAACCAGTTTACCCAAAGCCGAGGCCAACAAAGCTAAATACCAGTCATGCATCAAAATGTCTTCTGTTTCAGACCACAGCTCTGCTAGGGTATGGTTGATCATGGCAACACCACCAGTCACCGTATTCTCAGTCAGTTCCTGTACTAATTGGGTATTAGCATGGTGAGATTGGGAACGGATCATGCTCTCTGTCATGACTTGGAGGTCTTGATTGACGACGGTCAAATCCATATAGACCATCAGAGGCTGGTCAGTCGGATATAATCGGGCTTCCTGCAAACTTACTTCCAGCTTGTCAGGCAACCAGACATCATCCTGATCGCTGAAAAAATAATAATCAGCCTTCTCATACTGAACCAGGCGATGAAAACTTTTTATCACTCCAAGATTGTTTTGTTCCTCAACATCTATCAGGCGGATACGACTGTCCTGTCTTGCAAAATCTTGTAGCAGGTCCTTCGTTTGGTCACTGGAACCATCATCTCGAATCAATAATGTCCAATCCGAAAAAGTCTGCTCTTGGATAGAGCGAATTTGCTCAGCCAAGAACTGTTGACCATTATAGGTTGACATCAGTATGTTTACTTTCATTGTAAAAATAATTCCTCGTATTCTTGGACTATCTTTTCCCAAGTATAAGCAGTACTCATGTGCTCTTTGGCAATCCGTCCAAGTTCCTCTGCTTCTGCTTGTCCATCAATCCTGTCAATCAGTTCAGACAGATTACCCTGCTCCTTAGACCAGTAACGAGCGCCATTCAGGGCTACTTTCTGGTTAAAATCAACACCTAGAACGAGATTTTCGTTGGTCTGAGCCAAAGCCTCGAGCAGGCTAGGGTTCGTGCCTCCTACTTCATGTCCATGAATATAGGCACGGCATTGATTGCGAAGATACTTGAGCAGATTACTATCATAGACAGTTCCGACAAATTTAATCCGTTTATCCCGTGAAAAATCTGTTTCCTCTTCAAGCTTTTGGAAATAAGCAGAACCCTCATGATTGGCAACGATGACCAAATCACGCTCAGTCGAACTAGCCATGAATTCCTTGATAGCTGTCAGATAATTATTTTCAGGAACAAAACGACCGATAATCAAATAATAGCCCTTTTCAGTCAAGTTCCATTGTCCAAAAAAATCTAAAACAGCTTGGCTATCCGCTTGATAGTCTGTCGGACTTAAATCCGTTCCGTAAGCGATGAATCGTGTCTGAGTACCTGGATAGGCAGTCTGAATGTAGTCTTCAATGCCTTCATTATCGGCAATCAGCAAATCTGCATGTTTTGCCATGATTTTTTCAGCATACTTGAGATAGGATTGAACTGGTTTGGACCACTTTGTCCGCTTCCATTCTAGACCGTCAGGATTGACAAATAAGGTCCCGCCTACAGAGTGAATCTTCTTAGCAAAGGGACCAATAAAGCCACCTATGGTATTTCCCAAAATATAGAAAATAGGTCGCTCCATCTGTTGAGCTTTCACCAGTTCTAGCGCATAGGAAATGGCCATCATGTCGTAGGCAATGACGCGAGCCGGACCTAGTTTGGGAGGATTGATAGTGAAACAATCGGCTCCCTTATATTCTGAATGCTGATGGTGACTGCTGTCAGATAGACAGGCCACATGGTAGCGGATATTGGGGCTTACTTGGTTGGAAACCAGTTGCTCGACAAAGGTTTCAAAACCTCCGTACTGGGCAGGTAAACCACGACTACCGATGATAAAAATGTGTTTCATGTATCCTCTCCATCAAATTGCAGTTCTTTTCATTATACCATTTTTTCATTTTTTTTCCTATAGACAACCTGACTTGGTGTGAGTTCTTCCTCAAACAAGTCATTGAGAAATTTTGAGTTAATGAGAAAAATTTGATATAATGTATACTGGTTTTTACCAAGAAATAACTAACTATTAGAATAATACAAATAAAAATGAAATTACTAAAGAAGCTTATATCTATTTCCTTGACACTTTGCCTGTGCATTCTATTCATTAACTATACCAATATCATCCAAAAAGAATTAGGTGTTTCCAAAAATAGTGGTAAGGTTCGTATTGAAGCAAATGAAACTCAGCAATACATTGATAGTATTCAATTGAACGGAAAATACATTTCTAGCGAATCCGTCGTCAAAAACGAATGGTATATTGTCACACAAAATGTAGTCGATACTTTTTATATATCGCAAACCAAGAATAATGTTATGGAGTTCGATTTATCAATTCCTGTAAAGTCCATTAGCTTTGAATACAGGGTAGGTGAGAAGGATAAATATATTCGCATTTATGTAGATAATGAATTAGTCCGAACAATAAATACTTCCAAAGGTGATAAACATAAAAACTTGGTTTTCATCTCCCTACCTACCAAAATACAGTTTAGTAACCAAAATTTCCTCTGGTACTTACAGCTGCTAATTCTGGCATGTGGACTATTCCTATTTATTACAAGGAATAGTCTGTGGAAAATTAGAAAATGGAAACTTTTATCTCTAACCCTCTTATTAGCAAGTCAATATTTCATTATTGAATTCATTTATCCACTATTCTATCGGAATGAGCTCGTTTTGTTCAACTCTAGTTTTAATCAAAGTGAACTACAATCGCTACTGTTTTCACTCACCACTCTCATTTTCGCTAGTTTTCTAGGTTATCAGCAAGTTCACTTTAAGCTTATCCGTTTTTCTAAGTTTATTACCAACATCCTGTCATTTACCTCACTCCCGCTACTTTCTCTATTTCTTATCGAAAATAGCTACAGTCAATTTTCCACACTTTCACAAGAAAATATCGTCTATAATGCATTGATTATTGGACTATTCTATATTTTATTATCGTTCATATTTAATTTGCGACTTGCTAGTATACTCATCCTTGTGAGTTCTATCTTGTTGGGAATTAGCAATCAAATGATGATTGAAAGTCGCGGAACCCCACTACTCTTTTATAATATTTTCCAATTAGAAGACGGCTTAAATATTGCATCTAGCGTAGCCATTACTTTTAATAATCGGATGTTACAAAGCATAATCTTCTGTTTTATCCTAATTACCTACTACAGCTGCCTGCCAAAATCCAATATACAAACACTTGTTCCATTCCCTAACTCAAAAAAAGTCTATCACATGAAATGGACAAAGCGTTGCATTCATTTGTTGATAGGATACTTAGCCATTTTCACACTCATACCATTTATCAATCGAGCAGTAGTCAATAAAGTAAGCATTGATTTAAATTATTGGAAAATGTATGTCACATACGGTGAATACGGCTTACCACTCTCGCTCGCTTCTTTCTATGAAGATAGTAAAATATCAAAACCAAAAGGTTATACCACTTCAACACTAGGCAGCATTTTTGAAAAATATCCGACTGAAATTGTAAATCAAGAAGCCCAACCAAATATTATTTTCATCCAAAATGAATCACAAGCTGATTTTTCTAAGCTAAAGGGCATTAACCTACAGCCTAATCCATTAGCAAACCAACATGCTCTGAAGGACAATGCTATCCATGGTACTTTAAATGTATCTGTTTATGGAGGAGGTACTGCAAATACTGAATACGAGGTTCTAACAAGCAATCCCATTAGTTTGTTGTCATCCAATCTATTTCCATATCAACAGATTATCAATCAAGAACGCCCTTCTTTTGCAACCTATCTTCAAAATCAGCAATATGATACTGTGGCTATGCACCCTCAATCCGGGAATAACTATAATCGTAAAACCGTATATCCACTTCTAGGTTTCAACAAGTCCTACTTCCTAGATTCAGAACCTGGTATAGACACTCTTTCAACTTTAACAACTGAAAGAAATTGGCCATCTGATCAATTTTTATTTAATAACTTGAAAAAACTTTATTCTCAAAAAGGAAGTAACCCTCTCTTTAGCTTCGTTGTAACAATGCAAGGACACGGTGGTTATTTAACTAGCGAAAGCTCTTACACTAGGGAAGTTAGTATCAATGGTTCTACGTCAGATTATTTAGCTGAAACCGAATTCCTAACAAGCATGAAACATACCGACGAAGCTTTCGCGGATCTCATTTCTTTTTTCAGTACATATAAAGAACCAACTGTCATTATTATGTATGGTGATCATCAGCCAACTTTAAGTCAAGAGTTCTACACTCAATTTATGGATACAAATAGTCCATCCGCCAAATATACAACTCCATTTGTTATTTGGGCAAACTTCGATATCCCTAAAAAGGAAAATACAACTATCAGTCCTAACTATTTAGTCCCTTATTTAATGTCCATACTAGCTGAATCTAAGTATCCATTACCTCGGACAGGCTACCACCAGTTTTTGGATGAAGCACAAAAGTCAATGCCTATCCTAACAAGCTGGGGTAATCTAGATACCACTGGAAAAGCTATTGATAATATTGAGGAACTGCCTATTTACCAAACCTACCTCCAATTAGAATATAATAATGCTATTGATAAACAGACAAAACTAGAATTTTTTGAATAACAGAAAGAACTCTTGCTACTTTGTAGCAAGAGTTCTTTCTATAATAAAAACTAAGAATCCAATTTATTTAGTGCATAACGTTCAATAACTGATTTTATTTTTTCACTATACTGAGGGTCAGTAGCATATCCAGACTTTTGCAGAGCATTTGCTGCATCTACATAATTAGTCGCTGTTCGAAATTCCTGATAATTTTTTGTTCTCCACGGAGTTGATGTAAAAAAATTACCATAATCCGTCACACTATCAGCTACTGATTTATAGGATCTAAAACTTGCTTTTTCAGTCACAGAAGTACCATTACGAAATTCTCGTGTTTCAACCTCAAAAGTTTCGCCTTGCCAGTTTTGTCCAACCTTTATTCCAAATAAATTATTGGCTTCTTTTGCTAGTTTCGAGGTTCCCCAAGCACTTTCTAAAATAGCTTGCGCTAAAATAATACTTGGTACAATACCTGTCTTCTTAGATACTGAAACAACAGCTGGTTTCAACGCTTCTACGAACGACTTCTGAACATCATTCATTTGAGCCGCAATAGCTTTGGTAGAAACCAGTCGGCTCGTTTCTTCATTAGAATATGCCTTTTGGAATGATTGTCCAGAGTTAATTACTTTCCCCCAACAGCACCATACCAATCCATAATTCCTTGCGTCAAAGCCTTAGCAAGTTTAACATGGTACTTCTCTTCCTTAATGACAGCCAGTTCAGATGGATTATCCATAAAACCAAGTTCTACTAAAATCGCTGGAATGGCCGTTTCTCTCAGTACTGCAAAGGTTTCTCTTCTGACACCTCGGTCAGTCGCACCTGTTTCCTTGATTAAGTTCGATTGAACTTTTACAGCTAAGATTTCGCTTTCAGCTAAGCGTGTTGGATCATTGTGTTTATCTTGATTGATTTTCGGCTGATACTCAGGATCATACTGATACCAGTAGGTCTCAATTCCTTTTACTGTCGATTGTACACCAATACCCGTCGCATTAAAGTGTATACTCACAAACAAGTCCGCATTGCTTTCGTTAGCCATACGAGAACGTTCGGTTCGGAAGTCAACATCTGTATCGCCTGTACGAGTCATCAATACATTTATACCACGTGCTAAAAGGTTATCACGTAATTTATTTGAAACAGACATAGCTAAATTCTTCTCATGGATTCCCCCATAAGAAGCACCCGAATCCCTACCACCATGACCTGGGTCAATATAAACTGTATAGGAACGTGTTGATGGAACATCTACTGTCGTAGAGCCGATTAAATCTCTAGTATTTGCATATCGATAATACACTTCTATGTGGTACGTACCTGTATCATTTCTATGTAGTCCTTTGGCTACCTCTACATGGTATGTTCCATCACTTTTACGATTTGCACTATAAGATTTCAAATCATCTTGATAATTCTTTTCTGACCAAACTGCTACCTCTACATCTTTGATAGGCTCCGCACCAACAATATTAGAAACAGATACAGAAAATGTTCCCTTTGTTGCATCAACTAATTCAGCTGAAATTGTCCCCTTAGCTGATGATTGTGGTAGATTAGTGGTCGTTTGAGCAACATAGGTCATACTGCCATCCGTACCGCGATAATACAAGTGAATATGGTACTTACCTGTGCCATACTTATGCTTACTCTTTGGAACAGTAACTTTATAACTTCCGTCTGATTGACGATCTGCAGTATGGTAAATGATATCATCTTGTCCATTGCTTTCCGTCCAAGTAGGAACCAAGACCTTGCTCAAACCTCGTGGGGCTGATACATTAGTAACATGGACATCAAAGCTACCTGATTGGGCATTGACATTCGAAACCGAAACATTACCACTTGTCTTTAATTCTGGTAAAGTAGTGGTCGTTTGAGCAACATAGGTCATACTGCCATCCGTACCGCGATAATACAAGTGAATATGGTACTTACCTGTGCCATACTTATGCTTGCTATTAGGAACCGTTACTTTGTAACTTCCATCTGATTGACGATCTGCAGTATGGTAAATGATGTCATCTTGTCCATTGCTTTCCGTCCAAGTAGGAACCAAGACCTTGCTCAAACCTCGGGGGGCTGATACATTAGTAACATGGACATCAAAGCTACCTGATTGGGCATTGACATTCGAAACCGAAACATTACCACTTGTCTTTAATTCTGGTAAAGTAGTGGTCGTTTGAGCAACATAGGTCATACTGCCATCCGTACCGCGATAATACAAGTGAATATGGTACTTACCTGTGCCATACTTATGCTTGCTATTAGGAACCGTTACTTTGTAACTTCCGTCTGATTGACGATCTGCAGTATGGTAAATGATGTCATCTTGTCCATTGCTTTCCGTCCAAGTAGGAACCAAAACCTTACTTAAACCACGAGGGGCTGATACATTAGTAACATGGACATCAAAGCTACCTGACTGGGCATTGACATTCGAAACCGAAACATTACCACTTGTCTTTAATTCTGGTAAAGTAGTGGTCGTTTGAGCAACATAGGTCATACTGCCATCCGTACCGCGATAATACAAGTGAATATGGTACTTACCTGTGCCATACTTATGCTTGCTATTAGGAACCGTTACTTTGTAACTTCCGTCTGATTGACGATCTGCAGTATGGTAAATGATGTCATCTTGTCCATTGCTTTCCGTCCAAGTAGGAACCAAGACCTTGCTCAAACCTCGTGGGGCTGATACATTAGTAACATGGACATCAAAGCTACCTGACTGGGCATTGACATTCGAAACCGAAACATTACCACTTGTCTTTAATTCTGGTAAAGTAGTGGTCGTTTGAGCAACATAGGTCATACTGCCATCCGTACCGCGATAATACAAGTGAATATGGTACTTACCTGTGCCATACTTATGCTTGCTATTAGGAACCGTTACTTTGTAACTTCCGTCTGATTGACGATCTGCAGTATGGTAAATGATGTCATCTTGTCCATTGCTTTCCGTCCAAGTAGGAACCAAGACCTTGCTCAAACTTCGGGGAGCTGATACATTAGTAACATGGACATCAAAGCTACCTGATTGGGCATTGACATTCGAAATTGAAAGATTGCCTGAAAGACTAGTTGTTCTTGGCATCGAACGTAAACTGGTTCCAACCTGTGTCGATGAAGTTGTTGAACTTGTTTCAGTTACACTAGAAATTACAGATTTAGTACTTGCTCTAGTGGACGGATTTGGAATACTAGCTTCAGTAGAAGACGCCGTAAAACTGGACGTACTGATTTCATCAGTAGAGCTTTCCGAAAGATTGGACGTGCTAATATCAGTGGATTGATCAGAAACACTGGACGTGCTAGTGTCAGTGGATTGATCAGAAACACTGGATGTACTAGTGCCAGCGGATAGGTCCGAAAGATTGGATGTGCTAGCATTATTAGAACTATCAGCTTCCTCTGAAATACTCCTTACCTCTTCCTCCACTTGTAAATCAATGGAAGATGATGAACTTGCAACTGTAGAGCTAGTCGAGTTAAGCTGTGCTGAACCTGATTCGTTTTCCTCTGTTACATTCTCCAAAGTAGTCGAGTAACTATTTTCTTGCTCGACTGATGGCTGTCCGCTAGAATTGGCTACAACTTCCGCAATAGCATTCTGAGGCGTTACATTTTCAGCATCAGCATGAACAACTTGACTACTTAAGACCAATGTGCAAAGTGAAAGGAATACAATTATCTTTTTCACTAATTCCTCCTTTTCTAAGAAACTTCTCACCTCGAAAAGTTTCTTGAGTATTCTAGTATGCTCGCAAATACATTTGCAAAGCATACTGTTCAATATTGGTATAGAAAACTACCACCCACCTTCTATAATTATACAATTTTAATTATAGCATATTTCTTTTTTGATGAAAAGTTATTATACAAAATTTTGACCAGTAGAATGAAGAAAAATTAGCATTTCCCCTGCTTATAAAATGCTTCCAAGGCTTCTTGCCAAGTTGGGATATCAAAACCTGTCGCCTTTGCCTTATCCAAATTCATAGTTGAGTTGAATGGACGCTTAGCCTTGGCTGGGAATTGGCTAGAATCCACTGGCAATACTTTGGTGTTGGTATCCTTGAGGATTTCCGTCGCAAAGTCAAACCAGGTTGTATCTTCTGCCGCATCGTTTGACAAATGATAATAGCCAAATTCTTGACTAGTTTCAACCAAGTGTACCATAAATTCCGCAAGGGTACGGGTCCAAGTTGGGCGACCATGTTGGTCGTTGACAACTGTCAAGGTATCCCGAGTTTCCGCAAGGTTTTGCATAGTAAAGACAAAGTTTTTGCCATAATTACCAAAGACCCAGGCTGTACGAACAGTGTAGAATTTGTCAGCAAATTTCTCAACTGCTTCCTCACCCAAACGCTTGGTACGACCGTATTCAGATTGAGGATCTGGTTGGTCATCTACTTGCCACTCTTGACCGACTGGCAACTCACCGTTGAATACATAGTCAGTTGAGATATAGACAAGGGTCGCACCGTATTTGGCTGCAGCCTTGGCAACATTCTCAGAGCCTGTTACGTTAATTTTGTAGTTGAGTTCTTTGCCTTCATCTTCCGCCATATCAACCGCTGTGTAGGCTGCACAGTGGTAAACAACGCTTGGCTTGACCTCTGCAAAGAAGGCATCTACCTTTTCTGCATCTGTGATGTCCATTTCTGCTACGTCAGCAGCAACATACTCGACACCACGCTCATCCAAGAGGTAACGTAACTCAGTTCCCAACTGACCATTTGCACCTGTAATTAAAATCATATTTGCTCCTTATTTCAAGAAAGGCTTGGACCAAAGCCCCAGCCTTCAATTGTCTTATTTAATAACTTCTTGCGTTTTCGCGTAATTAGCTTCAACAGCTTCTTTTTCAGCCTTCCACCAGTCTTGGTTATCTGTATACCACTGGATAGTTTCTTCCAAACCTTGAGAGAAATCTGTAAATTGTGGTGTCCAGCCAAGTTCATCACGAAGTTTGCTTGCGTCAATAGCATAGCGCAAATCGTGTCCTGCACGGTCAGTCACGTGGTCGTAAGCATCTTTTGGTTGACCCATTTTTTCAAGAATCAATTCAAGAACTTCCTTATTGTTCTTCTCACCGTCAGCACCGATCAGGTAAGTTTCACCCATACGGCCTTTTGTCAAGATTGCCCAAACACCAGTTGAGTGGTCGTTGGTATGGATCCAGTCACGAACATTCTTGCCTTCACCGTAAAGTTTTGGCTTAATACCTGCCAAGATATTGGTGATTTGGCGTGGGATAAATTTCTCGATGTGTTGGTAAGGACCGTAGTTGTTTGAACAGTTTGAAATCGTTGCTTTGACACCAAATGAACGTACCCATGCTTTGACAATCAAGTCGGATGCAGCCTTGGTTGATGAGTAAGGTGATGAAGGGTTGTAGTTGGTTTCCGCAGTAAATTTCTCCCCTGGACCTTCGCCATGACCTGGCAAATCTTCACGCAAAGGAAGGTCACCGTACACTTCATCTGTTGATACATGGTGGAAACGGATGTCGTATTTACGAGCCGCTTCAAGAAGAGTATAGGTACCGATAAAGTTGGTATGAATAAATGGGCTTGGATCGTTGAGAGAGTTGTCGTTGTGGCTTTCTGCCGCATAGTGAACGATGGCGTCTGCCTTAGCTGCTAATTTGTCAACCAATTCAGCATCTGCAATGTCGCCAACAACAAGCTCAACACGATCACCAAGAATAGCTTCCAAATTCGCCTTGTTTCCTGCATAAGTAAGTTTATCCAAAACAGTTACGTGAACGTCTGGATGATTGTTATATACATAGTGTACAAAGTTTGAACCGATGAAACCAGCGCCACCAGTTACGATAATATTTTTAAATTGAGACATTTTTTTCTCCGAAAAGTTTTTTCTTTTTTGTGTGTCATCTTAAGTAGTGGGGGCGTAAGCAACCACCAAAGCGTTTCATTACTAACCCATGAGCCAACGGTCTCATGGGTTCCTCCGCTCCTTAGCAAAGCAAAGGAGCTTATCACTACGGCGATGACACACGGAGCAGCTCGCTATGCTCGCTTTCTTTACTTCAAGATTTCTTTCAAGTAAGCAATCTTGGTAAAGTCTTTTTGATTGTTATTTTCTGCACGGTAGGAATCTTTTGAAGAGGCTTGGTAGATTTTCAGGTATTGTTCAAGTGTCGGTAGGTAATAGCGAACACCTGCTGTTTCTAGTTCTTCCAAATCTTCTAGCTCTACACCAGCAAATTCAGGCAGTGAATGTAGGCCTCCAAATTCAACAGATAAGCCGTCTTTATGAAATTCATGTTCATGACGGTCAACCAGGACATAGCCTAGTTGGTTCATCATAGAAATCAAGGCATCCGCCTGATAAATCCGTTCGTCGTCTGGAGCTTCCCAGCCACGTGGATCACTAGGAACATGAATATCTAAATCTCCTGCCTGCCAGTCCCTACCTGTTCGCCTTTCCAAGCCAACTGAGCCCATTAACAAGGGAGTAATCCCTAACTTGTTTAACTGCTCTGCTATTTCCAAAAAGGCTTGAAACATTAGAGGTCCTCTTTTCTCAAAGGCTTGACGTCTTTGAGGAGTGGGTGATTTTTATCTGCTTCTGAAACTTCTGCTTCTTCTAGATTTTCCCACTGGATATCGAGGCTAGGGTCAGCGTAGTTGACGAAAGCATACTTAGGCTTGAGTTCCAAAGCCCAGTAGTCGTTGACCAAGTAACTGTAAGCCACGAAGTCTGACAAAACTTGAAAACCATTGGCTACGCCACGAGGAACGAAGATACCTTTTGAGGCATCGATAACAGTTTGGTAGGTATTACCGAAGGTCTCTCCTTCACGAAGATCGACCCAAGTTCCCAAAACCTTACCGCCGTCTGCTACTGAAATGTATTTATCCCAAGGCTCTGCGTGAAGACCACGGAGAACATTTTTGCGGGAGAAGGAAACATTATTTTGCAATTTTCCTTCTGCGAAGAAGCTTTCAGGGAAGCCGAGAGGCAACATTTTTTCCTTTTGGAAGTTCTCCTTAAACCAGCCACGGTTGTCACCATGTACTGGAATGTCAAACTCCAGCATTCCTGGAATGGCCTCGACTGGGCGAGCGGCTAGTGTTTTACCGAAAAAGTTTTCTGTCATTAAGCTTCTCCAATCAAACGGAGCAAATATTGTCCGTATTCATTTTTCTTAAGTGGCTGTGCCAATTCATGCACTTGTTCTTTTGTAATGTAGCCCATGCGATAGGCAATTTCTTCCAAGTTAGCCACTTGAACATTCTGCAAGCGCTGAACGGTTTCGATGTACTGGGCCGCTTCTAGTAGGCTTTCATGCGTACCTGTATCCAACCAGGCAAAACCACGCCCCATAAGCTCAACAGACAAGTCACCACGATCTAGGTAGGCCTTGTTGACATCTGTGATTTCCAACTCACCGCGTGGAGAAGGTTTGATATTTTTAGCAATTTCGACAACATCATTGTCATAGAAATAAAGACCAGTAACTGCAAAGTTTGATTTTGGCACCTCTGGTTTTTCTTCGATAGAGATCGCATTCATGTCTGCGTCAAACTCCACAACACCAAAACGTTCTGGGTCTTTAACTTGATAACCAAATACTGTCGCACCTTTTTCTTTGCTGGCTGCACGTTGCAACATCTTGGTCAAACCATTTCCGTGGTAGATGTTGTCGCCCAAAATCAAGGCTACATTGTCATCACCTATAAATTCTTCACCGATGATGAAGGCTTGTGCCAAACCGTCTGGACTTGGTTGTTCAGCGTAAGACAGAGAGATCCCCAATTCCGAACCATCGCCCAACATATCTTTAAAACGAGGCAAATCTTGAGGTGTTGAGATAATCAAAATATCCTTGATACCTGCCAGCATAAGTGTTGACAAGGGATAGTAAATCATTGGTTTGTCATAAATTGGCATCAACTGCTTGGAAGCTGCACGAGTTAGTGGATAAAGGCGAGTACCAGACCCACCTGCCAGAATAATACCTTTCATATACGAGTACCTTCCCACATTTTAATAATCAGTTCATTATACCATATTTTCAAAGATATTTGCATGAGAAAAAAGCCTGAACATCAGACTTCCTTTACCTATTCATCAACCTAGGGCTACATCCAAGACCATCATAATGATAAAACCTGCCATGAGGCCAAGTGTTGCAATATCTGTATTGCCGTTTGTTTGAGATTCAGGTATCAACTCTTCTACCACAACGAAAACCATAGCCCCCGCAGCAAATGATAATGCATAGGGCAAAATTGGTGTCATATAAGTCACCGCCTCCGCACCAAGCAGAGCTGCAATCGGTTCTACAATGGCTGACATGGAGCCCCAATAAAAGGCTTTCCAGCGTGAAGCGCCATCCGTCCGAATGGGAATAGCCAAGGCCGCTCCCTCTGGAATGTTTTGCAAACCAATACCGATAGCAAGTCCCAGTGCTCCCACAAACGCTGCCGGGCTGTAATTAGAAGCCAAGGCACCAAAGGTCACACCGACTGCTAAACCTTCTGGAATATTGTGGATGGTGATGGCTAAAAATAGCAAAGCTGTCTTAGACAGATTTTTTCTGTTCTTCTCATCTCCACCTTCTGCCTGCTCTTTGTCACGCCCCAAGTGCAAATGAGGAACCCAAGCATCGACCAAGCGCAAGAAAATACCGCCAACAGCAAAGCCAACTGCCGCAGGAATCCAGGCTAGACTGCCATAGGAGGCCTCTGCATATTCAATAGACGGAGCCAGCAAGGACCAGAAAGAAGCCGCGATCATAACACCTGCTGCAAAACCAAGCATGGTATCCAGCAAGCGCCGACTAACCGTCTTAAAGAAAAATACTATGGCTGAACCAAGAATGGTACAAAACCATGTAAATAAACCACCAAGCAAAGCCTGTAACACCACAGACTGTTCTGTAAACCAAGCCATTTCAAAACTCCTTCTCTTTACTCATGCATATTATATGTATTAGGATACCTTAACTGGTCTATAAAATCAAGAAACGAATAAAAAAGCCACGCTTCCGTGACTTTTATAGGTGTCTGAATGGGTTGGTTGATACGGTCGATGGAAGGATTTCCACGTCCCAACCTTCTTCTGCCTTCCACGTTTCCAGTAAATCTGCAATTTTCTTGATAAACAAGGCTTCGATATGGTGTCCAGGGTCAATGGCTAGCAAACCTTGTGTCAACATATCCTGCCCCGTGTGGTAGTAAATATCGCCTGTGATGTAAACATCTGCCCCCTTAGCAAGGGCCTCATGATAATAAGAACCCCCACTACCTCCACAGATAGCCACACGGCTGACATACTGCTGAGCTTGATGACCATAAGTCACCAGACGGACAGCATCTAGACCAAAGACATCCTTAACTTTCAAAGCCAATTCCTCCAAGGTCTGCTCTGCTATTGTCCCCACACGACCGAGCCCCTGCCCCTCAGCAGTTTCAATCAGATAGCTAGTATCCTGAATGTCCAGAAGCTCACAGAACCAGTCGTTGAGACCACCCTCAACCACATCAATATCTGTATGACTGACATAGACTGCAATATCGTGCTTAACCAGATCCAGATACATTTTAGTTTGTGGATTGTCTGCCACCAAATCCTTGATTGGACGGAAAATCGGAGCGTGCTTGACGATAATCAAATCCACCTGCTTGTCAATGGCCTCTGCCACCGTCGTTTCACGAATGTCCAAAGCCACCATTACTCGACGGATATCCTTCTTGAGCGTGCCGATTTGCAAGCCCTTGACATCACCCTCCATAGCCAGAGATGGCGGACAAAAAGCCTGATAACGCTCGATCACTTTACTAGCTAACATGAAGCACCTCCTGAATTTGTTGGATTTTTTGGGAAATAGCAGAGCGGTCAGCTTGGCGTTCAAGAGGCACTTGCTCCAAAGCGTAGGTCAGCTTGTCCAGTTCCTTGAGCCACTTCTTCTGGAAAGTTGTAGACTGGTCTTCCAGCAAATAAGGGCCAAACCGCAACTGGTCAGTAGTTAAATCTGACTTGCCTTTCTCCGCCACCAAGATTTCATAAATCTTGTCATTCTCTTCCAAGATTTCCTCTGCAATAATCTGAAAATCATGGGCGACCAGCCAACGACGGACATCATCTTCACGGTTGTTGGGCTGTAAGACCAATCGCTCAACCGAAGCAAGCTTGTCTTTTCCAGCTTCCAAGATTTCTGCAATTAAGCGACCACCCATTCCTGCAATAGTTACGGTGCTTACTTGGTCAGCCAGCTCCACTGCTGCCAGACCATTTGCCAAGCGAACTGAAATTTTGTCAGACTGCCCAGCCTGCTCCACATTTTGAAGAGCTGACTGATAGGGGCCTTGAACCACCTCACCAGCGACCGCAAATTCAATTCTGCCCTGTTCCACCAAAAAAAGAGGGAGATAAGCATGGTCACTCCCTACATCTGCTAGTCTAGCCCCTTGGGGCACATAGTCTGCGACTGTTGCCAGTCTTTTTGATAATCTTGTTTCCATTTTAATCTTTCCACATCCACATGGCATCCAAAAAGTCACTTGAAACTGTCACATTTTTAGCTTGTTGACCTTCTCTTTCTGCATTTTTAGCTTCTACCTGAGCGACACTTGTGATGCCTTCCCGACGCCAGTTGCGTAAAATAGCCTGGATGTATTTCCAATTGGTTTTATTGTTAAAAACAGCTTCTTTTAAGGCGGCCCGAACCAAGTCAACAGAAGTCTTATCGTCTTCGATTGTCTTCTGCAAGTCCTCAATTTCATAAGGCGACAAGAGGCGCCCCAACTCCCGTTCAAATTCACCGACCATAGTTTTCAAGTCATTTTCAGCTGGAAGGAATTGGACTACTTCTTTAGGAGCTAGTAATTCATCTAACTTTTCTAAGGCTGGAAAGGCATCGAAAATCATTTCAATTTCACCAGCAATGCTGATGGTCTTAAAGTCCAATAGGCCAGCTTCTTGCAAATTTTCAATAGACTGGTTGACCTGGGCAACAGTCCTGCCGATTGCCTGAGCAATCTCACTAGGAGCCAAGGCTTCTAGCGGCGATGTATTTTGATAAAAGAAAAATTGCCAGACCAAAAAATCATCTGCTGATGGAAAAAGCTCCTGATAATGAAATAAAATCGCTGCAGGAAGGACCAGTTGTCCCTGCCGAAATTGCTGTGAATAGTTCATATTTCCTCTTTATAGACTAAAGACTTGCTGAAAGGGCTGATTGCTCAAAGGTTTTCCAATCATAAGGTGTTTCCTGATAGACAGCATAGTTGACCCAGTTAGTAAAGAATTGGGCTGCTGGCAGGTTCCAGGACAAGGATGGTCTACTTGTAGGATCATCTTCCTTGAAGTAATTTTCTGGGACATGGGGATTTTTGCCTGCCAAGCAATCCCGCTGGTATTCTTTGGCTAATGTATCTCTGTCATATTCCAGATGCCCAAAACTATAGACTTCTCTCAAGTCCTTGCTAGCTAAAATTGACAATCCCACATCCTTGCCCTGTGACAAAATCAACAAGTCATCTAGATGGGCAATATCCTCTTCCTTGACCTCCGTGTAGCGTGAGTGTGGCGACCGAAATTCGTCATCAAATCCACGCATCAGAGAACAAGTGGGATAGGTTACCTCTTGACAATAAACACCTGATAATTTTCTTGCCATGGAGTGTTTTGGCACGCCATAGCGAGCATATAAACCAGCCTGCGCCCCCCAACAAATATGTAGGGTTGAATAAACATGGGCCTTAGACCATTCGAAGACTTGAACTAGCTCCTGCCAATAATCTACTTCTTCAAATGCTAAATTCTCCACTGGTGCCCCTGTGACAATCAAACCATCAAAAAACTCATCCTTGACCTGTTCAAATGTCTTATAAAATTGCTCCAAGTGATCCGAATGAGTATTTTTTGACTCATGACTTGCCATGTATAGAAATTCAACTTCTAATTGCAAGGGAGTATTTGCTAAAAGACGGAGCAGCTGAGTCTCCGTCACAATTTTCTGTGGCATGAGATTGAGAATTAAAATCTTGATAGGACGAATGTCCTGGTGACTGGCACGGACGCTGTCCATGACAAAAATATTCTCTTCTCTCAAAATATCTACTGCTGGTAATGATTTTTCAATTTTAATCGGCATAAGCAACCTCCTGAGTTTCTTATATTTATTATAAGACAGGTTGTTATGCAATTCAATTAGAATAAAATAAGTACCAGTTATAAGTTTTGGCTATAACAATCTTAATAATGCATCAAGACTTTATAGTCGTAATCACCGATTGCTTCGCGACCCTTGAGATCATCCAACTCGATTAAGAAGGCACAGCCTGCTACAACACCACCAAGTTTTTCAATCATTTCGATGGTCGCTTTGACAGTTCCACCAGTTGCCAACAAGTCGTCAACGATAAGAACACGTTGACCTGGCTTAATCGCATCCGCATGCATGGTCAAGGTATCCACACCATACTCTTTTTCATAGTCAGCTGAGATAACTTCGCGTGGTAATTTTCCTGGCTTACGAACTGGAGCAAAACCAATACCCAATTCAAAAGCAACTGGACATCCCACGATGAAACCACGCGCCTCTGGACCAACAATCATATCGATTTGCTTGTCAGTCGCGTACTGAACAATTTCACGTACGGCATAGCTATAAGCGTTGCCATCAGCCATCAAAGGACTGATGTCACGGAATTCGATACCTTCTTTTGGATAATCAGGAATGGTTGCGATGTAATCTTTTAAGTTCATTTTCATCTCTCTTTAAATTTTTAGTTTTACTCTTTATTATACCATGAAATTAGTTTTTGGTACATTTCAAATCTTATATCTTTGGCAAAACGCCTACCCAAGCTAGCTACAAGTACAGCTCTGCTATGTCCCTTATGGGAAAAATAGCCTTGAGAATTGAAATAGGATTGTTCCCAAGCTGTCTGATTAAGCTTGCTTTCATGCTTAGAAATACGAGTAGGTGATAGGTAGGTCCCAGCTTTAGACCTGATCATTTTCTTACGAAAAGAAGGGTCATGCGGACCAACCGGAGCCATGTCTAACTGGTAATGGCGCCGATTATTGGCTCTGGCATAGTTAAAGGAGGCGCCGTTGACCACGCCGTTTGTGGATGGTTTTACATCCAGTATCAAGGTAAATTGTCCATCTTGTGCCAGGATGAATTCGCTATGAAATCCAATCAAGACCTTAAGATTGATAGGTAGGATTTGCTTCTCATCCCTAGAAAATAATTGCTTATTATGCAGGCGGGCAGATTCCCTCAAACGATAGGACCAACCAGGCAGGCTAGCTAGGTAGGCTACCAAGGCCTGCCAATCTGATTTTCCTTGTCCATAGTGCTGACGCACCCAAGTCGCCTGCTGGTAGGAAATCAGATAGCGCAATTGATGGACTTGTTTGCCAAGTTCACTATTCTCCGCCAGATCCTGACCAGGAAAGGCTTTGTCAATTAAGTCAGCAAACAAGTGCCAGAAAAAATGGTGGGGAGGGCAGTTACCGTCCATTTTCTCTAGCAAGTCAGGCAGGTGGCTATGGTGTAGTTCTTCTGGAACTTCCAAGATCTCCATCATCTGCTCTAGCAAACTCAGTGCTTTTTCTTTGGTCATAGACCAACTTTCAGCCTTTAACAACTTGTAAAAACTGGTCGAGGCAAAAACCGAAAGCTCATCCATGAAGTTTTCGACAGATACTGGAATTTCTACTTTTGGCATTTCCAGTAAATCTTTAAGAAATGCCTTGTAAATCGCCTTCTCGGACCACCCTCTGCTCCTCAATACTGTCAAGGCTTGCCGGACTGGTTCAACTTCTTCCAAGGCTTCCAAGGCTTTTTTCCGGCGATTGATGTATTTAATTAACATAAAGATACCAAATAAAATCAGAAGAACGAGAATTACAGGCATCATCAAGCTTGACCACACAGCCAATCATAGATTTCCTGAACTGTGCCCAGTGCCATCAATTCTTGCTGGATAACCGTTTCTTTCAAGTCTTGGTAAATCTGACTTTCTGAGATTTCCCGTTTCTGTGCCTCCTTGTTGACCCGCATGACTCCATCCGTGATAGTAACAAATTCCAATTCTTGGAAAATTTGAATCATTTTCACTAACAGGGTGTCCTTGATTTTCAAGTAAGCAGCCAAATCTTTCAATTTATAGCGCACATCAAACTCATCAAACTGATAAATAGTCTTATACAATTTGGCAAATTGGTCCCGACTGCCGTAGCCATCCAGATAGTAAGGCTTGGCAATTTCGTTTTTAAAGTAAATAGCCTCAAATTCATTTTCTTGGAAATAGCTGCGCAGACTGCTGATGTCTTCAGGCAAACTTGCTAGAACAATGGCTTTTTCATCCGTCTTGGAATTGGCTAAATCCAAAACAGGAATACCGACTGGCAACTGGTGTTGTTTACCGCGAATATTATAGAGTTGGACACCATTGACCCTAGCATCTACCAGCATAAGCTGGAGACTTGTATTGCCATTCCACTTGTTAACAGAAAGAGTAACGGCTAATTCTAGGTCTTTAGCCTGTGAAAATTCTAGGGCTAGATTGCCCTTGCCAAAGGCCACCACATCAAATCCAGCTGCCCCTTTAGTAATACGAAGTTTGAGGTGGGCATTATTCTGCCCCATGGTCCGTGCAGATTCCACTTGGAAATCCTTGATATAGAAAATCGGCTTTTTATTATCCATCCCGTAGGGCGCTAATTTTTCAAAGGATTTTAGCGTATCAAGAGTTAGTTCTTCTAAGTCCAATTCTTCGTCTAAGACAAGGGAAGATTTGCTAGACAAGTCCAGCTTGTTCTCAATGATGTAGGCTGTCAGTGTATCGGCCAGCTGGTCCAATTTTTCCACTTCCAGGGTCATACCAGCGGCACCAGCATGGCCACCAAAGGCAATAAAGAGGTCTTGGTAGTCTTTGAGGGCCTGGAAAATGTCCACAGCCTCAACCGAGCGAGCTGAGCCCTTGGCTTTTCCATCTTCAATGGACAAAACTATGACAGGCTGGTGCAATTCTTCAAGCAAACGCCCCGCCACAATTCCTAGAACACCTGGGTTCCAGCCCTCTTTGGCCAGAACTTGAACGGGTCTATCAGAACGAAGCATGGACTTAGCCTCATCATAGATGGCTTGAACGACATCCTTACGCTCGACATTCTTACTGTCAATCATCAGAGCAATCTCATGGGCTTCTTCATCATCAAAACCAGTCAGAAGTTCGATGGCTGGATTTGGATCATCCAGACGTCCCAGAGCGTTCAATCTCGGAGCGAGTTGGAAACCAACAGTTTCTTCGTCAAGGCTATCCATATCAATGCCAGCTATTTTCATCAACTCTTGCAAACCAGCTCGCTCAGTCTGTTTGAGAAGTGACAGACCATACTTGACCAGGACACGATTTTCGTCTGTTAGGCTTACCATATCAGCGATAGTGCCAATGGCAACTAAGTCTAGCAAATCTGCATGAACCGTTTCAAGAAGAGCACAGGCCAATTTAAAGGCCACACCACAACCAGCTAAGTGTTTGAAGGGATAGTTTCCCTCTGGGTGTTCTGGGTGGACAATGGCATAGGCATTAGGAAGAGTTTCCTGCATGGAGTGGTGGTCCGTCACAACAACATCGACACCCATTTCCTGAGCATAGGCAATGGCTTCATGACCCGCTACGCCATTGTCCACCGTCACAATCAGAGAAATGCCCTGTTGCTCGATAAAATACTTGTAAACCGACTGATTGGGACCATAGCCATCTGTAAAGCGGTTTGGAAGATAGACCTGGACTTCTGCCCCCATTTCTTCCAAGGTTTCCTTGAGGATTGATGCCGATGTCATCCCGTCCGCATCATAATCCCCATAGATCAAGATTTGTTCATAATCTTCAATGGCCCGACGGATCCGCTCTACCGCCTTGTCCATATCGTGAAGTAGGTAAGGGTCGTGGAGATCTTCTAGGCTTGGTTGTAAAAAAGCTTGCAAAGCTTCCGCCGACTGAATACCACGTTCATAGAGTAACTTTGCAGCTATAGGGTCCAATCCTTCTTTTTTAGCGACTTTAATAAATTGTTCATCAGAAAAACCGGTCAATAATTTCCAGTCATAGTTGGGTTTTATCACGTTTTTTACTCCTTTAAACTGTCCTACTATTATACCATTTAAAATAAAAAATAGACTGGTAGAAAGTCAACCTAATCTAGATTTTCTACCTGTCTAAATTGTATTTATAATAATGGTGAAATAATATTCATCAAGGCACCAGCTAGACGCTTATACCAAGGATAGGTATTTTCAAAACCGACTAGGGTAATCCGTTCGGACTGGGCAAAGGAGTCTTCGAAATCCTGTAAAATATCTGCCAAAACTTGCTTGTGGTTGTAAACATACAAGCCACACTCAAAGTTGAGATAGAAAGAACGGAAATCCATATTGACCGTTCCAACAGTAGCCTTCTTATCATCTACCAAAACGACTTTTGAATGGACAAAGCCCGGTGTGTATTCATAAATCTCAATACCAGCTTCTAAATAAGTTCTAAAATCCATCCGAGCGGCCAGATAAGCCGATTGCTTGTCATAGATATGCGGCAATAGTAACCTAACCCGTACACCACGTTTAGCAGCATAAGTCAGGTTGTCTATCATCTCATCATCCAAGACCAGATATGGAGTCATGATGTAGATATAATCTGTTGCGGATTGGATCATATCCAAATAAACACGCTTGGCAACTTCGTCATTATCGAAGGGATTTTCACCGTAGGCCAGAAAATAGCCTTGACCAGTCACTTCTTCCACTTCCGCCTCACGCGCCGCTTTCAAGTATTTCAAATCATCCGTTGGCTTTTTCTCATTGTGGTTCCACATCTGCAAGAACATAAGGGTAAAGTTGGATACCGCCTCGCCCTTGACCATGATGGCTGCATCTTTCCAGCGACCAAAACGTTCTATCTTGTTAATGTATTCATCTGCAATATTGACACCGCCTGTAAATGCCACCTTGCCATCAATGACCGCAATTTTACGGTGGTCACGGTTGTTCTGAACGGTAGAAAGGGCGGGAATAATCTGAGAAAAAACCCTGGTCTGTATGCCAAAACTCCTCAATTTTTTATAGTAAAAATAGGGGAGATTGCTGAGCGAATTCATTCCGTCATACATAAATCGGACTTCTACACCTTGAGCCGCCTTTTCCTTGAGAATGTCCAAGATAGACTCCCACATAAAACCTTCATCAACAATGAAGTACTCCATAAAGATATACTGCTCTGCTTTTTTCAACTCCTCAAGAAGAGCTTCAAACTTGGCCTCGCCTGACGAAAAATAAACCGCATCTGTATTGGTATGAAGTGGATAACCAACATACTCGCTCATGTAGTGGGCCAGTTTCAGCTGCTCTCTGTCTTCTTTAGCCAAGCCATTCATAACCTTATCAGAAGTCTTTCCATACTGTCCCAATAAATTTGCCTGATGTTGAAACGTTTTACGGTAGCGACGGGTTTCAATGTTAGATTGGAGAATATAGTAAAAGAGGGCTCCAAAAACAGGAAATCCGATGACAAAAACAATCCAGGTCAACTTGAAACTGGCGTTCATTGGGCGATTGATGATGGAAATGGCTACAATAATAGAAAAAACTTGTAATGCCGTCAAGATAGCTGGGACATAGACTGCTAGTGAGCCAACCACCCAAACTATCGCAAAGACTGTCAATAATAAAAGGGCAAGAACTATAAAAACCCGACTATAAATAATTTTCCACAATTTTTTCATACTACACTCTCACGATGTTTTTTCCCATTATACCAGATTATAGTCAAATATCCTACTAATTATCGCAGTAGATTTCTCGCAGTTCTTACTTGAAAACAGCACCCCTATCTCCTACATCATAAAACACCGACATAGACCGGTGTTTTACTTATATATATTATCTGTCAAAATTTCTACGGTTTACCGTAACGTAAACCCATAGCATTGATAGCGACAATAACCGTCGATAGACTCATGAGCACGGCCGCCAATAAAGGATCCACCATAATGCCCATGCTTGGATAAAGGATTCCAGCAGCTAAAGGAATGGCAATGATGTTGTATCCTGCCCCAAACCAGAGATTTTGCCTCATTTTGCGGATGGTTGTCTTGGCAATGCTCAACATATCCAAGACTGCTGATGGATTGGATTGAACCAAGACCACGTCTGCAGAGTGGATGGCAACAGAAGTTCCTGCGCCAATGGCAAAGCCTAAATCTGCCGTCGCTAGAGCAGGCGAATCATTGACCCCATCGCCGATGAAAAGAACTGCCCCACGCGCCTGATAGTCCTTGACCAGTTTTGCCTTATCCTCTGGTTTAAGTTCAGCTCGGTAATCCTCTATGCCCAACTGAATGGCTACTTTTTGTGCGGTAGCTGGATTGTCTCCCGTTAACATCACAGGACTAATACCCTGCGCTTTCAAGCCTGCTACAAAATCTTTAGCATCTTCTTTTATCTGGTCGCCCAAGGCTACAAATCCCAAGACCACATGATCAGTCACCAAAAAACTCAAGGTTAGACCCAAATCAAGATAGGGAGCAATCACGTCCTGATCCACTGACAAACCTATTTCCTGCAGACCTCTGTAGGACATAATTTCATAAATCCTTCCATCCAAGACGCCTCGAATCCCACTACCAGGGATATTCTCAACCCGTTCTGCTTGATAGAAAAGTGGACCTGCCGCCTCCACAATCGAAAGGGCAATTGGGTGGGTTGAAAGAACTTCTAATGCTGCCATTTTGGCCAGCGCATCCGCTCCCTCAACCAAATCTTGACTGTGGCGAACTTGAAATTTTCCGTCGGTCAAGGTTCCGGTCTTATCCATCAAGGCAAACCGAATCTGGTTAACCTGTTCAAGAGCTGTTCGGTTCTGAACCAAAAGACCATTTTTTGAAGAAATCGTGGTCAATCGCGCCACAACAAGGGGAATGGCTAGACCAAGGGCATGCGGACAGGCAATGACAAAAACAGAAACTGCCATCATCAAGGCAAAGGCAAGATTAGCCGTCATGGTCCAATAAATAAAGGCCAAAATCCCCACAATTAAAGCTGCATAGAAGAGCCAAGAGGCTACGCGGTCAGCCATATTTTCAAGCTTGGATTTCTGGTTTTGCGCTTGACGGACCATTTCGGTCACCTGCGCCAAAAAGCTGTCCTTACCAAGACTGGTCACTTCCATTTCAAAGGGCATGTTTTGATTGAGCGAACCACCGAATACCCTATCCCCCGCCTCTTTTTTGACAGCTCGAGATTCCCCAGTAATCATGGATTCATCAATATGAGCAACACTCAAAATCTTACCGTCAGCCGGAATTTTTTCATTTTCCTTGACTAGGAGGAAATCCCCAATCTGTAAGTCCTCTACAGCAACATCTGTCCCATCCTTGAGATGGGCTTTTTTCGGAATGAGAGAGGCCAAGTCTTTCAGGGCATCCCCTGCTCCCATAACCGCCTTCATTTCAATAATGTGCCCAATCAGCATAATGACAATCAGCGTAGACAACTCAAACCAAAAGTTCATGCTTTCTTGTCCCAATAGCGCTAAAATTGTTGCATAAACTGAGTAAAGATAGGAAACAATAATCCCCATGGAAATCAAGGTCATCATTGCAGGTTTTTTAGCTCGTAATTCCCCTCTCGCTCCGTTAAAGAAAGGCGTACCTGAGTAGAAGAAGATAATAGAACCTAGTATCAGCTGGACAAGTTCAACACCCGGAAAACGTAAGAGAGTGAAACCTGCAATTGGAGAAATGGCCAGTAGGGGAATCATGACTGCCACTGCCACCTTGAGCTTTGTATTCATATCCCCCATGTGCATCATGTGCCCACCATGCTCCATCATGTCATGGTCATGCCCTTGGTGATGCTGATGAGCATCATGAGTATGATGAGAATGATGACTGACGTCAGAGCTCCCTACATGATGATGGTCGTGATGGACGTGATGGTCAGAATGATGATTGGCGTGAACCCCCTCTTCATGAGGATGCTCCTGCTGATGAGAATGATGGCTGGTCTGACCAACTTCCTCAGAATGCATCATATGTTGGTGTTCCTGCTTATTTTCTTTTGAATGGTTCATAAGATAACTCCTATTTCTGTCTACATTTGTAATCGATTTACAATTATAGTTTACACTTGTAGTCAAAAAATGTCAACCGATTAGATCAAAAAAACCT